>NZ_JAAKEC010000039.1 GCF_011038975.1 Adlercreutzia sp. ZJ176 | reverse complement strand
TGTGAAGGGCTTAGGTTGTTGCGCCCTTATTTTGCCCCCAAGCGCTGACTTGGGGTTAGATTTGCTTTGTTTTACCTGATCAGACATAGGTTTTGGCTATTATTCCCACACGAATTAAGACTTACCCCATTTGCATCAAGCTCCTCTGATCCGAAGCACAGCGTCTCTTCTATCGCTTTTACTGTCCCTGCGCTGCGTACCTGGCCTCGGTGGCCTCCTTGGCGGGGCGCCACCAGCTCTCGTTGTCACGATACCACCCGATGACCTCGGCCAGGCCCTCGGCGAAGTCCGTGTGCTTGGGACGCCAGCCGAGCTCGCGTCGAAGCTTCGTTGAGTCGATGGCGTAGCGGCGGTCGTGACCCGGGCGGTCGCGCACCCAGTCGAAGTCGTCGGCGGGACGCCCGAAGGCCTTGAGGACCTCGCGGAGCACGTCTATATTGCTCTTCTCGCCGTCGGCGCCGACGAGGTAGGTCTCGCCGACGCGCCCGCGCGTGAGGATGGCCCACACGGCGCTCGAGTGGTCCTCGGCGTGGATCCAGTCGCGGACGTTTCGCCCGTCGCCGTAGAGCTTGGGGCGCGCCCCGTCGATCAAGTTGGTCACCTGGCGGGGGATGAACTTCTCCACGTGCTGGTAGGGGCCGTAGTTGTTCGAGCAGTTCGATATCGTGACCGGCACGCCGTAGGTGCGGTGCCAGGCGCGGACGAGCATGTCCGAGGCCGCCTTGGTGGACGAGTACGGCGAGCTCGGACGGTACGGGGTCTCCTCGGTGAACCGCGCCGGGTCGTCGAGGGCCAAATCCCCGTAGACCTCGTCGGTGGAGACGTGGTGGAGGCGTTTGTTGTGCTTCCTGCACGCCTCGAGCAGCCGGTAGGTGCCCTCGACGTTGGTCTTGAGGAAGGGCTCGGGGCCCGCGATGGAGTTGTCGTTGTGGGACTCCGCCGCGAAGTGCATGACGGCGTCGGCCTCCGGCACGAGCTCGTCGAGCAGGTCCGCGTCGCACACGTCGCCCACGACGAGGCGCACCCTGCCCTCGGGCAGGCCCGCGATGTTCTCGGAGTTGCCGGCGTAGGTGAGCTTGTCGAGCACCACGACGTCGCAGCCGGTGTTGCCCACGACCCAGCGGGTGAAGTTGCTTCCGATGAAGCCGCAGCCGCCGGTCACTATGATCCTCCTTGGTTTGAAGGCGCCGTCCTTCATGCGCCGCTCCTATCTCTCCGCGCCCCGAGGGGCGAGCCTCGCCGCCGGCTCACTCGCCCAGCCCGAGGAAGCCCGCGGACCTCTCCATGACCGACTCGTAGCTCGTGAGCCCCAGCTGGATCACGACGTCGTCGACCCGGTACTCGTCTATGTAGTCCGACAGCGGCTTGCCCTTGCCCACGTTGACCACGTCGAGGCAGACCGTCGTCTCGTAGTTGCGCGCTATGTAGGGGTCGATGGGCTTCTCGTAGGACAGCCCCACCACCAGGCAGGTCCGCCCGTTGCGCGCAGCCCCGTTCTCGTACACCAGCTCGTCGGCGGGCCCGTACCACGAGTCGTAGCCGTCGTAGGGCCCGCCCCAGCTCGCGGGCTCCTCGCCCGCGGCCAGCTGCCCGCGCGCGCCGCGCAGGACCTCCTCGCCGCCCGCCGTGCGGACGGTGAGGCCAGAGAAGTCGGTCGGCAGGTCCCAGAGCTCGTCTGAGAACCCGAGGAACAGCGCGCGCCGCGCGTTGGCCCCGTGCCAGCGGTCGCTCACCCTCACCGCCCCCTCGTAGGGGACCTCCTCCCAGCCGAGCACCTCGCCGATGCGGCTGTACGAGGCGAGCGCCCTCTCGAGCGTCCAGTGGTGCTCGGTCCTGAGCCACTCCTCGTCGAGCTCCTCCTCGGAGGCTATGGGGTCCCACACGACGCTCACCCTCCCGTCGAGCAGGCCCCCGAGGTTCTCGTCGAAGACCTCCTTGGAGTATGTGCCCGTCTGGAGCGCGTAGGTGGGGTTCTTGTCGCTCGAGTACATGTCCCACAGCTGGTCGTAGACGAAGCGAACGTGGGGGTGCGACTCCTGCGCGGCGCTCACCGCGGCGGCCATCGCGCGCATGCCCTCGAGGTTGGCTTCGTCCACCTTGGCCGCGATCGGGACGACCGCCTCCCTGCCCCAGTCAACGGCGTAAGCCGCGCCGTAGTACGCCGGCGTCACCGGGTAGCCGCAGGCCAGGTTGGCCAGGCCTATCACACCCCGCTGGAGCCCGCCGTAGGCGAGCAGCCCCGCGTCGCGCAGGGGGAACATGTCGCCCACCTTCTGGCTGAGCGCCTCCTGCAGGTCCCCGGACAGAAGCCCCTCGACGCTCAGGTTCCCGCGGACGGACAGCGTCTGGCCGACCGCCCTGCCCTCCACCTTGGCGGGGTTGGCGCTCGAGTTGAGCGGCGCGGGCGCGGGGATCCCCGCCATGTCGAGCGCCCTCACGAAGAGAGTGCAGCACAAAAGCAGCGCGAAGCACGCGGCGAGCGCCAGGGCGGAGGCCCGGAGGGCGGGAGACATCGCCCCCTCCCGACTTGCGCCCGGCGCGGCGTGCGCCCCTCTCCTCCTTCTCATGTCCATGGTCGCAAGGCTCTCTCTAAAAAGTTGGGGGATTTCTCTGTTTTGGGGCATTTATGCTGCCTCCCCCACGTTTCTTTGTTGATTTGCAAAAATCTTCCAATCTCTCAATAAAGTTGGGTAGCACGTGACGTCAAA
>NZ_JAAKEC010000038.1 GCF_011038975.1 Adlercreutzia sp. ZJ176 | reverse complement strand
CTGAGACAAGGAGATGGCCATGTATCACCACCACACCCAAGAGGAAAAGCAAGCTGCAATTGACCTCTACGTGACCGGCGGGCATTCCCCGATAACGGTCAAGCGAACGCTCGGATACCCCGATGCGTCAACGCTGTCCCGCTGGTATCGCGACTACCTGCAAAGAGGATATGTGAGAGGGCCTGAGAAGTGGTCGGGCAAGTTCACGGAGGAGCAGGAGAGGATCGCTGTCGAGCACTACCTCTCTACCGGCAAAAACGGATCGAAGGCCGCGCGAGAGCTTGGATACCCCAGCAGAACTCTGCTCAGCCAATGGATAGACGAGCTTGCACCCGGCCAACGCAAGACCGCGAAACCGCATAAGAGGTTCTCGGACGAGGAGCGCATAGAGGTGCTGCTCGACTCCGTCGCTGCTCCCACCGTCAAGCAGGTGATCGAGGGTCACGACATTGACAAGGTCACGTTCTATAATTGAAGGAAGAAGTTCTTGGGGGAGGAGGCGCAGGGCGTGATTGACGACATCGGCCGAGACGAGCTTTTGGGTGAAATCGATTCTCTGAAGGACAAGATAGCAGGGCTGGAGGCCGAAGCAAGATTCCATAAGATGGAGGTCGCCATCTGGAAGGGGGCGGCCGAGCTTGTAAAAAAAGACCCGGGCATCGATCCGGGGAGTCTCTCCAACAGAGAGAAAGCAACCCTAGTCGATGCCCTGAAGACGACGTTTCCGCTGAATGAGCTGCTGAGGTACCTAGGATTAGCTCGGAGCAGCTATTACTACCAGGAGAAAGTCTTATCCGCTCCCGACAAGTACAAGGAACTGCGAAAACTCGTAAAAGAGGAGTTCGAAGCCGAAGGCGGAGCCCGCGGCCACCGAACGATATGGGTGCGCCTGAGAAAGCGCGAAACGCCCGTGATCGTCTCGGAGAAGGTAGTCTTGCGCATAATGAAAGAAGAGGGCCTCGAAGTGCCCTACTCAAACACGAAAAAGCGCCGATACAGCTCCTACGCAGGCGAGATAGACCAAGCTCCTGAGAATCTTGTGGGGCGCGACTTCCATGCTGACGCACCGAACGCGCTATGGCTCACTGACATCACTCGGTTCACGTTGTCGGGCTTTAAGTGCTATCTGTCCCCTGTGATCGACTGCTTCGACGGCAAGGTCGTATCGCAGAGAATATCCTTGCATCCGGATGCAGAGCTCGTGAACACCATGCTCGATGACGCAATAGCGACTCTCTCTGATGGAGAGCATCCCATCTGCCACAACGACCGTGGATGCCATTATCGCTGGCCCGGATGGATCGAGCGGTGCGAAAATGCCGGCATCATGCGCTCTATGTCGAAAAAGGGATGCTCTCCGGATAACTCAGCCTGCGAAGGGTTCTTCGGCCGTCTCAAGAACGAGTTCTTCTATGGCAGGGATTGGAAGGGTGTGTCGTTCGAGGAATTCTCGCGTCTATTAAATGGCTACATAGAGTTCTATAATGGGGGGCGCATCAAAAGATCGCTGGGATGGATGAGTCCCAACGAATACCGTAGGAGCCTAGGCTTAGCGGCTTAGGAATGTCCAAGAAAATGTCCACACCCCCGTGACATCCTAAGCGCAAACTGCACGAGAAATAGCCACATAGATCGCATTTCGCATGACCTATGATCGCGGAATCTGGCGACTTGCGACGATCAAAGCGCCGAAAACCTTCTCTTCGCAGGCTATCGGAGCGCACCTCTCCAAGCCCCTCTTAGCGGCTATGACGGACATATTGCATTTTCGCAGGCGATAAGCCTGTCAGTCTTCGCACCTGATCGTCGCCATGCGTGTATCATTTATCTACGTATCGCGCTCAATCGCGATACAGGATGTTCGGGGCTCCGATGACATCTTGTGGCGGGATCTCTCGGAGCCCTAGGTTGTCGAGCAGCTCTTGCGGGAAAACCATCTTCGCAAGTGCGAATGGCGTGGCGTTTCCGCATCCTTTGCGTATGGTCGAGTTCACGTGGCTGCATATCTCAGCTAGCCCATGTGGGGTCATCCTGTCGAAGGAAGTCCCCTTCGGCAGCAGCTTGCGCAGCTCCACATGGTTCTTCTCGGCCGATCCCTTTTGGTCCGGGCGCGACGGATCGGCGAAGTAGACGGCGCACCTTTTGCGGAACGGGTCTTTGAAGGAGCGCTCCATGCCCTCGATGTCGTCGAACTCGCTGCCGCGGTCGAAGACGATGACGCCGAACAGCTCGGCGAAGGCATCCGGGCCTCCGCAGCACGCTTCTAGCCAGTCCAGCGCGTCTTTGACGGCTTCTTTGGTCTTGCCTCCCAGGAGCATGTAGATCTGGAAGTGCAGGTCTTTTCTGTGCAGGCTCAAGATGCATTTCGATGATCTCTTGGGTCCCAGCACCGTATCTCCCTCGGTGACGATCGCGCGCTCCTCTTCGGGCAGCTCCAGGAAGTCTTCCCATTCGTGGCCTGCGTAGAAACCGCCCTCGTGCACGGCCTTTCTCTTCCTGCGCTTTTTGTAGCGCACTTTCTTGGCGAGCTCGATTGACAAGATCGGGACTTTCTCCTCCTCCACATAGCGGTAGAACGTCCGCTCGCACACGGGAAGATCGTAGGTCTCGAATACGTGGTGGACCGATTGCCCCTTGCGAATGCCCTCGCGCACGGTCTCGACCAGGAGCGACATCTCCTCTTCGGTGAGATCCACCCCTTCTCTCGATTCGCTAGCGCGCCTGCGAGCCATCGCGTCGGCGGATTCCGCCGAGTACTTGTAGCGCGTGACGGTGCAGTGGGCGTATCTGCCGCACGCGTTGCAGACGAAGGGAGCTTTCTCGGTGGTGCGGCACGTCCTCGGGTGGAACTCGGTGCACATCGTCTGGCAGGGATGCTGGCAAGCGCGGCACAGCCTCTTCGTGCAGCCGTTCTCGCAAAGGCCGCGCACCGTGCAGGCCCTGAGGTGGGCGCATTGGTTCTTATCCTTGTTCTTGGAAGACGAAGGGCCGTCATCGCAGCGATTTCGGATGATCTCGCGCCGTATGCTGGACACCTCGAATCCCGTTCGGCGGGCGATCTCTGCGAGCGATAGCCCCTCGTTGAGGCCGTGCTCAATGGTCCGTCTGTCAGACAGGCCGATGTGTCTGTATGTGTCCTTTCCCATGATTGCCTCCTGTCTCGCATGGCGAGAAGGCACATGGGACTATGTTATGACATCGGATGTGCCCGCATTCTGCGACACTGACAGACCTAATGCCTGGTGTTTGGCATTAAAGATGACAAT
>NZ_JAAKEC010000037.1 GCF_011038975.1 Adlercreutzia sp. ZJ176 | reverse complement strand
GCACGTACTCCGCGGTCTTTATCTTCTCAACCGTGCCCGCCACGTCGAGCCTTGTCGTGTTGTGGGAGGTGTATGCCTCCTCGGCCTGGGTCTTAACATCTCCCTCCACTACGAACTTGTCGTAGTTGAGGTCGCGGGTGTCGGCATGCACGCGGTAGTAGTCGCCCATGTCCTCAGCGCGAAGTCGCTCCTCGCAGGTCATGAGCGTCTCGTAGAGCTTCTCTCCGTGGCGAGTGCCGATGACCTGGGTGCCAGTGCGCCCGAACACCTCCTGCACGGCCTCGGCGAGGTCGCCCACGGTCGAAGCCGGGGCCTTCTGGACGAAAAGATCTCCAGGGTTCGCATGTTCGAAGGCGAAGCAGACAAGATCGACCGCCTCGTCGAGGTTCATGAGGAAGCGCGTCATGTTCGGGTCGGTCACCGTGAGGGGCAGACCCTTGCGTATGCGGTCGATGAACAGCGGGATGACGCTGCCGCGCGAGCACATTACGTTGCCGTAGCGCGTGCAGCAGATCGTCGTGCCCGACTCGGCGCCGTTGCGGGCGTTGGCGTAGATGACCGACTCCATCATGGCCTTGGACTTGCCCATGGCGTTTATCGGGTAGGCCGCCTTGTCGGTTGACAGGCACACCACTCGCTCGACGCCTTCCGCGATGGCGGCGTGCAGCACGTTGTCAGTGCCGATGACGTTCGTGCGCACGGCCTCCATGGGGAAGAACTCGCAGGAGGGCACCTGCTTTAAGGCCGCCGCATGGAACACATAGTCCACGCCGCGCATGGCGTCGCGGACAGACTGGAGGTCTCGCACATTTCCTATGTGGAAGCGGACCTTATGGGCCGCCTCGGGGCTCACCCTCTGCAGGAGGTGCCGCATGTCGTCTTGCTTCTTCTCGTCGCGGGAGAATATGCGGATCTCACCCACATCAGGGCCCAGGAAGTGCCTGAGCACGGTCGAGCCGAAGCTCCCCGTCCCGCCCGTTATCATGAGCGCCTTGCCAGCGAACGCGGCCATGTCAGCTGCCATGCACGGTTCCTTTCAATCTCTGCAACTCTTCTTCCAGAACGTCGTAGAAGCGCTCCTTCGCGAAGTGCTCCTCGTAGTAGCGCCTGCCCCTCGCGCCCATGGCCTCCCGCTCTGAGGGCGGCATGTCGGCGAACTGCCGGCAGATCTCGGCGAGCCCGGCGGGGTCCTCGGCGTCGCAGCACAGGCCGCAGCCCGCCTCCTCGATGACGCGGCGGGCCTCTCCGACGACCGTCCCCAGGACCGGCCTCCCCGCGGCCATGTAGGAGGTGACCTTCCTGGGCAGCGTGTAGCCGAGGATCGGGTTGTCCTGGAACGTCGCCACCATGGCGTCCGAGGAGGCGTAGAACGACGGCATCTCGGAGAGGGGGCGTCGCCCGTGGAAGGTCACGCACCCCGCCCCGATCTCGTCCTTGTACTTCCTCAGGGTCTCGAGCTCGGAGCCCGATCCCACCACGTGAAATGCGAAGCGGTCGTCGTCCTCGAGGTAGTGTCCCGCCTCAATGAACGTGCTCACCGCCTGCGCGGCGCCGACGTTCCCCGCGAAGGTGAGGTTGACCTTTGCGGGGTCGTACTCCCCGCGCCTGGGAGCCTCCTTATCGAAGATGTCCTCGGCGTACTGCGGCAGGTACGCCGGCCGCACGTCTTCCATCCCCAGCTGCTCCCTGTAGTAGTCGCCGAACGTCCTCGAGGACACAGCGAGAGCGTCCGCCGAGGAGTAGATCTTGCGCGAGGCGCGCGCATAGTGACGGTAGACGAGGGAGCCGCGCTTGACGCCGCCCACGGTCAGGCTCTCCGGCCAGAGGTCCTGGCACCACAGCAGCACGGGGACGTCGTTCTTATCGCCGTAGGCCAGCGCCGGCCTGCTCATCATGACGGGCGACGTCTGGAACGACAGCACCACGTCGTAGCCGGGTTCCATCTTTCGCGCCGCCCGGGTCGCGTTGGCGCTGAAGCTGTAGTAGTTGAGCACGCGCTGCCAGGCCTCGCGCCCGCGCGGGACGAGCCTCACCCGCTCGATGCGGACGCCGTTGCGCACCTGGGACGCCTGCGCGCCCTTTCCGTACCCCGGGTAGATGTCGCCGTCCGGGTAGTTCGGCGTTCCCGTGAGGACGGTCACGCTGTGGCCCATGGCCGCGAGCCCCTCGCAGACGTCGGGGATGGCGAACGGCTCCGGCCAGTAGTGCTGGCTCACCGCCAGGATGCGCAAGGGGCGTTCCGTCTCGGGCAGGTCCTCGTTGGAGGGCGGCGCGCCCCCGACGCCGCCGAGGATCGCCGAGGCGACCTCCTCCTCGGTGTAGTCCTCGGCCTCGTCCACCTCGCCGATGGGGACGACCTCGTTCTCGCCGGTCTCCGGGTCGAACCTCCTGCGCACGACGGGCACGAACATCCGCAGGGACATGGCGCAGAGGAAGGCGCAGGCCATGAGCGCGAGGACGATGACCACCCTCCAGAGCGCCCCCACCTGCGTGACGGCGACGGCGCACAGGCACAGCAGGGCCGTGCACCCGTATATTATGGCGACCGCCGCCCTCTGCCCGTAGCCCCTGCCGAGGAGCCGGTGGTGGATGTGGCCCTTGTCGGGCGTCCCTATGCTGACGCCCACGCGCGTGCGCCGCACGATCGCGGCGAGCGTGTCGAGTATGGGGACGCCGACCATGACCATGGGGACCAGAAGCGATGTGATGCTGGTGACGTGCGTGGTTCCCATGAGCGCCGCCAGGCCGAGGCAGAAGCCTGCCGTCAGCGAGCCTGAGTCGCCCAGGAAGATCTTAGCCGGGTTGAAGTTCCAGCGCAGGAAGCCGAGCGCGGCGCCGACGAGGGCCGCCGCGAGGGCCGCCGCGTCCAGGCGCCCCGCCATGAGGGAGACCGCGAGAAGCGTGGCGCCGACCATGGCCGCGACGCCCGTCGCCAGGCCGTCGATGCCGTCGATGAGGTTGATGATGTTGGCGAACGAGACGAGGTACGAGACCGTCACCGGGTACGCGACCCATCCAAGGGTCACGAGGCTGTCGTCAACAGGACTGATCAGGTCCCCGACGAGGACTCCGCTCGCAGCCGCGACGCAGGCCGCGACCGCCTGCCAGAGGAGCTTGCTCATCGGCGTGAGGTGGCGGACGTCGTCGATCGCGCCGGTCAGGAACATGACGAGGACGGAGAGGGCGACGCCGAGGTAGCTGACGCCGCTCTCGGGAGGGAAGACGTCGGCAGGCTCCCACCCGAGGGGCCCGGAGAGGGCCAGCGCGCCGGCGAAGGCGGCGATCAGCCCGAGCATGACCGCGATTCCGCCCATTCGCGGCGTCGGCCTGGTGTTGACCCTGCGGCCGCTCGGATAGTC
>NZ_JAAKEC010000036.1 GCF_011038975.1 Adlercreutzia sp. ZJ176 | reverse complement strand
ACTGTAGGCCCTGGAGGCTTCAGGAAGGCTAGAAAGCGGACCGTCACGCAAAAACAGGCGGAAAACGTGTGGGCATGCGGAAGATGGTGAAAACCATGCTAAATCCCACACGTTTTAGCGGTTACCCGAGCTCTGCTCGGAGGAACCGGACGATGTTGTCGCGGTCTTTTACGAGTACCTAACGTTGAACGGGCCGGGAGGGACGCCCATTGTGCGCATCCGACTCTCGGCGAAGTGGAGCAGGAGCGCGAACGCCGAGGGGTCGATCGACGGCGAAGTGGTATTCATCATGGCCGCGGAAGGCGAGCTCGAGACGAAAGAGAACTGCGTCGCGGCTAAGCGACAGCTGCTTGACTCAATACGAATGATCTACGTCCCCGCATCGCGGAATCCTAAGGCGGAGCTTAGGTTGACCTCGGGAACGATAGTTGGCGGCCTAATAAGATCGGTGAAGTGGGGCGAGGCCAAGAAGAGCGCCATCAGGGATAAAATAGGCGAAATCAGCGACACCGTGCTCGAAGAGCCCGGGGCGAATGCCATCAACAAATCGCTCCACGACGCTTGGGGTGGCCTTGATAGCGATAGCCGCTACGGGAACGCCAGGTTGACCTTCGGTGGAGGCAGCTTCGAGTCCGTGGTGAGTCATCCTGCAGTAACATTCTCACCGACGCCGGAGGAGAGGGAATACGAAGTCGAAGAGTTAGGGGACGGCCTAAAATCGCTGTTCTACTTCTCCATGGTGAAAGGCCTCGTAGAGCTCGAAGGCAAGCTTCGGCAGAATGCAGACGGCATAAAGGAACACTTCGACGTCACCCTACCCGCGCTCACGCTTCTGGCCGTCGAAGAGCCGGAAAACCACATTGCCCCGCACCTACTCGGCAAGTTGATGCTGGAGCTGAGGAAAACCGGAGAAGAGTCCCACTGCCAGGTGATCGTAACGTCGCACTCCCCCGCGATCGCAGGGCGGGTGGAGCCGACGGAAGTACGGCATTTCAGGATGCGCCGTGAATCCAATTCCACGATTTGCCGTCGCTTGGCCTTACCCGACAACGCGGAAGCGGAAGCATGCAAATACGTTCGCGGGTCTCTCCTCGCCTATCCTGAGGTGCTGTTCGCGAAGGCCGTGGTGCTCGGCGAGGGCAGCAGCGAGGAAATCGTCCTGCCCAGGGCGATTGGGGCGCTATGCGGGCAAGCGGATGCCAACGGGATATCGGTCGCGCCGCTGGGCGGGAGGCACGTCAACCATTTCTGGAGGCTTTTCAACGAGCTCGATATCCCCTACGTGACGCTTTTGGACCTGGATCGCGAACGCTTCGGGGGCGGATGGGGCAGGATCAAGTACGCCGTTAACAAGCTGGAGGAATTCAAGAAGGACGAGGTATTCGACTGGCCAGGCGGAATTTCAACGGACTCGCCAGAATTCGAGTCCCTCGGCAAGCGTGGCGACGATGACCCTGAATTGGACGAATGGATTGATTGCCTCGAATCAAAGGGAGTATTCTTCTCGGCGCCACTTGATCTGGACTTCGCGATGCTCTGCGCGTTTCCCCGTGCATACAAAGCGGTCGACGGGGCGAACGATCCGCGCAACGTGAAAAACAAGCCTGCCCGCTCCACCGCTACAATACCCACAGAGACCAGGCAGCACGCCATCGAATGCGTTTTGCACTCGGGCAAACGCGGCTCTGGCGGCGACGGATCCACGTATACGGAAGAGCAGAAGGATCTCATGCCGTACTACAAGAGTCTCTTCCTCGGAAAGAGGGGCAAACCAGGCACGCATATCCTTGCGCTTGCCGATGTAGACGACGAGTCTTTCGGGAAACAGATGCCCAAAGCGCTGAAACACCTTGCGAAGATGGTTTCCAATCTCGTTTCGGGATCCCCTGCGGGGGTAGACGATGAAGCGTGAGGAATGGCTGCCGGCTGACGGAATTGTCCTCGAGGGTAGGGCCGACGAAGCTCTGCGCTTCGAGGGCAACGTGCTCGTCATGGCAGGGCCAGGCGCCGGCAAAACAGAGCTGCTCGCGCAAAAGGCGTGTTACCTGTTCCAAACCGGCATATGTGACGTACCCCATCGGATACTCGCCGTAAGCTTCAAGGTCGACGCCGCGGTGAACTTGGCTGAACGCGTGGAGGAGAGATGCGGGACCGAATATGGACGAAGATTCGCATCGGTTACCTTCGATGCTTTTGCCAAGTCCATCCTCGACAGGTTCAGAAACGCACTCCCCGAGCAATACCGGCCAACCCATGACTACGTGATCAACGACGACGAAGTCATGGGGAAGATACGAGACACAATCTGCAGCGGGAACAAGAAGCGGTTCCGGGCGAAAGAGGCCGAAGAATGCAAGCTCATCGCATACGGCGGAAGAGGGAACGCGAGAATCTTCCTCACCATGATCAACAACCCGGACGGCGAAAGAAGCCATCTGAGCTTTTCCATGGTTTTTTCGCTAGCTCTATACATTCTGAGACACAACCCTCTCGTAGTGGAGGCAATACGGCGTACATTCAAGTACGCGTTCGTAGACGAATTCCAGGACACAACGTCTTTTCAATACAGGATGATAGAAACCCTATTCGGAGGAGGCAACGGCACCTTGACAGCCGTCGGGGACAACAAGCAGCGGATAATGCTGTGGGCTGGCGCCATGAGGGATGCATTCGGCCGTTTCCGTGGCGACTTCGATGCGGAGAGAATCCAACTCCTCAGGAACTACCGCTCCGCGCCTAAACTCGTCGAGCTCCAGGCAATGATGTACGGATCTCTCGGCGAGCACGCCTCGCCCGCACTGCCGTCGGACGCATGGCGTCCCAGCGACGGCGAGATAAGGCTTGTCATAAGCGACGACGACCGCAAGGAGGCAGCGTACTTAGCGCAGGATATTTCGAATGCTATCGCTGCAGGCGTCGAACCCGAAGAGATCTGCATTCTAAGCAAGCAGAAGGTCGAGGAATATGCCAAGGCGATTATGAGGGCGCTTGACGAAGCAGGAATTGAATCGAGATTAGAGGCGGACTACCAAACAATTCTCTCAGACCCCTTCATCCGACTGATTATCGATTGCGCATATGTTGCCCTCGGAAACTGCAGCGCAAGACTCAGGCGAGCGGTAAAGGACGAACTGCTCGATTTGCGCGACGGAAGCGAAATCGAAGATCCCGGCGAGTTCGCGACGACCGAGCTCGAGCTCAATGAGCTGTTGGACGGGATTGGATCTAGACTGCGAGAAGCAGCTGATGAAGCTTCCCTGGAAGCTTCGTTCCAGCTGATAACCGAATGGACCGGCGAAGAGGGCATACGAACGAGATATCCGGCTTACAGGCAAAGCGACCAGATCGGTAAGCAGATGTGCTGTTTGGCGAAGGCGCTTCACAGCATGTTGGCGACATCGCCCGACATGCCGTCTGCAATCGATAGGTTATTGGGCAAAGGCGTTGTCCCCGTCATGACTATCCACAAGAGCAAGGGCTTGGAGTATCAACGCGTTTACTTCCTCGGTTTAGAGGACGATGCGTTTTGGTCTTTCAAGGATCAGCCAGAAGAAGACAGGTGCGCCTTCTTCGTCGCTCTGTCTCGCGCCAAAAGCAGCGTGACGTTCACCTTCAGCAACTACAGGCTCGGCACAGTGCAACGACATGACGCAATCAATGAGTTCTTCGCGCTGCTTCAAAGCCCCGGAGTAGCCCAAGTGATAAGAATCTGATTGCATCTCAATGTGCTCAACGGCGCAAAACGATTATGGCAAAAAAAGATACGCCGCCGCGACTTGGGCCGCGGCGGCGATGCCGGAAGCTGCATGTGCAGGACCTCGCAGCCGAGCTTCGACGACGGCATGGTGAACATGCAGGAGCTCAGCCGCGCCATGGCGGAGGCCCTCGTCAACGAGATCATGCTCGCCCAGGCCGACGAGCTCTGCGACTCCTCGGGTAAGTCTTAATTCGTGTGGGAATAATAGCCAAAACCTATGTCTGATCAGGTAAAACAAAGCAAATCTAACCCCAAGTCAGCGCTTGGGGGCAAAATAAGGGCGCAACAACCTAAGCCCTTCACA
>NZ_JAAKEC010000035.1 GCF_011038975.1 Adlercreutzia sp. ZJ176 | reverse complement strand
ACTGTAGGCCCTGGAGGCTTCAGGAAGGCTAGAAAGCGGACCGTCACGCAAAAACAGGCGGAAAACGTGTGGGCATGCGGAAGATGGTGAAAACCATGCTAAATCCCACACGTTTTAGCGGTTACCCTGCAAATGGCCATCAGGCTCTCAAGTGACGGCAAGGAGCTCCTTGTCAGTTGCGCGCGGCTTGGGAAAGGCTAGAAATGAGAACCGAATCACATGAAATCCGGAAGGTTCGTCCTAACGAATGGGGCTCTTTGGCTAAAGGACTCTTCGCCGCGTTTGTGATGTTCCTGTTTGGCTTTGCGGCTTTGAATGCGTTTTGGGTCTTTGGCGAATACGATCCTCGACTTCCGGGACTCTATGATTACTATGCGGCGACATGGGGCGATGGTTTGTTTCTCTCTGTTGGAGCCGGCGCCCTTGTTGCCTGGTCTTGCGCAAACCCCGCTTCGAAATGGATCAGGCATGTCTCATGTATCTTTTCGGCTGTAGCTTTTGTCGGAGCACTTTACATACAGTACACTTGGGTCGCGGATGATGAGATTGGACTGAACTGGACTATTCCGCAAGTGCATTGTTTCAATATGGCAGGGATATACCACGCGCTCTATTTCTCGGCTTGCTTTGCCTTCTTTTCGTACTTCTTTACCTGCTTCTTTTTGACGGGAGTGCACGTGACCCGCAGGCATGAGGCTGTGCGATTGAAGGCTAGCGAAATGCTTATTTGGTTTGCGGTCCTAGGCTATTTTTCCATGCATGTGCTTGACGATTACGCAAACGCATTGCCTCAGCCTTGGCTTTCGGCTGCGACAGCCGTTCTTCCTGCTGTCGCGATTCTCCTTTTCTATATCATGATGAGAGGATTAACTGATGGTTTGCACGACCTCCTGATGTTTGCTCCGGGCGCTCTTTTCTCCTTGGGCCTGTCCCTTGTGTTGTCTACGCCAGGTGAACCTGTTCAGCCGTACGTGGCATTCGGCTTTTCTTTGGCCTGTGTGTTCTCTTCGGCTTTTACAATCCCTTTTTCATCATTGAGCGAAATTGTGGCAGATTATATCTCCTCAATCATTTCAGGAACGGGGATGGCTCTTGTTGTCTTGGCAATTGCGAGGTCTGATCTTCTGTTTGGGGATAATCCTGCTTCGGGAGTTTCCGTCTGCATCGTGGCAATTTTGCTCTTTGCAGCTGCTGCCAAGTTTGTCTGCACGAGTAGAGGAGGAGATCGAAGATATTCGCTTATGGGCGTTTTGATTGCGATAGCTGGATTGCTCTGGGGCGTGCTTGCGGGAAGTTCGATCGAAGGAGAGGCCTTCGAGGTTTTGTCGCATTTCGCCTTGACCTTTGCGCTACTCGGTCTGATGATTTCCCGATTTAAGGGAGGTGTCGATCTTGTTATGGCCGTCGAAGCGAAAAGCGATGCCGAAGATGATTGTTGCTGCCAGACCCTACAAGCACAGGCGGCAATTTACCCGTCAATTTGTCTCATGTCGCTAGGCGCCTTGTTCATGCTTCTATTTGATATGCTCTCTCTTCGCCCTAGCGATTTCAATACGTTGTCGTTTGCTGATTTATGCTCTGGAGATATCTGGGCAGGTTTTGCTACGCTGGCAGTTCTTGCGCTCTTGATCCTTCTGGGTCTTTTTATCGCAAGGCGCACTAGCGGATCGATTCGCCATGCGATATCCTTCTTCCTGCTCATTTTGGGTTATGGCACGTTGTTCTTTTACGCCACGGGACTGCGCAAACCCCTTCTATTTGACTGGTGGTTTGCATGGTCGCTCCTCGCGCCGATCGGCGCGGCGATCTTTCTTGGTGAATCGTTCGTTTCGAACTGCGCGCTGATTAGGGGACGCGACAGCAACACCGGTACGTTGCTGATCGCAGCGGTGATAACGTGCGGAAGTTATCTTGCGGCCCTTGGAGCCATAATGCCCACGACAGGAGCTGGACGGAGCTTTTTTCCGACGTTTGCTTCGCCTGGAATAGGCATGCTTGGGATCCTGCTCGCGTTTATCCTTCTCCCGACGATGGCTGCGGCGCTGATGCAGATGGGTGTCACTGACCGGGATTCCTCTATCGTCACGAACAGTCCGGTGTTGGGCATGCTTCAGAGCGGGGCTTCCGCAACGGTTATCGTCGTTTTTCTCGGGCTGCTTCCCTTGGAGCTATACGCATCAGCCTCAGAAGGAGCAAGCTATCTCCTACTTGTTCTCGTAGCGTTTCTTGTGCTGGCAGCGTTTAAGATAAGCAGCCTGCTCTTCCCGCTTCGTAAAAACGCAGATCATCTCAGCATGCAGATTTCTAAGTATGACAAAATGCCAAAAGATCAGCAAGCACAGACGCAAGATGAATTAAGGCGCCTTTCTCGACATCTTCAGCGGCAAAATCTTATCGTAGTGACTTCCCTCCTTCCTTGGGGGCTAGTCGGCTTAGCTGTGTGGTGGGCAAAAGACGCTCTCAGCAGAAAAATCAAAGGGAAAGAGCAAAGGAGTAGCGTCTCTCATGAGCTTTGGACTTCCTTTCTCCTTCGGCCTCCATCTCAAGACGCCGCCCTACTGTTTGTCGAGCTGCTGCCAGATGGACAAGGTCGATACCGATCCTGCTTCGATTCTCTTGCAGACGATGCGATCTCCCTCAGAAGAAGGCGCTGTGAGAAGCCTGGCAAAGGGGATGCGCTGCAAACTGTATAACCTGGCTTCTGCAGTATCATTGCGCGGCGCTGGGTAACTCTTAATTCGTGCGGGGCAAATCAGGTATCGGTAGTCAGCATAAGTCGATTGGTTTCAAGCGAGGAGAACGTCGAGGGAACTAAGTTGAGCGAGTTCTTTGAAAACCTGTCCGCATATGATTTGATAAACACTCTTGTGCCCGGCATCATGGTGATGGCGGTTTGCGACGGACTGGGGCTGAGCGAGTTTATGGCAGACAGCCCCGTCATCGCGTTTGCTGCTTGCTACGTTTTCGGGATCGTCGCGTCGCGAATCGGCTCCGTTATCCTTGAACCCTTGGCAATTAAATACGGCAAAGTCTCACAGTACCCGTATCCTGCTTACGTGAAGGCATGCGCAAAGGATGAAGGCCTGAAAAGGATTTCGATGGTTGCGAACTCCTACCGATCGTTTCTGGGGTCTATTGTATTGTGCGCGGTCTTGGCTCTGGTGGCGTTGTTCTCAGAAGAACACAGACGTTCCGTTTTTGCAATTCTCACCGTCGGAGTTTTCGTCTTGCTTCTTAAATCGTGGTTCAAGCAGGAACGATATGTTGCACAACGTGTTGACGCGTGGCAAAAGGAGGATCAGGGTGTCGGTGATTAAGTCTTATGATGTTGGAAACGGGGACATGTTCTGCATCCTGCACAATTCGGACAACTTCACCACTATCGACTGCAACCTCGTGGACGATAGGGTTGACGAGCTCATCGACGAGGTACGTCATTTGAGCAGATCCAAAACGATAACGCGGTTCATAAGTACACATCCAGACGAGGATCATATCCATGGCCTAGAGACGTTGGACGAAAGCATCGGTATTCTCAACTTCTACAGGGTTGACAACCGGGTTGCGAAGTCCGTCGAGACTTCGAGCTTCAAGCGCTACAAGGAGCTGCGGGGGGATCCAATGCGGTCCTTTGCTATATTCAAGGGATGCAAAAGGCGTTGGATGAACCAGTCTGATGGTGATCGCGGTTCTTCAGGACTTAACATCTTATGGCCTGACACATCGAACAGCGACTATAAGAGTGCGCTCTCGATCGCCGCCAATGGCGGGAGCTGCAATAATGTTAGCCCGATAATCAAATACAGCTTGCAAGATGGCGTAGTTGCTCTGTGGATGGGGGATCTTGAGACGGGCTTCATGGAGAAAGTCGTTGACTGTGTCGACCTGTCGCATGCTGACATTCTCTTTGCGCCTCATCATGGTAGGAGGAGCGGTCGACCTCCCAGGGCATGGCTCGAGAAGATTTCTCCGGGTGTAATCGTTGTCGGTGACGCGCCGAGTGACGATCTCTATTACTACCGCGGATACAATACCATAACGCAAAACAGCTCCGGCGACATTCTGTTTGACTGCGGTACGGGGAAGGTTGACGTTTTCGTTTCAAGCGCCACGTACGATGCTAGTTTCCTGCACTATGACACGCATGGCTCCTATGATGGGATGAGGTACGTCGGATCCTTCGCGACAAGGGACGGAAGTTGATTGTCGCAAAACAAAGCAACTTTGGGCTCTGGTAAACAAGATACCGGTTCTGGTCAAAAAGGTTCTAGGCAAAATGTTAGGTAGTAAACCGCAATAATCAACTCGCCATCAGGCAAAACACTCTTAATTGAACGTATCTTTGACAACTAAAACACCTGTTCAAACCCGATTTTGGGTACAACGACCT
>NZ_JAAKEC010000034.1 GCF_011038975.1 Adlercreutzia sp. ZJ176 | reverse complement strand
CAGGGCGACGACACCGGGGCGCCCGCTCGTTGGGGAGAGGGGCTAGTGTGGTCTGAATTCCATCGTTCGACCCCATATCCTTACGGTGTCGAATGATTTCCTTTACACACTTTTCTGCCTATATGCCAAACTTAACCCTAAGGTTGCGTTCTGATACTTCCTTGAAAACCTCGGGGCAATGGTTGACCCACTGTTTATCAGAAAGTGCAAACCGCTCAAACGATTAGACCATCCTTAGACTACACGACTTCACAACTCAGTCGAAATAAACAAAGCAGGTCAGAAGGATTTACCTTCTGACCTGCTGTTTTAGCTGGTCGGGTTGACAGGATTTGAACCTGCGACCCCTTGACCCCCAGTCAAGTGCGCTACCAAACTGCGCCACAACCCGTTGGTTCGCCTGAGCTTCAAAACCGCTCTCACTCAAGCAGCTCGTCTATAATAGCGCTACTCTTCCCCGCGTTCAAGGAAAATTTTTCCAAAGCGGAAAATTTCACGCCACGATAGAGTCGGCGAGCGCGGCCTTAGGCGGCGTAGAGATCCCCGGGGTGCAGGACCTTGAAGCCCGCCTCGTCAAGCGCGCCCATGACGGACTCGGGCGCCTTGAGCGCCAGCGTCGCCACGCCGTTCGCGCCGATGAAGCAGTAGCTGTACTCGATGTTCACGCCCAGCTTGTCGAGCGCGGCGAACACGCCGGCCAGGCCGCCCGGGACGTGCGGCACCTCGACGGCGACCACCTTCGCGAGGCTCGCCGTGAAGCGCGCCTTCGAGAGCGCCTCGATGGCGCCCTTGGGGTTGTCGCAGATGATGCGCACGATGCCGTAGTCGGTGGTGTCGGCGAGCACGAGCGAGTGCATCTGGATGTCGGCGTCGCCGAGCGTGCGGCACAGCGCCGTCAGGCGACCCTCTTCGTTACCGAGAAAGACGGTGAGCTGATCGATCATTATTTCTCCTCCTCGCTGCGCAGGTCAACGATGCGCACGGCCTTGCCTTCAGAGCGCGTGATGGTGTAGGGCTCGACGACCTTGACCTTGATCTTGGTGGCGAGCTCGTCCTTGAGCGTCTGCTCGAGGCGGCGCTGCAGGTCCTCGATCTTGCGGATCTCGTCCATCGGGAAGTCGGGGTTGATCTCGATCTTGAGCGTGGCCACGTCGAGGCTGTTCTCGCGCGTAAGCTCGATCTGGTACCAGTCGGCGATCTCGTCGAAGCCCGTGCACACGTTCTCGATCTGGCTCGGAAACACGTTGACGCCGCGGATGATCATCATGTCGTCGGTACGGCCGTGCAGGCGGTCGATGCGGCGATGGGTGCGGCCGCAGGCGCACTCGCCCGGGATGATGCGCGTGATGTCCTTGGTGCGGTAGCGGATGACCGGCGTGGCCTCCTTGGTGAGCGTCGTGATGACGAGCTCGCCCCACTCGCCGTCGGGCACCGGCTCGTGCGTCTCGGGGTCGAGGATCTCGATCCAGAAGTGGTCCTCGGCCACGTGCAGGCCCGTCTGCTCGAGGCACTCGATGGCCACGCCCGGGCCCATGACCTCGGTCAGGCCGTACACGTCGAGCGCCTTGTAGTCGAGCTTCTCCTCGAGGTTCGCGCGGAACTGGTTCGACCACGCCTCGGCGCCGTGGATGCCGGCCTTCAGGTGGAAGTCCTTCTTGGGGTCGAGGCCCATCTCGATGGCGGTGTCAGCGATGTACATGGCGTAGCTCGGCGTGCAGCAGATGATGGAGGAGCCCATGGACTGCAGGACCTTGATCTGGCGCTTCGTGTTGCCAGCCGACATGGGGATGGTCATGGCGCCGGCGTTCAGGCCGCCGTAGTGAGCGCCGAGGCCGCCCGTGAACAGGCCGTAGCCGTAGCACACGTGCACGATGTCGTTCTCGTCGCCGCCCGCGTACCCGATGCCGCGCGCGAAGCAATCACCCCAGACCTTGAGGTCGTTCTCGGTGTAGCCGCTCACCGTCGCCACGCCGGTGGTGCCCGAGGACATGTGGATCTCCTTCACCTCGCTCTTCGGCAGCGCGAAGAGCTTGTAGGGATAGGCGTCACGCATGTCCTGCTTGGTGGTGAAGGGCGCGCGGCGCAGGTCCTCGAAGGTCTCGAACGCGTAGGGATCGAAGCCGGCGGCGTCGAAGTTCTCCTTGTAGAAGGGGATCTTCTCGTAGCAGTAGACCACGGCTTTCTTGAGCCGCTCAAGCTGGAGCGCCTCAAGCTCCGCTCGGTCCATGTGGGTGATTTCGTCTTGGTAGGCCACTGTAGTCGTTCTCCTTGTCCATGTTCCAACTTGGATGTATGCCCCGCCACCTTGGCAAGGGATTGGGTCTATTATAGGCGCACGAAAGCGCGATGGGACGCATAAGATGGCGCAGATGCGCAAATGAGCGCCGTAAGCGCGCCTACACCACGAGCCGCGAGCTGTACCGCGAGCGTCATGCCACACGCCTGCGCCCGAGCGCTACACCACGAGCTTGGGGAAGGTCATCTCGAAGCGGGCGCCCCCATGCGGCGCGTTCGACGCGCGCAGGGTGCCTCCCTGGGCGCTCACGAGGGCCAGCGCGAGCGAGAGGCCCACGCCGAAGCCCTCGGGGGCGGCTCCGAAGGCGGATTCGGGGGCGGACTCGGGGGCGGTCCCGTGCCCGGCCCCACGCGTGGTCCCAGGTGCAACCCCGCGTGCGGCCCCGTGCGTCCCGCGGTAGAAGCGCTCGAACACGTGCGGCAGGTCCTCGGGCGCGATGCCGGCGCCCGCGTCCTCCACCACGATGCGCGTGGCAAGCGCGTCCTCGGAAGCGCGCACGGACACGCGCCCGCCCGCGGGTGTGTGCTCCATGCAGTTCTTCACGATGTTCTCGAGCGCCTCGGCGCTCCAGCGCGCATCGCCCTTAAAGCTCACCGCGTCGGGGCAGTCGACCTCGAGGCGCACGCCGCGCAGGTCGAGCGCCGCCTCAAGCGGGGACGTCGCGCGCGCCACCACGTCGCCGACGCTCACGGGCGCGTGCTCGACCGTGAGCGCTCCGGCGTCGGCCTTCGCCATCTTGAGCAGCGAGGTTACGAGCCACGCCACGCGGTCGGAGAGCGTCTCCACCTCGCGCACGAGACGCTTTCGCTCGCGGGCATCATCTGCGTGCTCGAAGGCGGGAAGCATGAGCGCCATAGCCGTGAGCGGCGTTCTGATCTGGTGCGATATGTCAGCCATGGCGTCGGCGAGCGCGCGCTTCTCCTGCGTGAGCTGCTCGGTCGTGCGCGCAAGGCGCGCCACCACCTTGCCGAGCTCGCAGCGCAGCGCCTCCACGTCGCCCTCGCGGCAGCTTGTGAAGTCCACGCTGCGACCGACGAGGAGCACGTCGTCGATCTCAGCTGTCAGGCGCGCGATCTCGGCATGGCGGCGCGCCGTGAACGCGGCGAAGAGGAGCGCACATGTAACGCCGGAGGCGGCGCACCACAGCGCAGCATCCGCGTTCGCGACGCAGGCGGCTGCGGCGGCAAGGACGGCCGTAACGACCAGCATGCTCGCCAGTTCGCAGGCGACGCGCCTGTTGCGCAGGACGGTTGCGATCATGTCACTCCCCCACCTTGTAGCCCAGCCCGCGCACCGTCACCACGAGGCGCGGGTGCGCCGGGTCGTCCTCGATTTTCTCGCGCAGGCGCTTCACGTACACGTTGAGCGAGTTGTCGCTCACGTACTCCCCCGCGCTGTCCCAGATGGCGTCGCGCAACCCCTCGCGCGTGACGAGGCGACCCTTGTTCTGCGCGAAGTGCAGCAGCAGCCGGTACTCGAGCGCCGAGGGAAGCACCTCGAGACCTGCCTTCGTCACCTGGGCCGACGCGGTGTCGATGCACACGTCGCCGAGGTGCAGCACGCTGTCGGCGCCGCGTGCGCGCCGCAGCGCCGCGCGGATGCGCGAGAGCAGCTCGCGGGCGCGGAAGGGCTTCGCCACGTAGTCGACCGCGCCCATGTCGAGCCCCGCCACCGTGGAGTACTCGTCGTCCGAGGCGGTGAGGAAGATCACGGGCATCTCGGGCGCGCGCTCGCGCGCGGCGGCGCAGACGGCGAACCCGTTGCCCTGCGGCAGCGACACGTCGAGCAAAGCCAGGTCAAACGCCTCCTCGCTCAGCAGCGCTACCGCCAGGTCCTGCGTGGAGGCCGCATGCGCCTCGTAGCCCTCGGCCTCAAGCAGGCTCGTCAGCGCCCTCACGATGGCATGGTCGTCCTCGACCAGCAGAATGCGCGCTCCCATGGGCAGGTCCTTCCGAGTTCTGCGCCGCGCCGGCGCCCGCCATACGCCATCATCCTACCATCAGGGGCATCCGCGCGCGATTACCGTTTCGTAAGATAAGCCGAGTGAAGCCGAGAATCGCCTTTCGAAAGACATGGTTCTTCCCATCAGAGGCGAACTGTCAGGCTGCCCACGCCCCGCTTTGCGCACTGCAAACGGCAGTCAACGAAGCTGTCAAACTATGGTTGATTGCCAGGGCAAGTGCAACTGTGGGGGGTGTGGACAAAAACTTGGACATCTGAGACAAGGAGATGGCCATGTATCACCACCACACCCAAGAGGAAAAGCAAGCTGCAATTGACCTCTACGTGACCGGCGGGCATTCCCCGATAACGGTCAAGCGAACGCTCGGATACCCCGATGCGTCAACGCTGTCCCGCTGGTATCGCGACTATCTGCAAAGAGGATATGTGAGAGGGCCTGAGAAGTGGTCGGGCAAGTTCACGGAGGAGCAGGAGAGGATCGCTGTCGAGCACTACCTCTCTACCGGCAAAAACGGATCGAAGGCCGCGCGAGAGCTTG
>NZ_JAAKEC010000033.1 GCF_011038975.1 Adlercreutzia sp. ZJ176 | reverse complement strand
GTAAAGTATCTCCTTGCGCGTCTCGCGAGAGGCGCGGGCGGGGAGGCCGCGGGGCGGCCTGCCGCGGGACCTTGAGAACCGGATACTGAGGACATGGAACTCGAATCAGAGTGTGATATGTCAGACGGACATTCTCATACCTCGTCAATCCTCGTGATTGGCAAAGAGCAAATGCTTTAAGCGATCAAACGCGGGGCGCGTGACGTGCCCCGCCTCCGAACGGAGAGTTTGATCCTGGCTCAGGATGAACGCTGGCGGCGTGCCTAACACATGCAAGTCGAACGGTTAAGCCAACTTCGGTTGGGAATACAGTGGCGAACGGGTGAGTAACACGTGACCAACCTGCCCCCCGCGCCGGGACAACCGCCGGAAACGGCGGCTAATACCGGATGAAGCGGCAGGCCCGCATGGGCCTGCCGCCAAAGCATTCGCGGCGGGGGATGGGGTCGCGGCCCATTAGGTAGACGGCGGGGTGACGGCCCACCGTGCCCGCGATGGGTAGCCGGCCTGAGAGGGCGATCGGCCACATTGGGACTGAGATACGGCCCAGACTCCTACGGGAGGCAGCAGTGGGGAATTTTGCGCAATGGGGGGAACCCTGACGCAGCAACGCCGCGTGCGGGAAGAAGGCCCTCGGGTTGTAAACCGCTTTCAGCAGGGAAGACAAAAGACGGTACCTGCAGAAGAAGCTCCGGCTAACTACGTGCCAGCAGCCGCGGTAATACGTAGGGAGCGAGCGTTATCCGGATTCATTGGGCGTAAAGCGCGCGTAGGCGGCCGCCTAAGCGAAGCCTCTAACCCCGGGGCTCAACCCCGGGCCGGGCTTCGAACTGGGCGGCTCGAGTGCGGTAGGGGCAGGTGGAATTCCCGGTGTAGCGGTGGAATGCGCAGATATCGGGAGGAACACCGACGGCGAAGGCAGCCTGCTGGGCCGCGACTGACGCTGAGGCGCGAAAGCCGGGGGAGCGAACAGGATTAGATACCCTGGTAGTCCCGGCCGTAAACGATGGGCGCTAGGTGTGGGGGGATCGTCCCCCCGTGCCGCAGCCAACGCATTAAGCGCCCCGCCTGGGGAGTACGGCCGCAAGGCTAAAACTCAAAGGAATTGACGGGGGCCCGCACAAGCAGCGGAGCATGTGGCTTAATTCGAAGCAACGCGAAGAACCTTACCAGGGCTTGAAGTGCGCCTGAAGCCGCGGAAACGCGGTGGCCGAGAGGAGGGCGCGCAGGTGGTGCATGGCTGTCGTCAGCTCGTGTCGTGAGATGTTGGGTTAAGTCCCGCAACGAGCGCAACCCCCGCCCCGTGTTGCCAGCATTCGGTTGGGGACTCGCGGGGGACTGCCGGCGTCAAGCCGGAGGAAGGTGGGGACGACGTCAAGTCATCATGCCCCCCATGCCCTGGGCTGCACACGTGCTACAATGGCCGGTACAGAGGGCTGCCACCCCGCGAGGGGGAGCGAATCCCGCAAAGCCGGCCCCAGTTCGGATCGCAGGCTGCAACCCGCCTGCGTGAAGTCGGAGTTGCTAGTAATCGCGGATCAGCACGCCGCGGTGAATACGTTCCCGGGCCTTGTACACACCGCCCGTCACACCACCCGAGTCGTCTGCACCCGAAGCCGCCGGCCGAACCCGAAAGGGGCGGAGGCGTCTAAGGTGTGGAGGGTGAGGGGGGTGAAGTCGTAACAAGGTAGCCGTACCGGAAGGTGCGGCTGGATCACCTCCTTTCTAGGGAGACCCTAGATTCTTTATCTCAAATCTCACAGAGGCGAGAAGAGTCCGCCCCATCGTCCCCAGCATCCGGCACCCAGGGCCCCGCGCCCCGGGCACCTTGACACCTGCATAGCGCGCGGCGCGGCGGCTGACACGTCAGCTGGACCGTGCCGCGGACATGATACTTGCAACCACATCAACTGAGATTCATGCAGATGCATGGGTTCGGATGGGTGGTTCGCATCATGGACATAAGCACTATTTTCCAGATCGCAAGCGTATGCTTGAGAGAACAATCATACCAATACATCAGACGCGGGGCCGCGTGTCGGCCCCGCGCCCGAAGGTGATTCAGCGTTGAAGATACCTAGGGCGCACGGCGGATGCCTTGGCACAGGAAGTCGACGAAGGACGCGGCAAGCTGCGATAATCCGCGGGGAGGGGCACACACCCTTTGATCCGCGGGTCTCCGAATGGGGGAACCCAGGCGGGGTTATGCCCGCCTACCCCTCCCTGAACAAGATAGGGGAGCGGGGGACAACCCGGGGAACTGAAACATCTAAGTACCCGGAGGAAGAGAAATCAACCGAGATCGCGGGAGTAGCGGCGAGCGAAACCGCGCGAGCCCAAACCCATGCGCGTGTAAGCGTGCGGGCGTTGCCGCATGGGGGTCGTGGGAGCCATGGCCGGGGGGCCGCATGCCCCGGCGGGGTCACAAAGCAGGTTCGGAGCGGAACGGCATGGAAGGGCCGGCCGCAGCGGGTGAGAGCCCCGTACGCGAACCGTTCCTGCCCCCGAGTGGTTATCCCGAGTAGGCCCGGGCAAGTGCAACCCGGCCCGAAGCTGGGGGGACCACCCTCCAAGGCTAAACACTCTCCTGTGACCGATAGCGAACCAGTACCGTGAGGGAAAGGTGAAAAGCACCCCGGGAGGGGAGTGAAACAGCACCTGAAACCGTGCGCCCACGAGCAGTCGGAGCACCCATTGCGGTGTGACGGCGTGCCTTTTGTAGAATGAGCCAGCGAGTTGCGCCGTGCGGCGAGGCTAAGCTTTGAAGCGAGCCGCAGCGAAGGCGAGTCTTTAAACGGGCGACTTATCAGTCGCGCGGCGCAGACGCGAAGCCGGGTGAGCTACCCATGGGCAGGCTGAGGCGGGGGTAAGACCCCGTGGAGGGCCGAACCCACTTCGGTTGAAAACGGAGGGGATGACCCGTGGGTAGGGGTGAAAGGCCAATCAAACCCGGAGATATCTCGTTCTCCCCGAAATAGCTTTAGGGCTAGCCTCGGGCGTTCTCCGCCGGCGGTAGAGCACTGGATCTCCGAGGGGGCCTCACCGCCTACCGACGAGAGCCAAACTCCGAATGCCGGCGGATCAGAGCCCGGGAGTCAGAGCATGTGGGCTAAGCTGTGTGCTCGAGAGGGAAACAGCCCAGACCGCCCGCCAAGGCCCCCAAGTCCGTGCTGAGTGGCAAAGGATGTGCGTCTGCCCAGACAACCAGGATGTTGGCTTAGAAGCAGCCATGCATTCAAAGAGTGCGTAACAGCTCACTGGTCGAGTGGACATGCGCCGACAATTCACGGGGCTAAGCACGGCGCCGAAGCGGCGGACTGAATCAATTCAGTGGTAGGGGAGCTCTCCGAGGGCGGCGAAGCGGCCGGGCGACCGGCCGTGGAGCGCTCGGAGGTGAGAATGCTGGCATGAGTAGCGAGAGCAGGGCGAGAAACCCTGCCGCCGTGAGCCCAAGGGTTCCTGGGGAAGGCTAATCCCCCCAGGGTCAGTCGGGAGCTAAGGCGAGGCCGTCAGGCGTAGCCGATGCGCAGCGGGTCGACATTCCCGCACCGCCTTGGGTCCGCTATCACCGACGGGGCGACGCAGGAGGGTAGCCGGGCGGGGTTCTGGACGTCCCCGTGAAAGCGCGTAGGGCGCAGGGCATGCAAATCAGCCCTGCATGAGGCCTGAGACGCGAGACGAAGCCTTCGAGGCGAAGCCGGTGAGCCCATGCTGCCGAGAAAAACCCCTAGGGAGGACTCTTGGCGCCCGTACCAAAACCGACACAGGTGGGCGGGTAGAGCATACCGAGGCGATCGGGGGAACCATGGTTAAGGAACTCGGCATACCAGCCCCGTAACTTAGGGAGAAGGGGCGCCGCTGCGGGTGATGGGACGAGCTCCCGGAGCCTGCGGCGGCCGCAGCGAAGAGGCCCAAGCGACTGTTTATCAAAAACACAGGACTCTGCGAAGCCGCAAGGCGATGTATAGGGTCTGACGCCTGCCCGGTGCCGGAAGGTTACGCGGATGCGTTAGCGATGAGCGAAGCGCTGAAGCCAAGCCCCGGTAAACGGCGGCCGTAACTATAACGGTCCTAAGGTAGCGAAATTCCTTGTCGGGTAAGTTCCGACCTGCACGAATGGCGTAACGACTTGGGCGCTGTCTCAACCATGGACCCGGCGAAATTGTACTGTTCGTGAAGATGCGAACTCCCCGCGGAAGGACGGAAAGACCCCGTGAACCTTTACTGCAGCTTGGCATTGGCAGTTGGCGCGGCGCGTAGAGGATAGGCAGGAGCCCGCGAAGCGGGGGCGCAAGCCCCCGTGGAGGCGCCCTTGGAATACTGCCCTCGTCGCGTCGGCTGCCTAACTCGGCGCCGTGACCCGGGCCGAGGACCGTGCCAGGCGGGTAGTTTGACTGGGGCGGTCGCCTCCCAAAATGTAACGGAGGCGCGCGAAAGGTTGGCTCAGGGCGGTCGGCAACCGCCCCGAGAGCGCAAGAGTGCAAGCCAGCTTGACTGCGAGGCGGACGGGCCGAGCAGGGACGAAAGTCGGCTCTAGTGATCCGGCGGCCCCGGGTGGAAGGGCCGTCGCTCAACGGATAAAAGGTACTCCGGGGATAACAGGCTGATCTTGCCCAAGAGTCCACATCGACGGCAAGGTTTGGCACCTCGATGTCGGCTCATCGCATCCTGGGGCTGAAGTCGGTCCCAAGGGTACGGCTGTTCGCCGTTTAAAGCGGTACGCGAGCTGGGTTCAGAACGTCGTGAGACAGTTCGGTCCCTATCCTCCGCGGGCGCAAGGGATCTGAGGAGAGCTGCCCCTAGTACGAGAGGACCGGGGTGGACGGACCTCTGGTGAAGCGGTTGTCGACCAACGGCACCGCCGCATAGCTACGTCCGGCGCGGATAACCGCTGAAGGCATCTAAGTGGGAAGCCGCCTCCGAGATGAGATCCCTCTTTGGTAAGGGCCCTCGTAGACCACGAGGTCGATAGGGCGCAGCTGCAAGGGCCGCGAGGCCCTGAGGCGAGCGCTACTAATCACCCGAGCTCTTCAAAGCACTTTCACTCACAGGCAAGTTCTGCGATCCGCAGTGCGCCGCGCGCATGCAGGCGCCAGGGCCCCCTTAAGGGCCGCTGGCGGGCCTGAATAGCCAGGCTCGTGGGAGCACCTCCCATGAGCGGAACCATGGAGCGGGGGATCACCCGATCCCATTCCGAACTCGGAAGTTAAGCCCCGCGTCGCCGAGAGTACTGCAGCGCCAGGCTGCGGGAGGCCAGGGAGTTCCGCTCATGAGGGGTGCTTTCT
>NZ_JAAKEC010000032.1 GCF_011038975.1 Adlercreutzia sp. ZJ176 | reverse complement strand
GGTTTTGTCCCAACATGGGGTGGCGCGCACCGCCTCTCCGAAAGGCAGCTTGTCTATACTACCTCCCCCGCCGAGGATTGCAAGCGATCCGGCGCTTCTCCACAGCTTGGACACAACTCCAGGGGGGGAGGGCGCATGGCGCGGGACGAGCTCCGAGGGCGCGAGCCCCGAAGGCGCATGGCGGCGCCGGGGGCGGCTCCGGGGGCGGCTGGGCCCTGGGCGGCAGCTCCCAGCCGGGCGAGGCGAGCCGAGAGCGCGGGAGGCGGGCGGGCATGGCGAGGGGAGGGGCTGTGGCAGAGCTGGAGGCATGATGGGCAGGGGCGGAGGCCGGGCCGGAGGGCGCCGCCCGCCGCCCCGGCCGGGCGGGATCCCGTGCCTCCCCGGGCGCGGACCCTTCCCGCGTCGTCCCGGGCAGCCTCGCGCCGCCCCGGGCGCGAGCGGGCCCCTCCCCGTGTCATCCTGAGCGAGCGGAGCGAGCCGAAGGATCCGGCCCCGGGCACGGCGCGCCCGCATGCGCCACCCAGGCGCGGCCGGATCCTTCGGCTCCGCGCCCTGCGGGCGCTCCGCTCAGGATGACGCGGGGGGACGGGAGAGAAGAACGGAAGCGGGGCGTGGGAGGGCGCGGATCCTCCGACCCGCCTTGCCCGCCCAAGACGGCACGGGAAGACGCCAAGGGGACGCCCCGCGCCTCCTGCAGGCGCTCCGTTCGGGATGGCATGACGGATCTGGGTGAGGAATTCATCCCGGACGACATGGGACGGATGCGAGGAGGACGAGAAAGAAAAAGGCCGGAAGCTTTTGGCTTCCGGCCTTGTGATTACTTGGTAGCTCCGACCGGATTCGAACCGGCGACCTCCGCCTTGAGAGGGCGGCGTCCTAAACCGCTAGACGACGGAGCCACGTAAGTGCGCTTTGCTAGTTTACACGATTGCGATTCGTTGTCAACCAGTTTTTTTGGCTGGGGTGGAAGGAGTCGAACCCTCACATACGGCACCAGAAACCGCTGTCCTGCCATTAGACGACACCCCAACACATTTCCTTCGCCGCTTCCTTGCGGAAGTGGCAAGCGCAAGTGGATATAATAATGACTTGTGCGCTTCCCGTCAAGAAGGAATTTCGCTTTTTAGCAAAAATGTTCCGTCAGGTAGGCGATGATCGCGTCATTGCCCTGGATGAGCTGACCTTCCGCGTAGAGGTACGGGATGAGGTTCGCATCGCCGCCGAGGGCGAGAAGCTCCTGGTAAGGCTGCTCGAGCTCGACGTCGCGCTTGTCGAGGGCGATGCCGTGCTCGTCGGCGAACTGCGAGGTCACCGAGCAGGTTGCGCACGGCGCCCAGTGGTAGAGGATGGGGGTTTCCATGAGGTTCTCCTTTGTCTCAAGCGGCTGCGCACCCATCGCGCAGCCGCGCTTTCCTTGCGAAAGCGCACCGCTCCCCTGCCCCGAGGCCCGGGCCCAAGGATTGGGCCCGCAGGCGGCGGACATCAGGCGGACGGCGCGTACCAGGCGCCCCTTCGCACGGTGCGCCCTTGCCAGCGCTTACGCACGCCCCTCGATGAGGGCTTCCGCCTCGTCGGTGGTGACGACCTTGGCGGCGTAGCACGTCTCCATGTAGGAGAGGCCTTCCTCCTGGTTGCCCACGAGGAAGGTCGCCGTCGCATCGCCCACCACGATCACGTCGTAGTTGTTGAAGTAGGCGTCGGCCACCGTGTGGCGCACGCAGATGTTGGTGTCCATGCCGCAGCAGATGAGCGTGCGCACGCCGAGCTCGTCGAGCAGCAGGCGCAGGCCCGTCTGGAAGAAGGCCGAGTAGCGGCGCTTCTCGATGACGTAGTCGCCCGCCTGCTGCTCAAGCTGAGGCGAGGTCTGCGCCTCGGGCGTTCCCGCCAGGCCATGCGGCCCCCACAGCGCCAGCTCGCGGTCGAGTCCCTCGATGTGCGCGTCGTTGGTGAAGATCACGGGCACGCTCGCCTTGCGCGCGGCCTTCGCGAGGCGCGCGGTGTTGAGCGTGGGCCCGAGCAAGACGCCCTCGAGCGGGCCGCCCACGGGATCGCCTAGCTCGTCGATGACGATCAGCGCGCAGGTGCGCGGATCGACCTCGTCGAGCGCCACGAGATCGCTGTTGTTCTCGTCTCCCAGCATGAATGCTCCTTTCTTCTGGAGATCGGCGGCCTTGCCCGCCTCGCGCGCAAGCCGCCACATGCGCACGAGCCGCCGTGCGCGCGTGCGAGCATGCCCGCGTACGTAGGCGAGCCGCCATGCCATCCTTGATTATCTCACTCGCAGGGCGCGCAAGCACGCACGTTGCCCGTTCGATGCCCTCGGCGGTCTTAAAAGGCAAAGCGCCCGCAGGTTGTTCGCAACGTTAGCGAGGGCGGCTGAGATGCCTCGGGCCGCCTTCAGACGAGCGGGACGAGCACCGCGATCGTGCCTGACTCCACGCCGATCATGACGGCCTCTCCGGCGAACTCGTTGGAGAGGCCGCGCGACGTGCGGTTGGAGAGGGTGAAGTCGTCGAGCTCCCACTTGAGGCCGCGCTCGAACACGCCGCGAGCCTCGTCGCTCATGGAGAGCACCGACACCGTGCCGGCCTCGGCCGCGGACAGCTCGAGCGTGTCGGGGCCGGTGACAAACGTGATGGCCTCCTTTTCGCCAACCGCCGTGACAAAGAGGCCGCGCTCGCTGAACAGCGCGAGCACCTGCAGGTTGGCGAGCGTGTGGTCGAGCCGCCCGCCGAGGCCGCCGTACACGTACACGTCGGTGTAGCGCATCGACTTGGCGCGCTGCAGGGCGAGCTCCATGTCAGACTGGTCCTTGTCGGGCGAGAAGCGCGTGACGCGCATGCCGCGGGGCACGTACCCCAAGGAGTCGAAGTCGCCGAGCGCCATGTCGGGCGTCCGCCCGATGCCCTCGAGGTGCGCAAAGCCCCCGTCGACCGCGATGACGAAGTCGAAGGCGCCCTGGGCGTCCATCTCCTGGAAGTGCTCGGCGTTGAACTCGGAAGCGCCAACCAGCGCACACGTTCTCATGTGAGGATCCCTCTTTCTGGTAATCGCTCGTTTCTCGGTTTGCTAGAATAGCACATGCGAGCGGGCCAGACGGTCGCGTGCCTCACGGCGCGAGGAAAGTCCGGGCTCCCAAGGGCAAGATGCCAGCTAACGGCTGGGCGGGGCGACCCGACGGAACAGTGCCACAGAAAAGAAGACTCCCCCGCCTTCGGGCGGGAGAAAAGCTGAAACGGTGCGGTAAGAGCGCACCAGCGCGTCGGCAACGGCGCGGCTTGGTAAACCCCATCTGGAGCAAGCGCAAATAGGAACGCGATACGGCCGCCCTTCCGTGCGTTCGGGTTGCGTGCTAGAGACGCGCGGTGACGCGCGTTCGAGATAAATGGCCGTCCTCCGACAGAACCCGGCTTACCGGCCCGCTCGCCCTGTCGAAGCAGCAAAAAAGACCCCTTGCGGGGTCTTTTTCGTTTTCACGAGGAGATCATGAGAAGGCTGCGGATCGTTCGTAACGCCAGCGAGAAGGGCCGAGATGCCCCGAGTTGCCGTGAGAGCTTGAGGAAGCGCGCTTCGTACGCGACGAAAGCTCAAAGCGGCAAGGCGGGGTGCCTCGGCCCTTCGCAGCGTCGAATAGTTCCGCCCGCCGTCAAGGCGAGCGGAGCGGTCAATTAGTCGATCTCCTCGAACTCGAAGTCGTCGGCGTCGCCGAAGCCGGAGAGATCCTTCTCGTAGGCGCTCGCAACCGGCGTGGGAGCAGCCACCACGGCGTCAGCGGCCTGCGGCGTGGTGTAGGCGACCGGCGCGGGCGCAGGCGCAGGCGCGGCCTGGGACTCGCCAAGCTCGAACTCGCCGGTGTCCTGCGTGCCGAGCGCGGCAGGCTGGCTCGGCGTCACGTAGTGGGCGGCGGCGGAGACGGCGGTGCTCGCGGTCACCACGCCGCCGAGGTCGGACAGCTTGCGGGACGCGTCGGTGATGAAGTCCTTCAGGATGTCGGCGTACTCGTCGCGCACGTCCTCGCGCTCGTCCTCGAGCTTGCGGATGGAGTCGAGCACCGCCTGCTTGTCGGCGTTGGCGCGGTTCAGGATGCGCGTCGCCTCGTCGCGCGCGTCCTGGATGGTCTCGGCGGCCTGGGCGTTGGCCTTGGCCACGATCTCGTCAGCGGAGCGCTGGGCGACGACGAGCGCCGCGGAGATGGCGCTGTCGTTGGCCTTCTTCTCCTCGAGCTGGCGCTCGAGGTCGGCGATGATGTCGTCCTTCTCGGCAATGAGGTCCTCGTACTCGGAGGTGTCAACGGAAGCGGGCGCAGCCGGCGTGATGACCGCCGTCTCGGCAGCCGCCACCGGGGCGGCCGGGGTGTCGAAGCCGTCGAACTTGGCGTCGTCGAGCTGATCCTCCAGCGACGCGATCTGGTTGTTGAGCGCGTCGATCTCATCAGCCACATGCTCGAGGAAGACGTCAACCTCGTCAACGTCGTAGCCCTTGCGATCGATCGAGAAGCTTTGGTTGTGGATGTCGGCAGAAGTAATAGCCATGTTGTTCCCTCTCATCAGGATGCCGGCACGCAGGGCCGTTCCCTCAGTTGACCGTTAAAACAGAATAACGAGTAGTCGTACCGCAAATTGTAATACAAGCAGGGCAATTATGGGGGTTATGTCCACCATTCCTCCAATAGGAGGTATGAGCCGCTTGAACAAGTTGAGGTACGGGTCGCAGACTTTGGCGAGCACCTGGTAGATGTCGGCCACGATGCCGCGGCTCGTGGGCAGCCACGACATCATCACGTAGATGAAGATGATGAGGCTGTAGGCGTCGGCAAGGCGAACGAGCAGAAACGTCAGCATGAGGCAAGCTCCTTAGATCGCGTGACTGCCGCGTCGACGCCCGCCTCGAACACGGAGGCGAACCCGGCGGCGTTCATGGCATTGAGTGCTGCGAGCGTGGTGCCGCCGGGGCTGCACACGTTGACGCGGCACGTCTCGGCGCTGATCCCCGTCTCCTTCATGAGGAGCGCGGTGCCGTACACGGTCTGCAGCGCCAGCTGCTCGCCGAGATCAGGCGCGATGCCGTGCTTCGCAGCCGCGTCGCGCAGCGCCTCCACGAGGGCGGCCACATAGGCCGGGCCCGACCCGGAGAGCGCGCAGACGGCGTCCATGTCGGCCTCGGGCACCTCGCAGGCGAGGCCCAGGCTCGAGAAGAGCTCGCACACGAAGCGCACGTCATCTCTCGAGGCACGCGCGCCCGCGCATACCGCCGTGGCGCCCGCGCTCACCAGAAGCGGCGTGTTCGGCATGACGCGCACGAGGCGCGCGCCCTCCGGCAGGGCCGCCTCCAAGCGCTCGGTGGTGAGCCCTGCGGCGATGGACACGAAGAGCGGGCCGCCTTCGCCTCCCACGTAGGACCCGTGCGCGCGGATCGTCTCGAGCACGCCCATCATCACCTGGGGCTTCACCGCCAAGACCACCACGTCGGCACGCGGCAGCTCGCGCGCGTCAGGCACGCAGGCGACGCCGTAGCGCTCGGCGAGGTACGCGCGGCGCTCCTCGCCCGGGTCGGCCACGCCGAAGCTCCCCGCACCCAAGGCGCGCGCCGGGCCCTCCTGCGCGGCGATCCAGCCGCCGAGGACGGCCTCGCCCATCTTGCCGCCGCCGATGACGGAGACGCGCCCGACCTCGCAGGCACCCGCCATCAGAGCACCCCCTGGTTGCGCAGGTTCATGCGCTCGACCTCCGACAGCCCGCTGCCGCGCGCTATCACGAACACCTTGTCGGCCACGCACTCGACCGATGCCTCGAGCGCGCTCGCCACGCCGAACGAGAAGTCGAGCACGCGCTTGGCGAGCGCGTCAGGCGCCTCGCCGAGCGCGAGCACCACCACGTCGCCCGCCTTGAGGGACTTCGCCACGCGCTCCACCTCGCCGTAGCTCGCAGGCGCGATGACCGTGAGCGTGCGGCGGCCGGTGTAGCTGCCCGTGGAGCTTCCCGTGTAGGATTCGTACGGGTCGTAGGCGCCTGCGGAGCCCGCAGAGGCCGTCGAGGTCGCTGAGCTTGCCGCGCTCGCGGCAGGCGCATGCGCCCCGTGCGCCGTCGAGGCAGCCGCATGCGCGCCCGCGCGCCCGGAGACCGGCGCGCCCGCGGCCTCTTCGGTGGTCGGCGTGAACAGCGAGTCGAGGCCCTCCGAGCGGCGGCGCGAGGCTGCCGCGGAGACCGCCGCCGTGCCCTCGGGGGTCATCTGGGGCGGAAGCGAGGAGTCGACCATCGTGCGGCCGAACGCGTTGGTGGCCGGCGTGGTCACGTGGCGCGGCGGCAGCGGGTCGCGGTTCAGGCTGCCGGGAACCTGCGTGCTCGCGCGCACGTCGTCGATGGAGACGAGGCGCGGCATGCTCGAGCCGGAGCCCGTCTGCCGGCCCGCGCCCACCGAGCGCGTGGTCACCGGCGCGTAGCGGTCGTAGCTCGAGCTCGCCGGGGCGTAGTCGCCATAGCCGTCATCGTAGTCGTCGGCATAGTCGTCGTACCCGTCGTCATAGCCGTCGTAGTCGTCATAGCCGTCATCGTAGGCCGCGTCCTGCCCCTTCGACCCAAATCCGAGCTTGGACTTGAGATCGCCGAGCATTCTCTTCCCGTCCTGCAGATCCATGCCTGACCTCCTCACCAAATCTATCCGTCAAGCGGACGTGCCGCCTTGCCGTCATCGACGCGACCGCCGTGATGCGGTCGCCTTCAGCGCGAAAAAGCACCTGCCCTCCATCTTACTCGAAGGAGTCGCTGAAAATAGCGCGCCCTACGCGAACAATGGTAGCGCCCGCGCAAATGGCCTCATGCCAGTCCTCGCTCATGCCCATGGAAAGCTCATCGAACGCCTCAGCGTCATGTGGGTCGAGCGCGGCGCGGATGCGGGCATGCAGGCGCGCCAGGTCGTCGAAGCACGCGCGCGCCACCGCGCGGTCGCCCTGCGGCGCCATGGTCATGAGCCCGCGCACGCGCACGTGCCCGAGCGCCGCGCAGGCGCGCACGAGCGCCTCGGCGTCCTCGGGCGCGACGCCGCTCTTGCTCGCCTCCCCCGAGACGTTCACCTCGACGAGCACGTCCTGCACCTTGCCGAGCCGCTCCGCCGCCGCGTCGATCTTCTCGGCGTGGCTCAGCTGGAAGAGCGAGTGGATGAGCGTTGACGACGCCACGATCTCGGGGATGCGGCGCGACTGGATGTTGCCGATGAAGTGCCAGGTTGCCTCAGGGTAGGCCGCCGCCTTCGAGACGATCTGGTCGGGGCGGTTCTCGCCGAAGTCGCGCGCGCCCGCGGCGAACGCCTCGCCCACGCCCTCTTCGCCGACCGTCTTCGACACCGCCACGAGCGTGACGGCCTCGGGGTCGCGTCCTGCCGCCGCGCATTGCGCGCGCACCTCGTCGAGCGTGCGCGCGTAGCGCTCCTTGATTCCCATGTCCTAGCTCCTCACTTGCTTGATGGCGCCCGCAAAGAACGCGAGGGCGCCGTGGCGCCCGCACATGCCGCCCTCGGCGCGGTACGAGTAGAACTCATCGGGGCAGCATGCCGTGCACACGCCCGCGTCAGCGATGCGCGCCGCGTCTGCGCCCGCGCGCACGAGGTCGACGGCGAGAGCGCGCGCCAAGCTGACGTGGCGCGCGTCAGGTGCGCACTCCTCGCCCATCTTCTCGGCGAAGAGAACCCGCACGTCCTCGCCCGTCTCGAAGCACTCGACGTGGATGTGGGGGCCGAGGTAGACGTTGTACGCTGCCGCGGCCTCCTCGGGCGTGCCGAAGGGACCCTCCGCACCCGACTCGCGCGCGGCGAGCGCGCGCACGGCCTTCGGCGCGATGGATGCCGCCACGCCGCGCCACCCCGCGTGCACGACCGCGAACGCGCCGGTCGGCGACGCGATCACCACCGGCACGCAGTCGGCGAAGCACAGAAGCGCCGCTACGCCGGACGTCGTGACCACGAGGCCGTCGGCGCCGCGCGCGGCCTTCTCGCGCACGTCTGCGAGCGTGGCGGCATCAGCGCGCGGCACGCACACAAGCTCGTCACCGTGCACCTGGTTGGGAACGATGAGCGGCAGCCCGGGCACGCCGAGCTCCTCGAGCAGAAGCGCGCGGTTGCGCATGACGGCGGCGGGGTCGTCGCCGACGTGCGTGGCGAGGTTGAGCCCCGCGTAGGGCGCCTCGCTCACGCCGCCCGCACGCCCGGTAAAAGCAACGCGCACGCCCGAGGTTCGGGCGAGCGCGTCATCAGTCAGGATATGGAGCGGTCCGAGCTGGCGCGCCTCGAGGCGAGGCAGGGGCAGCTGCGATACCTTCACGGGCTGACTCCCCTAGCGCTGGCGCTTCAGGAAGTCGGGGATGTAGTCCTCGTCGGCGAAGCGGCCGCTGTTCGAGGACGTGGAGAACGACACCGGCGCGGGAGCTGACGCGGTCACCACCGGCTCGGTGGAGGCGAACAGGTCCTGCTTCTTGGGCCGGGAGAAGTCCATGGACGACTGGGAGGCCGACGCCTTGAAGCCCGTGGCGATCACGGTGATGCGCACGGCGTCCTTCATGCCCTCGTCGATGATCTGGCCGTAGATGATGTTGGCGTTCTCGTCGGCGCACGCCTCGACGGTGCGGGCCGCCTCGGACACCTCGGTCAGCGTGAGGTCCGGGCCGCCGGCGATGGAGAACAGCACGCGCGACGCGCCCTGGATGGACGACTCGAGCAGCGCGGAGTTGGTGGCCTGCTGGGCCGCCTCGAGCGCGCGGTTCTCGCCGTTGGAGACGCCGATGCCCATCATGGCGGTGCCGGCGTCCTTCATGACCGCGCGGATGTCGGCGAAGTCGAGGTTGATGAGGCCGGGGACGGTGATGAGGTCGGTCACGCCCTGGATGCCCTGGCGCAGCGTGTCGTCGCAGATGCGGAAGGCGTCGATCATGGACGTCTTCTTGTCGACGATCTCGAGCAAACGATCGTTCGGGATGACGATGAGGGTGTCCACCTTCTGGGACAGAAGGTCGATGCCCTGCTCAGCCTGGTTGCGGCGCACGCGACCCTCGAACGAGAACGGCTTGGTGACGATGCCGACGGTGAGCGCGCCGATCTCCTCGCGCGCGATCTCCGCCACGATGGGGGCGGCGCCCGTGCCCGTGCCGCCGCCTTCGCCGGCGGTGACGAACACCATGTCGGCCTCGGCGAGCGCCTCGCGGATCTCCGCGCGGCTCTCCTCGGCTGCCTGGCAGCCCACCTCGGGGTTCGCGCCGGCGCCGAGGCCGCGCGTCAGCTCCTCGCCGATGTGGATGGTCTTGTCGGCATCCGACATCAGAAGGGCCTGGCGGTCGGTGTTGACCGCGATGAACTCGACGCCCTTGACGCCTGCTTCTACCATGCGGTTAACAGCATTCGTACCGCCGCCGCCTACGCCGACGACCTTGATGACCGCCAGATGCTCACCTGAATAGTTAGGCATTGTTCTTCCTCCACACCTGCTGCGTTTAGACTGCCGTGTTAATCAAATCTTGACCTGCGCCTATGCAGGCGCAGCACACATGGGGGCTATTTTACACGATGAGGGGGCGTTTGCAACTTTGCGACCAGCGATTACTCCTTGTCCGTCCACGAAATAACGACATAAGGGACGCGCCGGGAAAGCGCGGGCGTGGCGCGGGCGTCGCGGCGTGCGTCGCGGGTGGGGCCGCGTCCGCCGCTGCGCGCAGCGCGGGCGTCGCTCGCCCGCCGCAGCGCGCAGCGCGGGCGTCGCTCGCCCGCCGCAGAGCACGGCAGGCCGCAATCCGCAAGCCGCCCGCTTCCTCCCTGCGCCGCCCCTACGCCGCCCTCCAGGTGGGACGGTCGACCACGCGCACGTTGATGTAGACGACGGTGGGGTTCTCCTCCATGATCGCGAGGACCACGCGCTCCTTCTCGCGGATGTCGTCCGCGGTGCCGAACGCGATCTCGACGCCGTTCTCAAGCGTGAGCAGCGTGGAGGCGGGGTCGGTCGCCGTCACCTTCTTCACCTGGTCGGCCAGCTCGGTGGTCATGCCGTCGACGATGGACAGCGCGTTGTTCACGTTGTCGTCGGTGCAGTACGCGCCGATCTCGGGCGCAAGACCGTAGGGCACGCCCGTGATGCGCAGCACGCTCTCGGCGTCCTCGTAGATCTTCGGGCTCAAGGTGCGCCCCACCTCGGAGTCCTGGCTCGGGATGGCCATGAGCCACATGCCGTCGGAGGCGATGGCCCAGTTCTGGATGGTCTGCGTGGAGCCCACGGGCACCTCGACCACCGCGGCGACCTGACGCTCGGTCACCGCCACCTTGAGCGTGGAGGGGAACTCCCGGCTCACCGACACGCTCTCCACCCACGAGTCGCGCTCGAGGCTGCTCTTGATGGCGTCGACGTCGACCGAGAGCAGCGTGGTGCCCTGCGGGATGGACACGAGCTGCGACACCTCGTTCGTCGTCAGGTGGTCGGCGCCCGTCACCTCCACGTTCTCGATGGCGAACGCCGAGGTGCGCGCGAGGGCGAACCACGCGACGGCGAGGGCGAGGACGATCGCGGCGATCACGCCGACGATGATGAGCGGGCGCTTGCTCGCCTGGGCCGCGCGCTTCGTGCGCTCGGCGCGCGCGTGGTCGCGCTCGAGGCGGTCCATGTCGCCGATGCGCACCGAGGTGACGCCCGCGGCAGCCCTCCCCCGCGCGCTCGGGCGCGCGCTCGCGGCGCCGCGCGGGGCGGGCGAAGCCGCCGGTCGCGGGCTTGAGGGGCGTGGGCTCGCAGCGCGGGCACCCGGCCGCGGCGC
>NZ_JAAKEC010000031.1 GCF_011038975.1 Adlercreutzia sp. ZJ176 | reverse complement strand
ATCCTCGAGACAGCCCTCGGGCGTCGGACACAGTGCGAGCCACCGCGCCGTCCCCGCAACGTAGGTTACCGCCCTTCCGGCTCGGTGGAAGCGGAAGGGCGAGACCCGTAACGATTATCAGTGACACGGGGAGGGCACGTGACGCTGGCGCTCTGCCTGGGATGACATAAGGGAACAACCCGCTGCCCGGAACGACATGAGACGTGAACGCAAGCGCGTGTGTCCGCGTCATGATGCGCGGGAGCGCCCAAACCTCGTGGCGTTGAAAGCAAGCGCGCCAGCGCTTCACACTTTTGCAGCGGGCGCGCGGGGCGGAATGAAAAGGGGCGGATGACCTAGGCCGGCCCTTCGGTCAGCGACACGGGAGCGCAGGCAACGGGGAGGTTTCCCTTTGGATGTTGAGGGGTTACGGGGCAGCGGGCGCGCGAGACGGGGCGGTTGCGGCTTCTTACACTGGCGAAAAGGCCGACGTGGAAGGAGCATCACATGGCGAAGGGCAGCGCGCGGCGCGACGTGCAGCACCCGCTTGCGGGATCGAGCCTCATCACCTACCCGCCGCTCAAGCGGCATGCGCGGCGCATGCGCCCCTCCGTCACCTGCCCCTCATGTGATGCACCTGTGTCGCTTTCGGCGCTGCGGCACGCGGCGCGCGAGTCGCACCCACTCGCCTCGGCCCACGAGCACCGCGGCGCCTACCTGCGCGCTGCAGGCGTGTTCGCGCTCACCGCGCTCTTGTGCGTGGCGGCCGTGCTGCTCTTCCGCGAGGCGCTCCCCCAGGCCCCGGCCGCGCCGAGCTCGCCGTACTTCGCCGCCAACGTGAAGGCCGCCGAGAGCACGCCGGCGGCCGAGTGGAAGAAGGGGACCCTCCCCCACCTGTTCCAGGGAGACGCGCAGTGGGCCGAGGTCCCCTACGGGTTCGGCACGCTCGAGACGGCCGGATCGGCACCCACGAGCCTCGCCATGGCCTACGTCCAGCAAACGGGCGACGCCTCCCTCACGCCCGCGGACTTCGCCGCCTTCGCCTCAGATGGAGAGCTCACCGCACTCGATACGAGCACGCTCACCGCGCTCGTGGTCGCCGGCGCTGCGGCGCACGGTCTCGACGCCACGCCGATAGAGGCGAGCGAGCCCGCCATACGCCAGGCGCTCGGGCACGGACGCCCCGTCGTGGTGGTGACCAAGCCCGCCACCTTCGCCGCCGCGCCTGCATGCATCGTGCTCGAGGGCGTGAACGCGCGCAGCGAGCTCGACATCGCCGACCCGTCGAACGCCGTGCGCACCCAGCAGAGCTGGACGTTCAGCGACGTCATACGCGCAAGCGCGACGCTGTTCGCCATCAGCGCGCAGGGCGCGTCCTAAGAGCTGCGAGACACGGCCGCCGCTCGCCCGTCCTGCGAGCTGCTCCCAGCGTTACCGCGCGCTGTTCAGGCCCGCCTGCGTGAGGTCGCGTCCGACCTGCACGTAGTCGCGCGCTGAGGCAGCGAGGCCCTCGACTTCCTCGGGCGTGAGCTTGCGCACGGCGCGCGCAGGCGAGCCGATCACCAGCGTCTCGTCGGGGATGTCGGCCGAGCCCGTGACGAGCGCGCCCGCGCCGACGAGGCAGCGCTCGCCGATGCGCGCGCCGTCGATGATGATCGCGCCCATACCCACCAGCGTGCCGTCGCCGATGGTGCAGCCGTGGACGATCGCGCCGTGGCCCACCGTCACGTCGGAGCCGATGAGGGTGTCGGCGCCGTGCGGCACGTGCACGCAGGCGAGCTCCTGGATGTTGGTGCGGTCGCCCACCACGACGCGCCCGCCGCAGTCTCCGCGCAACGTGGCGTTGAACAGCACCGTCGCGTCAGCGCCGACGGTCACGTCGCCGACGATGACGGCGCTTTGCGCCACGAAGGCGCTCGGGTCGATGATCGGTGCGGGGTAGAGCGAGTCGGACATGAAGCCTCCTTGCAGATTCTGGGGATCATTTTGGCAGAAATCTTCAGATGTTTGTCATTTCATGATGGCCTGGCGCGCTTTCGCGACTTTGTCGAAAAAGCTGACCTGCGGTTTTGTCCAGACGCGCTTCCGCGTCCGCCCGAAAAAGACCCATCAGGGCTCATGGGGAGACAAATATCTGAAGATTTCTGCCAATTCTAGCGTTTATTTTCGCACGGAGCCCGCATCGCCGCCGCGTTCACGAAAGGCGCACCGCGGCGCAGCCCTATCGCACGCTCACAAGCATATGCTGCGCCGCGCAGGCCACGCGCGCCGGGTGCCCGGCCTGCGCGAGCGCGCCGGCCAGCGCGCGGGCCGCCAAAGACGGCAGGTTGTTGTTCTCGGACAGGTGCATGCCCACCACCTGCTCGAGCCTCGGGGAGAGCAGGCCTGAAAGCGCGTCGGCCGCCTGCGCGTTGGAGAGGTGCCCCCGCTCGGAGGCCACGCGCTGCTTGAGGGCCCACGGGTAAGGTCCCTCGCGCAGCATGCGCTCGTCGTGGTTGCTCTCGAGCGCCAGCACGCGCACCTCGCGCAGGGCGTCGCGCGCTTCGTCAGTGAGGACGCCTGTGTCGGTCACGTACCCGAGCGCGTCGCCGCCCGCGCCCTCGAAACGAAAGCCGCACGAGGCAGCCGCGTCGTGCGAGGTGCGAAAGGGGTACACGCCGATGGAGCCGATGCCGAAGGACGCGCCGCAGCGCATGTCGCGCACGTCGCAGGCGTCCTCGACCTTGGTGATCTCGGCGCTCGCCATGCGCACGGGACCGAGCGCGTACACGGGCGGCACGGCGGCGGCGCGCGCCTTCGCCAAGCCCCGCGTCGCCACGCCGAGGCCCTTCACGTGATCGGTATGGTCGTGGGTGATGAGGATGGCGTCGAGGCGCGCAAGGTCGAACCCCGCCGCCGCGGCGCGCGCGAACAGGTCGCGCTTGCAGATGCCGCAGTCGACGAGCACGCCGCGCCCCGTGGAGGCGTCCTCCACGATGGCCGCGTTGCCCTTCGACCCGCTCGCCAGAACATGCAGCAACAGCACAAAGATCACCTTTCGAATACCATCATGCGCTGCCGCGTCAGCAACAGCGCTTTACATGCGCTCCACGATGGCGGTGACCAGGCGGCAGAAGTCTGCCTCGCGGCTCTTCGCCACCTCGAACACCTCCTGGTCGGAGGGGCTCGCGCCCTCCACGCCGCACGCCATGTTCGACACGAGCGACATGCCGAGCACGCGCATCCCCACGTGCCGCGCCGCGATGACCTCCTCGCACACGCTCATGGCCACCGTGTCGGCGCCCCAGATGCGAAACGCGCGGATCTCGGCGGGCGTCTCGAAGCTCGGGCCCAACAGCCCCAGGTAGACGCCTTCCTGCACGCGTATGCCCAGCTCGTCGGCCACCTTGTGCGCCAGCGCGCGCAAGGCAGGGTCGTAGGCGTCCTTCATGGAGAAGAAGCGGAAGGCCAGCTCGTCGGGCTCGGTCCCCACCACGGGGTTGCGCCCCGTGAAGTTGATGTGGTCGCTCATGATGCAGAAGTCGCCCACCTCATAGCGCGCGTTGATGGCGCCGGCGGCGTTCGTGGTGATGACGGCGTCCACGCCGAGCTCGTGCATGAGCCACACCGGGTAGGCCACCTCCTGCGCCGTGTTGCCCTCGTAGCCGTGCAGGCGCCCCTGCATGCAGATGACCTCGCGTCCGCTGAGCGTGCCCACCACGAAGCGGCCCACGTGGCTCGTGGCCGTCGAACGCTTCATGTGCGGCACCTCGCCGAACGGGATGAAGAGCGCGTCTTCGATCTGCTCGGCCAGAGGGCCGAGCCCCGACCCCAAGATGATGCCCACCTTCGGCGCGCGCTGGCCCATGCGCTCGCGCATCTGCTCGCTTGACTCCGCCAAACGCTCTTTCAACGTGCCCTCAGCCATGAGGCGCATCTCCTTTCCGCAAGCTCCCGCAAGTTAGCGCGGGTCGACGCAGGCCAACGCGCGCCTTCTCGCGTTCCCGCCAGCCGCGCGCCCGCGCCGCTAACCCGCGCGCCCGCGCCGTCAACCTGCGCCCGCGTCGCGCTTTCGCTCCCAGCGCGATCCCGACGCGCCCTAGCGCGCCGACTCCTTGCCCACCAGGCGCACGGCGCCGTAGCGCTCGCGCAGCAGCGGCTTCTCGATCTTGCCAGTGGGGTTGCGCGGCACGTCCTCGAAGATGATCTTGCGCGGGCGCTTGTAGCGCGGCAGGCCGAGGCAGAACTCGTTGATGTCGTCCTCGGTGGCCGCGTGGTCGGGCTTGAGCTCGATGATGGCTGTGGCGATCTCGCCGAGGCGCTCGTCGGGCAGGCCGATGACGGCCACGTCCTTGACGGCGTCATGCGCGCGCAGGAAGTCTTCGATCTGCACGGGGTAGAGGTTCTCGCCGCCCGAGATGATGACGTCCTTCTTGCGGTCGACCAGGTAGATGAAGCCGTCGGCGTCGATCTCGGCCATGTCGCCAGTGTAGAGCCATCCGTCCTTGAGCACGGCCTCGGTGGCCACCGGATCTTTGTAATAGCAGGTCATGAGGCCGCGCCCGCGCACCACGAGCTCGCCGACCTCGCCCGACCCAGGCTTCACGGGCTCATCGGCCGCGTCGCGCACCTCGGCCTCCCAGCGGTAGCCCGGCACGCCGATGGCGCCGACGTGCTCGATGTTCTCCACGCCCAAATGGACGCAACCAGGACCGGTCGACTCGGACAAGCCGTAGTTCGTGTCGTAGAGGTGGTTCGGGAAGTACGCCTTCCAGCGCTTGATGAGCGAGGGCGGCACCGGCTGGGCGCCGATGTGCATGAGGCGCCACTGCGCGAGGCGGTGCTCGTCCATGTTGATGTCGCCGCGGTCGAGCGCGTCGAGGATGTCCTGGGCCCACGGCACGAGCAGCCACACCACCGTGCAGCCCTCCTCCGACACCGTGCGCATGATCCAGTCGGGGCGCACGCCGCGCAGGAGCACCGCGCGCGAGCAGGACAGAAGGCTGCCGAACCAGTGCATCTTCGCGCCCGTGTGGTACAGAGGCGGGATGCACAGAAACACGTCGTCGCGCGTCTGGCCGTGATGATGCTGCTCAGTTTCGGCGGCGCACACGAGGCTCTCGTGGTTGTGCAAGATAGCCTTCGGGAAGCCCGTGGTCCCCGAGGAGAAGTAGATGGCGGCCTCGTCATCATCAGAAAGCTCGATGCAGGGGTCCTCGGCGGCGAAGTGCACGAGGTGGCTGCCGAGGTGGCGCGCGAAGGTGGGGCACTCCCCGACCTCGCCGAGGAAGTACCGGTCGCGCACGCGCGGGATGGCGTCGGCGATCTCGGCCATGCGGCTCGTGAACTCGGGGCCGAACACGAGCACGTCGGCGTCGGAGAGCTCGAGGCAGTACTTGATCTCGTCGGCCGTGTAGCGGTAGTTCAGCGGCACCACCACGGCGCCCGTCTTGAGCACGCCGAAGTACAGCGGCAGCCACTCGAGGCAGTTCATCAGCAGGAGCGCCACCTTGTTGCCGCGCCCGATGCCGGAGTCGAGCAGAAGGTGCGCGAAGCGGTTGGACTGCTCGTTGAACTCGCGCCACGTGATCTCGCGGCGGTAGCGCTTGGCGGGGTTGGGCTCGACGAGGTCGAACTCGCTCCACGTCACGCCATGCTCTTCGCGGATGGCCGGGTTGATCTCGGTGAGGGCGACTTCGCTTCCGTGGAGAAACGCGTTGCGGATGAGCGCTTCGGTGATGGGCATGGTGCTTCTTCCTTCGCATGACCGCACGTGGCGGCGCCCGCAGCCGCGCGACGTGAGGCGCCGCGGGCGCAGGCGCGCCGCCGAGGACGCTCCCCCGCGCGCGATCGTTTACCTGAAATAAAACCCTTTAATGATACACCAACGCCGAGCGCTTGGCCGCCACAAGGACGCGCGGGCGCTGTGCGAGGTCGGAGACGACGCGCACGTCCGCGAACCCCGCCGCGCGCGCCACCTCGGCCGCCTGGTCGAGGTGCCCCTCGTGCAGCTCGGCGGCGAACACGCCGCCCGGCTTCAGGGCCGCGTGCGCCCACGTGGCGAGCGGGCGGAAGAGGTCGAGCCCGTCGACTCCCCCGTCGAGCGCGAGCGCGGGCTCGAAGGCGGCCACCTCGCGCGGGATCTGCGCGAGCACGTCGGTGGGGACGTAAGGCGGGTTGGAGACGACCGCGTCGAAGGAGCCCCTAAGGCGCGGATCGATCGCGTCGCCGAGGTTGCCTTGGAGCACCTCCACGCGATCGGAGAGCCCGAGCGTCTCGGCGTTCTCACGCGCGAGGGCGACGGCCTCGGGCGCGATGTCGGTGGCCACCACGCGCACGCCCGCGTGCTCGTAGGCGAGCGAGCAGGCGATGCAGCCCGAGCCCGTGCAGATGTCAGCCACGAGGAGCTCGCCTGCGCCGCTGGTCTGCGGCTTCGGCGACGCAGAGGCGAAGGGGCCTGCGAGCGAGTCCGCGGCGGCCTCGGAAGCGCGTTCGGCGTCGAAGGCGTCTTCGGCGGCCGCGGCGGCCTCACGCTCCCCCGCGACGCCGAGAGCGCGGGCGGCCTGCGCGGCGGCGAGCTGGTCGCCCTCGGCGGCGGATATGGTGGAGTCGAACGCGCGCGGACGCGCGGGCGCGGGCAGTGCGGCGAGCACCTCGCTCACCAGCACCTCGGTCTCGGGGCGCGGGATGAGCACGCCGGGACGCACGCGCACCGTGATATGGCGGAACCCCACCTCGCCGGTGATGTACTGCAGCGGCTCCCCCCGCCCGCGGCGCGTCACGTAGCCGCGCAACACGGCGCGCTCGTCCAAGGAGAGCGGGCGCGCGGCGTTCACGTACAGCTCGATGCGCGACAGGCCGCACGCCTCGGACAGGAGCCACTGGGCCGAGAGGCGCGGATTCTCGTCACCCTTGCGCTCAAGGTATCCGCACGTCCAGTCCAAGGCCGCCTTGACGGTCCAGATGTCGTCGTTGTTCTCCGATTTAGTCATATTATTTGTCAAGAAGAATAATCCTTGTCACGGATCGTTCGCAGAGTCAGCGAGGGTTCTTGCGGTACCTGAGATAGCCCCGCCGCAGGGCCAAGTGGGCTTCGCCCACGCCGAGCCCCAAACAGTAAACAGTCCGGTGGACTGTTGAGGACCATCTATGCGCCCCGAGAGGGCGCGCCCTGAGCAGCTTCGCCGATCAGGGCCCAGGTGCCGCAAGAAGCCGCAGCGTCGAGCAGTTCCGCTTGCCCCGTCAGGGCAAGCGGAACCCCTTAGTCTACCGCGTTCTCCAGCTTGCGGGCGCGGTCGGCGGCCTGCAGCGCGGTGATCACGTCGCCGAGGTTGTCGCCGAGGAGCACGCCGTTGTACGTGGAGTTGAAGCCGATACGATGGTCGGTCACGCGGTCCTGCGGGCCGTTGTACGTGCGGATCTTCTCGCTCCGGTCGCCCGAGCCGATCTGCGCGAGGCGCTCGGCGCCCTCGGCGGCCTGCTGCTCGGCGAGCATCTTCTCGTACAGGCGCGCGCGCAGCACGGCCATGGCCGCGATCTTGTTCTGCAGCTGCGACTTCTGGTCCTGCGACTGCACCACCAAGCCCGTCGGCAGATGCGTGATGCGTACGGCCGAGTCGGTGGTGTTGACGCACTGGCCGCCCGGGCCGCCCGCGCGGTACACGTCGATGCGCAGGTCACCCTCGTTGATCTCCACCTCAACTTCGTCGGCCTCGGGCAGCACGGCCACGGTGGCCGTTGAGGTGTGGATGCGGCCCTGGCTCTCCGTCTTGGGAACACGCTGCACGCGGTGCACGCCGCTCTCGAACTTCATGACGGAGTAGACCTTGTCGCCCTTCACCTTGAACTGGATCTCCTTGTAGCCGCCGGCCTCGGAGGGCGACACGTCGAGCGTCTCCACCTTCCAGCGATGCGACTCGCAGAAGCGCATGTACATCTTGTGCAGGTCGCCTGCGAAGATGGCCGCCTCGTCGCCGCCCGCGGCCGCGCGGATCTCCACGATGATGTCCTTCTCGTCAGCTGGGTCGGACGGGATCAGCATGAACTTGATGTCCTCTTCGAGCGCGGGCAGCTTCGACTCGGCCTCGGCGATGGTCTCCTGCGCGAACTCCTTCATGTCGGGGTCGCCGAGCATCTCCTTCGCGTCGTCGATGTCCTCGCACGCCTGGAGGTACGCGCGCGCCTTCGCCACGAGCGGGCCCTGGTTCGCGTACTCCTTCGACAGGCGCGTGTACTCCTTCTGGTCAGCCAGGACGGCCGGGTCGCCCAGCCTTGCCTGGAGGTCCTCGTAGGCCCCGATGATCTTGGCGAGCTTCTCTCGCATGTCCGTACCTTGCATGGGCGCGTATCCTTCTTCGACTCTCGATTTCGTGACGTGGAGGGGCGCGCGTCAGCCGCGGCCCCGTTTTTTCAGCAGCTTCATAGTGTATCAGATGCGCGCGACGAGGCAAAACCAGGTGGCGGGACGGCGCGGAACACCGCACAGTCCGCTCGACCCGCACGGCCCGCACAGCCTGCTCAACCTGCGCAGCGTGCGGGCAAGCACGCCGCGGCGAGTCCCGCGACGCGAGCCGCCCGCCCGCCGCGCGCCGCCTGCCCCTACTCGCTCAGGAACTCAGCGGCCGCCTCGGCGCAGTTCGCGCCGTCGGACACGGCCGTGACCACCTGGCGCAGCGCCTTGGTGCGCACGTCGCCCGCCGCGTACACGCCCGGCGTGGCCGTCGCGCCCAGCTCGTCGGCGCGCACGTAGCCCGTCTCGTCGAGCTGCAGCGCACCGGCGAGGAACTCGGTGTTGGGACGCGTGCCCACGGCCACGAACAGAGCCGCGCACTCGATGTCGCGCACCTCCCCCGTCACCTTGTCGCGCACGCGCACACCCTCCACCTTGCCCGCGGGGGCCACGATCTCGGAAACCTCGGCGTTCCACACGAACTCGACGTTCTCCAGGTCAGCCAGGCGCTGGTGGTAGATGGCCGTGGCGCGCAGGCGGTCGCGGCGGTGCACCACGTACACCTTGCCGCAGATGCGCGAGAGGTAGATGGCGTCAGCCGCCGCGGTGTTGCCGCCGCCGACCACCACCACGTCGCGCCCGCGGAAGAAGTTGCCGTCGCAGGTGGCGCAGTACGACACGCCATGCCCCGCGAGCTCGTCCTCGCGCGCGAGCCCGAGCTTGGCCGGGCGCGCGCCCGTCGCCACGATGACCGCGCGGGCCGCGTAGGCGCCGAACGCCGTGTCGATGAGCTTGGGCGCGCCGGTGAAGTCCACCGAGACGACCTCCTCGCTGATGAAGTGCGCGCCGAACGAGGCGGCCTGCTCGTACATCTGCATGGCCAGGTCGAACCCGCTCGTCGACTGCGTGTAGCCGGGGTAGTTCTCCAAGTGCTCGGTCTGGGCGAGCTGCCCGCCCGGCGAGAGGCGCTCGAACACCGCGCAGGAAAGCCCCGCGCGGGCCGCGTAGAGCGCTGACGTCATGCCTGCCGGTCCCGCGCCGATCACGGCGAGGTCGAAGGTCTCCCGCGTGGTGCCCTTGTCTTGCATGTCAGCCATGGCGGCCTCCTCGTTCACATCGAAGGTAACAAAAGCGCCCTCGGGGCAAAACCCGAGGGCGCGCAGGCTCAGTGGGGCAAGCTGGCTTAGGCGAGCAGCGCAAGCAGGCTCTGCTTGGGCTGGGCGCCCACCGTCTGCTTCTTCACCTGGCCGTTCTCGAACACGATGAGCGTGGGCACCGAGTTCACGCCGTAGCGCGCGGCGATGTCGGGGCTCTGGTCGATGTCGACCTTGTACACGAGCGCCTTGCCCTCCATCTCAGCGGCAACCTCGTCGAGCACGGGCGCCACCATGCGGCACGGGCCGCACCACGTCGCGAAAAAGTCCACGAGCACGGGCTTGTCAGACTCGAGCACCATCGCCTGGAAGTTCTCAGAGGAAACAATTTCGCTCATAATCCAACTCCTTCTTGTCATCGGCCGCACGCTGCGGCTGCTGCGTCCTGTCCTAGTTCGGTCTCATTCTATCCTGTCGGTACCCGGCGGTGGCCCTTCGTTTTCGAAACGGCATTTTAGGCCGAAATACGGCGTAAGCGGCGCGGGAGCCAAAGGGGCCCGCGCGGCGCGGCGTGAGCACCCGCGCAGGCCCGCGCACGCCCACGCGCAGGCGCTCTTTGCGCCGCGAAAGCGCGACCGCATAGAGGGAAAACGCGTCCGGCGCGCACGTCCGCGCGGCGCGCCCCATGTCGCTTCGACTCCAAACTCGCCCTTGCGCGAAGCGATGCGCCCGCGCACCGCTATAATGGCAGAAACCGAGAAAGGAGACCCATGAGCACCGACTTCTCGCACCCCGACTACGAGCCCTCCGGTGTCACCTTCCCCGTCGCCTACGAGGGGCACGCCACGACGCGCGCCAACCTGGTGCTCGAGGGCGGCGCCATGCGGGGGCTGTTCACCACCGGCGTGCTCGACGTGTTCATGGACCGCGGGCTGTTCTGCGAGAACGTCATCGGCACGTCAGCTGGCGCGCTCATGGGCTACAACTACGTGGCCGGGCAGCGCGGGCGCGGCGCCTACGTGAATCTCAAGTACTGCACCGACTGGCGCTACCTCTCGCTCAAGAGCTACGTGCGCACGGGCAACGCCTTCGGGCGCGAGATGAGCTTCGACCTCATCCCCAACGTGTACGACCCCTTCCCCTACGAGGCGTTCGACCGCTCCCCCATGACGCTCACGGCCGTCTCGAGCGACCTCGAGCTCGGCGAGGCCGACTACCACCTCATGGCCGACGCGCGCGCCGACCTCCCCTACGTGATCGCGTCGGCTTCCATGCCGCTCGTGAGCGAGATCGTGGAGGTAGACGGCAAGAAGCTCCTCGACGGCGGCAGCTGCGACAGCGTCCCCATCGTGCGCTCGCAGATCATGGGCGCACCCAAGCACATCGTGGTGTGCACGCAGGACGCCTCCTACCGCAAGGGGCTCAACAAGCTGCTGCCGCTCATCCGCCAGCGCTACGCCGACTACCCCCTCTTCGTGGAGCGCGTGGCGCACCGCCACTTCGAGTACAACCGCACCTACCGCGCGCTCGAGCGCATGCACGCGTCAGGCGAGATCTTCCTGATACGCCCCGAGCGCCCCGTGGAGGTGTCGAGCATGGAGCAGAACCAGGCGAAGCTGCTCGACCTCTACGAGCAGGGCGTGGCCGCGGCCGCGCGCAGCTGGGACGCATTGGAGCACTACCTTGGCTGCTGAACTCGTCACGCTGGCCTACATTGCGCTCGCAGCGTTCGCCTGCCCGCTCATCGCCCAGTTCATCCCGGGAAAGTCGATCCCCGAGACCGTGCTTCTGCTGGTCGCGGGCATGCTGCTCGGCCCCCACGTGCTCGGCATCGTCGAGCTGAGCGACGCCGTGTCGCTCCTCTCCGAGCTGGGGCTGGCGTTTCTGTTCCTGCTCGCCGGCTACGAGATCAACCCCGCGAGCATCACGGGCCGCCAGGGGCAGCGCGGCGCGGCCACCTGGCTCGTCACGCTCCTCATCGCGTTCGCGGCGGTGGCGCTGTGGCCCCTGTTCAGCGCACGCGAGACCGACGGCATCGCCGTGGCCATCGCGCTCACCACCACCGCGCTCGGCACGCTGCTCCCCATCCTGCAGGATCGCGGCCTCATGAGCACGCGCGAGGGCAGCGCGGTGCTCTCCTACGGCACGTGGGGCGAGCTCGGTCCCATCATCGCCATGGCGCTTCTGCTCTCCACGCGCGCCCGCTGGGAGACCGTGCTCATCCTGGCAGTCTTCGCCGCCGTGGCCGTGGCCGTCGCCGTGGTGCCGCGCCGCGCGCGCCAAGCGGGCAGCTTCATCATGCGCTTCATCTCGCACAACGCCGAGAGCAACGCGCAGATGCTCGTGCGGTCCGTGGTCATGATCCTCGTCGCGCTGACGGCGCTCTCAGCCGTGTTCGACCTGGACATCGTGCTGGGGTCGTTCGCCGCCGGCTTCGTCATCCGCTACGTGATCCCCGAGGGAAGCGAGGCGCTCGAGGGCAAGCTCTCCGCCATCGCGTACGGGTTCTTCATCCCGCTGTTCTTCATCGTCTCGGGCGCGAAGATCGACATAACCGCCGTGTTCGCCAACCCGCTTCTGCTCGTCGAGTTCATCGTGCTCTTGCTGCTGGTCCGCACGGTGCCCGTCTTCGCGGCGATCACCACCGACCGCGAGACGCGCGACATGACGCCGCGCAGCCGCCTGTCGGTGGCGCTGTACTGCACGACGGCGCTCCCGCTCATCGTGGCGGTCACCTCGGTCGCCACGAGCGTGGGCGCCATGAGCGCCGAGACGTCTTCCGTGCTGGTGGCAGCCGGCGGCGTCACCGTGTTCATCATGCCGCTCCTCGCGCAGCTGCTCCTGCGCACCGCTGACGCCGAGCTCGGCGGGGCCCTGCGCGAGATCGCGAGCGAGCCGCGCCGCACCGCGCAGATCCTGCGCGCCCACCACGCGCTCGAGCGCGCCCGCGCCCGCGCCCAGCGCGAGGAGCTGCGCGAGCGTCGGCGCCGCGAAAGGCTGCGCGAACGTCGGCACTGAGAAGGCGGGGAGTTTGGACGGGACGCCCACCCTGTGCCACCGAACGTACGTCCGTGCCCTGTGCCACCGAGCGGGCGCTCGCGCCGCGAAAAGCTGCGCGAACGTCGGCACCGAAAAGACGGAGGGTTTGGACGGGATGCCCCACCCTGTGCCACCGAGCGGGTGTTCGCCCCCTGTGTCACCGAGCGGGCGTTCGCGCCAGGCGCCCCGTTCCTCATGTCACTGAGCGGAGCGCATACCTGCGCCATCCTCCCGCGTCATCCCGAGCGGAGCGCATGCATCAGGTGTCCACTCTGTGTCATCCTGAGCGGAGCGCCCGCAGGGCGCGGAGTCGAAGGATCTGGTTGCAAGGGGGTTGCGCATGCGGGCGTGCCGTGCTCGGGGCCAGATCCTTCGACTCGCTTCGCTCGCTCAGGATGAGACCCGTAACGATTATCAGTGAGGCTCCTATTTGCTGTCAAGGCCCGATTCCGGTGTTTTCCGCCGTTCCTCGGGGGACATCGCGCCGAGCCACTCGAGGTACCTCCGGAGCAGCGGCCCGTCGACGCGCACGCACCTCTCGAGCTCGCTTATCCTGGCGCTCGCGACGCCGAGCGCGGAGGCGGCCTGGGCCTG
>NZ_JAAKEC010000030.1 GCF_011038975.1 Adlercreutzia sp. ZJ176 | reverse complement strand
GGGCGCCTCGAGGCGCGGCGGGCGCGGCGCGGGTGGCGCGGGCGCCGGCGCGGCGCGCGGGGGCGAGGGCGACAAGCCGGCGGCGCGCGTGGTGCGCGTGGTCGACCGCGCGCACGACACCGTGGTGGGCCGCTACGAGGTGGCCGAGTCCTTCGGCGTGGTGGTGCCCGTTGACGTGCGCATCCCCTACGACGTCTTCACCATGCGCTCCGACTATCCCGGCATCGAGGACGGCTCGCTCGTGCGCGTGCGCATCACGCAGTTCCCCACGCGCCGCACCGCCGCCACGGGCGTGGTGGAGGAGGTGCTCGGGCGCGCCGACGCGCCGAGCATGGGCGTCGACGTCATCGTGGCGCGCCACAAGCTGGAGACGACGTTCAGCCCCGGCGCGCTTGAGGAGGCGCGCGCCGCGCAGGTGGACGCGGCGGGCGCGCTCGCGGCGGGCTACCGCGACCTGCGCGAGCGCTTCGTGTTCACCATCGACCCCGCTGACGCGCGCGACTTCGACGACGCGCTGTCGCTCGAGCCGGTGGGCGCGGGCGGGGAAGCGGCGGCGGACGCGCTCGCGGCGGGGGAGTCGGCGGCTGGCGGCACGACGGATGCGGGCGCGCTTGCGGCGGGCGGTGCGGCGGGCGGAGGTGCCCAGGCGGGCGGGGCGCGCTGGCGTCTGGGCGTGCACATCGCGGACGTGTCGCACTACGTGCCGTGGAACTCGAGCATCGACCTCGACGCGCGGCGGCGCGCCACGAGCGTGTACTTGGTCGACCGCGTGATCCCGATGCTGCCGCCCGAGCTCTCGGACGATCTGTGCTCGCTGCGCCCCGGCGAGGACCGCCGCGCGATGACGGTCGACCTCTACCTGGACGACGAGGCCCGGCTCGTGAGCTTCGAGGCCTACCCCTCGCTCATCCGCTCGAACGCGCGCCTGTCCTACGACGAGGCGCTCGCGCTGCTCGAGGGCGGCGCGGCGGACACGCCCACAGACGCGGAAGGCTCGGAGGCCGCGGCTGCGGAAGGCTCGGGGGGCGCGGTGGACGCGCACGCAGATACGGAAGGCTCGGGGAGCGCGCCCGTGGACGCGGAAGGCGCGCCCGCCGCACCCTCCGCGTCCCCTGACCTGGTGTGGCGCCTGCGCGCTTGCGCCCGCATCGCGCGATTGCGGGCCGACGCGCGCGAGCGGGCCGGCGGCATCGACTTCGCGACCACTGAGGCCAAGGTGCGCCTCTCCGAGGACGGCACGCCGCTTTCGGTGGAGCTGCGCGTGAAGAACGCCGCGACGATGCTCGTCGAGGAGGCCATGATCCTGGCCAACGAGACGGTGGCGGCACATCTGGCGGGACATCGGTGGCCGTGCGCCTTCCGCGTGCACGAGCAGCCCGCGCCCGACGCGCTCGGCGGCCTGGTCCCGGTGTTCCAGGAGTTCCCCTGGTTCGACGAGGGCCTGGCGCAGCGCCTGGTCACCGGCGACCCGCACGCGATCCAGGCGATCCTCGCCGCCGCCTCGGGTCGCGCCGAGGGCGAGCTCGTCTCGTCGCTTCTGCTGCGCTCGATGAAGCGCGCGCTCTACCGGCCCGAGAACGCCGGCCACTACGGCCTGGCGAGCGCGGCGTACTGCCACTTCACGAGCCCCATCCGCCGCTACCCCGACCTCGTGGTGCACCGCATGCTGCGCGCGAGCCTCACGCGCCGCCCCGAGAAGTTCGACCAGGAGGTGAACGCGCTGCCGTGGATATGCGAGCACGCCTCCGACATGGAGCGCATCGCCGACGCGGCCGCGCGCGAGTCGCAGGAGCTCAAGATGGTGGAGTACCTCCAGCAGTTCGTGGGCACGGCGTTTCCGGGCGTGGTGTCGGGCGTGGCGAGCTACGGGCTCTTCGTGCGCCTCGAGTGCACGGCCGAGGGGCTCCTGCCCGTGCGCGCGCTCGGGGACGAGTACTTCGCGTTCGACCCGGTGCGCTACACGCTCACGGGCTCTGAGACCGGCGCCGTTTTCCGGCTCGGCCAGCGCGTGGCGGTGGTGCTCAAGGCCGCCGAGCCGCTCACCGGCAAGCTCGACCTCGCGCTCGCGAAGGGACGCAGCCGCCGCGCGTAGGCGGGTCGCTTCCGGCTCGGCCGCGAGGCCCGCGCCACATGCGTCCCCGCGGCTGCCGTCCGCAGCCCCGCGTAAGCGAATCTACCCCGCGTGGGCCTGACGGTCGAAGAATCCCTTCACCTTCCTCAGCGCGTCGCAGAGCACGGCCTCCTCCTCCTCACTCAAGTCCTCGAGGGCCTCCTCGATGAGGTGCTTGTGGAAGAGGTGGTGCGCGCGGTACACCTGCCGGCCGCGCTTGGTGAGCGAGACGAGCACGCGCCGGCGGTCGGCCTCGTCGCGCGTGCGTACGACGAACCCCTTCTCCACCAGGCGGTTCACGGCGGTGGTGAGCGTCGCGAGCGTCACGTCGAGGCGCGCGGCCACCACGTTCATGGGGTTTTGGTCGCAATACCCCACGGCCTCGATGGTGTGGATCTCGGTGATGGTGAGCCCCTGGGTCAGGCGGTTCTCGAGCGCGCGCTCCTCCACGCGGAGGATGGAGTTGAACGTGCCGGTGAGGAGGTCGTCGACCTCGCGGCGGCGCGCGATGGCCTGATCGTTCATGGGCAGCCTGCCTCTGTGGATTGAGGGTCGGAAGAATACCGCCTCATGGTAGCATCTCACCTCAGCTTCATCGAGTACAATGTCAACCCAAGCCAAGGCGGCCAGGGCGGCGGAAAGCGCGGCGGCGCGGGACGGGCGGCGCGATGCAGCGCGGGTCCCCTCGTCTGCGCGGCCGCGCGTTAAAAGGAAAGGCAGGTGAGGCACGTGGAGCGAGAGAAGTTCGCCTCGCGCCTGGGGTTCATCCTCATCAGCGCGGGGTGCGCCATCGGGCTGGGAAACGTCTGGCGCTTCCCCTACGTCACGGGCGAGTACGGCGGCGCGGCGTTCGTGCTTTTGTACCTTGTGTTCCTCGTGATCCTGGGCCTGCCCATCATGTGCATGGAGTTCGCCGTGGGACGCGCGAGCCACAAGAGCATCGCCGGCGCCTTCAACGCGCTCGAGCCTGCCGGCTCGCGCTGGCACGCGTTCAAGTGGGTGGGCATCGCGGGCAACTACCTGCTCGTGATGTTCTACACCACGGTGGCCGGCTGGATGCTCGCCTACGTCCCGAAGATGGCCTCCGGCGAGCTCGCGGGCGCCACGGCAGCCGACACGGCGGCCGCCTTCGACGCGCTGCTCGCCAACCCCGCCGAGCTCGTCACGTGGATGCTCGCGGTGTGCGCCGTTGCCTTCCTCGTGTGCTCGATGGGCCTGCAGAAGGGCGTGGAGCGCGTCACGAAGGTGATGATGCTCGCGCTTCTGGGCATCATGGGCGTGCTCGTGGCGCGCGCGGTCACGCTGCCGGGCGCCGAGGCGGGCATCGCGTTCTACCTCGCGCCCGACTTCGGCAAGATCTTCGCCGACGCCCCCACGTTCTTCGAGGCGGCCTACGCGGCCATGGGCCAGGCGTTCTTCACGCTGTCGGTGGGCATGGGCGGCATGGCCATCTTCGGCAGCTACATCGGGCGCGACCGCACGCTTCTGGGCGAGGCGGCCACCATCGGCGCGCTCGACACGGTGGTGGCGCTGGCCACGGGCCTCATCATCTTCCCCGCGTGCTTCGCGTTCGGCGTGGCGCCCGACTCCGGCCCGGGGCTCGTGTTCATCACGCTGCCGGCGGTGTTCGAGCAGATGTGGATGGGGCAGCTCTGGGGGACGCTGTTCTTCGTGTTCATGAGCTTCGCGGCGCTCTCCACCGTCATCGGCGTGTTCGAGAACATCCTGAGCTTTTGCATGGACCAGTTCGGCTGGACGCGCCGGCGCGCCGTGGCGGTGAACCTGGCGGCCATCCCGCTGCTCTCGCTGCCGTGCGCGCTCGGGTTCAACGTGCTTGCAGGCGCGGTCGTCCCCGGCATCGGCGACGTCCAGGCCGTCGAGGACTTCCTCGTCTCGAGCAACATCATGCCCCTGGGCTCGCTCGTGTTCGTGGCGTTCTGCGTGAGCCGGCGCGGCTGGGGCTGGGAGGCGTTCGTCGCCGAGGCGAACGCGGGGCGCGGCCTGCGCTTCCCCGCATGGCTCAGGCCCTGGATGCGCTTCGGTGCGCCCGTGCTCGTGGCGATCATCCTCGTGATGGGGTGGGCGCCCATCGTGGCTGCCTGGATGGGGTAGCGAAGCGACCTGCCGCGCCTGGCGCCCCGCTGCTTTCCGACGCCCGCGCCCGCGCCCGAGGCCCCTTATCCTTGCAGCAGGTCGAGCAGCTCCTCGCGGGTGAGGCTCGCGAGCCCCGAGGCGCTCGCTGCGGCCCCGCCGATGACGCTCTCGGCGAGCTCCACCTTCGCCTGCTGCAGCGCGAGGATGCGCTCCTCGACGGTGCCCTTCGCGATCACCTTGTACACGCTCACCACGCTCTTCTGGCCGATGCGGTGCGCGCGGTCGGTGGCCTGGTCGGTGGCCGCGGCGTTCCACCACGGGTCGGCGTGGATGACCACCGAGGCGCCCGTGAGGTTGAGGCCCGTGCCGCCCGCCTTGAGCGAGATGAGGAACGCCGGCGTGTCATCGGCGTTGAAGGCGTCCACCAGCTCGACGCGCCGCTTCTTCGGCGTGGCGCCCGTGATGCGGAAGCAGGGCACCCCGCGCGCCTCAAGCTCGGCGGCGATCAGCTCGAGGTAGCTGGTGAACTGGGAGAACACGAGCGATTTCGCGCCGGCGTCGCGCGCCTGCTCAACCAGGTCCACAATCGCCGGCATCTTCGCCGCCCCGCCGCGGTAGTTCTCGAACAGAAGCGCCGGGTCGAGCGCGATCTGGCGCAGCCGCATGAGCTCGGCGAGCACCTCCACGCGCGACTTCTCGGGCACGGGGTCTTTGCCGCGCGCCTGCGTCGCCTTCTTCTGCACGTTGAGCTCCTGGCGCAGCTGCTGCTCAGCGGCGTCGTAGAGGCGGCGCTGCTCGCGCTCGAGCGGCACGTACACCACGGTCTCGAGCTTGTCGGGCAGGTCGGGCAGCACCTGGTCCTTGCGCCGGCGCAGGATGAACGGCCCCGCGAGCGACTGCAGGCGCCGCGCGAGGTCCTCGTCGCCGCCGAGGATGCCGAGCTCGAAGCGCTCGCGGAAGCGCGCGTAGGAGCCTAAAAAGCCCGGCATGAGGAAGTCGAAGATCGACCAGATCTCCGAGAGGCGGTTCTCCATGGGCGTGCCGGTGAGCGCGAAGCGGTGGCGGGCGCGCAGGCGCTTGACGGCGCGCGTGGTGAGCGTGGCGTGGTTCTTGATGTACTGGGCCTCGTCGAGCACGCAGCAGAAGAGCTCGGCCTGCTCGAGCTCGCGCACGTCGATGCGCGCGAGGTCGTACGAGGTCACGAACACGTCGACGCCGCGCTCGGCGCGGATCGCCGCCCGCTCGCGGCGCGGCCCCTCCACCGCGCGCACGGAGAGTCCCGGCGCGAAGGCGGCGAACTCGGCGAGCCAGTTGTACACGAGCGAGGCCGGGCACACGATGAGCGAGGGACCCGTCGCGCGCGCCTCCGTGGCGCGCGCGAGCAGGAAGCTGATGAGCTGCACCGACTTGCCGAGCCCCATCTCGTCGGCCAGGATGCCGCCGAACCCCAGGTCGGCCAGCGCGCTCAGCCAGCGGAAGCCCTCGCGCTGGTAGGGGCGCAGCGTGCCCGCGAGCGCGTCCGGCACGGCGTAGGCGGCCTGGTCAATGGCGCGGAGGCGCTCCACGTAGCTTTCGAACGACGCGTTGCGGCGCGCCTCGGAGAACTCGCGGTCGAGGTAGAACGCGCGGTAGGTGGGCAGCTCCACGTGCCCGCCCGCCAGCTCTGAGGCGCTGATGCCGAGGTCGTCCACGAGGCGCTCGAGCTCGCTCAGGTCGTGGTCGCGCATGTCGAGGAACGCCCCGCTGCGCAGGCGGTGGAACCGCTTGCGGCGGCGATAGCTCGCCAGCAGCGCGGCGAGCTCGCCGGCGTCGAGGTCGGTGGCCGACACGTCGAGGTTGATGAGGTTGCCGGCGATGGAGAGTCCCATGCTCACGCGCGGCTTTTTGTCGGAGAGGAGCCGGTCGAAGGCGGGCGTGGTGTAAACCTCGCCGAGCTCTCGGAACTGCGCGAGGCCGCCGAACAGAAGCGCGCCCGCGGCGCGGTCGTCCGCGAGCGGAAGCGTGTTGTCGGCGTCGAAGAACGCCTGGACGAGGCGCACGGCGCGCCCCTCGAGCACCTCGTCGCGCAGGGGCGCGAGGGCGGGGAGGGGGATGTTTGGGTCGCCGGCGGCGCTGCTGGTGCTGGCGGGCACGGTGCTGGTGGTGCTGGCGGGCGCGGGCGCGGTGCCACTGGCGGTGGCAGCGGCTGCGACGCCGTTGGCGCTGGCGGGTGAGGCGCTGCCAGCGGCCAGCGCGCCGCCCGCTGCGCCCCCCGCGCCGCGGGCCTTGCTCCCAGCTGCGCGCCCGGCTGCGCGTTCGGCCTCCTCCACCGCGCGCTCGCCGGCGCAGGTGCTCGGCGACTTCGCCAGGTAGAACGCGCGCTCGCCGTAGCGCACCTGCGCGTCCACCTCGATCAGGTCGGTCTTCTTCTGGTAGTCGAAGTAGAACGCAAGGCGCGCGGGCACGGGCTTCAAAAGCTCGAGCTCGGCGGGCGCGTCGACGGCGAGCGTCTCCTCGAGCGTGGGCAGCACGGTGGCGCAGAACAGCGGCATATCCTCGGTCGCCACGAACAGCTGGTCGTCGGCGGAGCGGTAGACGCTGCGCAGGAAGTCGGCGCAGCGCGCGAAGGCGGGCGAGCAGCGGAAGAGCATCCCGTCCTGCAGCACGTACATGCGCGCGCCTTCGGCGGCGAAGGCCACGTCCTCGTCGCGCATGATGACGTAGCCGCCCTCGTGGCGCGTGATGCGCAGAGGGATGCGCGGGTCGGCGTCGACCACGTCCGCGTGCGAGGTGCGCCTGAAGGTGCCGTCGGTGCACTCGAGCGCGATGGGGTCGTGGCCCAAAAGGTCGATGAGGTCGATCACCTCGCCGTCCGAGAGGTCGAGGTCGCGCCCGACGTATGGGGCGGCGAAGCTGCGCCAGCGCGCGGCGTCGGAGGTGAGCTCGCGCTGGGCGACGGCGCGCTCGAGGAAGCGCACGAGGGCCTGCCCCTGTTCGTCGAAGGCGCTCGGCGCGTGCGTGAAGGCGAGCTTTTTGCCGTAGGTGACGTGTTCGCGCTCGCGCACGGCCTCGACGAACGAGCTGACGGACTTCATGACGTAGCTGCCCCGGGGCCCGCGCACCTTGAAGCGCGCCGCCCAGCTCTCGTACCCATAGACGAGCGTGACGTCGATGCCCACCGAGCCGGCGAGCTCGCTCTCGGCGGCGAGGCGCTCGGCGCGGCGCATGAACGCGGCCACGGACGGGCTCGTCTCGGGCGTGCGCGAGCGCTTGTAGCCGAGGAAGCCCTGCGGGTTGTCGATGTAGGAGAGCGCGAGCGCCACGGCGTGCTTGCACATGCCGTCGTACTTGAGGAACGCCGGGCAGGTGCACGAGTAGTCGAGGACCTCGCCTATGTCCTCGTCGACGTCGACGGAGACGCGGTAGCGGTCGGCCCAGCCGCTCGAGGCGGCGACGAAGGCGGTCAGCGTGGTCTCGCCTGCGCCGTAGCGCACCTGCTTGGTGAGGATGTTCTTCTCGTGGGCAGCGATCTGCCGCGCGCGCTGGAACGTGCGGGCGGGGCAGTGCCAGACAAGGTCGTCAACGGTCAGCACGCGCCTCATTCCTCCTCAGCCACGGAAAACAGGTATCGTCCATCATACCACGCCGCCCAAAGGTGTCCGCCCGCCACCCCACCCCCTTGTGTCATCCTGAGCGGAGCGCCCGCAGGGCGCGGAGTCGAAGGATCTGGCCCCAGACATGGAGCGCCCCCAGCGCGCAGCGCGCATCCGCTCACCACGCCCCCGGCGCGCAGCGCGCATCCGCCCCCCGCCCCCTTCCCCCCGCCGCACGTGCTTTGCGTGAAGCAGCCGCCCCAGATCGCCCGCGGCAGCGTGGCGCGCTACAATACAGGGCATGGAAACCATCGTCGACTACCTCGAGCGCGAGCAGCGCACCTTCGCCGAGCTGGCGCTCACGCCGGTCGACTCCCTCGTGCTCTCGTCGCTCGTGTACTTCAACTTCGACGCGGCGGGCGTGGTGGAGCGGCAGTCGGCGCGCGAGGTGCTGCTGCACGACGTGGTGGCGCTCACCCCGCACGACGCGCTCACGGCGGCGAGCTGGCTGGAGGACGCCGAGCTCACGCGGCGCTTCGTGCGAGCCGTCATGGCGAGCCGCCGGCTGCGCGACGTGCGCGTGAAGTTCTTCGTCAACGAGTACGCGCGCGCCATCGAGAAGCAGTTCTCGGCCGCCGCCTTCCTGCTCCCGCGCGCGGTGGGCGGTGAGGACGCGGCCTACCTGGCCTTCCGCGGCACCGACGGCACGCTGGCGGGCTGGAAGGAGGACTTCAACCTCACGTTCAAGGACGTCATCCCCTCGCAGGCGGCGGCCTTGCAGTACCTCTCGGGCGTCGGGTCGGCCATGGCGGGCCCGCTTTTGCTCGGCGGGCACTCCAAGGGCGGCAACCTCGCGCAGTACGCGGCGCTCACCTGCGACGACGCCCTGTTCGAGCGCATCTGCGCGGTGTACGACCACGACGGCCCGTCGTTCTTCGACGATCCCTCGCCGCGCGCGACCGCGCCGGGCTTCCTGGGCAAGCTGCACAAGACGGTGCCCTCCTCGTCGGTGTTCGGACTCATGCTCGAGCGGCGGGGGAACTACGCCATCGTGGCGTCCGACGCGCCGCCGTTTCTGTCGCACTCGCCGTTCACGTGGATGGTCGAGGGGGTCGACTTCGCCTACGCCGAGAAGCTCACGCGCGGCTCCGCGACGTTCGACCGCTCGCTCGACGAGTGGCTGCACAGCGTGGACGCGGACAAGCGCGAGCTGTTCATCGACACGGTGTACGAGCTGCTCGTGAGCACGGAGGCGTCCACCTGGTCGGAGTTCCAGGAGAACCTGCCGAAGAACATCGCCACCATGGCGCGCCACGGCGTGGGGCTCGACGCGGAGCTGCGCGGGTTTCTGCTGCGCACGTTCGCCCACGGCGTGGGCATCCTCACCTCCTTGACGGCGCGCAGCCTCCTGCCCGACTCCTCGAAGCGTCTGCCCTCAAGCTCGGAGGGCTAAGCGCCCCGCGCGCCGCTCGCCCCGCGCGCCGCTCGCGCTCCCAGCCGCCCCCGCACCTCCCGCCCAGCCACCTCGAGCGTTAAGAATTGTGCGCGCCTTGTGTCCGAATGCGTACAAAAGCGTCACTTTCACCCCCAATCGCTGGGCAGGGGAGGTCGCTGTCGCTATACTTTCTAAAGTTTGCAAAAAGTTTGCATAAGGTGCTTGGGGCCCGCGAGGGCGGAGTCGGACGCTGTGCGCGTCCCGTTGAAGGAGCGCGTGCAGGTGTTTGAATGGTTCGCGGAGTCTATGGCGGCGTTGTCGTTCGTCGACGTGTTCAACGGCTGCGTCTTCATCACGTTCACCATCATGTACACCTACCAGCTGCTCTACGTGCTCGTGGTGCTCACGCGCCGCGCGCCGGCGCACGAGGCCAAGCGCAACCACAAGTTCGCCGTGCTGATCGCCGCGCGCAACGAGAGCGCCGTCATCGCCGATCTGATCGGGTCCATCCGCGCGCAGAACTACCCCGCTGAGCTCATCGACGTCTTCATCATCGCCGACAACTGCACCGACGACACGGCGCAGCGCGCCCGCGCGGCCGGCGCGCACGTGTTCGAGCGCTTCAACCAGGAGCAGGTGGGGAAGGGCTACGCGCTCGACTTCGGCCTGAAGAGCATCTGGGAGCAGTTCCCCGACGCGGGGCACGAGGCGTACTTCGTGTTCGACGCCGACAACGTGCTCGATGCGAACTACTTCCGCGAGATGAACGCCACGTTCGACTCAGGCGCGCAGGCGTCCACGAGCTACCGCAACTCCAAGAACTTCGGCTCGAACTGGATCTCGGGCGGCTACGGCCTGTGGTTTCTGCGCGAGGCGAAGTTCCTGAACCAGGCGCGCCTCACGCTGAACACCTCGTGCGCGGTCTCCGGCACGGGGTTCTTCATCGCGGCCGACATCCTGAAGCGCGCGGGCGGCTGGAAGTGGCACCTGCTCACCGAGGACATCGAGTTCTCGGTGTCCTCGGTCATCGACGGCGTGCGCATCTCGTACTGCCCCACGGCCATCCTCTACGACGAGCAGCCCATCACCTTCCGCGACTCGTGGAACCAGCGCTTCCGCTGGGCGAAAGGCTTCTACCAGGTGTTCTTCCACTACGCGGGCGGCCTGGTGCGCGGCATCGCGAAAAACCCCAAGGGGTACCGCTTCGCGTGCTACGACATGCTCATCACCATCGCGCCGGGCATGCTGCTCACGGTGATTTCGGTGGTGTTCAACGCGGCCATCGTCATCCTGGCGCTCTCGGGCGCCATGTCGGTGGGCATCGCGGTGGCGAGCTCCATCTCCTCGATCTTCTTCTGCCTGTTCAACTACATCGTGTTCATGTTCGTGTTCGGCGTGCTCACCACCTTCGTCGAGTGGGACGCCATCCGCATGTCGCGCGCGAAGAAGATCCGCAACCTGTTCACGTTCCCCCTGTTCCAGCTCACCTACATCCCCATCGCCCTCGTGGCGCTGGTGAAGAAGGCCACCTGGAAGCCCATCAAGCACTCCATCTCGGTCGACGTAGCCGAGTTCTCAGAATCCCCCCGCAAGGTCGAGGAGTAGGGAAGAAGCGCGCCGCGTGGGCGGACGTGCGCCGCTTTCCAGCGGCAGGAATTGCAGATGTTGCGCTGCCGGTTATTCTGCCGAAGGCGAAGCAGCGTGGATCGCGTGGAAGAAGAATCTGTCGGGTGCCTCGTGCTAGCCATTGCGGCTCCCTTGGGCTTACGTCCGAAACGACCCCGACGATAAGCGTAGTATAACAGCTGGAGCATAGGTTTGCAGGCTGTGTGCTTTGGCCGTCTTGTGGACTGCAGGCAATCAGGAGAAAAGCTCTTCGTTGGGGATTTCGTTCGGGTCGATTGTCGGGGCAAGTGCAACCCTGTCTTTGCGCACTAAAGATGGCAATCAACCGACAATCAACCGAGGTTGCAAAACATCGGTTGAAACCTTTGCAAAACATCGGTTAAAATCATTGCAGAACATCGAATGGCGGCGTACGGGGAGGCAGCGATGAGCGACTTTGGTGCAGGTTACGGTTCCTTGCTCAACGATGGATACCTTCCCAGGATCATAGAGGGCAGAATTGCCGAAGGGCTTGAGGATTTCGGAGCCGTGTGCATAGAGGGCGCAAAGTACTGCGGGAAAACGTGGGTCGGGCAGGCGTTCGCCAACAGCGAGATGAACCTCATGGACCCCGCCGGCGGCTTCCAGAACAGGGAGATCGCGCTTCTGGACCCGTCTACAGCGCTTCAGGGCGACAGCCCTAGGCTGATCGACGAATGGCAGGAGGCCCCGCAGCTTTGGGACGGGGTGCGCAACGCTGTGGACCGATCGGGGAAGCGCGACTCCTTCATCCTGACCGGATCGTCGATCCCCAGGAGCAAGGCGGACGGCAGCGAGCCAATGCACACGGGCGTCGGCCGCATCGAGAAGCTCAGGATGAGGCCCATGTCCCTGGCCGAGTCTGGGGACTCCACGGGCGAAGTCTCCCTCGCGGCCCTTTTCGAGGGGACCGTCCCGTCTGCGAAGGCACCCGAGCTTGGCTTGTCCGATCTGCTCGAACTCGCCTGCAGGGGCGGATGGCCCGCCACTGTGGGCAGGCCATCCACCAGGGCCCAGCGCGTCGCCCGAAGCTACGTCCGCGAGATATGCGAGCAGGACATGTCCCGAGTGGACGGGATCGGCCGAGACCCGGAGAAGGTGTCCAGGCTGCTCCACTCCCTCGCCCGCAACATGGAGCAGGCGACGAAGAACAAGACCGTCATCGGCGACATGACTGAGACGGCGACGGAGAAGAGCCTCTCGCCTGAGACGGTCACTGACTACCTCCACGCCCTGTCGAGGATCTTCGTCTTGGAGGAGATCGGCTCGTGGTCGCCGAACATCCGCTCGGGCGCTCGGATAAACAAGCGTCCCAAGTACCATTTCGTCGACCCCTCCATCCCCGTCGCCATCCTCAAGACGTCAGCGAAGGCTCTTATGAGGGATCTGAACCTGTTCGGCTTCGTGTTCGAGTGCATGTGCGTGCGCGACATCCTGGTGTACGCGCAGGCCATCGAGGCGGAGGTCTACTACTACAGGGACTCTGCGGGCCTGGAGGTGGATGTCGTCGTCGAAGCGGCCGACGGAAGCTGGGCCGGCATGGAAGTGAAGCTGGGCCACAGCAAGGTGGAAGAGGGTACAAAGAACCTCAAGGCCCTTCGGAGGAAGGTGGTCGAAGGCGGCGGCGAGGAACCCGCGTTCCTTGCCGTGATCGAGGGGCTGGGCAGCTACGCCTACGCGCGAGAGGATGGCGTCTACGTGCTGCCGCTCGCCACGCTCACTGCCTGAGAGCGGTCGAGCCCCAGATGCCCTCGGCTTCTCTTCGGATTGCCGGCTTCTCGGCTGTCCTGACGCGTCCAACGAGGTATCGCCCGATGGCCCCTCTACGCTCTATGGCCAGGTGGACATAGGCACCCCCGCCCATGGCCTTGGGCTTACATTGCGTCACAAGAGCATAGCTCTCCTGTCATCCTGCGCGAGCGAAGTGAGTCGAAGGATCTAGCTGCGCAGGTGGTCCGCCTTTCATCTATGTCACTGAGCGGAGCACCCACAGGGCGTTTGCATCACACCCGCGTCCTGAGTGGAACATGTGCGCCAGGACCCTCTTCCCGTGTCATCCTGAGCGAAGCCCCGCAGTTCGTTTGCATCACACCCGTGTCCTGAGTGGAACATGTGCGTCACGTGCCCACCCTGTGTCATCCTGAGCGGAGCGCCCGAAGGGCGCGAAGTCGAAGGATCTGGCCGCAAGCAGAATGCGCATGCGGCTGCGCACGAGGCGCCCGCAACCTTACGTCGATATCAGGCCGAACGCTCGCATCGGCGCTCGTATGCCCGCTGGCGTTGGGTGCGAAAATCGCGTCACTTAGCTCAAGGGCGGATTTCGGCTCGTCAAAAGGTAGACTTTTTGCCTACCCCCTAAACCGGCTTGGAGGCGCTCCGCGCGGAGACGCTTGACCTGCCCTTTCTCAAAACCCGTTCAGGATAACCCTCCCGAAGCAAAAAGTCTACTTTACCTCACCGGCCCGGAGGCGGGCTTCAACGCCGCCTCGCGCGGCATGCGGCGACGCGCGGCCGCGAGGAGGATGCGAGCGTGTGCGAGTTGAGCGCCCAGCCTGCGGGGCAGACAGGCCTCCCATTGGCGGCATCGCCGGGGGAGCCGCATGCCGCATCGCCGGGTGCGCTCAGGTGGTACGCGGTGCGCGTGCGCGAGGGGCACGAGGAGGCCATGGCCGCCAAGTGCGCAAGCGTGCTTTCGCCGGAGGTTGCCGAGGGGTGCGTCGCCCCGCGCTACGAGAAGTTCCTGCGTAAGCGGGGCACGTGGCGGCTGGTGGTCGACCCCGTCTTCCGCGGGTACTTCTTCGTCGCCGCGCGCGACGCGCGGGCGCTCTCGCGGGCGCTCGGCAGGCTGTCGTTCCCCGTGGCGCTGGCGGGCGGCCGCAGGGGCGCGCACGCCCTTTCCCCGAACGTCCAGGCATGGCTCGCCTCGGCGCTCGACGCCGAGGGCGTCCTGCGCGCGAGCGAGGGCGTCATCGAGGGCGGCGAGCTCACGGTGACGCGCGGCCCGCTCGTGGGGCATGAGCGCTCCGTCGGGAGCGTGAACCGCCGCAAGCGCATGGCCTACGTGCGCTTCGACGAGCCGGGCGGCGGCTTCCTGCTGAAGGCCGCGCTCAACGTGCCCGAGAAGGGCTGACGGGA
>NZ_JAAKEC010000002.1 GCF_011038975.1 Adlercreutzia sp. ZJ176 | reverse complement strand
CCGTTCTTCATCATCTTGGCGCCGCAGACGCCGCATTTTGGGCTAGACACCGCTCACCCCCGACCCGGACTGACTTTTTTCTCGAAAAAGTGTCCCCGAACAGGGGTGTCAAGTGCTTTTGTTACACGCTTTCTTGCCTATAGGGAAGTTGGTCGGCAACAACTCCGGAGGCATGTATGTCTAGCTTGAACTGGGAAGATAGGGTAACTCTTTACACACTTTTCTGCCTATATCCCACAGATTAATCCCTCATTGCCGATAACGGCGCTTTTGCATCCACCCCTCAGGCGATTCTGGATGAAACAAGGCCGTTATCGGCGATTTCCCGGAAAAGTGGATGAGAAAGGCGCGTTGTCGGCGGTTTTCGGGGCTCGAAGCACCGATAACGGACGTTTTTCATCCAGCTTTTCAGAATCATGGATGAAAAGAAGCCGTTGTCGGTGTCTCGATATCCAAGGCAAGCGAGAAGGATTCTCTTCTCCGGACTATCCTCGGGCCTTCGTCCTGCTCGTCGGTTTGTGCAGGATCAGATCGCATTTGAAGGCCTTCCGCATGGCCTGCTTGAGGGTAACTTGCAAACGAAGGAGCTTGCAAACTGCGGCGTTTGGGAAGTCAAGCGCTTAAACACGTTGTCGCCGTCTCTTCCCTTTGAAGGCGCGACAGGAGCTCCCTTTAAAGCGCCGATCTTTAGCTCCATGATTCCTGAAAGGTTCTGACGCTTTAAGAGGAACTGCTGCGACTTGCGCTCGATCCTTTGCTGCTCAACACGAGCGCCGCGCTCGTCAATGCAGCCGTCATAGTACATGCGAGTTAGGGCGAGGGCCGACAATGCCTGCAGGCACAGCATGAACTGGTCTTCATGCTTTCGTCCAGAGCGTTTCGCGAAACGGCGGTTTTGGCCTCGCTTCGTGCGGCGCTCCGCTGTGGGCGATATGGCAATCGCAATGTCATATCGCCCGTTTCCATACGCGACATATTCTCGTATTTATTCGCGTAAGACGACAGCGCGCGAGTGTTTGCCAAAGCGTGACAACGGGAGACGGCGGGTCGTCATCCATCTGCCCCGCCCCGCCTCACGGCAGAAACGGGGCGGGGATGAGGGCGCGCAGCGTGTCCTGCGAGCGCAGGCGCGAGAGGAACCACTCCTCATCGGTCGTGAGGATGCTCTTGCAGTTCGTGAGGATGTTCAGCGGCCGCTCGAGCGGGCAGTCGCGCAGCTTCAGCATCGAGAGGCGCTTGTGGCGGCACTCCTCCTGCACGGCGAGCGCCGAGATGACGGTGACGCCGAGCCCCGCCATGACGGTGTCCTTGATGGCCTGGATGCTGCTGAGCTCGGCGACGACGGTGAGCTCGTCGGCGTCGAGGCCGTTCTTCGCCATGGCCATCTCCATGACCTTGCGCGTGCCCGAGCCCACTTCCCGCAGGATGAGGTTCTCGCTCTTGAGCTCCTCGAACGACACCTCGATCCGCCTGCTCCACGGGTGGTCGATCGGCACCGCGATGACGAGCTCGTCGCTCCAGAACTGCTCGATGACGAGGTTCTCGTCGTAAGGGACCGGCCCTTCCACCAGCCCGATGTTGAACTTCTTGTCCAGGATGGACCGCGAGATCATGAGCGTGTTCGCAACCAGCACGTTGAAGCGCAGAGGCGGCTTGCCCTGCGGCGTGTTGATCGACATGATGTGCGACAGCAGGTACTCGCCGATCGTGAGCGTGGCGCCGACGTGGATGCAGCTGCTCTGGTTCTCCGTCAAAGACAGGATGGTCTCCTTCGTCTCGTTCATCGTCTGGATGACGTGGACGATGCTCTTGTAGAAGACGCGCCCGAACTCGGTGAGCGTGACGCCGCGGTTGGTTCGCTCGAAGAAGCACGCGCCGTACTCCTTCTCCAGGTTCTGGAGCTGGATGCTGACGCTCGGCTGGCTGATGTGCAGATGTCGCGCGGCCTGCGTGATGTTTCCTGTCTCGGCGACCTCTTTGAACACGATGAACTGCTCCAGAGAACTCACGATAACCCCTTTCCCTTCGCTGCTTGGCGGGGAAGAAGACGGGTCGAACACGCGAACAGCCCAAACGATCTCATCGGCGTCGCGCGTCGGGCTCGAATCTCGGTCGTCTTGCGCTTACGTTGCGTTTACCTTTAGCTTACGTGCCGTCATTAAAATAGTTCATAGCGCGCGAAGTGTATAGCTGGGAATAACCTATCGAGCGATTGAAATAAGCTATCGCTCGATTGCATATTCCCATTTTACAACCCCCTTAACGTGCTTTAGCGTTGGGATTGCAAAACTTTGGTACGAGCTGGTCAGTCAGACTGCGCCAAAGTTCGAGAAGGGGGTTCACATGGATGGTGCCACGCTCGTTTCTGTTCTTCTCCTCGCCGCGCTCGCGGGCTTTTTCGTGCTCAGCGCGCTCAAGTTCTGGAAGTACTCAAGGCTCTCCACCCACGGCCGCTTCGACCTGTACCCCGTCCCCAAGGAGGGCGCGGACAAGGCGCGCTACGGCGGCTCGTATTTCGAGGAGAGCGAGTGGTGGGCCAAAAAGCGCACCACGAGCCTGTCCACCGAGATCGTCGAGATCATGAAGGAGATGTTCTTCATCAAGACGCTGTTCGAACGCCAGCGCTCCCTGTGGTGGGCCTCGTTTCTGTTCCACGCGGGCGTCTACATCTTGTTCGGCTGGTCGGTGCTGCTCATCCTCGGCGCGTTCGTGCGCGTCGACTTCGTGATCGCCGTCATCAACGTCATAGGCGAGCTCGGGTTCGCGTTCGCCACCGTTGGCATCGTGCTTCTGCTCGTGCGTCGCCTGACGGACGAAGCCTCCCGCGTGTACATGGCGCCGGCGGACTACTTCAACCTCGTGCTGATCCTCGCCGTGCTCGTCACGGGCATCGCCTCGTGGACGACCAGCGCGAACGTCTACGACGTCGCCGCCCAGGTGCTCACCTTGAGCGCCGTCGAGCTTCCCGCCCTCGTGATGGTCCACTTCGTGCTCCTCGGCGTCATGATGGTCTACATCCCCGTGAGCAAGATGGGGCACTACGCGGGGAAGTTCTTCTCGTTCCACCGGGTCCTCTGGGACAACGACCCTAACCTGCCCGGGAGCAAGGTCGAGCGCAACATGCGCGCCGCGGCCGCCGCGCCCGCGCAGACCGCGTGGTCAGCCCCGCACGCCCGCCCCACGCAGACCGACCCCAGCGCAACGGAGGAGTAGCCCATGTCCGTGAACACCAAGCACCTCAAAGCCAGTGACATCTCCCGGGACGTCGACGTCCTCTCTCCCGTCGACGACCTCATGCCTCTTCCTTCCCCCTATGACGCAAACGGGCTTGAGCCGAAGTTCAAGGAGCTCAAGCCCGGGTGGGCGGAGGAGCATTGCGCGTCGCTCGACGGCTTCATCGCGCTCGACACGCTCAAGCGCCCCGAGACGCAGGAGGAGGAAGACGAGTTCGTCGAGCGGTTCCTCGTCGGCCTGGAGAAGCTCTTCCAGGACGCCAACAAGGGGGCCCTGCAGCCCCTGCAGCTCGTCACTGAGTTCTGCGCGAAGTGCAACACCTGCTCGGAGGCGTGCCACATCTTCCAGGCGAGCAACGGCGACGAGATCTACCGCCCGAGCTATCGCGTCGACGTGCTGCGGCGCATGTACAAGAAGCACTTCACCCCCTCAGGCAGGCTGCTCGGCGGGTTCGTGGGCGCCGACGTGGACGTGAACTGGGAGTCCATCGCGCGCCTTGGCGAGATGGCGTACCGCTGCAACCTGTGCCGCCGCTGCGCGCAGGCCTGCCCGCTCGGGCTCGACAACGGCCTGGCCGCGAAGGAGATCCGCAAGCTCTTCTCGCAGGAGCTCGGCATCGCTCCGTCGCCCGTGCACAAGAAGGGCACGGTCCTGCAGCTCGAGGTGGGCTCGACGACGGGCCTCACGCGCCCGGCGCTGCTCGACACCATCGAGTTCATCGAGGAGGACATCGAGGAGCGCACGGGCCGCGCCGTGAGGTTCCCCATCGACAAGGAGGGCGCCGACGTGCTGCTCCTCCACAACGCCGGCGAGTTCATCGCGTGGCCGGACAACCCGGCGGCCTTCGCCATCCTGCTCGACGAGGCGGGCGTGAGCTGGACGCTCAGCTCCGAGCTCATGGGGTACGACGGCGTGAACTACGGCGTCTGGTACGATGACGTGCAGGCGAAGAAGGTGGCGCTCGCGCAGTTCGAGGTGGCGAAGCGGCTCGGCGTGAAGCGCATCGTGGTGGGCGAGTGCGGGCACGCGCACAAGGCCATCGGCGTGGCGGCTGACCGCATGGCGGCGAGCGAGGACAAGGTCCCCGTGGAGAGCTTCCTGCCGCTCATGGCGCAGCTCGTGCGCGAGGGCAGGCTCGAGTTCGACCCGTCGAAGAACGACTTCCCCGTCACGCTGCACGACCCGTGCAACATGGTGCGCCAGATGGGCATCGTGCAGCCGCAGCGCGAGATCCTGCGCGCGATCGCGCCGCAGTTCCGCGAGATGACGCCGCACGGCGTCGACAACTACTGCTGCGGCGGCGGCAGCGGGTTCGCCATCATGAACTCCTACAACTTCGGCGACTTCCGCGACAAGGTGAGCGCGCGCAAGAAGCTCGAGCAGATCATCAACGCCTTCGGCGACGAGTTCTCCGACCCGGCCGTGCTCAAGTGCGTGTGCGCGCCCTGCTCGAACTGCAAGGGCACGATCCGCGACATCCTGAAGGCGTACAAGGTCACGGCGAAGTACAACGTGCACTACACCGGGCTGGTCGAGCTCATGGTGAACGCCCTGGTGAGCATGGAGAAGCCCTACCTGGAGTTCCTGTAGCGTCAGCGGCGCGCGCTTGCGGCGGGCGCGGGCTTGCGGCGGGTGCGCGGCGTGAGGGCGCAGACGCTTGTGGCGGGCGCGCGGCGGGCGCAGGCGTGCCCGCAGGCCGTGCGGGTACGGGCGGCAAGGCCAGGTGGGAGGCGGATGACGAGGAGGAAGGGGCGTCGGCATGGAGTCAACGCGCGGTGTGGTTGTCGGGGCGAACATCAAGAGCGCGCCCATCGACCTGCTCGAGAGGCTCAGCGTGCACCATTCCGCGGTGCAGCGGACCGCGCTTGACGTCAAGCGCGCCTGCGGCGCGGGCGGCGTCGTCATCTTGAGCACCTGCAACCGCTTCGAGATCTACGCTACCTGCCCCGACGGCCTCGACGCCGCCGAGGGCATCCGGCGCTACCTGGTCGAGCGCTGCGCCGGCGGCAGCGACGAGGTGCGCGGGCGCCTGCTCGGCGCGCTCTACTCGTACGCCGACGAGGCGGCCTACCGCCACCTGCTCGAGGTGGTGTCCGGCCTCGACTCGCTCATCGTGGGCGAGGCGGAGATACTCGGGCAGGTGTCGCGCGCCTACCAGGCGTCATGCGAGGCGAAGGCGACGGACAAGCTGTGCAACGCGTGGTTCCAGCGCGCGCTGCACCTGGGCAAGAAGGCGCGCTCCCAGACGCTGCTCGGGAGCTTCTCGGTCTCGGTGGGGCGCATCGCGGTCGATTTGGCCGTGCGGGAGTTCGGGGACGTGCACGACAAGCGCGCGCTCGTCCTCGGAGCAGGTGAGATGAGCGAGCTCACGGCGAAGTACCTGGCGGCGCACGAGTTCCCCGTCGTCATGGTGGCGAATCGGTCGCTCGCGCGCGCCCGCGAGCTCGCCTGCGCGCACGGCTTCACCGCGCACCCGCTCGACGAGGTGGAGGCGTGCCTGGCCAAGGCCGACGTGGTGTTCTCAGCCACCTCGGCGAAGACGTGCCTCATAACCGAGGACATGGTGCGCCGCGTCATGGACGAGCGCGCATCGCGGCCCCTGCTCCTCGTCGACATGGCCATTCCCCGCGACGTGGAGCCGGCGGTCGCGGGCGTGCCCGGCGTGTCGCTCCACAACATCAACGAGCTGCGCGATGCCGCCGAGCGGGGCCTGTTCGAGCGCATGCAGGCCGCGGCGGGCGCGCGCTCGCTCATCGACGAGGAGCTCGCCGACTTCACGCGCTGGATCAGCGCGCTCGAGCTCGTGCCCGTGATCGCGGCGCTGCGCCGCTACGCCGACGGCGTCAAGGCCGAGCGCCTCGAGGCGGCCTCCGACAAGCTCAAGGGGCTCTCGTCCTCGCAGCAGCATGCCGTGGACGTCCTGGCGACGACGATCGTCGACCAGATCGTGCGCGGCCCCGTCGAGGCGCTCAACGCCCGGGCGGGCACGCCGCGTGCGCGCGAGTGCGCTGGCGTGCTGCAGGAGCTGTTCGGCTTCTCGCCCGCGGTGCTGCCGGGCGGCGCCGGCGCGGGGGCGGTCGTACATGAAGGCGGCGGGGCTGCGCGCAGGGAGAGCGAGGTCGCGCGATGAAGGCGCTCAGGATAGGCACGCGGAAAAGCCAGCTCGCGCTCTGGCAGGCCGAATGGGTGAAGTCCCAGGTCGAGCACGCGTTTCCGGAGCTTGAGGTGGAGGTTGTCACGCTCGACACCAAAGGCGACCTCGACTTGGCCACCCCTCTGCCCTCGGTGGCGGACAAGGGGTTCTTCACGGTGGAGATCGAGCAGGCGCTCCTCGCGCGCGAGATCGACGCCGCCGTGCACAGCCTGAAGGACCTGCCGACCGTGCTTCCCGCCGGCCTGCGCATCGGCGCCTACGGCAACCGCGCTGACGCGCACGACGTGTTCCTCAGCCGCGACGGCACGCCGCTTGCGGGCCTTCCCGAGGGCGCGCGCGTGGGCACGTCGAGCTTGCGGCGGACGGCGCAGATCAAGCGCCTGCGCCCCGACCTCACCTGCGTCGAGCTGCGCGGGAACCTCAACACGCGCTGGCGCAAGCTGCAGGAAGGGCATGCCGCGGGCATCGTGCTCGCGGCCGCGGGTGTCGAGCGCCTCGGGTGGCAGGACCGCGTCACCGAGGCGTTTCCCTTCGGCATCATGCTCCCCGCGCCGGGCCAGGGCGTGATCGCCGTCGAGTGCGCCGAGGACCGCCCCGAGGTGCTCGCGATCCTGCGCTGCGTGAACCACGAGGCGAGCGAGCGCGCCGCGCGGGCTGAGCGCGCGTTCCTCGGGGCGCTTGAGGGCGGGTGCCAGACGCCGCTCGGCGCGCACGCGACCTGTTCGCGCGGCGCCCTCACGCTTGACGCGGCCGTGTTCGGCCTTGACGGAGGGCGCTGCGTGCGCGTGTGCGTCTCGGGGCCCGACCCCGAGGACGTGGGGGCGCAGGCGGCGCGCGCGGCGCTTCGGCGCGGCGCAGACGAGATCATGCGCGACGTGCGCGCGATGTGAGGAGGTGGGCTGCATGCCAGAATGCGGCAAGGTGGTGCTCGTCGGCGCAGGTCCGGGGGATCCGGGCCTCATGACGCTCGCGGGCAAGCAGTGGGTGGAGCGCGCGGAGGTGCTCGTGTACGACCGCCTCGTGGCGCGCGAGCTCGTGGCGATGGCGCCGGCGGGCTGCGAGCGCGTGTACGTGGGCAAGACGCCCGAGCGCCACACGCTCTCCCAGGACGAGATCAACGCGCTCCTGCTCGACCACGCGCGCGCGGGCAAGCTCGTCGTGCGCCTCAAGGGCGGCGACCCGTTCGTGTTCGGGCGCGGCGGCGAGGAGGCGCTCGCGCTGTGCGCGGCAAGCGTCCCGTACGAGGTGGTGCCGGGCGTGACGGCGGCCGTCGCCTCGCCGGCCTACGCCGGCATCCCCGTGACGCATCGCGGCATGTCCTCGACGTTCACGGTGGTGACGGGGCACGAGGCGCCCGACAAGCTCGCGTCGGTCGTTGACTGGGAGGGCCTGGCGCGGGTCGGCGGCACGCTCATCTTCCTCATGGGCATGCGCAACATCGAATTGATCTGCGAAAACCTCATGCGCTGCGGCATGGATGCCTCCACGCCAGCGGCGGTGGTCGAGCGCGGCACCTGGCCGGGGCAGCGCGAGGTCACCTCGACGCTCGGCGCGCTCGGCGCCGATGTCGCGGCAAGCGGGCTCTCAAGCCCCGCCACCATCGTGATCGGCGAGGTCGCGCGCCTCCACGCCGCGCTTGCGTGGCGCGCCACCCGCCCGCTCGCGGGCAAGCGCGTGGTGGTCACGCGGGCGCGCTGCCAGGCGTCGAAGCTCTCGCGGCAGCTCGAGCAGCTCGGCGCAGAGGTGGAGGAGCGCCCGCTGATCCGCCTCGAGCCGACGGGCGTCACCGAACTCGTCAGATGCGCGCTCGACGAGCTTCCCTCCTTCGACCACGTGGTGTTCTGCAGCGTGAACGGCGTGCGGTACTTCGCCGAGGCGCTCGCCGCCCACGCGGGCGCACGTGACCTGGGCGCGCTCACCGCGCGTGCCGTGGCCGTCGGGCCCGCCACGGCCGAGGCGCTCGCCGCCCGCGGCGCCGCGGGCGTCATCGTGCCCGAGGAGGGGAGCGCCGAGGGCCTGCTCTCCCTGCTCGAGCACATGACGCGTCCTGGCGAGCGCGTCTTGGTCGTGCGCGCCGAGCACGCGCGCTCCGTCATCCAGGACGGCCTCGCCGCCCGCGGCGTCATCGTCGCTGAGGCGCCGGTCTACCGCAACGTGCCCGACGAGGGCAGCCGCGAGGCGCTCGTCAGTGCCCTGCGCGCGCGCCGCGTCGACGCGATCATGCTCACGAGCTCCTCGACGGCGCGCAACCTGCGCGATGCGCTCGCGGGCGAGCTCGGCCTGCTCGAGGGCGTGAAGCTCCTCTCGATCGGCCCCGTCACCACGCAGACGGTGCGCGAGCTCGGCATGGCGTGCGCCGCCGAGGCGGACGAGCCCACCGTGTCCGCGCTCGCGCGCCTCGCCGAGCGCGAGCTGGGAGGCGCCTCATGAAGCTCGCCGTGCGCCACCGCCGCCTGCGCTCCTCAGCGGCCCTGCGCGCGATGGTTCGCGAGAACCACGTGCGGGTGGCCGACCTCATCTACCCGCTCTTCGTGTGCGAGGGCGAGGGCGTCTGCGAGCCCGTCGCCTCGATGCCCGGCGTGTGCCGCTACTCGCTCGACAGGCTCGAGCCCGTCCTCGCCGAGGTGACCGACCTCGGCATCCCCGCGGTCATCCTGTTCGGCATCCCCGCGCGCAAGGACGCGCTCGGGACCGGCGCCTACGACGAGGCGGGCATCGTGCAGCGGGCCATCCGCCTCATCAAGGAGCATCATCCCCACCTCGTCGTCATCGGCGACGTGTGCCTGTGTGAGTACACCGACCACGGGCACTGCGGCGTGGTGCGCGACGGCATCGTCGAGAACGACGCCACCGTCGAGCTCCTCGCGCGCACCGCCGTGTCGCAGGCGCGCGCCGGCGCCGACATCGTCGCGCCCTCCGACATGATGGACGGGCGCGTGGCCGCCCTGCGCACGGCGCTCGACGGCGCCGGCTTCGAGCATGTGGCCATCATGTCGTACGCCGCCAAGTACGCCTCGGGCTTCTACGGCCCCTTCCGCGACGCGGCGGGCTCGGCGCCGCAGCACGGCGACCGCAAGACCTACCAGATGGACCCCGCCAACGGCGACGAGGCCCTGCGCGAGATCCGCGCCGACGTGGAGGAGGGCGCCGACATGATCATCGTCAAGCCGGCGCTGGCGTTCGGCGACATCATGTGGCGCGCGCGTCTCGCCTCCCAGCTGCCCGTCGTCGCCTACAACGTGAGCGGGGAGTACGCGATGGTGAAGGCCGCTGCGCTCGCGGGCTGGCTCGACGAGCGGCGCGTCGTCACCGAGCTGCTCGTGGGCATGAAGCGCGCGGGCGCCGACATGATCATCACCTACCATGCGCTCGACGCCGCGCGCTGGCTGCGCGAGGAGGCGCTCTGATGCGCCGGCCGAACGGCGAGTGCGTCAAGGTCCCGGGCTTGTCGACCAGCAAGAGCGCGCGGGCCTTCGCGCAGGCGCGCGCGATCATCCCGGGCGGCGTCGACTCGCCCGTGCGCGCGGCGCGCGCCGTGGGCGCTGACCCGCTGTTCATCGCGCGTGGGGAGGGCGCGCATCTGTGGGACGTCGACGGGAACCGCTACATCGACTACGTGGGGTCGTGGGGCCCGCTCATCATGGGCCATGCGCATCCAGGCGTCGTACGCGCCGTGTGCGAGGCCGCGCGCCTCGGCACGAGCTTCGGCGCGCCGACCGAGGCCGAGACGCAGCTCGCGCGCGCGATTCAAGACGCGATGCCCGCGCTCGAGATGATCCGCTTCGTGAGCTCGGGCACCGAGGCGACCATGAGCGCCCTGCGCCTCGCGCGGGGCGTGACGGGGCGCGACATGGTGCTGAAGTTCGAGGGCTGCTACCACGGGCACGTCGACGCGCTCCTCGTGCAGGCGGGCAGTGGGGCGCTCACCCTTGGCACGCCCACCTCGGCCGGCATAGCGGAAGGCGTCGCGGCGCGCACGCTCGTCGCCCGCTACAACGACCTCGAGGGCACGCGCGCGCTCTTCGAGCGCTACGGCGAGCAGATCGCCTGCGTGATCGTCGAGCCCGTCGCGGGCAACATGGGCGTGGTCCTCCCGCGGGACGGATTTCTGCCGGGCCTGCGCCGGCTCTGCGACGCCTACGGGAGCCTGCTTGTGATCGACGAGGTGATGACGGGCTTCCGCGTGGGGCGCGGCGGGGCGCAGGAGCGCTTCGGCGTCGAAGGCGACCTCACGTGCCTCGGCAAGATCATCGGCGGCGGGCTTCCCCTGGCGGCCTTCGGCGGAAGGCGCGCGATCATGGAGCAGCTCGCGCCGCTCGGGCCGGTCTACCAGGCGGGGACGCTCTCGGGCAACCCGCTCGCCACGGCGGCGGGCCTCGCCACGCTGGGCCTTCTGCGCGAGCCGGGCGTCTACGAGCACGTCTTCGGCCTCGTGCAGGAGCTCGCGCGCGGCCTCGAGGACGCCGCGCGCGCGGCGGGCGTGCCGGTGAGCGTGAACGCAGTCGGCGGCATGTTCTCGCTCTTCTTCACCGAGGGCCCCGTCGTCGACTTCGCGTCGGCGACGCGCTCCGACACGGCGCGCTTCGCGCGCTTCTACGCCGATATGCGCCGCGACGGGGTGTATCTGGCCCCGAGCCAGTTCGAGTCCTTGTTCATGTCGGCGGCGCACACGCGCGCCGACGTCGACGCCACCGTCGAGGCGGCCCGCCGCGCGTTCGCGCGCCTCTAGCGGTCCTCGGCCGCGCGCGCCAGGTGCCGCTTCCGCGCTGGTTTCCGTGCGATTCGTTTTTGCTATGGCAGGTTCTCGAAAGGACCTTAAAAACGCAACTTGAACTGGTGAAACAACCTGGTATAGGCTCAGGTTATCCCCCGATCAAGTCAAAGTATTTTCGCGGCGGGGAGGTTAGTGGTCAAATAGGACTTGTCGTGATGCCGCGTTATGGAGACGTGCTGGTAAACGGCGAAATCAAAGCAGGGGAAGGGGGTGTAACCGATGTTCATAGTGTCAATTGACGAGGAGGCATGCACTGGCTGCGACTCGTGCGCCGACGGGTGTCCAGCCCACATCCTCGCCTTTAACGGCGAGCACGCGTATGTGGCTGGCGACGAAGCGGAGTGCATGGGATGCGAGGCGTGCGTCTCGGTGTGTCCGAGCGGTGCGATAACCATCATGGAAATGTAGTTCCGCAATTTTTGATTGAAGCAAAAGGAGGGATTATGACTGAAAGCAGCAAGACCCCCCAACTGGACGAGCTGGAAAGCGGCCCGTGGCCAAGCTTCGTGACGGAGATCAAGCGCGCTGCTGAGAAGAGCGAGATGAGCGCCGATTTGCTCGGGCTGCTCGAGCGCTCCTACCACGACAAGATCGGCCACTGGAAGCACGGCGGCATCGTGGGCGTGAAGGGCTACGGCGGCGGCGTCGTCGGGCGCTACACCGACCTGCCCGAGGAGTTCCCGAACGTCAGCGAGTTCCACACGATGCGCATCGCCGCGCCGAGCGGCTGGTTCTACGACACCGACGCCCTGCGCGAGCTGTGCGACATCTGGGAGCGCCACGGCTCCGGCATCACCAACGTGCACGGCGCCACCGGCGACCTCATCTTCCTCGGCACCAAGACCGAGGAGCTCCAGCCCACGTTCGACGAGCTCTCCGAGGCTGGCTACGACCTGGGCGGATCGGGCTCTGACCTGCGCTCTCCGAGCTGCTGCGTGGGACCTGGCCGCTGCGAGTACGCCTGCTTTGACACGCTTGACATGTGCTACGACATCACCAACGAGTTCCAGGACGAGCTTCATCGCCCGATGTGGCCGTACAAGTCCAAGATCAAGATGTCCGGCTGCGCCAACGACTGCGTCGCCGCGGCGGCCCGCGCCGACATCTCGGTCATCGGCACCTGGCGCGACGCCATCACCATCGACCAGGACGAGGTGAAGAAGTACGCCGAGAGCGGCCTTCCCATCCGCGAGGCGGTCGTCGAGAAGTGCCCGACCCGCTGCCTGCACTACAACCAGGAGACCGGCGAGCTCACCGTGAACGCCGACGAGTGCACGCGCTGCATGCACTGCGTCAACGTCATGGGCCGCGCGGTCAAGCAGGGTAAGGAGAAGGGCGCCACCATCTTGCTTGGCGCGAAGTCCACCATCGTCAAGTCGGCGTTCATGTCCTGGGTGCTCGTCCCCTTCATGAAGATGGAAGCCCCCTACGACGAGTTCAAGGACCTGGTTAACCGCATCTGGGACTGGTGGGACGAGAACGGCAAGACGCGCGAGCGCATCGGCGAGACGGTCTATCGCATCGGCATGGGCAAGTTCCTGCGCGACATCGGCCTCGAGGCCGTGCCCCAGATGGTCTACCGCCCGCGTGCCAACCCGTATGTGTTCTGGCCTCAGGAGGAGATCTTGCAGGAGGCTGCAGGGCAAGAGGGCGAGCCGGCCTAAGCGCCGCGCGAACCCGAGAACTGATGACGAGCTTTTAGAAAGGCAAGGTGATTCCAAGTGGCAATGATCGACAACGGGCCTCCGGATTTCCGTCAGTACCTGCCGAACATCATCAAGGAGAACTACGGCAAGTGGGAGTACCACGAGCATGTGCGCCCTGGCGTGCTCAAGCACGTCGGCCCGGCGGGCGAGCTCTACAGCGTTCGCGCCGGCGAGCCCCGTCTCATGAGCGTCGACGCCATCCGCGACATCTGCGACGTGGCCGACGAGTTCTGCGACGGGCATCTGCGCTTCACGAGCCGCAACAACATCGAGTTTCTGACCCCCGACGAGAGCAAGGTCGAGCCCATCATCGAGCGGTGCCAGGAGCTCGGCTACCCCGTGGGCGGCACGCACCACTCTCTCAGCAACATCGTCCACACGCAGGGCTGGGTGCACTGCCACACGCCCGCGTCTGACGCCTCCGGCATCGTGAAGGCGATCATGGACGACCTGTACGAGTACTTCGTCACCGACGAGCTGCCCAACAAGCTGCACATTGCCATGGCATGCTGCCTGAACATGTGCGGAGCAGCCCACTGCAGCGACATCTCCGTCGTCGCCATCCACCGCACCGTCCCGCGCATCGACCATGACACGGTGCGCAAGACCTCCGAGATCCCGAGCCTCGTGGCGTGCTGCCCGACGGGCGCCATCCGCCCGGATCCGAAGATCAAGAGCGTCGCGGTAGTGGACGAGCGCTGCATGTACTGCGGCAACTGCTACACCATGTCCCCCGGCATGCACATCATGGATTCCGAGAACGACGGCCTGGCCATCATGGTCGGCGGCAAGGTGTCCACGGCGCGAACCGACCCGAGCTTCTCGCGCATGGTCATTCCGTTCTTGCCGAACAACCCGCCGCGCTGGCCGGAAGTCACCGAAGCCGTGCGCCACATCGTCGAGGTGTGGGCTTCTAACGCTCGCAAGGGCGAGCGCCTCGGCGAGTGGATCGAGAGGATCGGATGGGAGCGCTTCTTCTCGATCTCGGGGATCCCGTTCTCCGACAAGCTCATCGACGACTACATCTTCTCGCGCGAGACGTTCAGAACCTCCTCTGCGTTCAAGTTCTAGCCGCTTGAAGAGGTCTGCCCTGCCGCCGCGCCCGCGGCGGCAGGACCCACGCGGGACCAAACCCATTCATCCTTAAGGAGGGGTGAACAAATGGTTGAAAACACAAAAACGAACGGCGGTGGCCTGCAGAGTCTTTACCTCAAGGAAGACTGGTGGGCGGTCTGGATCGGCTTGGGCCTGGTCATCGTCGCGCTCATCCTGTGCGCGGTGGGGCAGTCCCTCGGGACCATCACCGTGTCGTTCAAGAGCTACGACAGCTTCACGGCCGTGCCGGGGATGGTCGTCTCGCTTCTGCCTAAGATGCTGTTCCTCTACATCACGCTGGCAGCCATCTTCTCGCTCGCCGCGAAGGTCATGCGCTACAACGTCGGCAAGTTCCTCGCGGGCTTCACGCTTCTGTTCGTGATGGCCGTCATCGTGCAGATCCTCGGCGCGTGGAACACGGCCAAGACGTTCAACCTCGAGGCTCCTGTGATGGCGCTCATCGTGGGCATGATCATCGGCAACTTCGTGAAGATCCCGGACTGGTTCGAGTCTGCGATGCGCACCGAGTTCTACGTGAAGGTCGGCATTGTCCTCATGGGCGCAACGCTGCCGTTCACGCTGATCTTGGAATCCGGCCCGGTTGCCCTGTTCCAGGCCACGGTCATCGCCGTCACCACGTTTTTGGTGATCTACTTCGCGGCCACCAAGCTGTTCGGCCTCGAGAAGCCCTTCGGCGCTACGCTCGGCGCCGGCGGCTCGATCTGCGGCGTGTCGGCTTCCATCGCCATCGGCTCGTCGGTCAACGCCAAGAAGGAGCACGTCTCCATCGCCATCTCGATGGTCGTCATCTGGGCCACCATCATGGTGTTCCTGCTTCCCGTGATCTGCCGCCTGCTCGGCCTGTCTGACGGCGCCGCCGGCGCCTGGATCGGCACCTCCGAGTTCGCCGACGCCGCGGGCATCGCCGCCGCAGCCCAGTTCGGCGACGGCGCCACCACCACCTTCACCCTCATGAAGGTCGTCGGCCGCGACATCTTCGTCGGCGTGTGGGCCTTCCTGCTCGCCATCATCTCCGTCACCGTGTGGGAGCGCAAGAAGTCCTCTGACGGCACCGTCCAGAAGCCGGGTGCGGGCGTCATCTGGGAGCGCTTCCCGAAGTTCGTCATCGGCTTCTTCATCGCGTCGATCATCGTCACCATCGTCCTGGCGACGGCTTCCCCCGACTTCGCCGCCCTGGTCGACTCCGACGCCCTCAAGGCCATCAAGAACCTGCGCGGCTGGGCGTTCGTGTTCTGCTTCCTGTGCATCGGCCTGACCACGCGCTTCAAGGCGCTCGCCGCCACCGGCTGGAAGCCCTTCGCTGCGTTCACCATCGGCGTGGGCGTGAACGTCATCCTCGGCTTCTTGTTCTCGACGGTGTTCTTGAACGACTACTGGACGGCAGTGGGGATGTAAGAGCCATGTCTGAGCAGAAGGTCAAGGAAACCTGCATACAAGCCGCCTGCTTCTTCCTCCCGTTCTTCGAGGCGGGGGAGTGGCGGCGCGGGGAGAAGTCCCCGTGGAAGACGATCAAGAAGGCCGAAGCCACACCCGACGCGCTTCGCGCCCTCGCCTCCTACACCAGCGAGCGCATCTCCCATAGCGCCCGCGCCATGGAGGCGCTCCTCGACATCCATGATGACTGGAAGGTCACCATGCGCAAGGACGGCGTCTTCATGGAGACGGTCACCCTGGCCTATGAGGAGATCCTGCCTCGGCTCAAAGAGGCGGGGGTCAGCGAAGACGACTTCCAGCTCTACAGCGAGTACACGCGCAAGTGGGGCATGATCTAGCTCGCTGCTCATCGGCTTTCGCAGGCGCAGCCTCCCCTCGGGGGCTGCGCCTGCGCGTGTATCAGAAGGAGGAGCGCGGGCGCGAATCGCGATGCCGGGAAGGCGTCGGCGCCTGCCGCGAACGAGGCCAGAAGGAGGCAGGATGTTCTCCAAGGACGAGGTGCGCGCGCTGGTGGCGCGTGAGGACTTCGACGGGCTGCTGCGGCTGTTCGACGCTGACGCAGACCGCGTGCGGCGCTTCCTGACGCGCCTCACCTACGCCCCCGGCACCCGCGAGCACGCCGCGGCGATACGCTGCTTCGAACGTCTCTGCGCGTGCCGCTCAGGCGGCGCCGAGGAGTTCTTCCGCGAGACGATGCGGCGGCACATCTGGGCGATGAACGAGGAGGGGGCGAACGTCGCCTGGTCGGCGCCTGAGATCATCTGCGCGATCATCGCGGGCAACCCCGCGGCCTACGGCGCGTTCTTCTCGTACGCGTTCGAGGCGGCCGTCGACGAGCCCACGTTCCAGCCGAGCCTGCTCGCGGGATGCGAGATGGTGGCGCGCGCGGCGCCTGAGCTGGTGCGGGGGCGCGAGGAGGAGATCGCGCGGCTCGCCGCCGCCGTGCGTGAGCGGGGGGCCTGAGGGGCGCGGCGAGGGCGGGGGCGTCAGCGCGTGAGGGGGCGCCGCAGGGGTTTGGCAGGGGGAGGGCTCGCTAGTGGCGCTACTTTCCGTGCGCGTATAGGGAAAGCAGCTCGGTGCCTCACGTGAGGTCGGGCGAAGCGCCGGCGTCTTCGCGTTCGAGCTGGTAGCGCGCGACGAGAGCGTCGACGAGCGCCGCTGCGCCGTCGAGGTCGCCCGCCTCCACGAGCGCGAGCGCGCGCCCGTCGGTGGCCTCCTCCCAGAACCTCATGCGCGCCTTCTCCGCGATCGTGGCGTTGACGACGTCGCGATAGCTCGCAAGCAGGTCGACGTAGGGCGCGTAGGCGTCGCTCAGGCGCTCCTCGATCTGCGCGCGCACCCGCCGCGCGAGCAGGGGGCTCGCGCCCTCGGTCGACACCGACACGGAGAGCCGTCCCTTGCGCATGACCGAGGGGAGGTAGAACGTGCAGAGCTCGGGGCGGTCGGCGACGTTCACCATGAGGCGCGCCCGCTTCGCCCCTTCGAACACCTGGCGGTTCACCTGCTCGTCGTCGGTGGCGGCGAACACGATGTCGGCGTCGGCGAGGTCGCGCTCGCAGAAGGTGCGCGCGCACCAGGCGCAGGCCCCGGCTTCCGCGAGCGCCCGCAGGCCGTCGGTGGCTTTAGGCGCCACGACGCGCACCTGCGCGTCGCAGGCGAGGAGCCCCTCGACCTTGCGCTGGGCAACCGCCCCGCCGCCCACCACGAGCGCGCGCTTGTCTTCGAGGACGAGCATGACGGGGTAGAGGCGTGACATGGAAAGCTCCCTTCGCGTGCGCGGGCTTTGCGCGCTGATTGTAGCACCTGCCTCTCATCAGGTGGTTTCCAGGGGGCATCGGGATATTTGATCGCGCGATGCGAACTTTGTATTTTACAGGGCGCGCGCGTCCTCAGCATACTGGTGGAAGCCTGCACATCGCGTCGAAGGAGGACCGCATGAAGGTCGGCATCATCCGCTGCAAGCAGACCGAGGACGCCTGCCCGGGAACGAAGTGCTTCGAGGCGATCCGCACGCGCACCGGCGTGTTCTCCGGCGTCGAGGAGGACGTCGAGATCGTGGGGTTCGTCTCCTGCGGCGGCTGCCCGGGGAAGAAGGCGGTCTTCCGCGCACGCGACCTGGTGGCGCGCGGCGCTGACACGATCGTGTTCGTCTCGTGCATCACGAAGGGCACGCCGATCGGGTACCCCTGCCCCTTCGCGAAGCGGATGGTCTCGTTTGCGGACGGCAACCTCGACGAGGGCGTGCGCATCCTCGAGTACAGCCATGCCTGGTGAGCGCATAGCACCAGGTCATAAGGATATAAGCTAGCCATTGCCTTATTTTATGACGGGATGAATTCATAGTATTTTACACGGTTTCGGCCGCATGATTAAATCGAACGTAAGGCGTGTAAAACGCACGTCAAGCAAGCTTCGCGCAGAGCGAGAGGGGAGCGTAACCATGGATAAGGGTCCTGCCAATCCTCTGGTCAAAGAGAAGGTTCTCGCGTATTTGGACACGGTCGAGAAAGCGAAGAGCAAGGACATCGCTAAGGCGATCGGCGAGCCGAAGGGCGCGGTCGACCTCGCGGTCAAGGAGCTTGCCTTCGAGGACAAGGTCGAGTACCTCTACATCACCACGACGTTCATCGCCCTCAAGGGCAAGGTCGCGCCGCCCGAGTAGGCGCGCAGGCACGCAGGTCGGCATACGAGTCGGGGAGCGCGGGGCTTGAGGCCCCGGGCGCGCGGGGGGCAGGGGATGACGGTGTCTTTCGATCCTTTCGGATCTTTCGGTTCGGGCCAGGAATGCGAGCGTCAGCTCGCAGGCGAGCTGCTTGCGACGCTCGACCCGGCCGCTTCAAGGGGCGTCTCGGCCGCAGCTGCGGGTCGGTACGATGACCCCACGGGCTTCCGCATGCGCCAGGCGGCAGATGACCTCGCCGCCTGGCTGCTCTCAGATGATGACGCGCCACGCGTCCCGGCGTCAGTCGAGGACCTGTGCCGCGTCAAGGCGCTCCAAGACGACAAGCCCTCGAGCGCGCTCAAGCCGCTGTACGACTTGAAGCCCCGCGTGCTTGCGTGGCTGCGGGCCCATGAGGGCCCGGAGGCCCTCAGCGCGCGCGCCGTAAAGCGCGCGGAGCTGGCCTTTTGGCACAGCGTGGACTGCTACCTGCGTTGCCGCGAAGACCTCTACCGCCTCAGGCTCGACGAGGTGAGGCGTGAGGTGAAGATGATGCAACGTCACCTGGACAACCTCGAGCGCGAGAAAGGGATCGCATGAGGATACTGGCCCCCTTCCTTCTGGTCGTGGCGCTGGCGCTTATCGCCTGGGCCTCGACCGCCTTCCTCCACCTGGGCACGCTGTTCGGCGTCATCGTTCCGTACGCGGCGTTCGCCCTGTTCGTCGTCGGGTTCGCCATCCGCGTCATGCGGTGGGGCGCCTCGGCTGTGCCGTTTTGCATCACGACGACCTGCGGGCAGCAGAAGAGCCTGCCGTGGGTGAGGCAGGCCAAGCTCGACAACCCGTCGTCCTATGCGGGCGTGGTGGGCAGGATGCTGCTCGAGGTGCTGTTCTTCCGCTCGCTCTTCCGCAACAGCAAGGCGGAGAAGCGCGACGACCGCTTCGGCTACGGCTCGGCCAAGTGGCTGTGGCTCGGCGCGCTGGCGTTCCACTGGTCGATGCTCATCATCGTGGTGCGCCACTTCCGCCTGTTCCTCGACCCCGTGCCGGAGTTTATCGGCGTGATCGAGGGCGCTGACAGCGTGCTCCAGATCGGCATCCCTCTGCTCTACCTCACCGACGTGGTCATCGTGGGCGCGCTCACCTTCCTGTTCCTGCGGCGCGTCGTGCTGCCGCGCATCCGCTTCGTGTCCCTGAGCATCGACTACTTCCCGCTCTTCCTGCTTCTGGGCATCGCGCTTTCGGGTATCGCGCTGCGCTACGGCGTGCGCGTCGACGTGACGGGCGTCAAGGAGGTGGCCATGGGGCTCGTGTCGTTCTCCCCGGTGGCGCCCGAGGGCATCGAGCCGCTGCTCTTCGTGCACCTCTTTCTGGTGTGCGTGCTCATCGTCTACTTCCCCTGGGGCAAGCTCATGCACGCGCCCGGCGTGTTCTTCAGCCCCACGCGCAACCTTGCGAACAACAGCCGCATGGTGCGCCACGTCAACCCGTGGAACTACGACGTGAAGGTTCACACCTACGCCGAGTACGAGCAGGACTTCGGCGAGAAGATGAGGAAAGTCGGACTACCGTTGGATTCGGAGTGATCGCGCATGGCCAAGCAACCGAGCAAGGAAAGCATGCTGGACTACGAGTTGGGGTGTACGCCGGATTCATGGATGGACACGCCGACCGAGTTTCGCGAGGGCATGTACTGCCACGCCGCGAAGCCGAAGAACCTCGAGGTGGTGGGGCTTCCCAACGCGCACGAGTGGTCCTCGTCCGAGGAGGACTGGAACCTTCCCGCTCACTGGAAGGAGATCGTCCTTGAAGGGATGAAGGAGCGCATGGACAAGTACCGCTCGTTCAGGCTGTTCATGGACGTGTGCGTGCGCTGCGGGGCCTGCGCCGACAAGTGCCACTTCTACCTGGGCACGGGCGACCCGAAGAACATGCCGGTGGTGCGCGCGGAGCTCATGCGCTCGGTGTACAGGCGCTACTTCACCACCTCGGGGAAGGTCTTGGGCCCGCTCGTGGGCGCGCGCGACCTCACCGAGGACGTGCTCAAGGAGTGGTGGTACTACTTCTTCCAGTGCACGGAGTGCCGCCGCTGCTCGGCGTTCTGCCCCTACGGCATCGACCAGGCCGAGATCACCATCATGGGGCGCGAGATCCTGAACCTGCTCGGCCTCAACACCGACTGGATCGCGGGGCCGGTGGCCAACTGCTACATGAAGGGCAACCACGTGGGGCTCGAGCCGCAGACCATCCTCGGCAACGTCGAGTTCATGATGGACGACCTCGAGGACGTCACCGGCAGGCGCTTCGAGCCCACGTTCAACCGCAAGGGCGCCGAGATTTTGCTCGTGGTCCCCTCGGGCGACCTCTACGCCGAGCCGGGCACGTTCACCTTCATGGGCTACATCATGCTGCTCGAGCACCTCGGCATCGACTACACGCTGAGCACGTACGCCTCGGAGGGCGGCAACTTCGGGTTCTTCACCTCCAACGAGATGGCCAAGCGCCTCAACGCCAAGATGTACGCGGAGGCCGAGCGCCTCGGCGTGAAGTGGATCCTCGGCGGCGAGTGCGGGCACATGTGGCGCCTCGTCAACCAGTACATGGACACGTGGAACGGCCCGGCCGACTTCCTCGAGCAGCCCGTGTCGCCCGTCACCGGCACCGTGTTCTCCAACGCGGCGTCCACGAAGATGGTGCACATCACCGAGTTCACGGCCGACCTCATCTACCACGACAAGCTCAAGCTCGATCCCTCCCGCAACGACCACCTCGTCGTCACGTACCACGACTCGTGCAACACCGCGCGCGCCATGGGCCTGCTCGAGGAGCCTCGCTTCATCATCAAGAACGTGTGCAACAACTTCTATGAGATGCCCGAGGAGACCATCCGCGAGAAGACGCTGTGCTGCGGAAGCGGCTCGGGCCTCAACGCGGGCGAGAACATGGAGCTCAGGCTGCGCGGCGGGCTCCCGCGCGCGGAGGCGGTGCGCACGGTGCGCGACGCCTACGGCGTGAACACGCTCGCGAACATCTGCGCGCTCGACCGCGCGTCGTTCCCGGCGCTCATGGACTACTGGGTGCCCGGCACGCGCGTGACCGGCGTGCACGAGCTGGTCGCGAACGCGCTCGTGCTCGGCGACGACGACCACCGCACGCTCGACCTGAGGCTCGAGGAGCTGCCGGGCGCCCATGCGGACGTGGCGGCCGACGCGGGCGTCGGGGGCGCGGGCAGCGAGGAGGCGAACCATGGCTAGGCGAAAGCTCACCCTCATCTTCATCGGCGTGTTCTGCCTCATCATGGTCGCGCCGTTCATCCTCGGCGCGGGCAAGGCGCACAGCGCCCCCGAGCTCGACCTCAACACGCCCGAGATCGCGGCGCTTGACGTGAAGGAGTGCATCGAGCCCGTCGAGTACATGCGCAGCTCGCACATGACGCTGCTCGACGAGTGGCGCAACGACGTGGTGCGCGAGGGGAAGACCGACTACGTGAGCAGCTCCGGGCAGGTCTACGAGATGAGCCTCGACGACACGTGCCTGTCCTGTCACTCGAACCCCGATGCGTTCTGCGAGTCATGCCACGCGTACTCCAACGTCGAGCTGTACTGCTGGGAGTGCCACGGCCTGACCGACGACGGCGTCGTGGGCAAGGGGTAGAAGAACAATGCCGACGAAGAGAGAGCGGGTTGGCGGTATGGAAAGACGGGACTTCATCAAGGCCGGCCTCGTGGCGTGCGCTGCGGGCCTGGTGCCCTTGACGGGCTGCGCATCGGGCGGCGAGGCCCCGAGTGCAGCTCAGGGCGCGTCGGGCAAGCGCTGGGCCCTGGTCGTAGACGAGCGGAAGCTCAACCGGGCCGGCGTGCTCGACCGGATCATCGAGGCGTGCCACAAGGCGCACAACGTGCCGGCGATCGAAGGCGAGAAGACCGCCGTCAAGTGGATCTGGCCCGAGAGCTTCGAGCACGCGTTTCCCGACATCGCGAGCACGTACGTGAGCGAGGGCGTGGAGGAGATGGAGTTCCCCATGCTCTGCAACCACTGCGAGGAGCCGCCATGCGTGCGCGTGTGCCCCACGAAGGCCACGTTCAAGCGCCCTGACGGCATCGTGAGCATGGACTACCACCGCTGCATCGGCTGCCGCTTCTGCATGGGCGCGTGCCCCTACGGCGCGCGCAGCCTGAACTTCGACGACCCGCGGCTGCACCTCGCCGAGATCGACCCCGCTTACCCCACGCGGGTGCGCGGCGTCGTGGAGAAGTGCATGCTCTGCTCCGAGCGCATCGACAAGGGGATGCCGCCTCTGTGCGCTGAGCTGTCCCAGGGCGCCATACTGTTCGGCGACTTGAACGACCCCGACTCCGACGTGCGGCGCGCGCTGGCGAAGGGCTTTTCGATACGCCGGCGCGTCGAGCTCGGCACGGGTCCGAGCGTTTACTACATCGTGGAGGGTGGTGAGCAGCGTGCTTGAAAAGGCCTTGCACGGCTCCAAGCTGTACTGGGGGTGGGTCGCCTTCCTTTTGGTGGTCATCGGCGTGGGCATCCTGGCGTACGCGAACCAGATCCAGAACGGGCTGGTGGTCACCGGCATGAGCCGCGACGTGAGCTGGGGCCTCTACATCGCCCAGTTCGCCTTCTTCGTGGGCGTCGCCGCCTCCGGCGTCATGGTCGCCATCCCGTACTACCTGCATAACTACAAGGAGTTCGGGAAGATCGTCATATTCGGCGAGTTTCTGGCGGTGGCCGCGGTGCTCATGGCGATGCTGTTCGTGCTGGTGGACTTGGGCCAGCCCGCGCGCATCATGAACGTGATCCTGTACGCCACGCCGCATGCCATGATCTTCTGGGACATGGTGGTGCTGTCGTCCTACCTCGTGGTGAACATCCTCATCGGCTGGGCGGCACTCGGCGCCGAGCGCAAGGGCTTCCCGCCGCCGAAGTGGGCGCACGTGCTGAGCATCATCGCCATCCCGCTCGCGGTGAGCATCCACACGGTCACGGCGTTTCTGTTCTGCGGCCTGCCCGGGCGCGCCTACTGGATGACCGCCATCCTCGCGGCGCGCTTCCTCTCCTCGGCGTTCGCCGCGGGCCCGGCGCTATTGATCCTTCTGTGCTTCGTCATGCGCAAGCTCACGCCCTTCAAGGCGAGCGACAAGGCCATCGACTCGCTCGCGAAGATCGTGTGCTACGCTATGATCCTCAACGTGTTCTTCTTCCTGCTCGAGATCTTCACGAGCTTCTACAGCGGCATCCCGTCGCACACCGCCCCGCTCGAGTACCTGTTCTTCGGGATCGACGGCGCGGGGAACCTCGTGCCGTTCATGTGGACGGCCGTCGTGCTCGCGTTTGCCGGCATCACCCTGCTCCTGGTGCCGAAGATGCGCACGAACCACCGCGCGCTCATCGTGGCGCTCATCGCGGTGTTTCTCGCCTGCTGGATCGACAAGGGCCTCGGGCTCGTGCTCGCGGGCTTCGTGCCGAACTCGTTCGAGCAGGTCGTCCAGTACGTCCCGACGCTCAACGAGATCCTCGTGATCGCGGGGGTGTACGGCATCGGGCTGCTCGTGCTCACGGTGCTCTACAAGGTGGCCGTCGGCGTGCGCGCCTCGCTCGAGCAGAAGCCGCGGCGCGACGAGGCGGCGCACGCGCGGGCGGGCGAGGAGGAGCTGGCCCTGGGCTGATGTTTCGCCGCAGCCGCGGCTAAACATAGAAGGTACGTACCTGATACCAAGGTAAGGAGGCTGCATATGGCAGAGCTTCAAGTAGGGGATCGCATCCTGCAACTCGACGAGGACGGCTTCCTCGAGGATCCCTCGCAGTGGGACGAGGAGGTGGCCCACAAGCTCGCGGAGACCGAGGAGGTCGAGCTGACCGACGATCACTGGGCCGTCATCAACTACCTGCGCGAGTACTACGCGGACTTCGGCGTGGCGCCGATGGTTCGCAAGATGCTCAAGGACACGGGCAAGTCGAACGCTGAGATCTACGAGCTCTTCCCGAGCGGTCCGGGCAAGGGAGCTTGCAAGATCGCCGGCTTGATGAAGCCGACCGGCTGCGTGTAAGTCCGCAGCGACGAGGTGATGGGCATCAAGCTTGCCCATCACCTCTTTTTTTGTGCGCCTTCGTGCGCGCCGCTTCGTTCACAGGAGGCAGCTCATGAGCGAAACCTTCAACTTGCCGCGCATCATGGTGTCCGCGTCCCATGGGAAGAGCGGGAAGACCGTGATCACCTTGGGCATCCTGCGCGCGCTCGAGAAGCGCGGGTGGGCGCCGCAGCCCTTCAAGAAGGGCCCGGACTTCATCGACGCCGGCTGGCACGGCGTGGCCGCCGGGCGCGCGAGCCGCAACCTCGACGCGTTCTTCATGGACCCGGCGCGTTTGCGCGCCGTCATGTGCGAGGCGAGCGCCGGAGCTGGCGTGGCCGTGGTCGAGGGCGCGATGGGGCTCTACGACGGGATGGACGCCTCGGGCAGCAGCTCGTCGGCGGAGGTGGCCAAGCAGACGGCGACGCCGGTCGTCGTGGTGCTCGACGCCACGCGCATGACGCGCACGGCGGCCGCGATCACGCTCGGGCTCATCTGCTTCGACGCCGAGGTGCGCATCGCGGGCGTCATCCTGAACCGCGTGCGCGGCCCCCGGCACGAGCGCGTCATGCGCGAGTCGGTGGAGGCGTGCTGCGACGTCCCCGTGATCGGCGTGGTCCCCGACGACGAGCGCCTGAGGATCGCCGATCGGCACCTCGGGCTCGTGACCTGCTTGGAGTCCGAGGCTGCCGAGGCGCTCTGCGAGGCGGCCGCGGCGCTCGTCGAGGAGAGCATCGACCTCGACGCCCTGCTCGCGATCGCCGCGAGCGCGCCGCCGCTCGAGGCGGCCCCGCGCTGCGCCGCGCACGTGGCGCCGACAGCGACGCAGGCGCAGGCGTCGGCGCAGGCGGAAGCCGCGCGCCCGCTCATCGCCGTCGTGCGCGACGCCGCATTCAGCTTCTACTACCCCGAGAACCTCCGCGCGCTCGAACAGGCCGGCGCGCGCCTCGCGTTCGTCGACAGCATGCGCGACGCGAGCCTGCCCGAGGGCGCAAGCGGCCTGTACGTCGGCGGCGGGTTCCCCGAGGCGTTCGCCGCGCAGATCGAGGCGAACGCCTCCTTCCGCGCGAGCGTGCGCGCGTTCGCCGCAGACGGGGGCGTGGCGTGCGCGGAGTGCGGCGGCCTCATGTTCTTGGGGCGGCGCCTGCACGCGGACGGGCGCGCGTACGAGATGGCGGGGGTGCTCGACTTCGACGTGGTGATGGAGCAGGCGCGCCAGGGGCACGGCTACGCCGTCGCGCGCGCCACGGACGCGCACCCGTGGCTGCCCGCGGGCACCGTGCTCACCGGGCACGAGCACCACCACTCGCGCGTGGTCGCCGGGCCCGGCGCGCACCGCTTCGCGTACGAGAACGTGCGCGGGCGCGGCGTCGAGCGCGGGCGCGACGGGATATGCGCGGGCAACGTGGTGGCGAGCTACCTCCACGTGAACGCGCTCGCCTCGCCGGGGTGGGCACGCGGCTTCGTGGGTGCCGCCGCAGGTGCCCGGGTGGCGGGACGATAACTCTTTTTCATTGCCTACCTGCGGAAACGTAATACCGAGCCGCCGCGCTGAAAACGTCGGCGAACGGTTTCGGCGCGGTGATTGCGCATCTTTCACCGAACAAAACACCCCCATGGGACCTTTTGCGGGGGATGTGACACGCCCTTTGCTAGAGTAGCTTATTGTTTATGCCCGAACTGAATTCTCCTCGGACACAAATAATCGGAAAAGAAAAGACTAGGATGAAAGGGGAGCCTGCATGGCAATGCTTGGATTTCTCATCGTGTTCCCGCTTGTGGCCGCGCTGCTCCTGATGGTGGCGCGCCAAGACAAGGCGCGGGATGCGATCGTGTGGGCCTCGGCCATCATCATCGCCGTGGCATCCGTGGCGCTGGTGGCCATGAACCTCGGGACGCAGACGGTGCTCTTCGAGTTCTCCTCGCCGGTGGTCGACACCATCTGCACGCTTTTGAGCTGCGTCATCGTGGGCGTGATCCTCGCGTTCGCCGTGAAGTACAAAAACGTGTGGGCCGGCGTGCTCGGGCTGGCGCAGCTCGCGCTCTCGCTCTACTTCGAGCTGGCGCTCGCGCACGGCATGAGCGTGCCCTACGGCCTCTACGTCGACTCGCTCTCGCTGCTCATGGCGTTCATCATCGGCGTGATCGGCAGCGGCATCTGCGTGTACGCGCTCGGCTACATGAAGGACTTCCAGGCGCACGAGCCCGAGGGCGCGCGCGACCGCCGTCCCACCTTCTTCGCGATCATGTTCGTGTTCCTCTCCGCCATGTTCGTCATCGTGTTCTCCAATAACATGGCGTGGATGTTCACGGGCTGGGAGATCACCACGCTGTGCTCGTTCCTCCTCATCGGCTTCACGAAGACCGAGGAGGCCATCAACAACGCCTTCCGCCAGATCATCATGAACCTGCTCGGCGGCATCGGCTTCGCGGTGGCGCTCATCATCTGCGCCACGCAGGTGGGGACGCTGTCGTTCTACGAGTTCCTCGTGATCGGCGTGAGCAACCCCGCGCTCGTCATGCTCGCCGTGGTGGCGCTCGCGTTCGCGGGCATCACCAAGGCCGCGCAGATGCCGTTCCAGACCTGGCTTCTGGGCGCCATGGTGGCTCCCACCCCCACGAGCGCGCTTCTGCACTCCTCCACGATGGTGAAGGCGGGCGTGTTCCTCCTGGTGAAGCTCTCGCCCATCATGCTGGTGTGCCCGGTTCCCTCGCTCATGGTCATGCTCGTGGGCGCCATCACGTTCCTTCTATGCTCGTTCATGGCCATCTCGCAGAGCAACGCCAAGCGCGTGCTGGCGTACTCCACCATCGCGAACTTGGGTCTCATCACGGCCTGCGCGGGCGTGGGCACGCCCGAGGCGGTGTGGGCGGCTGAGTTCCTCATCCTGTTCCACGCCATCGCGAAGAGCCTGCTGTTCCTCTGCGTGGGCACGGCCGAGCACCACATCGGCTCGCGTGACATCGAGGACATGGACCTCCTGTTCGAGCGCATGCCGCGCCTCGCCCGCTACATGATGCTCGGCATCATGTGCATGTTCATCGCGCCGTTCGGCATGCTCGTGGCGAAGTGGGCCACGCTCGTGTCGTTCGTCGACATGAACCAGATTGCGCTCATCGTCATCCTGGCGTTCGGCTCGGCGGCCACCTTCATGTTCTGGGCGAAGTGGCTCGGCAAGCTCGCCGGCATCGCGGGCGAGCCCGAGAACGTCGAGCTCACCGTGCACAAGAGCGAGTGGGCGGCCGTGCTGCTCATGGCCGTGCTCCTCGTGGCGAGCTGCGCGCTTCTGCCGCTTATCTCGGCGTACATGGTCGAGCCCTACATCGTGTCGATCTACGGCACGCTCGGGCAGGCCGTCTCGGCTGACAACCTGTGGATCGGCAGCATCGCCGTGGCGCTCGTGGTTATCGTGCTGTTCGCCGGCGTGGGGCGCGCGAGCAAGGCGCGCACCGTGGGCGTCTACCTCTCGGGCGTGAGCCGCGACAACGCGGGCCGCACCTTCCAGAACGCGCTCTCGGGCGAGAGCACGGCGACGGTGCGCAACTGGTACATGGAAGGCGTCTTCGGCGAGAAGCGCATCGCGCCCGTCGGCGTCGCGTTCAACACGATCATCATGGTAGCCGCATTCGTCATGGCCGCAATCGGCATGCCGATGATGCTCTAAGGCAGGGGTGTGATACACATGACCATTCTCATTACGCTTATCGGCACCCTCCTGTTCGCCGTCCTGGCGCCGGTGGCGGGCTGCCTGCTCGCGGGCCTCGACCGCGTCATCTCGGCGCGCATGCAGGGGCGCGTGGGGCCGCCGATCCTCCAGCCGTACTACGACGTGCGCAAGCTTCTGGGCAAGGAGCGCGTGTCGGTGAACTCGGTGGAGGGCACCTACGTCGCCTGCGCGCTCGTGTTCGCCTGCTTGGCCGGCGGCATCTTCTACACGGGCGGCAACCTGCTTCTGTGCGTGTTCGTCATCACGCTCTCGAGCCTGTTCTTCATCATCGCGGCGTACTCCTCCCGCTCGCCCTACGCTGAGGTGGGCGCGGCGCGCGAGACGCTGCAGGTGATGTCGTACGAGCCCATGGTGCTGCTCATGGCCGTCGGGTTCTTCATGGCGGCGGGCTCCTTCGACGTGAGCGCCGTGTTCTCGCTCGACGCGCCCATCGTCACCACGGTGTGGCTGGTGTTCCTGGGCCTGCTGTTCATCCTCACCATCAAGCTGCGCAAGTCGCCGTTCGACCTGTCCATGTCGCATCACGCGCACCAGGAGATCGTGCGCGGCGTGACCACCGAGATGAGCGGCCCTACGCTCGCGCTCGTGGAGATCATGCACTGGTGCGAGACGGTCCTGTTCATGGGCTGGGTGGGCATGTTCTTCGTGTGGGGCAGCCCGCTCTCCGTCCTGCTCGCGGTGGTCGTGGCACTCGCGGTGTACTTCCTCGAGATCTGGATCGACAACAATTTCGCACGCGTGAAGTGGCAGTTCATGTTGAAGTCGGCCTGGGCGGTGGCGCTCGTGGCGGGCGGCGTGAACCTGGCCGTCCTCATGTTCATCTAGGGAGTGATTGATATGGCTTACGCTTCCAAATCGCCTTGGGTCATCCACTACGACGGCTCGAGCTGCAACGGCTGCGACATCGAGGTGCTCGCGACGCTGTGCCCGGGCTTCGACGGCGAGCGCTTCGGCGTGATCAACACCGGCAACCCCAAGCACGCTGACATCTTCTTGGTGACCGGCTCGGTCAACGCGCAGAACATCGACGTGGTGCGCGAGATCTACGACCAGATGGTGGAGCCGAAGGTCGTGGTGGCCTGCGGCATCTGCGCGTGCTCGGGCGGTATCTTCCATGACTGCTACAACGTCATCGGCGGCGTGGACAAGGCCATCCCGGTTGACGTGTACGCCCCGGGCTGCGCCGTGCGCCCCGAGGCCATCATCGACGCCATCGTGCAGGGCATCGGCGTGCTCGAAGAGAAGGCGGCTGCGATGAAGTCCGCCAAGAAGGGAGCTTGAGAGACATGCCCCAGTTCAAACAAGACTTCTCGCCGCTTTCCATCGAGGCGATCCACGAAGTGGCCGCCGCGCGCAAGTCCGAGGGCTACCGCTACGTGCAGACGCTCGCCGTGAACACGGAGGACGGCGTCGACCTCGTGTACTCCTTCATGAAGGACGGCGCGCTCGACAACGAGGTGGTGAGCGGCGTCCCGCGCGACGCGGTGATCCCGTCGATCACCGATGTGTTCCTCGAGGCGTTCGTGTTCGAGAACGAGATCCACGACCTGTTCGGCGTGCACTTCGAGGGCATCGCGATCGACTTCGGCGGCAACTTCTACCACCTGTCCGTGAAGGAGCCCATGACCATCATCTCGCCCGAGCAGAAGGCGGCGCGCGACAAGGCGCGCAAGATCGCCGCGGCGAAGGCGGCCAAGGAGGCCAAGGCGAAGAAGGCGGCCGAGCAGGCCGGCGCCCAGGAGGCGCCCGCACAGGCCGCTGAGGCCGCGACTGCCGCTGCGGCTGGCGCAGCCGAGGACGCCGCCGCCAAGGAGGCCGAGCTTGAGGCCAAGCTCGCCAACATGGACCCGGAGAAGGCCGCCAAGGTGCGCGCGGCCATGGAGGCCAAGGCCAAGAAGGCGGCTGCGGCAGAGAGGAAGGGTGAGTAGCGTGGGCAAGTCAACCATCATCCCCTTCGGCCCCCAGCACCCCGTGCTGCCTGAGCCCTTGCACCTCGACCTCGTGGTGGAGGACGAGACGGTCATCGACTGCATCCCGCAGATCGGGTTCGTGCACCGCGGGCTCGAGAAGCTCGTGGAGACGCGCGACTACAACCAGTTCATCTACGTGGCTGAGCGCATCTGCGGCATCTGCGCCATGGGACACTCGCTCGGCTACGCCGAGACGGTGGAGTCGCTCATGGGCGTCGAGGTGCCGCGCCGCGCCGAGTACCTGCGCGTGATCTGGCACGAACTCTCGCGTATCCACTCGCACCTGCTGTGGCTCGGCCTGGCGGCCGACGCCTTCGGCTTCGAGAGCATGTTCATGCACTGCTGGCGCCTGCGCGAGCGCGTGCTCGACATCTTCGAGAAGACAACCGGCGGCCGCGTGATCCTGTCCGTGGTCAGGGTGGGCGGCGTGAACCGCGACATCGACGACGCCATGCTCCGCGAGATCGTGAACGTGCTCGACGGCATCAAGGACGACTACACCAAGATCATGAACACCCTGCTCACCGACACGTCCGTCAAGAACCGCACGGTGGGCGTGGGCTTCATCAGCAAGGAGGCCGCGCTCGACCTCTCGATGGTGGGCCCCTTCTCCCGCGCGTCCGACGTGCCCTACGACGTGCGCTCCTTCGGGCGCGGCGCCTACGGCGAGCTGTCCGACTTCCAGCCGGTCACTGACGCGCAGGGCGACTGCTTCGCCCGCGTGAAGGTGCGCTGCCTTGAGGTCCTCCAGTCCATCGAGATCATCAAGGAGCTTGCCGCGAAGGTCCCCGCCGGCGACATCTCCGTCGCGGTGAAGGGCGCGCCTGCCGAGGGCGCGCAGGCCTCCAACGTGCTCGAGCAGCCGCGCGGCGAGTGCTACTACTACGCGCGCGGAAACGGCACCAAGTACCTGGAGCGCATGCGCATGCGCACGCCCACCTCGCAGAACCTCGCCGGCATGGCCACGGCGCTCAAGGGCTGTGATCTGGCCGACGTGAACATGATCGTCCTCACCATCGACCCCTGCATCAGCTGCACGGAAAGGTAGGGAACCCATGGGAAGCTTTAAACTGGGGGGCATGACGTTCGGCTCGCTGTTCAAGAAGCCCGAGACGACGCTGTACCCCGTTGAGACGAAGCCCGCGCCCGCGGGGCTCAAGGGGCACATCCACAACGACGTGGAGAAGTGCATCTTGTGCGGCATCTGCGCGAAGACGTGCCCCTGCCACACCATCACGGTTGACAAGAAGAACCGCAAGTGGGCCATCGACCCGTTCATGTGCGTGCAGTGCTCCTCGTGCGTGTACGCGTGCCCGAAGGACTGCCTGCACATGCTGCCCACCTACACGCCGGTGTCGGTCTCGCAGTTCTGCAACGTGTTCGACGTGCCCGACCCGAAGAACCCCAAGCCGGCCGTCACGCCGAACTCGGCGGTGAAGTGGGACTTTTCCGAGCCTGACCAGCTCGGCCAGCTGGAGAAGTAGAGACGAGGACATCGAGCGCGAGCGCGGGGCCTGCTGCGGCGGGTCCCGCGCTCGCTTCTTGGCGGGTGCTTCCGTGCGCCCGCTGCGCTCCTGTGAAGTTTAGCTATTGTTACGCGCCAGACGCGCGGCGCCTTCTCAAGCCTTTGAGGCCGACTGCTAGAATACAGGGAGACTGAAGCGGCCGGGCACGTGCCCGGCCTTCGTGGGAAACGGGCGAACATGGACCAAGCGCAAAGCGACAGCCAGAGCTGTTCAGGAAAAACCGAAGAGGAAGTGACGGACAAGGTTCTCACCCTGCCCAACGTCATCTCCTTCATACGCCTGTGCATGGTCCCGGTCTACCTCGTCCTGCTCCTCAACGGATATGACGTAGCCGCGACGGCGGTGTTCGCCGTCGCGGCCCTGACGGACTTCGTGGACGGGCAGATCGCACGCCGCACGAACACCGTCTCGAAGCTCGGGCAGCTGCTCGACCCGGCGGTCGACCGCATCCTCATGGTCACGGGCGTGCTCGGCGTGTTTTTAGTGGGGCGGGTTCCCCTGTGGATCATCGTGCTCGTCGTCGCGCGAGACGTGCTTCTGCTCGTGGGCGGCTGGTGGCTCATCTCGCGCTACCAGATCCGCGTGCCCGTCATCTACCCCGGCAAGTTCGCCACCACGTTTCTGTTCGTGGGCTTCGCGGGCCTGCTTCTGAACTGGCCGCTCGTGCCGGGACTCGGCGTGTGCGACCTGCCATGGCTGCCGGGATTCACCGACGCGGCCGTCTCGTGGGGCATCTGGTTCGTGTACGCGGGCCTCGTGCTCGCCGTCGGCACCACGGTGTACTACTGCGTCGCGGCATTCAAGATGCTGCGCGCCGCGCGCGCCCAAGCGGGGGAGTAGCCGGTGGGCGAGGAGCGAAGAGAAGAGCCCCGGCGCCGCGAGGGCGCGCCGCGCGCTGCGCAGGGGGCGCCAGGAGCATCGGGTGCGCGCGCTGCGAGCGGGAACGCGCAGCGCCGTCCGGCGGGAGCGCCGCATGGCGAACGGCCGCACGCGCCAAAGGACGCGCGTCCTGATGCGGCTGCGCATGGCGAACGGCCGCACCGTGAGCACGTGCCGCAGCAGCGCCCCGAGGCGAAAGCGCGCAGGGCGCGGCCGTCGGCGCAGAACGGCCGTGAGCGATCGGCGCAGCCTGGGCGCGACAAGCGCGCCGCGGCCGAGCGGCCGACGAGGAGGCGCCGCGAGACGGCGCCGCAGCGGCCCGAGGGCGAACGCGCCCCGCGCGCGCAGGCCGCGCGCAAGCCCCGACCCGCGCGCGCGGCACAGCCGACGCGCGGCGTGCAGGGCTCCCGCGGCCAAGGGACGCGCGGCCGCCGGAAGGACCGCACGCGCCGCGACGCGCCTGCCACGGGCCTTCCCGTGCAGCCCATCACGTCTCCGCAGGTTGTCGGCGAGCAGAGCCTTCCCGAGCGCGTGCTCGGGCTTCTGGCGGCGGTGCTCCTCGGCCTCATCAAGGTCATCGGACGCGGCATCTCCCTGCTGTTCTCGCTCGTGCGGCGCGTGGCGGCGAGAAGCCGCGTCGCGGCGGTGGTGCTCGTGGTGGCGTGCGTGCTTCTGGTAGGCGGCCTCGTCGACGCGGGGCTCACCGCAGGCAAAGTTTACCGCGGCGTCACCATCGGCACCGTCGACGTGTCGGGCATGACGGAGGCAGAGGCGGCCTTAGCGGTGTCGGACGCGTACGCCGGCCGCCTCGCCGCCAACCATGTCATCATCTTCGCGAACGACGAGGTGGCGAACTCGGTCGACGTCGAGCAGCAGATCGTGCAGGACCAGGCGCGCGCCGAGCAGATATCGTTCGAGGAGGCGCAGAAGAGCAAGTCGCTGTGGGTGCGCTCGGCCCAGTCGCTCAACGCGACGCTGCCCGTCGAGGGCCTCGTGGACGAGGCGCTGGAGGTCGGCCGCGGGGGCCTCGGCCCCATCGACCGCATCCGGGCGCTTCTGGGCGGCTGGAACGTCGCTGTGCGCGTGGACATCGGCGCCGACGAGCTTGAGAGCCTCGCGAGCGACATCGACTCGGCCATCGGCGATCCGCGCCAGGACTTCGACATCGCCTTCGAGGAGGGCGTGGCCAGCGTCGTCGAGGGGCACGACGGCTCCATGGTCAACCGCCAGACGCTCGCTGACGAGCTGAACGCGGCGCTCCTAAGCGACGAGGACGGCGCGCACTCGTTCGTGGCGCGCGTGGAGTACGCGCCGCTGCGCATCGACGAGGCGGGCGCGCAAAAGACCTGCGACGCGGTGAACGCGCTCATCGCCGACGGCGCCGCCTTCTCCACGAGCGCCACGAGCTTCTCGGTGGAGCGCGCGGAGCTCGCTCGCTGGGTCGGCACGCGCGTGGAGGGGCAGGAGGGCGCCTACGAGCTCGTGCCCTACGTTGACCACGCCCTCGCCACGCCGTCGCTCGTGGAGCTGCTGAACGAGAGCACGTCGGGCTCGGGCGTGGCCGTCGACTTCGACGTCGCGGGCGATGAGGTCACCGTCACGCCGCGCGGCGAGGTCACCGCGCCCATGCTCGACGCCGCGCTCAACGCGCTCGACGCCAACCTGTTCGGCCCCTACCGTGAGAGGGGGACGACCCAGGTGGCAAGCGGGGAGGCGGTGCCCATCGAGACGAAGGTGGTCTCGGGCGCCCTGAGCTTCGACGAGGCGGCCGGCTACGGGCTGGTCACCGAGATCTCCTCGTTCACCACGCTTTTCACCAACACCGAGTCCACGAGCAACCGCAACCACAACATCCGCCTCGTGTCCGACCTGCTCAACAACTCGGTGACCCAGTCGGGCGGCGGCACGTGGTCGTTCAACGAGACGGCCGGCAACTGCAACGAGGAGGCGGGATTCCTACCGGCAGGCGCCATCTCGGGCGGCGAGTACATCGACGAGGCGGGCGGCGGCATCTGCCAGGTGGCCACCACCGTGTTCAATGCGGTGTACGAGGGCGGCTTCCCCGTCGACAAGCGCATGAACCACACGCTCTACATGGCGAGCTACCCAGCGGGGCGCGATGCGGCCGTGTCCTATCCCGACCTGGACTTCGTCTGGCGAAACGATACCGATTCCGATGTTTTGCTGCGCACCAGCTACACCGACTCGAGCGTAACCGTTACACTGTATGGCGTTGACCTCGGCTACAGCGTCTCGACGGAGACCGGCGAGTGGGTCGAGGGCGAGGAGTATGACACGCGCGAGGAAGTCGACGACACGCTCGCGCCCGGCACGCGCTACGTCAAGACCGTGGGAACCGACGGCCTCGAGATCATGGTGCAGCGCACGGTCAAGGCCAAGGACGGCACGCTGGTGCGGCAGGACTCCTTCTACTCGGTGTACGCCCCCATCGACGAGGTCATCGTGAAGGGCCCCGATGCGCCCGAGGGCTAGGAAGCGAACGAGAGCGAAGGCAATGCAGCTGAGGACTGACGTGACATACGCCCCTGCCGCCCCTGCCCGCCCGCACGGGCGCAGGGGAGCCTCCGTGCGCCGCCTGGCGTGCGCGGGCCTGCTGTGCGCGAGCATGGCGCTTTGCCCTTGCGCGCTCGCGCTGGCGGACGCTGACGCCGCCTGGGCCGACGTGCGGCGCACCGACGTGATCGCGGGCACCGCCATGGAGCAGCGCGGCATCGCGGCGGCGGTCTGCCCCTCGATCGACGCCGAGCGCGCCATCGTGGTGGACGCCGACGGCAAGGTGTACTTCGAGCGCAACGCGAGCGACCCCGCGCAGATCGCCTCCGTCACCAAGGTCATGACCGCGGTGGTGGCGCTCGACGCCGCGCCGCTCGACACGCCGGTCACGGTGAGCGCCTTGGCCGCCGAGGTGGGCGAGTCGAGCGCGCATCTGCAGGAAGGCGACGTCATGTCGCTTGAGGAGGCGCTCAAGGCGCTCATGATCCCCTCGGGCAACGACGCCGCCATCGCCATCGCGGAGAGCGTGGGCAAGGTCATGCTCGGCGGCAGCGGAACTGACGAGGAGGCGCTCGCGGCGTTCGTCGAGGGCATGAACGCCAAGGCCGCCGAGCTCGGCTGCACCGACTCGGTGTTCACGAACCCGCACGGGCTCGACGACGGCGCGTGGGAGGGCGACCTGCACAGCACCGCGGCCGACGTGGCCAAGATCGCCGCATGCGCCATGGGCAACGAGACGTTCCGTGGCATCGTGGGCACGGAGGCGGCTGCCATCGAGGTGGACCGCGCGGGCGAGAAGGCGAGCATCGAGCTTGAGAGCACCGACGAGCTGCTCGGCGTCTACGAGGGCGCCTGCGGCATCAAGACCGGCTTCACCGACCTGGCGGGCGCGTGCTTCGCGGGCGCGGCGACGCGGGACGGCGTGGAGCTCTACGCCATCGTGCTGAAGTCGAGCTCCGAGGCGCAGCGCTTCGCCGACGCCACCACGCTGTTCGACTGGGTGTACGACAACCGCGTGACGTATGTGCTCGCGCACGCCGCCGAGAGCGTGCCGGTGACGCTGGGCGGCACGCAGGTTGACGCGCCCGTGGTCGCCGAGGTGGCGCACGCCGACTGGCCCGACCGCACGGTGAAGGCGACGTTCGCCGACCCCGCGGCGTCGGTCGAGGTGTTCGCGCTCGACGGCAACGTGAGCGAGTCCTTCACGTTCGACGAGCCGACGGGCGACGTGAAGGTGGGGGACGTGCTCGGGCGCGCCACCTTCCACCAGGGCAACGAGGTCATCGCGGAGGTGGACCTCGTGGCGTGCGAGGACGTGGCGGCCCCCGGCGTGTTCGAGAGCATCGGCATCTGGTGGGACCGCTTCATCAAGGGATTCTCGGGTGAGCCGACCACGGCTGACTCGGTTGTCCTCAACGACGTATCGCTCATCTACGACAAGCAGGCGCTGGTCGTGTAGGCTGGCCGCAGGCGAGATGGAGCAGACGGGAAGGTGAACATGACAGAGACATGCCCGGTGTGCCAGTCGCCGGTGAACCCCGGTGACGCGAGCTGCGCGCAGTGCGGCTTCAAGCTGCTCGGCGCGACGCAGAAGTTCCAGCCGCTCGTGCTCGACGAGCAGGAGCGCGCCACGGCGAAGCGGGATGCCCGCGCGTGCGTGCTGCGCGTGGTGCGCGGCCCGCAGGTGGGCGTGACGTATCGGCTGAACCCCGAGGAGCGCGAGCTTTCCATCGGGCGCAGCCCGCAGTGCTCGATCTTCTTGAACGACATGACGGTGTCGCGCATGCACGCCACGCTTCGGCGCGAGGGCGACTGCTACGTCATCGCCGACGAGAACTCGTTCAACGGCGTGTGGGTGAACAACCAGAGCGTCGAGGCGAAGGCGCTCAGCTCGGGCGACTTCATCCAGATCGGGACGTTCTGCCTGCTGTACGAGGAGAGCGCGCTCAAGCCCGGCGCTTAGGGCGGCTGCGCGCCGCAGGCAGGCGCGGCTGGAAGCAGAGGAAGAGAAGGAAGAGGGCGCTTGTGCGCCAAGTGAGGTGTGGTATGGAGCTGTTGTCAGGTAACGAGGCTATCGCCCAAGGCGCGTGGGAGGCGGGTGCCACGATCGGCGTGGCGTACCCGGGCACTCCCTCCACGGAGACGCTCGAGTGCTTCGGGCGCAAGGAGGGCGTGTACGCCGAGTGGTGCACAAACGAGAAGGTGGCCGTCGAGGTGGGGCTCGGCGCGTCGGCAGCCGGCGCGCGCGTGATCTCCACGATGAAGCACGTCGGCGTGAACGTGGCGGCCGACCCGCTGTTCACCGCGGCGTACACCGGCGTGGGCGGCGGCATGGTCATCCTCGCCGCGGACGACCCGGGTATGTACTCGTCGCAGAACGAGCAGGACTCGCACTACTACGCGCAGGCGGCGCACGTCCCGATGATGGATCCGGCTGACTCCGCCGAGGCGCTCGCGTTCACGCGCGACGCCTTCGAGCTCTCGGAGCGCTTCGACGTGCCGTTCATGATCCGCTCCTCGGTGCGCGTGTCCCACACCAAGACGCCCGTCGAGGTGGGCGAGCGCGTGGCGTTTGAGCCGAAGCCCTACGAGAAGGCGCCGCAGAAGTGGGTCATGATGCCCGCGTTCGCGAAGCCGCGCCGCAAGGTGCAGCTCGAGCGCATCGAGGCCTTGCGCGCATGGGTCGAGGAGTGTCCCTACAACGTCGTGACGAAGGGCGCGGGGAAGGTCGGCGTCATCTGCGCCGGCGCGGCGTACCAGCACGTGAGGGAGGCGCTGCCCGAGGCGTCCGTCCTGAAGCTCGGCGTGACCTGGCCTTTGCCCGCGAACGCGATCCGCGCCTTCGCCCAGTCGGTCGAGGAGCTCTACGTGGTGGAGGAGGCCTCCGAGTACCTGGCGGGCGGCGTCGCGGCATGCGGCGTTGACGTGAGCGCGTTCCCGCAGGGCCTGCCGCGCGACGGCGAGCTGTCGCCGGGCCTGGTGCGCGCCGCGTTCGGCCTGGAGGCGCCCGAGCATCTGCCCGCCCGCGACGACCTCCCCGCCCGCCCGCCGGCGCTGTGCCCGGGCTGCCCGCACCGCCTCGTGTTCAAGGAGCTCACGCGCCTGCGCGCCGTGGTCACCGGCGACATCGGGTGCTACACGCTCGGCGCCCTGCCGCCGCTCGCGGCCATGGACACGTGCGTCGACATGGGCGCGTCCGTCTCCATGGCGCACGGCTTCGAGCTGGCCTGGGCGGGCGAGGAGCACCGCCCCGTGGTGGCCGTCATCGGCGACTCCACGTTCGGCCACTCGGGCCTGAGCTCGCTCATCTCCACGGTGTACAACTGCGGCAGCGGCACGGTGTGCATCCTCGACAACCGCACCACAGCCATGACGGGCCGCCAGGGCAACCCCTTCAACGGCGTGACCCTGCAGCAGCGCCCGAGCCGCGAGCTCGACCTCGAGGGCGTCGTGCGCGCGCTCGGCGTCGAGGACGTGCGCGTGGTCGACCCGCACGACATGGGGGCGGTGCGCACGGCGCTCAAGGAGGCCACCTCGGCTGCCGACACGCTGTCGGTGCTCATCTTCCGCGCGCCGTGCGTCCTGCTCGAGCGCAAGCGCCGCCCGCCGTATGCCGTGAGCGCATCATGCACGGGCTGCGGCGTGTGCACGACGCTGGGCTGCCCGGCCCTCGCGCGCGACGCCGAGACGGGCACGGCGTTCATCGACGCCGGATTGTGCATCGGCTGCGGCCAGTGCGCCCAGTACTGCCGCTTCGACGCCATCGTCGCAGAGTAGGGAGGTTCCAGTCATGTCTGCAACAACTGTTTTGCTGTGCGGCGTCGGCGGCCAGGGCACCATCCTCGCAGCCGACCTGCTCGCCCGCGCGGCGCTCGCCGCGGGGCTCGACGTGAAGGTGTCTGAGATCCACGGCATGGCCCAGCGCGGCGGCGCCGTGACCACCGTCGTGCGCTTCGGCGACGAGGTGGCCTCCATGGTGTCCGACCTCGGCTGCGCCGACATCATCGTGTCGTTCGAGACCACCGAGGCGCTGCGCAACCAGGCGCAGCTCAAGGCAGGCGGCTCGCTCGTGGTGAACGACGAGGCCATCAAGTCGCTGCCCGTGCTCACCGGCAAGGCGCAGATGCCGGCCCGCGCGCGCGAGGACCTCGTCGGCCTCGGCGCGCTGCTCATCCCCGCCGAGCGCCTTGCGCGCGAGGCGGGCAACGTGAAGGCGTCGAACGTGGTGCTGCTCGGCGCGCTCTCGGCGCGCCTCGACTTTCCCGTGAGCGCCTGGGAGGACACCATCTCCCGCCGCGTGCCGCCGAAGACCGTCGAGGCGAACCTCGCGGCGTTCGCCGCGGGCCGCGCCTTCGTGCTGAACGAGGCGTAGGTGCGCGACGTCGCCCGCACAGGGGGGACGCGCGTCGTCGGGCGCTTCGCCCCCTCGCCGACGGGGCGCATGCACGCGGGCAACATCTTCGCCGCGCTCATGGCCTGGCTCGTGGCCAAGTCGCAGGGCGGGGACATGGTCCTGCGCATCGAGGACCTCGACCGCGAGCGCTCCAAGCCGCGGTTTCGCGACGCGGTGCAGCGCGACTTTGAGTCGCTCGGCCTCACGTGGGACGCCGGCCCCTTCTACCAGCACGACCGCGACGAGGCGTACCGCGCCGCCTTCGACGCGCTTTCCGCACGCGGCTTGACCTACCCCTGCTTCTGCACGCGCGCCGACCTGCACGCGGCCTCGGCCCCTCACCAGGGGGAGAAGCACGTCTACCCCGGCACGTGCCGGAGCTTGACGGACGCCGAGCGCGCCGTGCGTCGCGAGCGCCTGGAGGCTGAGGCCCGTGCAACCGGCGCGCCCGCGCGGCGGCCCTCGTGCCGCCTGCGCGTGGACGAGCGCGTGATCGAGGTGGACGACCAGATCCAGGGCCCCTACGCGCAGCGGCTCGACCGCGAGTGCGGCGACTTCCTCGTGCGCCGCTCGGACGGCGCGTTCGCCTACCAGCTCGCGGTGGTGGTCGATGACGCCGCGCAGGGCGTGAGCTCGGTGGTGCGCGGGGTTGACCTCTTATGCTCCACGCCGCAGCAGGTGTACCTGCAGGACCTGCTCGGCCTTCCGCATGCGCGCTACGCGCACGTGCCGCTCTTCGTGGCGCCTGACGGGCGCCGCCTCGCCAAGCGCAACCGCGACGCGGCCTTAGACGAGCTGCTCGCGCGTTTCAAGACGCCGGCGGGCGTGGTGGGGCACGTGGCGTACGCGGCGGGGCTCATCCCGGCCGACGAGCCCGTGATGCCCGAGCAGCTGCTGGAAGGCTTCGACCTTGACGCCCTCGCACGGCGCTGGCGCGGCCAGATTGCCATCGCGTATCCGCCTGGCGGCGGGGAGGGAGCAGAGGGCGCCGGCGCGGCGCGGTAGGGAAGCCCTGCGCCGGCGGCGTCAGAGCACGAGCGTCATGCCGCGGCTTGCGAGCACGGCGGCGGCGTAGAACGCCCCGAGCGCCACGTTCAGGCTGCAGATCTGCGCCATGGCCCCGATGCGCGCCGGGCTCACGAGCGGGTTTTTGCGCAGCGCGTTGGCGATGGGGTAGACGGCGAGCAGCATGAAGGGCATGACGACGAGGCCGCCTGAGAACCACACGCCGACGATGACGACGACGGCCGCCACCCATGCGTACATGAGCGCGTGGTAGAGCCTCACGGCCCGCGCGCGTCCGAGCAGAACCGCAAGCGTCTTGCGCTGCGCCGCGACGTCCTTCTCGATGTCGCAGGTGTTGTTCGTGAGCATGATGAGCCCGATGCCGATGACGGTGGGAACGGCCCACAGAAGCGCGCGCCCGTCCAGGCTGCCGGTGAGCACCTGGTAGCATGCGAGCGGGATGAGGCCGCCCATCACGAACCCGCTCACGAGCTCGCCGATGGGCAGGTACGAGATGGGCGTCTTGCCGCCCGAGTACAGAAAGACGATGAGCGCGCCTACGAGCGCGATGGCGAGCGGGATCCAGCCCGCCTGCATGATGGGGTAGATGCCGAGAGCGAACGCCGCGGCGAGCATGCCGAGGGCGAGGCGCAGGGCGGAGGCGGGGTTCACGTTGTTGTACACGAGGACGGCGTCTGACGCCTCGACGTTGTCCTCCTTCGAGTCGGTTCCCTTGACGTAGTCGAAGTAGTCGTTGAGCGTGTTCACGGCCGACTGCATGAGGACGCAGATGACGAGCAGCGCACACGCCATGGTCGCCGAGAGCACGCCTGTCGTGGCGTAGGCGCAGGCGCAGGCCAAAAGCACGGGCAGGATCGATGCTGGCCAGGTGTGGGGGGCGGCGAGGAGCCACGCCATCCGAGGCGTGAGGCGCGCGTACGCCGCGCGGTCGCGCGGGGCGGAGGCAAGGGAGGCTGCGGGCTGCGCCGGGGACTCTGCCGCGGGGCGGCGCGCGTTCGTGCGCTCCGGGGTGGTTTCGCTCATGGGAGTCGCCTCCTTCGGGCAACAGAAAGCCGCCCGCATAAGCAGGCGGCTTTCACGGGCTGCATGCTAGTTGGTCATGAGGGCGGTGGCAACGTCGTTGCTCGTGGAAGCTGCGGGCTCCCACACGTTGCCGTTCTTCGTGTACGCGATGGTGATGGGCTCGGTCTGCGCGAGCTCCACGTTGTCAAGCGCGTCCATGATGGTCGAGCCGATGAGGTCGTTGACCTCCTCCTCGCTCATGTCCATGAGGCTCTCGTCCTCCATGATGCCGGTGGCGGCCTCCTCGAGCGCCTGCTCGAAGCCCGAGTAGCTCTTGCAGGTCATGGTGATGACAGCCTCGGCAGTGTCGCCGTCAACTGTGACGCTGTCGATGGTGTAGTCGAAGCCCGCGAGGTAGGACTTGATGAACTCGGCGCCGTCGATGCCGTAGTCGGACAGCTCGTCGGCGTCCATGTCGGCGATGAGCGTGTTCACGACCTCGTCGTCGAGCGTCTTGTAAGAGTTGAGCTCGTCGGTGATGGCGTCGCGGATGACCTGCTCGTCGTTGGAGCCGCAGCCGGTGAAGGCGACGAGCGAGAAGGTGAGCAGAGCGCCCAAGAGGATCGCGGCGATCAGCTTCTTCATCTTCATGTTGCTTCCCCTTTCGTCCCGCCGCGCGCGGCGGTCCTCGTTTTCCCACGCAGACCATGATAGACCATCCGGCGCCCCTCCCCACGGTGAAAGGGCAAAACGGTTAGCCGAAGGCCCTCTGCGCCATCCCGCGTTCCGAGCGAAGCCCGCGTCAGGTGTCCCCCCCCGTGTCCCGAGCAAAGTGCCCGTGTCAGGTATTCACCCCGTGTCATCCTGGGCAAAGCGCCCTCTGGCGCACGCGCCCCTGTCATCCTGGACAGGCCTCGCAGGTGCCCACCCCGTGTCCCGAGCAAAGCGCCCGTGTCAGGTATCCACCCCGTGTCATCCTGAGCGGAGCGCCCGCAGGGCGCGCAGTCGAAGGATCTGGTCGCAAGGGGGTTGCGCATGCGAGCGCGCCATGCCCGGGGCCAGATCCTTCGACTCGCTTCGCTCGCTCAGGATGACACGGGGGGGGGCTGCTCGCTCAGGATGGCAGGGGGATGCGCTCCCAAATGACTGAGGAGAGCGCGGACACTCTCGGATGACAAGGGAGCGCGGACGCTTTCGGATGACACGGGGGCTGCTCGCTCAGGGCATGAGAGAGAGGCATTCGTGCTGCGCGTGGATTCGCTGCCGTACGCGCGAACGCGCCAGGCAGTCGCCGCCGTGCGTGCGAACGTGTCAGGCAGTCGCTGGCGATGTGCGCAAACGTGCCAGGCAGTCGCTGCCGATGCGCGCAAACGTGCCAGACAGTTTCTTCGATGTGTTCCCATAGGCAACACACGGCGCGGCAATGTCGCGATGTTAAACACGCCCAGATTTTTGCTGACTACGAATCCCCAGCTCAAAACGATAGATTTGAATAAAGCCCCCGAGCGCTGAGAAGCTGGCACCGCAGGTGCGCTCCCCGCGCCCCGTCGGGGCGACCAGACGGCGTTTCGACATGAAGGGGTGCGGTCATGAAGCCAGAGCACATGAGCCTCGTTGACGAGGGCGATGGGAAGGTTCGCGTCGAGGCGTCGTTCGCCGCGGCGGACGTCAGCAGCGTTTTCGAGGTCGTCAGGCGCATACTGGCCTACACGAACGCCGTGGACTCCACGAGCGACGAGGACATCAGGACGCTCTTGCTCGAGAAGCTCGGCCAGGACGAAGTCGAGAGCCGCTGCGCGGAGGGCGTGCCGGCCATCCTCGTTCCCTGGATAGTGGACGCGCTTGACTTCGAGACGATCCTCGATCCCGTCGTGGTCGACGCGCCTCAGCCGACGCAGGGCGTCCCCTACGCGCTTGCCGTCGAGGTGACGCGCAAGCCGCGCTACGCGCTCGCGTCATATGAGCCGGTTCGCGTGCAGCTGCCGAAGAGCGAGGTCACTGACGAGGAGGTCGAGGGCTATCTCAGGCAGATCGTCTTGGACCACGCCGCGTATGCGGAGGTCGAGGAAGATCGGCCCGTGAGGCCGGGCGACAGGGTCAACGTGGCCATCACCACCTTGAGGGGCGCGGAGCTCGTGGAGCACCTGACGTCGCCGAGCCGCTCGTTCGACATAGGGGAGGGGTGGTTCTCCCCGGAGTTCGACGAGAACATCACGGACATGAGGCGCGGGGAGACGAAGACGTTCGAGTTCCAGGCGCTCGGCCTGCACTCCCGAAACGAGCACGACACGGAGACGCTGACGTGCACGGTGACGGTCTCCTCCCTCGCCGAGTTCACCCCGCCGGAGCTCACCGACAAGTGGGTTGCCAGCCACGTCGAGGGCGTGGGAAGCGTGCGGGAGCTTGAGGAGGCGATCCGCGCGCGCATGGCGCAGGAGCGCGCAAAGCCTGACGAGGAGGCCCTGCTGCGCCCCGTGGCGCAGGAGCTGTCCCGACGCCTCGACATGCACATCTCCGACGCCCTGTACGAGAAGGTCGTCAACGACCTCATCTTCCAGATAAGCAGGCAGGCCGAGCAGCGGAACCTGCCGCTCGACGACTACCTGGCGACGCAGGGCATGGACCGGGAGGCGTTCGGCACCTACCTCATGGACCGGGCGCGCGAGGCCATCCTCGAGGGGTTCGCCCTCGACTCCTACGCGGACCACTTCGGCCTCGAGCTCGCCGACGCCGACGTTGACGAGGTGTTCCTCGAGATGGCGGGCGGCAGGGTAGCCGCGGCCTCAAGCCTGAGGAAGCAGTATGAGCAGGGCGGCCATATGTACGAGATCCGCGAGAAGGCGCGCAGGCTCAAGGCGAACAAGCACGCCGCGCAGCGGGCGGTCCTCACGTTCGGCTGAGGAGAGGCGGCACGCGTGCGGTATGCGCAAGCTGCTTGCGGCCAGGCCTTTCGACTCCGCGCCCTGCGGGCGCTTAGCCCAGGATGACGCGGACGGGCGACCTGCGAGCGCTCCCCGCGCCGTTCGCGACGCGCCCGCATGCGCAAGCTGTCCGCAGCGCGCTTCATCCCCCTTTGCGCCCGTGGACAATTCGGGGGCCGGTGTTGCCTTAGGCGGCGCTTTCCAGGCGGTGTCGGGGTAACGAACAGACGGGAGATACTGTTGATGGCGAAGGCCCCCGTTCTTCGATACGTTGAAAGGGTGAGGTCAAGAGGCCTCGCAAGAGTAGTGCAGGAAATGGAAGAGAAAGAAGAAGGAGGAGAAGGAAATGGCGACAGAGGTCAAACCGATTCTATGTCACAGCAGTCATGAGCGATGTGGTTTGCTTGCCACTGTTGTGGACGGGCGTCTGGCCAAGCTCGAAGGCGACCCGACTTCGCCGAACAACGCAGGGCGTGTATGCGAGCGACTCAAGTACATTCCCGAGTGGCATGACCACAAGGATCGCATCAACTACCCGCTGAAGCGCGTCGGCGCGCGCGGCTCGGGCAAGTGGGAGCGCATCACGTGGGAGCAGGCGGCAACTGAGATCGCGGAGAAGCTTCACCAGATCGTCGACGAGTATGGTGAGGAGTCCGTTGTCCTGCAGCGCGGCACGGGCCGCACCGACGAGTGGTACGCGGCGCTGTTCTTCAACCTGCTGGGCTCGCCCAACGTCAACGTAGGCGCTTGCGACATCTGCTGGTGCCCGACGATGACGGCCGACTCGATGATCTACGGCAACTTCGCCAGCCCCTCGGCGGGCCCGGAGAGCACGGTCATGCTCACCTGGGGCAAGAACCTCATGGAGTCCGGCGACTTCCCCGAGACCTGGCAGCAGCTCGACGCTTTGGCCCTCGGCAAGGCGAAGCTCATCGTCGTCGACCCCCGCTGCATTGACTTCGCGCGCAAGGCCGACCTCTGGCTGCAGCTGCGCCCCGGAACCGACGGCGCCATGGCCCTCGGCTTCCTCAACGTCATCATCGAGGAGGAGCTCTACGACAAGGAGTTCGTCGAGAAGTGGTGCTACGGCTTCGACGAGCTCAAGGAGCGCGTCAAGGACTACCCGCCTGAGAAGGTCGCCCAGATCACGTGGGTGCATCCCGACAAGATCCGCGCCGCCGCCCGCATGTGGGGCAACGCGCGACCGGGCGCCTGCGGCTGGGGCCTCGCGACCGACACCATCGGCCGCAACGCGACTGACGCGAACCGCCTCAAGGGCTTCCTGCGCGCGATCTGCGGCAACATGAACGTCTCCGGCGGCTGCTCGCTGGTGGCGCCTCACTACATGAAGTTCCGCCACACCAACGACCTCGGCCGTCCGGACCTGCTTCCGAAGTCCAAGCGCCACACCTGCGGCCAGGAGACCTTCCCGATCCACACGTGGGCGAGCTACGAGCTGATCAGCGAGGCCCAGTCCCGCGTGTACAAGCGCGACTACGCGTCCGTGTACAACTACAACTGCTCCGCCCCGTCCGCCATCACCTACAACGCGATGATCACGGGCAAGCCGCAGGCCGTGAAGGCCTCCTTCATCCAGGCGGGCAACCCGTTCTCGATGGTGGCCGACACGAAGCAGACCTACCAGGCCCTCAAGTGCCTCGACCTCATCGTCACGCACGAGTACTTCATGACCCCCGCCGCGGCGCTGTCCGACTACGTGCTGCCGGGCGCGACGTGGCTTGAGCGCCCCCTGTCCTTCCCGTACGCCCTCTGGGGCTGCGCGGACGTGAACTGGTGGGGCTACCGCGCGGTGCAGCCCATGTACGAGCGCAAGGACAACTACAGCTTCTGGAAGGCCATCGCCGAGAAGTACTTCCCCGAGGACATCGTGAAGGAGTATTGGCACTGGAAGGACAAGGAAGAGGTTGCCCTGTGGATCATGGAGCCGCTCGGGTACAAGACCTTCGACGAGTGCGTCGAGCGCCGCTACCTCCATCCGCCGGTGCCGAAGTGGCATGAGGAGCTCGATCCCGAGACCGGCCAGCCGTACGGCTTCGCCACGCCGACGGGCAAGGTCGAGCTGCACTCGACCATCATGGAGAAGCTCTGCGGCCCCGAGTCCGCCGTCCCCGACTACGAGGAGCCCTTCGAGTCGCCGGTCAGGACCCCGGAGATCGCCAAGGAGTACCCGCTGATCCTCATCGCCGGCTCCCGCTTCATGCCGATGTACCACTCCGAGTATCGCCAGATCTCCGGCTTCCGCTCGCGCTGCCGCGACCCGTACTTCGAGATCCACTTCGAGACGGCCGCGAACCTGGGCATCGCCGACGGCGACTGGTGCTGGATCGAGACGCGCCGCGGCAAGTTCCTGCAGAGGGCCAAGCTCTCCTCGGGCATCCTGCCCCGCGCCATCGCCGCGCAGCACGGCTGGTGGTATCCCGAGCTTCCCATGGAGGAGCCGTGGCTCGGCGGCTGGTTCATGTCGAACACGAACATGGCAACCGACAAGGCCCCCGAGAACTGCGACCCCTACGCGGGCGGCTTCAACATCAAGCAGGGCCTCTGCAAGGTCACCAAGGCCGCGCAGTACCCGTTCAACACGGTTTTCAGCAACTAGCTGGTAAAACGCGCGCAGCTGTCGCGTGAGGCAGCCTCGGGCCCGCCGGCATCGCGCAAGCGGTGCCGGCGGCCGGGGAGGGAAGACCGGTCAGTCAGCTCATCGAGAAGGAGAGTGCCATGCAGCTGAAGAGCGTCGCCTTGGAGAACTTCAAGGCCTTGAAAGACATCGACATCGAGTTCGGGAAGTTCACGGTGCTCACCGGGCTGAACTCCGTCGGCAAGACCACCTTGTTCCAGTCGCTTGCCCTCATGAAGCAGAGCATCGAGCGCAACGAGGTGACCTTCAACGACTACCTGCTGCGCATGGGCGACTACAAGGAGATCGTGTATGCTCACGATGCCAGCCTCGACATGAAGATCGCGCCGCGCTTCGAGGACGAGGCCTACGGCGAGAGCACCTACGAGGCCCTCATCCGCGAGCGGGGCATCGTGGAGAGCTTCATCGACAACGGACGGCACGTATGGCGCTGGGACAGCACCGCGCCGGGCGTCATCGAGCCCTACCACCGCGTCTTCCTCTCCCAGGCTGCCAAGGGCTACGGCGGCGGCGAGTACCTCGTGCATGATCGCGCCGAGATCACCAAGGCCGTCGAGGGGCAGAAGCTCGTCTACGACTGGTTCACGAACATGCTGTACCTCTCCTCGAACCGCGGGTTCACGAAGTACAGCTATCCGCTGCTCGCGGGAGCGCCGACCATCGAGGACGTGTCCAAGCGCGCCGGCGACCACTCCCTGCTCGAGGAGTGGCTGTCGAACCTGATCATGTACAAGATCAACGAGGCGAAGCGCTACCCGGGCGTCCGCAACCAGCTCGAGGTCATGCAGGACCGCCTGTCGAAGATCGGCGTGAACATCAACCCCTACGTCATGGGCGGCCCGAGCGTGGTCATGGACCTCGACGAGGGCGGCATGTGGGTCAGCGCCGTGAACTCAGGCTACGGCGTCAACCAGTCCATCGCCGCGATCGTGCTCGGCACGCTGTACCAGCCCGGCACCCTCATCATGATCGAGGAGCCTGAGATGCACCTGCATCCCGTCATGCAGCGCCGCATCGCCGAGATCCTGGTCGACATCGCCAACGAGGGCAAGCAGGTTGCCATCACCTGCCATTCCGACCACATCCTTCGCCGGCTCAACCAGATGGTGGGCGAGGGCGTCATCGCCGCTGACGACGTCAAGCTCTACAACTTCAAGCGGTCCGAGAGCAAGGCCACGTTCGCCGAGGAGATCTCCATCTCCGACCGCGACACGCTGGAGGCGTTCTTCGAGGGCTAGGAGAGGCTCATGGCATTGGCGATCAACGACGTGCTCGACCGGCTCCGCCAAGCGCAGGCCGAGTACGAGGCGGCATTGGCGACCGAGGACCCCATGGAGCGGCACACGGCGCTGCGCCTGGCGTACGGCGGGCTCTCCCAGGCAGCGTCCGATGCCTACATGATCTATTCGTCCAAGCCGAAGAACAACGCGTTCAAGGAGGGCGGGCTGTCAACGTGGGCCCGCGCGGAGCTGGAGGCCATGACCAACACCATGGGCGCGCAGTACTTCCGGCAGGGCCTCACGTCCACGAGCCGCATGGAGGGGGAGTTCGATCGCTGGCTTGCGCGCGTGCGCGTGTTCGTCGACCGGCTCAACGCCGACTTCCAGCTCGACGTCGGCCAGGTGGCCGCGAAGGACTGGAAAGAGGACGAGATCAAGCGGAAGCAAAGGCAGATAGAGGACTTCAACAAGAACATGATGGGCACCGATGGCGTCGTCGGCTGGTGACCGCGGCCATCAGACAGAGGCAGGAGCATGGCATGATTGATGATTCGACTGGATACACGACGAAGGGCGTTCCGTATTACGTCAGGATGGTGAACGGCTGTCAGACCCTGATCGGCCTCGACGAGGCTGACTATCGCACGCTTCTGATGATGGGCTTCCAGGACGAGGAAGTGTACCTGAGCGTCAGGAGGCAGACGGGCGCCTACGCCGCCGACTACGAGCTCGAGGTGCGCGCGGGGCTGAACACCATCAAGATGGAGGGCGTCCCGCTCTTCCAGCTCTGCCTCGACGACGAGCAGACCAAGCAGCTCAAGGATCGCGGTTACGTGGAGGGACGCGAGATCGAGCTGTACATCAAGAAGTCCCCCCACCGCATCCCTTCACGTCAGATCAGACCCGAAGACGTTGCGATCAACATCTTCAACGAGAACGACCCCATGCTCGATGCCCCGGAAGTCTGGCTTCAGCCTGAGGGCCTGTAAGAAGAAACGGAGAGGAATCCATGTGCTTTAGACCTGCGACGGTCAACCAGGTTGACCACAAGTGCCCGGAGTGCGGCACGAACAACTTGCCCGAGGCGACCATGTGCGCTCGCTGCTTCGCCCCGATGACGCCGCTGAGCGAGCAGGACGTGGCCGCGCAGATGGCGGCCAAGGAGGCGGGCATGCCGGCACCCGCAGCCCCTGCCGCCCCCGCGGCCCCCGCGGCTCCTTCGGTGCCGATGGCGCCCGGGGCTCCGGCTGCGCCGAAGGACGACAACGCGGTGTACTTCTAGTCCGTTGAGGTGATGATCGGGCGAGGTCGAAAGCGCTTGCATGCAGGTGCTTTCGACCTCGCCCGACGAGCGTGAGGATGCTCAGCATGATGACAGGCGACGCGAGAGAGATGATAGAGGCGGAGGCGGCGAAGTGCCTGGACTGCGGCGCGTGCACCGCATCCTGCGACATCCTTCCCGCCATCGACCCCGCCCGTCCCGGGTCGCTCGCACGGCAGGTGCTCGCCGGGGAGCTCGGCATGCGGGAGGAGTGGTTCATACCGCGCTGCGCGCTCTGCCGCCGCTGCGAGACGGCGTGCCCCGCCCAGGTGAGGATAGCCGACATGGTGACGGCGATGCGGTCCCTGCTCATAGCCGAGGGGAGAATCGACGTCGAGCGCTATCGCGCCATGTGGGTCGACTACGACTGGAACGCCATCAGCCTGTTTCGCGACACGTACGCGCTCGGCGTCCCCTCCGAGCGCGTGGCGTCCTCGCCTCTGGCCTTCATGCCCGGATGCTCGCTGTTCAACGAGGGGTACGAGCTGCTCCCGGCGCTCATGCGCCTTCTGGACGGCGTGTGCGGCGCGAAGGTGGCGCTGCTGCCCGACTGCTGCGGCATGCCGCTGGCGGAGATGGGCCTGCGCACCCGCTACGAGCGCTTCGCCGACGGGCTGTGGGAGCGCATAGCCGACGCAGGCTACGAGGAGGTCCTCGTAGCCTGCCCGAACTGCCTGGCGCAGCTCGAAAGCCGCGGAGAGGCTTTGGGCGTGCGCGTGACGTCCGTGTACGAGCGCCTGGCCTGCGCGGGGGTGAAGGCGCCGGCGCGCCCGGGCGTCACCGTCTCCGTCCACGACTCGTGTCCTGCGCGCGGAACGCAGCTCGGGGCATGGGTGAGGGAGATCCTCTCCGGCTACGACCTCAGGGAGATGGAGTGCTGCGGCGACAAGTCGCGGTGCTGCGGGTCGGGGGGCGCGGTCTCGCTGTTCGACTTCACCATGCGGGAGGTTCGCGCGCAGCGCCGAGCGGAGGAGTTCGCGCGCACCGGCGCCGACTGGTGCGTCTGCGCCTGCATGTCAAGCTGCAGCACCCTTGACGTCCCGCCGGCAAGCGGCAGGGTGAGGCACGTGCTGGAGCTTGTCCTCGACCAGGAGATCGACCGCGCGGAGTGCAGGCGGAAGATGGATTTGATGTGGCAGGGGGACCAGGGCGCGCGCAACGAGCACCGCCTGGCGCATTCGCGCCCCCTTGCCAAGGAGAGGTGACCATGTTTCAGGTTCCGGATAACGCGCGGGTGATCAGCGAGACGAGCAGCGTGTGCCCGCATTGCCTGGCGAGCATCCCGGCGGTCGTGTACGAGCGGGACGGCGAGGTGTACCAAGGCAAGAGCTGCCCGGAGCACGGCGACTTCGAGGTGTACGTCTGGCCTGACGCCGCGCACTACGAGTGGTGCTCCGGCTTCGACTTTCCCGCCAAGACGCGCGCCGCCCAGACCCCGTCGTCGGGGTCATGCCCCCACGACTGCGGCCTGTGCTCGTCCCACCGAAACTGGATATCCCTCGCCGAGATCGAGGTGACGTACCGCTGCAACATGCGCTGCCCGGTGTGCTTCATGTCAGCCGGCGAGCAGCTCAAGGAGCCTTCCTTCGAGGAGCTCGTCGAGCAGATGCGCGGCATACGCCAACGCGAGTACTCCGAGGCGACGCTGCAGATCACAGGCGGCGAGCCGACGGTGCGCGCCGACCTGCCCGAGATCATCGCCGCGGCCCACGAGGCGGGCTTCGAGGTGGTCGAGCTCAACACGAACGGCATCGCCCTCGGGCGGGACCCGGGCTACGCGCACCTCCTCAGGGAGTCCGGCTGCTCGAACGTGTACCTGCAGTTCGACGGCGTGACGAGCGAGGTGACGGAGAAGCTGAGGGGCGAGGGCGTCCACGAGCTGAAGATGCAGGCCATCGAGCACTGCCGGCAGGCGGGCCTGCCGGTCATCCTGGCTCCCGCGGTGGTCCGCGGGGTGAACGACCACCAGCTCGCCGACATCATCCGCTTCGCGATGGGAAACATGGACGTCATCGAGGGAATCTCCTTCCAGCCCGCGTTCTTCTCCGGGCGGTTCGACGTGGAGCGGGAGCGGCACATCACCATGGGCGACGTCGTCAAGATGATCGAGGAGCAGACGGACGGCATGGTCAAGGCCCGGGACTTCTACCCGCTCAACTGCGTGAGCCCGCTGTGCGACTGCTCGACCTACCTGGTGGGGGATGACGAGTTCTTCATCCCGCTGTCCCAAAGCATCGGCGAGCAGGAGTACAAGGACTTCTTCGCCGACGGGAGCACCCAGGGCTCGACCTTCGTGGACGTCGCGCTGCGGAAGTACCGCGGGGCCATCCCGCGGGGCCTGCCGATCCTCGTGATGTGCTTCATGGACGCGTGGACGTTCGACGCCAAGCGCGTCGAACGTTGCAACTTAGGCGTGCAGGCCCCTGACGGGCGAACCGTGCCGTTCTGCGCCTACCATCTGACGAACGCCGAAGGGCAGAGGCTGTACCCCTACCCGACGCAGCGGTAGCGCGCGGAAGAGCGGTGCCATGGACCTGGTTCTGATCAACCCCCACGTGGTCGACGCGAGCACGTTCCCCAGCGGCGAGTTCTTCTCCTGCACGGCGCCGAACATGGGGATAGCCTACATAGCGGCAGCGGTGGAGGCCGTCGGGCGCAGCGTCCGCATCATCGACGCGAACGCGCTGCACCTGAGCCTCGACGAGCTGCACGACGCCGTCCGGAGGCTTGACCCTGACGTGGTGGGCGTCACCGCGACGACGACGACGCTGATGGACGCCTTCGACGCGGTGCGCGCGGCGCGCCGCGCCTGCCCCGGGGCGTTGCTGGCGCTCGGGGGCATACACGCCTCCCGCTTCCCGCGCGAGACGCTCGCGGAGTGCGCAGAGCTTGACCTGGTGTGCGTCGGGGAGGGCGAGGAGACGTTCGTCGAGCTCCTCGACGCGATCGAGGGCGGCGCGCGCGACTTCGCGGGGGTGCGCGGGCTGGCGTTCCGCGACGGCGAGGGCGCGATCGTCCTGACGCCCGAGCGCCCTTGCATCCAGGACCTGGACGCCTTGCCCTTCCCGGCCCGGCACCTGCTGCCGATGGAACTCTACGCCTCGGGCGGGCACCCGCACCGGACGGCCTCGATCGTCTCGAGCCGGGGCTGCCCGTTCGGCTGCAAGTTCTGCGCGGCGCCCTTCATCGGCGGAAGCCGCTACCGGAAGCGCTCGGCGGAGAGCATCCTCGACGAGATCGGGGAGATCGTCGAGAAGTTCCACATGAACAGCTTCGAGTTCGTCGACGACCTGTTCACGCTCGACAAGCGGCGCGTCATGGACATCTGCGACGGCATCGTGGAGCGCGGGTACGAGGTCAACTGGACGTGCAGCGCCCGCGCCGACACGGTATCGCCTGAGATGCTGCGCGCGATGGCGGGCGCGGGCTGCCGCATCGTGTACTACGGGATCGAGTCGGGGTCCCAGCGCATCCTCGACCTGGTCGGCAAGCGCGAGACGCTTGCCCAGATGGCCGACGCGGTGAGGTGGACCCACGAGGCGAGCATGCGCTCGTGGGGCTTCTTCATCATCGGCTTTCCGAGCGAGACGGCGGAGGAGATCGAGCGGACCATCGCGTTTGCGAGCGAGATCAACCTCGACTACGCGGAGTTCTTCATCTGCTCCGCGTTCCCGGGCAGCCCGCTCTACGAGCATGCGGTCGAGCAGGACCTGGTGCGCAAGGACACGTGGGCAGACATCTCCTACGGCAAGTACAACATCGAAAGCGCGCATGTCACGCCCCAGGAGATGCACGAGTACCTGATCCGGGCCTACCGCAGCTTCTACACCTCCGATGCCGCGATCAGGCGCCTGAGGGCCTACGGGCAGGAGGACCTCGTCGAAGAGATCATGCGGCAGACCTCTGACGAGTTTCTGAGGGCTGCGCGTGAGGGCGCGGGAGACTAGCGTGGACGCAAAGCGAGAGTCGTTGCTGCCGACGCTGCAGGCCGTCCAAAGAGAGCACGGGTACGTGCCCGACGAGCAGGTCGGAAAGATCGCCGCCTCCCTCGGCATCACGAAGGCCGACGTGTACGCGGTGGCGAGCTTCTACGGCCAGTTCAGGTTCAACCCGCCCGGGCGGCACTCGGTCAAGGTGTGCGCGGGCACGGCGTGCCACGTGAGGGGGAGCGCGCTCATCCTCGACGAGTGGTCGCGCCTCTTGGGGATAGAACCGGGGCAGACCACCGCAGACGGCGCGTTTGACCTCGAGCGCGTCGCCTGCATCGGGTGCTGCAGCGTCGCTCCCGCCGTCATGGTCGACGGCGAGGTCCACGGGTGCATGAGCAGCGCCGAGGTTCGCACGGTGTTCAACGAGGTCTGCGCGGGCGACGAGCGTGCGCGCCGCGCCGCGGGGGCGGACGGCGACGCGGGTGAGGGCAATGGTGCGGGCAGGGGCGATGGTGCGGGCGACAGCGCGGGCAGGGGCGTGGGCGATGCCGGCTGACGTCAAAGGCGCTCGCGACGGCGCGGGCGGCGAGAGGCTGCGCGCGATCGCGGTCGGCACGGCGACGTGCGGGCGCTCGGTCGGCGCGCTCGAGGTCCTCGAGGCGCTTCGCGTCGAGATCGCGGAGCTCGGCTTGCCCTACCGGCTGGTCGAGGTGGGGTGCTTGGGGCATTGCTATGCAGAGCCCCTCGTCACGGTCGAGGCGCCCTCAGGGCGCGTGAACGCGTTCGGCTACCTTGACGCCGTGGCGGCGCGCTACCTGCTGAGGACGTGCTTTGGCGAGGAGGAGCCGGAGAGCGACTTCTATCTGGGGCGCCTCGAGGACGACGGGGCGATCGCATCGGAGGCGCTTGCGGCGCGCAACGCCCTCGAGCGGCGGGTGGTCATGGAAAACTGCGGGATCGTCGACCCCTGCTCGATCGACGACTACCGGCGGCGCGGAGGCTATGAGGCCCTGCGGCGCGCGCTTGAGCTCAGCCCCGACGACGTGATCGAGGAGATCGCCCAGGCGGGCCTGCGGGGCCGCGGAGGAGCCGGCTTTCCCACCGGCGTGAAGTGGCGTGCGTGCCGGGAGGCCGACGGGGCGGAGAAGGTGATCGTCTGCAACGCGGACGAGGGCGACCCCGGGTCGTTCGTCGACCGCGTGATCATCGAGAGCGACCCCCATGCCGTCCTCGAGGGCATGCTCATCGCAGGGTACGCCGTAGGGGCGCGCGAAGGGCGCGTGTACGTGCGCGCGGAGTACCCGCTGGCCGTCGACAGGATGCGCCAGGCGATTCGCCAGGCGCGTGACGCACGCCTGCTCGGCGAGGACGTCCTCGGGGCGGCGCTCTCCTTCGACGTGGACGTGTTCGAGGCGGCGGGCGCCTTCGTGTGCGGGGAGGAGACCGCGCTGATCGCCTCGATGGAGGGGCGGCGCGGCGAGCCGCGCCTGAGGCCCCCGTACCCCGCTGAGCGGGGATTCCTCGACCGCCCCACCGTGATCGACAACGTGAAGACGCTCGCGTACGTCCGCCACATCATCGAGCGGGGCGCGCGGTGGTTCAGGGGCATCGGAACCGCGTCGTCTCCCGGGACGGGCGTGTTCTGCCTGACGGGAAAAGTGGCGCGGCCCGGGCTGGTGGAGGTCCCCCTGGGCTCGACGCTGCGCGCGATCCTCTACGACGCGGGCGGCGGCATGGTGGACCCCAACGCCGAGAAGCCGGGGAGGGAGACGCCGAACATAGGGAACGGCGGGTACTGCACGCGTCCGCGCGCTCCCGAGACCGTGTTCAAGGCGATCCAGATCGGCGGCCCCTCGGGAGGGTTCCTCCCCGCGTCGGCGCTCGACCTGCCGGTGGACTTCGAGTCGCTCCGCGACGCCGGGATCATCATGGGCTCAGGAGGCATGGTGGTCATGTCGCAGGATGACTGCATGGTCGAGATGGCGCGCTACTTCCTGGAGTTCACGCAGTCCGAGTCGTGCGGCAAGTGCGTGCCGTGCCGCGTCGGCGGGCAGCTCATGCTCGACATCTTGGGGGCTGTGGCCCGCGGGGAGGGGAGCGAGGAGAGTCTTGAGGCCTTGAGGAGCCTTGCTGTGCACCTGCGGCGAGCCTCCGCGTGCAACCTCGGGCGCACGGCGCCGAGCCCCGTCATCACGGCGCTGAGGTTCTTCGAGGACGAGTTCAGGGCCCACGTCGAGCGCCGCATGTGCCCGGCGCTCGTGTGCCGTGACCTGATCTCGTACGAGTTCGAGGACGTCGGGTGCACGAGCGCCTGCGAGCAGTGCAGCGTGGTGTGCGAGGCCATCACGTCGGCGCTCGGATATGACGGGTTGTCGGGGCGGATGTACCGCACCCACGAAATCGACGATGACCTGTGCGTGCGGTGTGCCATCTGCGTTGACTCGTGCGCCGGCGTCAACCACCGCGCGGTGCGGAAGGTGACGCCGGCGAAGCGCCAGCGGACGAAGGGAGGGGCATGAGCACGGTGAGCCTGGTCGTTGACGGCCGTCGCATCGAGGCAGAGCACGGGGAGAACCTGCTCGGCGTCCTGCTGCGCAGCGGATCCTACGTGCCGCACCTGTGCTTCGCAAGCGCCGACCTGCCCGTGCGGGCGGCATGTCGGCTGTGCACGGTCGGCGTGGAGGGGCGCGACGAGCCCGTGTTCGCCTGCGAGGCGAAGGCGGAGGCCGGCATGGTCGTCGACACGCGCGACGTGCAGGCGCTCGCATGGGCGCGCGCGAGCTTCGACCTGGTCATGGCAACGCATCAAGTGCGATGCGGCTCATGTGCGCGCTTCCGGGAGCAGGGGACGTGCGACTTGCGAGAAATCGCGCATCACCTGGGCGCTCCGCTGCGCTCGAGCTGGGGGTCGTGCGCAGCGCCGCGCCCGGGCGGGAACTCCGGCGCCGCGCCGCGCGGGAGGGAGGCGGTCCTCTGCGACGCAGCGGGGCCGATGAGGGTCGATGCGCAGGCGTGCGTGCGCTGCGGCCGCTGCGTGGATGCCTGCTCGTCTGCGGGGGCGGGCATCCTCTGCTTTCTCGGCCGGGGCTCGGCGTATCGGGTGGCGTGCATAGGGGACGGCGGCGACGCTTCCGCCAGCGCCCGCGCCTGCACGGCCTGCCGGGCTTGCGTTGACGTCTGCCCGGCAGGCGCCCTGGAGCTTGCGCGTGTTTAGCGGGCACCTGGCGCTGATGACACGCGCCGGGCGGGACGCTCTTGGTACAGGTGGCGGCGACGTCCGACGAGGCGCCTGCTTGAGGCGCTTGAGGCGCTAGAGGCGCAGGACGGTGTCGACGTAGCGGATCATGTCCTCCACGGGCGTGGAGCACTTGTTCTTGAGCCACCACACCGTCAAGGTGCTGACGGCGCCGAAGTACATCAAGGCCTCCACTTCCAGAGGAACGCACGGGCGGTTCTCGTCCTGCTTCCTGAAGTTCAGGAAGTCAGAGGTGCCTGCGATCATGCTCGTGAGCACGTGGTCGCTGATGCCCTTCACGACGAAGAGGTTGCCGAAGAACCGCTGGTACTTGTACACGTAGTTGAATATGGCCTCGTGAGGAGAAGGGGGCTTGCCCGACTCGCCCCTGCGCGGCGAGTCGGCGGCGATGAGGTTGGCCTCCTCGGGCATGATCTCGTATATGCCGTAGTTGAGCAGGTCGAACTTGCTCTCGAAGTGGTTGTAGAACGTCGAGCGGTTCACATGCGACCGAGCGCAGATGTCCTTCACGCTGATGTTGTCGAAGTGACGCTCCTCGATCAAGGAGAACAACGCATCCCAGAGCATCTTCCGGGTGACTCGACCGCGAAAGTCGTTTCGATTCGGTTCGCCTGCATCTGCATTCATAATTCCCCCTAGCTTGTCAGTTTTCGCCCAGGGCAGCTCCAAAGCGCCATGCCGCGCTCGCTCGCTGCTGATCAGAGTCAACAAGCTTTTTCAACTATATTAAACTGCTGTGGGGAGTCTGAATAGTAAACAAATGCCAGCTAAGTGTCGGCTTTAAGGACACTGGGAGAAGATCGATCTAATACCGCGTCGTTTTGCTCTCTTTAGTGGTCGTCAGCGCACGTTTGCCGCGAGGTTCACCTGCAAGTGCTAAGCGCTTCGCGCTTGCTTTTGACGCCACGAGGCTTGGCTTCTCCCGCACATCATGACGCGGGCACACGCGCTCGAACTCGCGCCTAGGAGCACATCTCTTCCCGGCCATCCCGAGCAGAGCACCCGCGTCAGGTACCCACCCCGTGTCATCCTGAGCGGAGCGCTCTTGCAGTGGTTCTAGTCTCCTCGCCTGCGCGAAACGCCTGCTGTGTCATTCCCCATGTCATCTCGAGCAAAGCCCGCGCTAGATGCCCACCTCGTGTCATCCTGAGCAAAGCCCGCGTCAGGTGATCCCCCGTGTCATCCTGAGCGGAGCGCCGTAGGCGCGGAGTCGAAGGATCTGGTCGCAAGAGGGTTGCGCATGCGGGCGCGCCATGTCCGGAGCCAGATCCTTCGACTCGCTTCGCTCGCTCAGGATGACACGGGAGAGATGGCGCAGAATCACAGGGCCGCCTTCTTCGGCAGCAAGCTTGCGTTCATTCTAAGGCGGTTTAGCAGCCCACGGGTGCAAGGGAGCAGTTCTGCACCTGACTTTTCGTTGCGTAGCGCCTTGCCCGTAGGCTCGTCGTAGAAGCATTCTATAATGAACGTCAAAGAATTGAAGGAGCGCGTTAGCGCGTCAACGCGGGCGTTTCCATGGGCGCAGCTGTGTGTGGATCGCTTGCGAGCGGACTGATGCCAGTCGACGCGCGATGCGCGCCAGGACGGCAAAGCCGAAGGAGAACTATGAAGCCGACTAAGATCCTGTTCGTGTGCCACGGCAACATCTGCCGCTCGCCGATGGCCGAGTTCGTGATGCGCGACCTGGTTGAGAAGCGCGGGCTCGCGGACGTGGTGGAGGCGTCCTCCGCGGCCACGAGCTCTGAGGAGCTCGGGAACCCCGTGCACCACGGCACGCGCCGCAAGCTCGCGAGCGTGGGCATCTCGTGCGCCGGCAAGACGGCGCGGCGCCTGCGCAAGGACGACTACGCTCGCTTCAACCTGCTCATCGGCATGGACGAGGCGAACGTGCGCAACATGCGCCGCTTGTTCGCCGGCGACCCCGAGGGCAAGGTGCGCAAGCTCCTCGAGTTCGCCGGCAGCATGGGGGACATCGCCGACCCCTGGTACACGGGCGACTTCGACGCCACCTACCGCGACGTCCTCGCCGGCTGCACCGCCCTGCTCGATGACCTTGAGGCGCGAAAGTAGGGCGCTATTCTTCTCAACTTGCCTCTGACCTGGGCTTTGCAACCGCTGGCTGCGCGGTTTACGCCTAAAAAGCACGCTGCGGTTGGTGGCGGGCAACCGCAGGGTCGCTTAACTTTGCAACGGCATTTGAGATAATGAGGATGCAGCAAAGAGAAAGGCAGTACCGTGAACTTCAGAGACAACCTCGTGCACCTGCGTGCGGTGAACAACATGACCCAAGAGCAGCTTGCCATGCGCCTGGGGGTGAGCCGCCAGTCCGTCGCGAAATGGGAGGCGGGCAAGTCCTATCCCGAGATGGACAAGCTGCTGGCGCTGTGCCAGGTGTTCAGCTGCACGCTCGACGAGCTCGTGCAGGGTGACCTCACGGCGCGGGAGGCGGACAGCTCTCTCGCCGTGAGCGGGTCGGCACAGCCGGAGGACGTCTTCGGCTACGACGAGCAGATGCGCTCCTTCGCCAACAAGATCTCCAACGGCGTCATGGCCATCATCCTCGGGGTGGCCCTCTGCGCGATGTTCGGCGCAATCGGGGAGGCGAGCGAGGGGGCGGCGCACGCCATCTCGTCGAACGTCTTCGTCTCGCTGAGCATCCTGCTGCTCTTCGCGGGGATCGCAGCGGGGCTTGCGCTCATCATCCCCGCTGCCATGAGCCATTCGGCCTTCGTGAAGGCCCATCCGTACGTCAGCGACTTCTACCGCCCCGAGGACAAGGCCCGGGCGCGGTCGGCGTTCTCGCGCGAGCTCATCGGCGGCATCTGCTGCATCTTCCTCGGCGTCTGTGCCGTGGTGTTCCTCGCTGACACGAGCTACGAGGACGTCTTGGGCACGCCCGTCATGCTCTCCCTCATCGCCGTCGGCGTGCGCTTCATCATCCACGGCGGCATGATGCTCGGGCGCACCAACCTGCACGACTACAACAAGAGCGCGGGGGAGTACCTGACGCCGGAGGAGATAGCCTCGTCGGACCTGCCCCATGAGCAGAAGCAGCAGATGATTTCGGCCCACGAGTCCGACAAGCGCATCGGCGCGATCTGCGGCGCCGTCATGATGCTCGCCACCATCGTGGGGCTCGTGCTCCTGTTCGCGTCGCCGTTCCAGCTCTACTTCTGGCTCGCATGGGTCGTCGGCGGACTGCTCTGCGGCATCATCGCCGTGCTGATGAAGGCGTTCAGCGCCAACGCTTGATGAGCTGCGCGCGTGAGGTTTGCAGACTCGGGCGAACGCAGGCGGACGCGGCCGGAGGCATGTTGCCGTTGCAACGTCTTTCGGCCTGAGATCAACTATCCTTGTTCGCAGATAGCAAAGAGGCGCAGCTCAGCGAAGGTTGCGCGGCAGAAGAGGAGGCTTCGTGAGGCGCGTTGCGATCTACGGAAAAGGGGGGATCGGCAAGTCGACCACCACCTGCAACGTGGCGGCGGCCTTGGCTGCGCGCGGCCTTGTGGTCCTGCAGATAGGGTGCGATCCCAAGGCGGACTCAACGCGCCTGCTCATGGGCGGGCAGCGCATCCCGACCGTCTTGGATGAAATGCGCGATGGCGGCGCGGCGGCCCTGGATGACATCGTGTTCCGATCGGCGTCGGGCGTCTACTGCGTGGAGTCGGGCGGGCCGCTGCCGGGGGTCGGCTGCGCGGGCCGTGGCGTCATCACGGCGTTTCAGCAGCTTGACGCCTTGCATGCCTTTGACGTCCTGTGCCCTGACGTCGTTCTGTACGACGTCTTGGGCGACGTGGTGTGCGGGGGCTTCGCCATGCCCCTGCGGAGCGCGTACGCCCAGCACGTCATCGTCGTCTCCTCAGGTGAGATGATGTCGCTGTATGCGGCGAGCAACATCTTGGCGGCGCTGCGCCACTTCGAGGGCCGAGGCTACGCTGAGTTCGCCGGGCTCGTCGCCAACTGCCGAAACGTGCGGAACGAGGACGAGACCCTGGCGCGCTTCTGCGAAGAGGAGCAGGTGAGCCTGGTTGCGCGCATTCCCCGAAGCGATGAGGTCTTGGAGTCGGACGAGGCCGGGGCGCTGTGCTTCGAGCGCTTTCCCGAAAGCGCCGCCGCCCGCGCATACGGGGGCTTGGCCGACTTCGTGGCAGCGCTTCCCGAGGCTACCGCATGACCGACCTTCGCTACCGCGTGCGCCTGCCGCAGCGTCATCGCGACCGCCTGCGCGTACCCGAGAGCCACACCTTGTTCGTGTGCCCGCCTGCGTGCGGGCGTCGCCATGCGCTGCGCGTCTTGGAGAACGACACGTCGGATGACTACTCGTTCTGCTTTCTCAGTCCCTCTGACATCGCCTTGGGTGATTACGAGCGGCACCTGCCCTTGGTGGTGGCCGACCTCGTCGCGCGGCTGCCTGAGCGCCCGCGCGTCGTGACGCTCGTATTCAACTGCGTTGACGACTTCCTGGGCACCGACGAGCAAGCGCTCGTGCAGACGCTTGAGGAGGCCGTGCCCGGCATCCGCATCGCCGTCACGCGGGTCAACCCGGTGTCCGAAGGGGGGCGGGAGAGGTCGTCAGGCATGCAGGGAGGCATATACGACCTGCTTGAGCCGCAGGAGCGGCATGATGATGCCATCACGGTGGCAGGGCGCTTCGACGACCTTCCCGCAACGTCTGAGTTCGTCGCGGTGATGCGCTCGTGGGGCGTGAGCGAGGTGCGCAACGTCGCCTCTTGTCGAACCTTCGACGAATACCAGCGCCTCGCGTCGAGCGCGCTCGCGCTCTCGGTTTCCTGGATCGGGCGGCGCCAGTGCCTCCAGCTCGAGCAGCGGCTGCACATGCCGACGGTGCACTGGCAGACGGTCTATGACGTTGACCGCATGGCCGCCAACTACGCCGCGCTCGCCCAGGCGCTGCATGCGCGCGGCGTGGGCGATGAGGCGACCCGCTCATGTTTCGAGGCGCCGGCACCTGCCCTTGCGCGCGCACGTGAGCGTGCTGAGCGCTCGCTCGAGCAGGCGCGCGAAGCGGTAGGGAGCCGGCCCGTTGCCGTTGACTCCCTTGCGACGCATGAGCCGCATGCGCTGGCGCAGTCGCTTGCCGACGCGGGGTTTAACGTCGTCGCCGTCATAGCCTCGCCGACCAAGGAGCCTCAGCGAGCAGGAGCGCGCGAGCTTGAGCGCACGCATCCTGAGATCATGCAGCTGGAGTGCGCTGCTGACCGCGGTACGGATGCCCCGCGCGACGCAGAGGGGCTTCTGGCCGTCGGTGCTGACGCGGCGGCTTGCTTTGACGCGCATGCCACGGTGGACATGTTCCATGACGAGGGATGCTTCGGTTTCGACGGCGTGGCGCGCCTCTATGACGCGCTGGCGCGCGCGGCGCGGCAGGGGCGCTCGTCAGTCGCGGGCGATGTGGAAGGGCTGGTGTGAGCCATGCAGCTGTCGCGCTTCCTCCCGCCCTTCGCCTCCGACTACTCCGGCGCAGCGAGCGTCCTTTCCGGCTGCGACGCGCAGCTGGTCTTCGTCGACCCAGGGTGCTGCTCGTACAGCTTCCTCGAGGCCGAAGGCGTGCGCTCAGACGATGCGGAGCGTCCGGTGCTCTCCGCGCATCTGCGCACCGTCGACACCGTGCTGGGCGCTGACGAAGCGCTGACATGCCAGGTCAGCGCCGCGCTGAGGCGCTCGCGCCCCCGTTTGGCCGCGCTTTTGGGCACGCCCGTCCCCTCGCTGGTGGGCATGGACCTCCCCGGGTTGGCGCGCCAGATCGCCGCCGAGGCCGCTGTTCCGGTCGTCGGCATCGAGACTGACGGGTTCGCCGGCTATGACGTCGGCGTCAGGCGGGTGTACGAAGCCGCTCTGCGGCTGTGCGACGCGTCGTCGCCCCAACATGACCGCGGCAGCCGGCAAGCAGGCGCGGCGTCAGGCCGGCAATCAGGTACGGACGACTCCGCTGCGCGCGACGCCTCGAAACCGCGCGCGGCCCTCGTGGGATTCAACCCGTTCGACTTCGGAAGCAGCGAGGCCGTACGCGCTGTGATGCGCTTCGTCGAGGACGGCGGGTGGACGCCGACGTTGCCCTTCGGTGCTGAGCACGCGGAAGCCGAAGACCTGGCCTGCTGCAAGGTTGCGCTCGTCGGCTCCGAGTCGGGCCTCGAGCTCGCCCGTGCGCTCGAAGCGCGCTTCGACATTCCCTTCCTCTGCTGGTCACCGGCATGCTTCGGCCACGACATGGGGGAGCTGGCGGCAATCGCCGCGAAGGGGGATCCTTACGCGTTCCTCACGGCAAGCTCATGCGCATGCGGAGAGCCCAGCGCGCGCGTGCTGGTGGTGGCCGAGCAGCTGTCCGCCCATGCGCTGGCGCATGAGGTTGCGCGGCGGGCGCACGGCGTTTCGGTTGCGACGGCCTCGTTCTTCACCGACGAGCGCGCAACGCGGCGGCTGGGAACGATCGAGCTTGACTCCGAAGAGCGCCTGGCAGCGCTTTTGGCGCAGGGCGCCTGCGATGTCCTGGTGGCTGACCCGCTGCTCTTGAGGCTTCCCGAGGCACGTGGCATGGCGGTGGTGCCCTGGCCTCATCGGGCGGTTTCCGGAAAGCTGTACGACCGATGCAGCGACAAGAGCGGGTGGGAGAGCGTGTGTGCGCAGACGCTGAACGCCTGCGCGCGCTTGGCCTGACCCGCTGCCTGACCCGCTGCCGCCGAAGGCCTTGCCGCAAGCCCGCTTCGCTGCGACGTCCTCGGTGCAAGGCGTTCAGCGCACGTCCTCCACCGCTTCAACGCATGCCGCCTACCGTTCGCCGAGCAGCGTGAACTCGTTGCGGTCGCAGGCGATGAGCCCCTCCCTCCGCATCTTGCCGAGCTCGCGGGAGAGGGCGGTTCGCTCGACGAAGAGGTAGTCGGCAAGCTGCTGACGGTCGAAGTCGATGGTGAAGGAGCGGGCTCCCGCCCTCTCGGCTTGCGCGGCGAGAAACGACGTGATCTTGCCGCGCACCGAGCGCTCTGACAGCACGCAGATCCGCCGTGCCATCTGCTCGTTCATCTGCATGATGGCCTTGGTTGCGTTCTCTTGCACGATGTTGGCGTAATGGCGGCATCGCTCGCAGCCCGTCACCCTCACGTCCATGCTGAAGCTCACCACCGCGCAATCCTGCGTGGCTACGATGTCGAGCGGCGACGTGGCCACGCCGCTTGTCAGCGCGTCTCCGGCGATGATGGATCCCGGGGAGTACTCGCTGATGATCGAGTGATTCCCCTCGCGGTCAACCCAAACGTTCACGGCACGTCCCCGTGCGAGCACGCCCGCAGCGCGCCTGTTGTCGCCGCTGCGGAATATGATCTCGTCCTTCGCATAGCAGCGCTGCCGGGCCTTGAGGCAGACGAGAACCTGCTCGAGCTTCTCGGCGGGAATCCCCTCAAAGAGCGGGAGACGCGCAAGCGCCTCGTGGTCAATCGTGGTCGGATGATGCTGCATTGCGTGCTGCTCCTTCGGCGAAACCCAGCGGCATGTCGCGCGAGATTCGGTCATGTTGCCATGGCAACTTATTATTCTGAAATAACTATTATTCTAATACATGTATTAAGTAAGGACAACTTGCGGAGGGGGAATCTGCCGTGAAGTTCGAAGTCGAGAAAGCGCTCACGCGCCCTGAGGCCGTCAGCGCGCTCACGAGTCGCTGGAAGATGCCCGTCGAGACGGAGACGATAAGGCTCGGCGAAGCGTACGGGCGCGTTACGGCCCGCGAGTACCGCGCGCGGTGGAACGCGCCTGCGCATCGCGTGTCGGCCTTTGACGGGGTGGCCGTCAGGTCAGCGGACTTCGCAGGCGGCGTGCCCGACGCGTCGGCGTGGAAGCCGGGCGTCGACTTCGTGCGCGCCGACACGGGAGATGACTTCCCCGACGCGTTCGATGCGGTGATCGCCATCGAGAACGTGGCGACCCTGCCGAATGGCGGCCTTTCTTTCGCTGAGGTCAAGGGGGTCAAGCCGGGCGGCGGCGTCCGCGCGGCGGGATCCCAGCTTGCGGAAGGAGAGCTTCTCTGCGCAGAGGGAACCGTGCTGCGTCCCGAAGACGTGGCGCTGCTCGCTGCCGGCGGCTTTGACGCAGTTGAGGTGAAGCGCAAGCTGCGCATCGGCTACCTTCCCACGGGAAGCGAGCTCGTAGCGGTGGGCACGCGTCCCGAAAGAGGCGAGACCATCCAGAGCAACGGCCTCATGATCAGGGGATTCGTGCAGCAATGGGGCGCCTGCCTCGTCGAGTGTCCCATCGTCGCCGATGACGAGGAGCTTCTCGGCGCAGCGATCGACGAGCTTGTGGCGAGCTGCGACATCGTCCTGGTGAACGGCGGCTCCTCGCGTGGATCCGAGGACTTCTGCGCCCAGCTTCTGCAGGAGCGCGCCTCGTACTTCTCGCATGGCATCAAGGCGGTTCCCGGGCGGCCCGTGGGCCTTGCCGTCATCAACGGGAAGCCGGCGCTCAACGTCCCCGGCCCCATGCTGGCCGCATGGCTGGCCTGCGACTGGCTGCTCCAGGCGCTCATATGCTTCTACCAGGGCCAGAAGATGCCGCGGCGCATGACGCGAAGCGCCTTGCTCGACGATTCGCTCGCAGCGCGCCCGCAGTTCGAGCGCCTGGTGCGCCTGGTTGCCGACGAGCGCGACGACGGGCTGCACGTTTCCGCGCCCTCCCGTGCATCCTCGCTCGCCCAGAACGTGCGCACCGTCAACGCCTACTGCGCCTTGGCGCCGGGATGCAGCCTTGATGCGGGAAGCGAGCTTATGGTGGAGATGTTGGGCACCTCGGCGCAGGGGAGGGCGAGGAGGTGAGGGTGCGCGCGTGGCACTTCTGGGTGAAGATGGGACTTTTGGCTGCGGTGCTGGTCGTCGTCTACCTGTGCTCGTTCGTCGTCGGCAGCGTCGAGGCATCGGTGCCGCTGGTGGTTGACGTCCTGCTCTCGCGCCTGACGGGGATCGAGCCGTATTGGTCTACCGTGACCGACCAGATCATGCTCGGCGTCCGCTTTCCGCAGATCACGCTCTCGGTGCTGATCGGCGGTGCGCTGGCGGTGTCGGGAGCGTCGTATCAGACGGTGTTCAAGAACCCCATGGTGTCCTCGGACATCTTGGGGGTGTCAGCAGGCGCGGGCTTCGGAGCGGCGCTCGCCATGCTCAACGGGTGCACCTGGTGGCAGATCCAGCTCGCCGCCTTCGTCGGCGGCTCGGTCGCCGTGCTGCTCGCCTACGTCATCGGCGCGGTGCTCGGCCGGCAGAACCTCACGGTGCTCGTGCTGGCGGGCGTGGTGACGTCCAGCTTCTTCCAAGCGCTCATCTCCATCGTGAAGACGGTGGCTGACACTGACGCGTGCTCCCCTCGATCACGTTTTGGCTGATGGGGAGTTTGAACAAAGGTGATAACGCCGATCTGGCCCTCATGTGCCCGGCCGTCGTCCTGTCGCTGGCCCTGCTGTTCGCGCTTCGCAACAAGATCGACGTCCTGGCTGCAGGGGAGGACGAGGCTCGATCCATGGGGGTCAACGTCAACGTGGTCAAGGGCGTCGTCATCGTGGCCTCCACCCTCATGACGGCGTGCGCGGTCTCCGTTGCGGGCATCATCGGCTGGATCGGCATGGTGGTTCCCCACATCGCCCGCACGATAACAGGCGCGTCGTTTTCCAAGCTGCTGGGAAGCTCGTTTCTCGCCGGCGGCATCTTCCTGCTGCTCATCGACGACATCGTGCGCTCCTCGTTCTCCGACCTGCCCTTAGGCGTGCTCACGGCGCTCATCGGCACGCCGATGTTCGTGTTCCTCCTCATCCACACGCGGAAGGAGTGGGTGTGATGCTCGACGTCAGCAACGTGAGGTTCTCGTATCGCCGGGGCAGGGAAGTGCTGAAGGGCGTCAGCTTCAGCATCGACCGCGGTGAGATACTGTGCCTTCTGGGGTCGAACGGAACGGGGAAGACGACGCTTCTGCGCTGCCTGCTCGGGTTCGAGAGGCCGGATGGCGGGCGCATCCTCATTGACGGCGAAGACGTGACGCGGATGCGTCTCGAGAGGCGCGCCCGCTACCTGGCCTACGTGCCGCAGTCGACGAGCATCGCCTTTCCCTACACGGCGCGCGAGGTGGTGCTCATGGGGCGTGTGGCGCACCTTTCCGCCGGCGCCAGCCATACGGCGCGTGATAGGCAGGTGGTCGACGAGGCGATGGAGCGGCTGCAGATAGCGCACTTGGCCGAGTGCCGCTACCAGGAGATGTCGGGAGGGGAGCGCCAGATGGTGCTCGTCGCGCGGGCGCTTGCCCAAGACGCTCGGCTGCTGGTGATGGACGAGCCCACCGCCAACCTCGACTACCACAATCAGGTCAAGATCCTCACGGCCCTCAAGTACCTGGCGGGGCAGGGCCTGGGCATCCTCATGACCTCGCACTATCCCGACCATGCCTTCCTGGCGTGCACGAAGGCGGCGCTCATGAAGAGCGGCGCGCTCATCGACGTCGGCTCGCCTGACGACATCGTGACCAGCGAGTCGTTGACCAACTTGTACGACACGCCGGTCCATGTGGGCGGAACGTTCGTGGGCGGCCTCGTGGTCAAGACGTGCATCCCCCTGCTTGACGAAACGGCCTACACCCGCGCGCACGCTGGCGTTCGAGCGGGCTCCAAAGAAAGCCAAGAGCTCAAGACGAGCTTGGGAAGGGCTTGAGAACAACCGAAGAGAAAGGACTTCAAAGCTATGACGAAACGAAACATGCGAAAGATCGCCAGCATGGCGCTGTCGACGCTGCTGGCAGCGGCGCTCGCGTGCCTTGCGCTTGCCGGCTGCGCGTCAAGTGAGCCGAAGGCGAGCGAGAGCAGCAGCGCAGCTGCCGAGGCTCCGGCTACGCGCACTGTAACCGACATGGCGAACAGGACCGTCGAGATCCCCGCCGAGGTTGACAGCATCGCCACGTTCGGCTCGGTGGGGGTGCTGAACGCCTTCGTCGAGTGCATGGGCAAAGGCGAGGCGATCGTGAACGAGATGCCGGCGAACTTCACGAAGAACGACAAGTGGGCCATGCAGTACAAGTTCGCGCCGCAGATCAAGGAAGGGGAGGTGTTCGAGACGGCTGACGGAGTCGACATCGAGAAGACGCTTACCGTCAACCCCGACCTGTGCATCACCATGACCGAGGAGACGGCGCAGCAGCTGGAGGAAAACGGACTTGCCTGCATCGTCCTGAAGTGGAATGACGTCGAGGACGTGAAGAAGGCCGTCACCTTGATGGGAGAGGCGCTCAACGTCCCTGATCGCGCAAAGGACTACAACGACTACTTCGACCAGATGGTTGGCAAGGCGGAGTCCCTGACCAGCGGGCTTGCCGAGGCAGACCGCGTCAAGACACTCTACGGAGACGTCATGTCGCTGACGAACCCCCACGTCATCTCCGAGTGGTGGATCGAAACCGCGGGCGGAAGCAGCGTGACGAAGGAGGCGCATGTCAAGAACTCGCTGGAGTACACCATGGAGGATCTGCTCGGCTGGCAGCCCGAGGTCATCTTCTCGTCGAACGTGAAGGTGGGCGACATCCTCGCTGACGCGAACCTGCAGAACATCCCCGCCATCCAAAGTGGGCGCGTGTACGCCGTCCCGACGGTAGCGCATGTGTGGGGCAATCGCACGGTCGAGCAGCCGCTCACCGTCATGTGGGCGATGAGCAAGCTGTATCCCGACCTGTACTCCGAAGCTGAGCTTGCCGAGGACATCACGTACTTCTACGAGCACTTCTTCGAGTGCCCGATGACCGAAGACGAGGTGAGCGGCATCATCAACTACGGCGCCTAGCGCTCAGGCAGGCTTGGGCAAGCCGAACGAGAGCATGCTTGAGCACGCTGGAATCGAGCAGGGCGCGTCAGAGCAAAACGGGTTCGAAAAGCGAACCCTCTTCGACAGGTTCCCAGCACCGCGCCTTATATCCCTCCCGAGGTGCGGTGCCGGGGCCTTGCGCGCCTAGGCTTCGCGTTCCCAAGCCTGACGACTGTCGCCTCCATTGCCATGGTGAATCCTCAGAACGTATAGTAACGTAGTACATTCTATTGCAGGAAGAAGGGGAGCGTCAGCAAGGCATTCGGGCAAGCTGACCGCGTTATCTCAATTCTTCTCCCAGTTGTTTCTTCGGCGGTTCCAAGAAGAGCCACTCGACTTCGTGGGGCATGCTCTCCACGCACCACTGGGCAAGCTCTTCGGCGGGAACTGGTTCCTTGTCAAGCAGCCAGTTCACCATGACGTGGGAAAGTCCTTGGAAGTAGAAGTCGAGAGAGAACGCAACCTTCGGGCTGAACTCGTCCATCCCGTGAAGCTTTTTGAGGTGCTCTACCGCGTGGTCCTTGAAGTGATAGAAGGTGCGCATGTGCTGCGATTCTCTCCCGTAGGTATTCTGGAGGGAGTTGCGATAGAAATCCCTGTGTCTGCACAGCGCGTCAATGTAGAGGCGAATCGTCTGGAGCCAGTCGTTTTCATAGCCGAACTTATCGGTTGCCGCATCAGTGTCGCGGTTGTTGACCCATGCCATCAGATCATACTTGCTCTCGAAATGGTTGTAAAAGGTCGCTGTAGTCATGCCGCAGTTCGCGGCGATTTCCTTGACCGATATCTTGTTGGCCGGCTTGTCTTCGGCGATCTCCATGAGAGAGCGGGCGAATATTTCCTTTGTTCCAACTCTTTCAATCATAAGATCCCCCTTACCACTTCCCCCCTTCGCCGCGATTGTGACAAGCCCTGCCGTACGGCAAAAGCAGAAGGCGCGGCCCACCTCCTATGGTAGCAGACCGCGCCGCTCATCTACTCTATGATCAGAGGTGCTGCTTTAGTTGAAAACCTCGTCGTAATCAGAATCGAGCATGATCTCCTTGATGACGCAAGCCAACGAGGGGTCGGTGACATCCGAAGACGGCAGAACCACGAAATCGCGCACGTAGCCCTTATCGCCGTATTTGGCCTTGAGCTCGTCAAGCGGGCCAAACCATATGACGCGCATGGGGCATGCTGCCTCGCACGAGGGGCGCTCTCCCTGAGCCACGAGGCCCACGCAGCCATCGCATTTGCCAGCTTTGCCTATCTCGGGGTTGAGAACCACAGCCCCGTAGGGGCAAGCTGCCACACATGAGCCGCAACCAGCGCACTTGTCCTCGTCGAGGACGACCATGCCCGTTGCTGCGTCCTTGGAAAGGGCCCCTTGAGGGCAGGCCTTGGCGCAGGCGGGGTTGGCGCAGTGGTTGCAAGCCATGGACACGTGGTACATGCCAACCTCAGGGTATGCTCCAGTGGTGAAAGAACGAACCTTGCGATAGTTGACGCCGATCGGCAGACGATGCGAGTCCTTGCAGGCAACCTGACAGGTCTTGCAGCCAATGCAGTTATTCGCATCGAAGAGGAAGCCGTATTCTGACATAGTAATCACCTAACCCTTCAGGGGAACGCGCGGCTCCCACTCGTGATCTGGCCTCAAGACCAAATCACCCTCGTATTTCTCGAAGTTCACGCGCGTGGAGTTCCAAGCGTTGCTGCCGTTGGCAGTGGTCTCAGCAGCCGAGCACAGATAGTTGTCAGCACCAGCAAGGTCGATGCCAGTTGCCTCATCAACCTCGACCGCGCAGCCATGCGGCAGATCAAGGGTCGAAGGCATAACGAATCGGCTCACCTGGGCGCGACGCAGCACTTTGCCATTGTCGTTGTAAAGCATCACCACGTCACCAGTCTCGATGTCCTTCTCAGCGGCGTCGGCAACGCTGATGTAAACGGGATTCGCCCATGCCTCACGCAGGTAGGACAAGTTGTCATGATCAGTGTGGGAGTGGCGCAGGGTGTGGGAGTTCGACACCATATAGGGGTGCTTGCCTGGAATCTGCCTCTCCCAATCCTCGAAGCCCTCGACATAGCCGCGAACGGTGGGCAGATACTTGGGCAGAGGACTCACGGGCTGGTAGTTGGGCCAACCGTTGTGAATCTTGTCGAACCAGTCGGACTTGGTCTGGCAGTATATCTCGAACTTGCCGGAAGGCGTGTCGAGCGGGCAGCCCTCGGGATCGCGCACGAAGTCCTCGTAGGCAATGTAGACACCTGGGTAGCCGGCATCATCACGCCTGTAGCGGTAAATGCCATCCTCCAGGAACTGGTCGAGCGAGATGACGCCCTCCTGGACTTTACCCTTAACGCCAAGCTTCTCGAGGTCCTCCTCGGTGATGGTTACGAGCGGTCGGTATCGGTCTCCCAGCTTCGGAGGTTTGGCCTCGCTCTCTTCCACCTCGCCTTCGTCAGATTCGAGCATAGCATCCGCCCAGTTCGCGGAACCGCCCTCGACGAGCAGGCTCTCGTCGACTTCCTCGTCGTCAGCCACGATGACCTTTGCGCCGGAGATGCTGTTGAACCAATGCTGCTTCTCGCTGTCAGCCATGAACTCGCTGATGTCAACGCCAAGCTTCTCGGCAAGCGCCCAGGCGATGTCATAGTCGCTCTTAGCCTCATAGAGAGGGTCGACGACCTTGTTGTTGATGAGGGCGAAGTCGCGATAGGTGGCGCCCACTGACGTATAGAAGTTGTACATGTAGCGCTCCCAACGCGTCGCAACGGGAAGCACGACGTCGGCATACTTGGCCTCGGTCTTCATCCAGTATGCCTGCGCGCACACAAAGTCAACCTTGCGGAAGGCCTTGATGCCCTTCGCGGTGCCCTCGAACGAGCCCAGCCGGTTGTGGTGCTCGCTCACGATAACGTGGATGTCGGTCTGCTTCTCCTCGCAGGGACGCATGCCGGCTAGGGCATCGCCACAATCATGGAAAGGCGTGCCGTTGAGGACAGACTCCCAAACCTCGTTGCTGGGTATGTTCATCTGAACTGGGTTCTTCAAAGCGGTGGGACAGCAGGTGAACGCACGTCCGCCGGCGCCGTTGCTCGCCAGCGTCGGACCCCGGTCAAAGGAGCCGTACTGTTGGTCGTTGGAGCAGGCGTTGCCGGGCGTGCCGAAGTGACCGCCCATTGCAGCGACGGTCATGAGCAGCTGCGGGAAATTCTCCGCACCGGTATTGCGCGCTGGCGCGCCGCTTGTGTGGATGGAGACCTTGTTCTCAGCTCCCATGATGCGAGCGAACTTTTCGATCTTGTCGACAGGACAGCCGCAGATAAGGCTTGCCCACTCGGGGGTCTTCTCGATACCGTCGTAGACGCCCATAACATAGTCCTTGAAGTTCTCGTCGATCTTGGCATCGTCGGGCATGTGGGCCTTGTCAAAGCCAACGGTGCAGCGCTCGAGAAAATCCCAGTTGACGATTGAACCGCCGTCGTCCTGGGTAAGCATGGAGTGAGCTACACCTAGCAGGAAGGCAGTGTCGGTGCCCTGACGCACCGGAAACCATTCGGCGTCGAACACGCCTGCGGTGGCGTTGTACTCGGGGCCGACGAAGACGAATTTCACTCCCGCCTCATGCGCGGGTTTCAGGTAGTAGGCGGAAGGGAACTCGGCCCACGCGCCGTTGTGGCCGTACAGGACGATGTAATCCGAGTTTACGTTGTCGTAGCGGTCGTTAACGTTCATGTTCTGCAAGCCGTACATGGCCGGGTTGTACGTGAATGTGCCCATGGAGTCAACCGAAGAGAGATCGACGTAACCGCCGAACTTGGAGAGCACTGAACCCAAATAGCCTTCGAGCGACATGATGTTTATGAAGAGGATGGACTCGTTGCCGTACTTCTCCTTTGCCTTGACAAGCTCGCTCGAGATGATGTCGAGCGCCTCGTCCCAGCTGATACGCTCCCACTCGTCCATACCTCGGAGATGCCCGTTAGGCGCTTCGGGACTCCAGCTCTTGCGCTTCATGGGGTACTTGAGCCTGCCCGGCCCGAACGTCTTCTCCCATTGGGCATATCCCATGGGACACGCCCTTGCCTGAGGCCACTCCCAGCTATCCTCATGCGTATCATCGGTCTTGGTACGCACGTACTCGCCGTTCTTGACAAGCACCTTGACTAGGCAGCGCCCGCCGCAGTTCGTGGCGCAGGGAACGTTGTACCATGTGCCCTTTGACGCCTTTGCGTTCGAATCCGTCATGTTCCTACCTCCTCATCCTCGCATATTCTTATGCTTGAGCGGGTCAGGCGCTTTCGGCGGAGCGCAACAAACCCGCCTGATACGATGCTATGGGGGAGAGGCAGGGCATTTCAACTGAGGAAATCGGCGTATAGTCAAGATGCTTTGCACATTCATAAAACAGTAAAGACTTTGATGAAGGGCTTCAGAGTCAACTCTTGATGAGCTGGGGTAGGAGCGTCAAGTGACGTCGTGCAGGCAGTCGTTTCTGGAACTCCCTTTGGCCTCGCGCTCCCAAACGCCGCGGAGGTAGTCCGGGCCTTCCGCCCAAAGGCGAGTCTCGAAGTCGAACAGCATCGAGTAAGTGCTCGAGCTGGCAAACGCCACAAGCAGCTCGTCGAAGGCACGACCCGTCTCGGCAGCGAGGTCTTCTAGCATCATGCGCATGACCAGGACAGCGCAAGCTTCCATCTGGGAGGCGGAGAGGGGATCGCCGAAGTCACCCGTCATAGTGGTCGCTCCCCTCGAACGTGAGGCAGCGAACAGCTTCCGGGGTGCGGAAGCAGTATTGGTCAGACAGCCGATTGGGCATGAGGGTCGCAGCGGCAAGTTGGTCGGCGGCCTCGGTTCCAGGCTCGCCAAAAGCCTCGGACACGTAGAGCTGTAACGTTCGCGCGGTCTGGTCGTTCGCTATTTTGCCCGCGATGACATCGAAGCCTGCATAGCGTGCAATCACGTGGGGAAAGAGGTCGTTGCGCCGATTCGCCGCCACGAAGTGGAGCCAGTCTTCGTCAGCCTCCTCGAATGCGTGAAATTGCAGCAGATGCGGCGCAGTCACTTTGAACGCGGAGACATAGCCGCCGTAGACTTCCTCGCCGGTGTCAGCCTTGCGCTTGCGAATCGAAAGGGCCACGAAGCTTCGCGCTTGCTCGTAGTCAGTGGTGAGGTAGAAGCCTCGCCCGAAGTCTTTCCCTGGAGCACATCGGTCGAGGTCGATGTGCTCCACTCGTGCGTAGCTACCGTGGTAGAGGATAAGGCCCTCGTGCAGAGTCAGCATAGTAGCGCCCCTCTGTTCTTGAGGTAGCCCTCAACGTCGGCCAGGGCGAGGTCGTAGCTGCTGAGGTGCAGGATGTCGTACAGGTCGGCTACGTAGCCGAATACGTCGTGCTGCTGGAAGAGGGCGGCAACTTGAGGGGCGGGCATGTGCCACTTCTTTTCCGCCATGCGCAAAAGCCAGCATTGCATGTCGGCGATGTCAATTTGACGCGGACTCACAGGGCCACCTCCTCTGGTTGTTAGCCTTGGGTGCATTATAAAGGGATTCGGCGGTGCGCGACGTGCGAGATGAGCGCATCATCCTCTATGCGCGCAAGCAGGCGATAGCTCATTGCGTCCTCATGGCCATGTGTATAATCTCGTCCATCGAATAGCGAACCCCGTCGTCTTCTTCGAGCGCCTGGGCATAGGCTTCGAGATCGGCCTCTTCCTCGACCTTTTCCAAGGCGGCTTCGCGAACGACGTCCGAGAACGTCTTCCCGCAGAAGTCAGCGTAGCTTTGAATCCAGGTATTTTCCTCAGGCGCGAACCTAATGGTCGTTGTTTCCATTGCCATGGCAAGTCCTTTGAACATATAACAACGTAGTACATTCTAGCGCGGAAGAAGGGGAGCGCTAGTAAGGCGCTCCTATGGGCTGTGGCGTATACTGTAGACGCATGCAAAAAAATCGAGATGGGAGAGACATGGCCACGGCGATAGTATCCGGGCGCGTAGACGAGAGCGTGAAGCATGTTGCCGATGTCTACATCAGGAAGCAGGGTCTTACCGCTACGGACGTCATAGCTGGCGTATGGGAGCACATCGCAGCTACAGGCGAAATCCCTGTGCTGGGGCAGGATGGCAACCAGAGCCGGAAGGCTGCTGCTGCCGTGAAGTTGGCCGAGCTGCGCGCACGAGCCCCTCTAGGAACGCCTTTAGCTTCGATGACGGATGAGGATGTTCGAGAGGAGTTGCGCAACCGTGATTAAAGCGCTTCTGGACACCAACATTCTCATAGACTACATGGTTCCCGATCGTCCGGGCTCCTCATGCGCCCTTCGGATCGTGGAGGCGGCGGGCAAGGGAAGGTACGAAGCTGTCGTGTCGGCAGGTTCACTCAAGGACTCTTACTACATAGTTCGCAAGCATTTCGATGACGACCTGGTGCGAGGATACCTGTCCGCCTTTATGGACCTTGCGGAGGTGGTTCCCATCGACCGTGCCGCTTGCACTTTGGCGCTTGCGTCCGACGAGCCTGATTTTGAGGACGGGCTGGTCAGGGTGGCGGCCGAAAACGCTGGAGCCGACTTCATAGTCACGCGTGATGCTGTAGCCTTTGCCGCATCGTCAGCCAGGCCGGTTGAGCCATCACTGTTCGCCGACATGATGTGCGGACCTCAATCTTGCGCTTGCCGATGACGTGAGGCTGACTGTCCGAGCGCGTTGCCCATGCAGTCTCATTAAAGGCAGAAAGATGCCATGACGGTTTCCTCATAGCCCAATTTAACAACTTTACATAACATATGTTATCAATAAAATATATGCGATGCGGTTAGGGGCCAGGTGCGCTTGACGGCTTGGGCGATCTCGCTTTGCCCTCGTGTGCGGTGCTTGAAACTAGCCCCAGATCGAGGGGGTCTCTGCGGGAGGCGTCTTCTGGCCGAGCACGTTGCTGAAGTCAAACATCGTCGAGAGGTCACCTGAGTTGACGGCCTCGATGACGCTCGGCAGCGTGATAGCCAGGTAGATTCCGTTGAACACAAGCGCCACGGCGCTGACGGCCAAGGCCACGAGGGCCTGGCGTTGGATCGCGCGGGCCGTGGCGTCTGCGGACCCCTCCGAGCTGATGACGCCGCGCACCTTCACGTACGCGATGATGGAGCACGTGAGTGCGATCGAGCTGACCAGCACGCCTCCAAGCAACATGGAGACAGGACCCGCGATGATGCCGAAGGTGACGAGCGACTGGGCTGACTTGAGCTGCGCGGTTCTCCCGAGCGTCGGCGGCTGCGCCTGGTTTTCGCCCGCCTGGTTGTCCTCTTTGCGCTGGTTTTCGTCCACAGGTTGTCTCTTTTCTAAAAACTATGCGTTTGACCTGGTGTTATATCTACGAGGCTCTGAGAGCCGTTCTAAGGCCCCGTTTTGCCTTCCCATGACTCAAGGGTCGTGAAAATCTAGCGTCCGCTGCTTCCGAAACCGCCTTCTCCGCGCTCGCTCGCGGCAAGGCTCTCGACGCTCTTAAGCGAGACGGCGGGAACGGCGATTATCACAAGCTGCGCAATGCGATCTCCGGGCTCGACGTGAAACGCCTCGCGTGCGTCGAGGTTGACGAGGATGACCTTGATCTCGCCGCGGTAGCCGCTGTCGATGAGCCCCGGCCCGTTGACGACCGAGATGCCGTGCTTCGCCGCGAGCCCGCTGCGCGGGATGACGAGCCCGGCGTAGCCCTCGGGGATGGCGAGCGAGAAGCCGCAGCTGATCGTCGCGCGCTCGAAGGGCTCGAGCACGGCGGCGTGCGTCGCACGCAGGTCAAGCCCTGCGTCGCCTTCGTAGGAATAGGACGGACGTTCGATTTCAGCGTCGGTCATGAGATAAGGCACATTAAGCGGCATGGCTCACCTACGCATTCATTTCCTTGAGGGCTTGGGCGAACTCCTCGATGCTCTGGAAGTCCTTGTACACGCTGGCGAAGCGGATGTAGGCGACGTCATCGAGCTTCGCGAGGCGCGCGAGGACCATGTCGCCGAGGTCCTTCGAGCGCGTCTCAGTGCGCGGCGAGGACCTCAGGTCGCTCTCGATGCTCGAGATGAGCCCGTCGATCTGCTCGGGTGAGATAGGGCGCTTCGCACAGGCGATGAGCAGGCCGCGCATGAGCTTCTGGCGGTCAAACGCCTCGGATGAGCCGTCGGACTTGATGATGATGATGGGGTTCTCGCCAAGACGCTCATAGGTGGTGAAGCGATGCGCGCACGCGAGGCACTCGCGCCGGCGGCGAATAGAGGCTCCTTCTTCGGCTGACCGGGAGTCAACGACCTTCGACTCATCGTGTCCGCATGATGGGCAGTACATGGCGCTCCTTAAGCTCGTTTGCGCTCCATCATACCGCATGCGGTGCAGACGGCGATCATCTGCACGAAATAAGGATGCTGGCTGCTCGAGGACGAGCGCTAGAGGACGAGCGCGACAACGCTCATGAGGATGCCCGCCGCGAAGGCAACGACCACCTGGGCACGCGTGAACCGGTTGAACGGAAGCCCGGCGAGCGAGCCAGCGCCTTCCGCATGGTCTGGGGCCGCGGGCACCTCGCGCAACATGGCTCCGTCGCCTTTTCCGGGAAAGCTGATGATGCGCGCGCTGCGCGCGGGGGCGCTCTCGCGGGCCAAACGAAGAGCGGATGTGCCTTCCACAGGGTAGTTCATCTCAAGATTCTTCATTTTTCTTCCCTCCAGGTCTTGCGTAGAACCTTTGTTCGTGGATATAATAGGACGAACAAAAGTTCATGTCAATGCCTTTTTAAAACATTTGTTCGCGAAGGAAGGAAAAGCCATGGCACAGAAGATCACGAAGCGCCAACAGGCAGTGCTCAACTGCATCGAGGACTGTATTCGGGAAAAGGGCTATGGTCCCACGGTTCGCGAAGTGTGCCAGACCTTGGGCCTCTCCTCCCCCTCCACCGTCCACGTGCACCTGAAGGCGCTCGAGGAGAAGGGCTACATCAAGCGCGATCCGCTGAAGTCGCGCTCCATCGCGCTCACCTATCAGCTCGAGGACGAGGCAACCAACATCATCACGCCGAGCTTCGGCAGGGTCGTCGACGTGCCCCTCGTGGGGGACGTGGCAGCTGGCACGCCCATCCTCGCCCAGGAGAACATAACGGACACCATCACGCTGCCCACGGACATCGTAGGGGACGCGCCGTCGTTCCTCCTCTCGGTGCGGGGCGACTCCATGATCGAGATCGGCATCAACGACGGTGACTACGTGGTGGTGAAGGAGCAGCCCGTCGCCAACAACGGGGACATCGTCGTGGCCATCGTCGACGACGGCGCCACGGTCAAGCGCTTCTACAAGGAGAAGGACCACATCAGGCTGCAGCCCGAGAACTCCAGCATGGACCCCATCATCGTGAGCGACTGCTCCATCGCGGGCAAGGTCGTGGCGGTGTTCCGCAGGCTGTAAGGGCGGGAACGCTCCTCCAGAGCGAAAGCGCGCTCCCCTGTCGCCGCCCGGGACCCCTCCCCTAGGACCTCTCCCCTTCCCGCTTAACGCGGTAGGGGGCGAACGTGTCAGCGTAGCTCGGCGGGACGAGCATCGTGAGGCGCGTCCCCTCTGCCTCGTGCGCCTCCCCTACGAGGTGGCAGCGCTCGTGCGCGAGCGCGACGAGCGAGCCTTTCGCGTAGGGTACGAGCACCTCCATGTGCACGTCTGACGCGGCGGCGGCGGCGCTGATGCGCCGCACGAGCTCCTCGATGCCGAAGCCGGTGTGGGCAGATGCCACCTGGGCGAACGGGTAGCGGGCGGCAAGGCCGGCGCGCTCCTCCTCGGTGAGGAGGTCGGCCTTGTTGAACACCTCGATGCAGGGGATGCTCTGAGCTCCTATCTGGCCGAGCACCTCGCGCACGGCCTCGGTCTGCCCCTCGAACTCGGGCGAGGAGGCGTCGATCACGTGCAGGATGAGGTCAGCGCCCGTGATCTCATCGAGCGTTGACTTGAACGCCTCCACGAGCGTGGTGGGGAGCTTCTGGATGAAGCCCACCGTGTCGGTGATGGTGATCTCGCGCCCCTCGGGAAGCTCGAACTTGCGGGTGGTGGAGTCGAGCGTGGCGAAGAGCTTGTCGTAGCTGAGCACGTCGGCGTTCGTGAGGCGGTTGATGAGGCTCGACTTGCCGGCGTTGGTGTACCCGGCGAGCGCCACCTTGAACATGCCGCTCGCATAGCGGCTCTCGCGCTGCAGCGCGCGCACCTCTCCCAGATGGGCGAGCTCGCGCTTGATCGAGGTGATGCGCTTGCGCACCATGCGGCGGTCAACCTCGAGCTGGCTCTCTCCTTCGCCGAAGCGCGACCCTACGCCGCCGCCCATGCGGTTCGAGGCCAGGTGCGCCCACATGCCGCGCAGGCGCGGGTAGAGGTACTGGTTCTGGGCGAGCCTCACCTGCAGGCGCCCTTCGCGGCTGGTGGCGTGCAGGGCGAATATGTCGAGGATGAGCGCCGTGCGGTCGATCACCTTGACGTCTTTGTCAACGATGTGCTCGAGGTTCGACTGCTGCGAGGGCGTGAGCTCGTCGTCGAATATGACCAGGTCGGCGCTGTGGGCGCGCGCGATCTCGGCGATCTCCGCAGCCTTGCCGCTTCCCACGAACGTGCGCGGGTTGAGGGCGTCGAGCTTCTGCGTGGTGGTGGCCACCACATCGGCTCCGGCAGTGTCGGCAAGGCGCTCGAGCTCGGCAAGCGAGGAGGCAAGCGGCCAGGTGAGGCCGGGGCGGTCGACGCCGACGAGGACGGCGCGCTCGCGGCGCTCCTCCGAGGTGGTGACGGGGCCGCGGTAGATGACAGGCTCGAACTCGGACATCACGCACCTGCCGCCAGTTGGGGCAGCTCGGACGGCAGCTCGACCGTGCCGGCGAAGCTCTCGGCGGCAGGCCCCGTCATCATCACGTGGTCGTCGTCAGCCCAGCGGACGTGCAGCGTGCCGCCACGCAGGATGAGGTCGTTCTCGCAGGTCGCGCGCCCGGTGAGGCAGGCGGCGACGTTCGTTGCGCACGCGCCCGTGCCGCACGCGAGCGTCTCGCCGCAGCCGCGCTCGAACACGCGCATGTGGATCCCGTCGTCCTCAACGACGGCGAACTCGACGTTGGCCTTCTCGGGGAACGCCTCATGGCGCTCGAAGAAGGCCCCCACGGCGTTGAGGTCGAGCGTCTCGAGCGACTTCTCAGCCGGGTCGGCGAACAGCGCGTCGGGCATGTCGTCCCAGCTGTCGACGAAGCACACCGCATGCGGGTTGCCCATCGACACGCACGTGAAGCGAAACGTGCCCCACGGGGACGTAAGGGGAAGCTCCTTCACGAACGCGGCGCCTTGGACTGAGGCGGCGTTCGCCGGCGCGTCCACGGGAACCTCCGCGGGCTCGAGCACGGGACGGCCCATGTCGACCGTCGCGCTCGTCAGGCGCCCCGCCTCGTCGGTCGTGAAGCTCATGGGCCGCGGGCCGGCGAGCGTGTCAGCGACGAACGCGCCGTCCTGCGCGTTCACGAAGCCGCGGTCCACGAGGAACTTGGCGAAGCAGCGCACGCCGTTTCCGCACATCTGGGCGAGCGAGCCGTCTGAGTTGATGTAGTGCATGTACGCGGCGCAGGAGGGGTCCGCGGAGGGGCGCACGAGGATGACGCCGTCGCCTCCGATGCCGAAGTGCCGGTCGCACAGCCAGCGCACCTGCTCGGCCGTAAGCTCGAGCTCGCGGCTGAAGTCGTCGATGAACACGAAGTCGTTTCCCAGACCGTGGAGTTTGGCGAAGTTGAGTTCCATTCCCTGCTTCCTTGCTTGCGTCGTCCAGATGCTCATGAGCGCTGCTCCCCTGCCCGCCGCGCCTCGAAGGCCGCGTCAGCGCTGCGTATGAGCGCGAGGGCCTCCTCGGCGAGCGCGTCAGCGTCGAAGACGTCGGCGTTGACCCAGCAGATGCGCTGGTCCTTGCGAAACCACGTGCGCTGCCGCTTGGCATAGCGCCGCGTGGCCACCTTGATGCGCTCGACGGCCTCGTCGAGCGTGCACGTCCCGTCGAGGGCCGCAACGATCTCCTTGTATCCTATGGCCTGCGGCGCGGTGATACCCGCGCGGAAGCCCTGGTTTAACAGACTTTTTACCTCCTCGACGAGCCCCTGCGCCACCATGCCCTCGACGCGGCGGTCGATGCGCTTTGCAAGGACGGCGGGATCGACGGCAAGGCCGATGAACGCGGCCGGCACGGCAGCTTCGATCTTCTGGAGGTTCTCCTTCTGCTCGGCGTAGCTTCTGCCCTCTTCGAGCAGCTCAAAGGCGCGCACCACGCGGCGCACGTTGTTCGGGTGCAGCACGGCGGCGCTTCGGGGGTCGCGCTCGCGCAGGAGCTCCCAGAGCGCCTGGGGGCCCTCCTCGTCGGCGAGGCGCGTGTAGCGCTCGCGCACGGGGTTGTCCACCTGCTCGCCCTGCGGGAAGTCGTACGCGTCAACCGCCGCGCGCACGTAGAGCCCCGTGCCGCCTGCGAGCACCGAGCGGTGGCCGCGCCGCGCGATGTCGGCGAAGCAGGCGCGCGCGTAGGTCTGGAAGAGCGCCGCTGAGTAGGGCTCGCCGGGATCGACCAAGTCAAGGCCGTGGTGCGGCACGGCGCGCTCGGAGGGCGGGACCTTGCCGGTGCCGATGTCCATGCCGCGGTACACCTGCATGGAGTCGGCGCTCACCACCTCTCCCCCGACGCGCTGCGCGATGACCTGGGCGAGGTCGGACTTGCCCGACGCCGTGGGGCCGACGACGCAGATGACGGGTGCGGGCAGGTTCAAGCGCGTCACGCTCCCCGCTTATGCGATCTCGCCCGACAGGTACCACGTGCGGGCTTCGTCAACGCGCACGTTCACGATGGTGCCGGCGAGGTCCTCGATGCGCACGCCCTGCGGGATGCGCGCGTGCACGGTCTGGTTCTTGGGGCTCTTGCCCATGAGGATGGACGCGTCGCGCTTCGACGCGCCCTCGACGAGCACGGGAACCGTCCTGCCCGCCTCGGGCTGGTTGAGCTCGAACGCCTTGTGCTGCACCAGGTCAACCAGGCGGTCGAAACGCTCCTGGATCACCTCGCGCGGCGTGTCGTCTGCCATCTCGGCCGCCGGAGTGCCCTCCCGCTTCGAGTAGATGAACGTGAACACCTGGTGGTAGCTCACTTCCTCGATGATGCGGTACGTATCCTCGAAGTCCTCGGCCGTCTCGCCGGGAAAGCCCACGATGACGTCGGTCGACAGGGCGATGTCGGGGCAGGTCGCGCGCAGCTTCTCGATGAGGCCGAGGTAGTGCTCGCGCGTGTAGCGGCGGTTCATGGCCGCAAGGATGCGGTTCGATCCCGACTGCACCGGCAGATGGAGCGCGGGCTGCAGCGAGCGGAGCGTAGCGAAGCGCTCGATCACCTCGTCGGTGAGGTCCTTCGGATGGCTCGTGGCGAAGCGCAGGCGCTCGACGCCCGCGGCGTCGACGGCATCGAGCACGTCGGCGAAGCGCGGCGCGCCGTAGAGGTCGCGCCCGTAGGAGTTGACGTTCTGCCCGAGCAGCGTGATCTCCTTCACGCCAGCTGCGACGTAGCCGCGTGCCTCGGCCGTGATGTCCTCGAGCGGGCGCGACTTTTCGCGGCCGCGCACGTACGGGACGATGCAGTAGGAGCAGAAGTTGTTGCAGCCGATGGTGATGGGCAGCCACGCCGCCCAGGCGAGCTCGCGCGAGCTGGGCAGCTCGGTGGGAAAGGAGCTCGACGCGTCGAGGACCTCCACCTGATGGCCTCCCTCGTCGATGGCCGCCATGAGCAGCGCCGGGAGCGAGCCGAGGTTGTGCGTGCCGAACACCACGTCGAGGTGCGGCAGGTCGCGCGTGAGCTTCTCGCCGTCGCGCTGGCCGATGCAGCCGCCCACGGCGACGATGCGCTTGGACAGCAGCGCCTGCGGGCGCAGGGGCACGTTCTTCAAGGAGGCCACCTGCCCGTAGAGGCGCACGTCAGCCGCTTCGCGCACGCAGCACGTCATGAAGACGACGATGTCGGCCTCCTCGATGGTGGCGACGGTGACGGCGCCGAGCCCCTCGAGCATGCCGGAGATGCGCTCGGAGTCGTGCTTGTTCATCTGGCACCCGAAGGTGTGGACGCAGAAGGTGAGGCCGAAGAGCGATGACATGGGCGGCCCCTAGGCGTGCGCGGCGTCAGCCGTGCGCGCGGCGCCGCGGATGGCGCGCGGCTCGACGGCGAAGCGGATGGCCGTGCGGTACTCGCCGTCGATCACGATGTCGGCGAAGGAGGGCACGCACACGATCTCGATGCCGATGGGCGAGAGGAAGCCGCGGGAGATGGCGATGGCCTTCACCGCCTGGTTGACCGCGCCGGCGCCCACCGCCTGGATCTCGACGACGACGCCGTCCTTTATCATGCCGGCGATGGCGCCGGCGACGGAGGCGGGAGATGACTTGGATGATACCTTGAGGCACCCGATCTCGGGCTTTTGTTCTGTCGACACGTGTTTTCCTTGTTCGTTCGATACTCCGGGTATGGTGCGTTCGGTTTGCGCCTTGCGGCATGCCTTGTGGTGCCGCTAGCAAGCGCGATAAGATATTGTATCGGTTGAGACACTTGTACGCAACAGATGCGGCGCAGCTAGGAGAGCTTTTCCACGGGGATCGTGATGGTGATGGCCTCTTGCGTCACGCGGACGCGTGGCTCGACGTCGGGCTCGAGGTAGTAACGCCGCGCGACGTCGGCGAAGGCGCCCCGCGCGGCTTCGCGCAGAAGCGCGGCGTCGGGCTCGGCGAGCTTGAGCCCGCGCATGTCGCGCGCCGGCGCGGCCTTGGCGCGCGCAGGAGCGGCTGCGGGGAAGCTCTCGGCCTGCAGGCGCTCGAGCAGCGGCGGCGCGCCCTTGATGGCGCCGTCGAGGATGCGGCGCGCCGAGCGCTCCGACATCGGCAGGCCCAGCTCGGCGGCGATCTGGGCGAACGCGGCGGGGTCAGTCGCGGTGGCGAGGCGCTTCGTGAGCGCGAGGCCGCTTGGGGCGAAGGTGCGCTCGGCGAGCGAGGTGGTCGCCGTGCCGTACTCGTACAGCGTGGCTGCGATCTCGGTGGCCGAGCCGAAGTAGACGCTGCACTCCCGGCGGTGCTCGAGCGCGAACTCGGCTGCGGTGCGCACGATGTTGCGCGGCCCGCGCATGGCGTGCACCCCGTCACGCACCTCGAAGTGCGGAAACGTCGACTGGTCGGTCTTCTCCTTGAGCTTCTCCAGGTTTGTCCTGACGACGAGCGAGGTGCCGGCGCCCTCGCACGAGGCGGCCACATAGGCTTCCTCGGCGTTCACGGAGACGGAGTAGAGTGCCATGCCGCGCCCGTGCATGCCCCACTTGTCCATGTGGGCGGTCTCGAGCTTCGAGGTGACGCGCGGCTCGAACACCCGCGTGCGCATGCCCTCGGGGATGCCGCAGCCGTCGTCGATCACGGTAAGCGTGCGCGTCACGTCATCGCGCTGCGCGGCGACGAACACCTGGCGCGCGCCGGCGTCGCGGGCGTTGCGCAGGAGCTCGATCACGATGTCCTCGGTCGAGCGGATGTCCTGGGCGGCCTGGCGCTTCTCGGCCTCGGTGCTCCGAAGACGAACGTAGCCACCTCCGAAGTCCTGCTCGACGCGGAGGTGGCTATCGCCGCACACTGACTCCACGAACGCGGTCAGCGCTTTCTCGCTCATGCTATTTTGCGTAGTCGACGGCGCGGCTCTCGCGGATCACCACGACCTTCACCTGACCGGGGTACTGCATCTCGCTCTCGATCTGGTGGGCGATGTCATGCGCGAGGACGACGGCCTGCGCCTCGTCGACCACCTCGGGCTTCACCATGACGCGCACCTCACGGCCGGCCTGGATGGCGTAGGTGCGCTCGACACCCTCGTGCGCGTTGGCGATCTCCTCGAGCTTCTCGAGGCGCTTGATGTAGGCGTCAAGCGTCTCCTTGCGGGCGCCGGGGCGTGCGGCGGAGACGGCGTCGGCCGCCTGGATGAGCACGTCGAGGATGGTGTTGGGCTCGACGTCGGCGTGGTGGGCCTCGATGGCGTGCACGATCTCGGCACGCTCGCCGAAGCGGCGCGCGAGGTCGGCGCCGATGACGGCGTGGCTGCCCTCGACCTCATGATCGACCGCCTTGCCAAGGTCATGCAGAAGGCCCGCGCGCTTGGCGGGGATGGGGTCGAGACCGAGCTCGGAGGCCATGACGCCCGCGAGGTAGGCCACCTCGAGCGAGTGGTTGAGCACGTTCTGCCCGTAGGAGGTGCGGTAGCGCAGACGGCCGAGCGTGCGCACGAGCTCGGGGTCGAGGTCGTGGATGCCGGTGTCGAACACGGCCTGCTCGCCCGCCTCCTGGACGCGCTGGTTCACGAATGAGACGGCCTTGCCGTACATCTCCTCGATGCGCGCGGGATGGATGCGCCCGTCGGCGACGAGATTCTCCATGGTGACGCGGCCGATCTCGCGGCGAACCGGGTCGAAGCACGAGATGGTCACGCACTCCGGCGTGTCGTCGATGATGAGGTTCGTGCCGGTGAGCTGCTCGAACGAGCGGATGTTGCGCCCCTCGCGGCCGATGATGCGGCCCTTGAGATCATCCGAGGGGATGTGGATGGTGGACACCGTGTTCTCGGCCGAGTGGTCGGCGGCCACGCGCTGGATCGCGAGGCTCAGGATCATGCGCGCCTTCTTGTCGGCCTCGGCCTTGGTGCGCGTCTCCGCGTCGCGGATGATGGCGGCGGACTCGTGGGTGACCTCGTCGCGCAGGGCGTCGAGCATCTCGGCCTTCGCCTCCTGCGGCGTCATCCCCGCCACGCGCTCGAGGCGGCGGCCCATCTCCACCTCGGCCGCGTCGAGGTCGCGCTCGCGGCGCTCGATCTGGCCCTGGAGGGACGAGAGCTGATGCTCGCGCGCGTCGAGCGTCTCGACGCGGCGGTCGAGCGACTCCTCGCGCTGCGACACGCGGTTCTCAGCCGCGCGCACCTCGCGCAGGCGCTCCTTGTTCTCGTCGTCAACGCGCTGCTTGTACTGGATGGCCTTGTCCTTGGCCTCGATGTCGGCCTCGCGGCGCATGGTCTCCGCCTGTCGCTTCGCGTCTTCGACAAGCGCAGATGCCTCATCAGCAGCTTTTTTCGTGAGCGCGGCAGCCTCGTCGGCGGCCTTCTTCGTGGAAGAGTTTGCGATGAAGCGCGCAACGACGATACCGAGGGCGATGCCGACGGCGACGCCGACAATGAGCAGGATCGTTTCGATCATGTGCTCCCCCTTTCGTCTAGGTTGGTTACGTCTTGAGGTTGGTCAGTCAACAAAAAATGCCGGCAACAAGCCGACATGAGCAATAAGCACGACAGGATAGACTCACTATGCAGTTATATCTATATGAAATACCCATCGGGTACGCATTGCTCAAAGCAAGAATTAAGTATACCTCATAAAGAGGGGCTTTCGCCTGAGCAAATGCGAACGGATTATCCTTCCTCACACCATATCCGCGCGGCGGAGGTTGCGACGTCGGCGGAGAAGCCCTTCGCAACGCAGCGGCGAAAGGCCGCCTCGCGCTTGTTCTTGGCGCGCGGCGGGCGCGCCTTGATGGCTGCGAGCGCGCGGGCCACCTCGTCGCCGTCGTCGGCGTCAAGGTGGTCGCGGTAGGCGTCGAGGGCGTTGACGTCAACTCCGAGCTCCTCGATCTCCGCCTCGGCGAAGCGCAGGCCCTTGCCGGCGGCGAGCGTGGCGCGCACGAGCGCCTCGGCGTAGCGGACGTCGTCGAGCGCGCCAGCACGGCAGGCGCGCTCGATCGCGTGGTCGGCCGCCGCGGGGTCAAACCCGGCGCGCAGGAGCTTCTCGCGCATGCGCGCCGTGGACTGCTCGCGCACGCTCACGCAGCGCAGGACCTTCTGGTACGCCTTGTCGGCCTGCTCTTCGATCACGTTGCTCTCCGACGGCATAGGCGCGCGCTACTTCCGCTTGCCGTCTTTCGGGAGCGGCGTGGCCGCGTCTTCGCCGAGGTTCTGGTCGAGGACCGGGATGTCGAACGCCTCGCGCACCTTGCGCTCGATCTCGTCGCGCATGTCAGGGTTCTCCCGCAGGGTGTTCTTCGCCGCCTCGCGCCCCTGCCCGAGCCGCTCTTCGCCGTAGGTGTACCACGCGCCGCTCTTCTTCGCGACGCCGCACTCGACGGCCATGTCGATGATGCAGCCCTCGCGCGAGATGCCCTCGCCGTACATGAGGTCGAACTCCGCCTGGCGGAACGGCGGGGCCACCTTGTTCTTGACGACCTTCGCGCGCACGCGGTTGCCGACGATCTCGCCGCTCTGCTTGATGGAGTCGATGCGGCGGATGTCGATGCGCACGCTCGCGAAGAACTTGAGCGCGCGGCCGCCCGTGGTGGTCTCGGGGTTGCCGAACATGACGCCGATCTTCTCGCGCAGCTGGTTGATGAAGATACACGTGGTATTCGACTTGGAGAGCGAGCCGGCGAGCTTGCGCAGCGCCTGCGACATGAGACGCGCCTGCAAGCCGACCGTGGTGTCCCCCATCTCGCCCTCGATCTCGGCGCGCGGGACGAGCGCCGCCACCGAGTCGATCACCACGCAGTCGATGGCGCCTGAACGCACGAGCATGTCGCAGATCTCGAGCGCCTGCTCGCCGGTGTCGGGCTGGGAGATGAGGACCTCGTCGATGTCGACGCCGAGGCGGGCGGCGTAGACGGGGTCAAGCGCGTGCTCGGCGTCGATGAACGCGACGATGCCGCCCATGGCCTGGGCCTCCGCCAGGATCTGGAGCGCGAGCGTGGTCTTGCCGCTCGACTCGGGGCCGTAGATCTCGATGATGCGCCCACGCGGCACGCCGCCGATGCCGAGCGCCGCGTCGAGCGGCAGCGCGCCGGTGGGGATGACACCGATGTTGAGGTCCGCGCCGCCCTCGCCGAGCTTCATGATGGAGCCCTTGCCGAACTTCGACTCGATCTGGTCGGTCGTGAGCTTGAGCATCTTCTCTTTGTCCTGGTTCATGTGCGCTCCTTTGCGTGCGGCGGCGTAGGCTGTTCGTCCTGAAACGGTATACGCCTATTATACGAACACCTGTTTGTTGGTCAAGGAGGTTTCTCCATTTTCCCTGAGAAAGTCTTGCGGGCGCGCCCTGACGCCTTGCAGCATAGCGCCGCCGCCTGACGGCGTGATGGCGGGGATTGGGCCAGGCCGTGGCGCGGAGACGCGCCCCCAGGCGCGCTGAGCATCGGCGGGAGGTCGCCCGCCTGTCGCCCCAACCTGGCGGGAATCAAGCAGAAGGGCGCTGCGTCCTGGCGGGAAAGACGCTCGCACACGGCGCGTGAAGAGGCGGCGTGTGCGAGCGTGCATCGGATTTCGCCGCTCCCCTACACCTCGCCTGCGAGGGCGCGGAGCGCCTCGAGGGCCGTCTGCTGGCGGACCTGCTCGCGTGTCCCCCCAAAGCAGCGCGTCCAAGAGCGCGTCTCGCCCTCAGCGGCGAAACCGAACCAGACGGTCCCCACGGGCTTGCCCTCCTCGGCTCCCCCGGGCCCGGCGATGCCGGTGACGGCGACGGCCACGTCGGCGCCGAGCGTGCGCCGGGCCCCGCGCGCCATGCCCTCGGCAACCTCGGCGCACACCGCGCCCTGCGCCTCGAGCACGTGCGCGTCGACGCCGAGGACGCCGTGCTTCACCTCGTTCACGTAGCTCACCACGCCGCCGCGCACCACACCCGAGCTGCCGGGGACCGACGTGAGCGCGCTTGAGATCATGCCGCCCGTGAGGCTCTCGGCCGTGGCCAGGCTCGTGCCGCTCGCCAGCGCCTTCTCGACCACCGCGCGCGCCTCGGCGTGCACGAGCGCGTCAAGCTCGGCGACGGAGGGCGCCTCCCGCCCCGCCTCTTCCCGGCCCGCTGCGTCCTGCGTCGCGCCCCGCGCTCCGTCCTTCGCCACGTCCTGCGCTTCGTCGCTCACCGCGCCCGCGTCCCCATCTGCGGCTCCGCCTTCGGCCGGCCCCTTCGCCGACTCACGGGCCTTCGCCGGCGCGAAGCCGAGAAGGTGGCGCGCCTTGGACAGGTAGTCGAGCATCGACACGATGGTGAGCACGAGCGCGACGATCATGACGAGCCATGACAGCACGTAGAGCGGATCACCGAACGCGGAGCTGACCGTGTCCGGATGCAGGCCGTCCTTCACGAGGAACAGCACGATGGCGACGATCTGGAACACCGTCTTGGCCTTGCCGTACCAGCTCGCGGCGATGACCTCGCCCTTCGTGGCGGCGATCATGCGCACGCCCGAGACGATGAACTCGCGCGCCAGTATGATGAGCACGGGCCACGACGGCAGCACGCCGAGCTCCACGAGCGCGAGCAGCGCCGCCGCCACGAGGATCTTGTCGGCGAGCGGGTCCATGAACTTGCCGAAGTCGGTGACCTCGCCGCGGCTGCGCGCGAGGTAGCCGTCGACCCAGTCGGTGCACGAGATGAGGATGAACACCCCCGCCGCCACGAGCGACTTCATCTGCGCGCTGATGAAGTCGAGCCCGAACCACTCGGGCCAGGGACTCAGGAGGGCGAGCACGAACACCGGCACGAGGCAGATGCGCGTGAGCGTGATGACGTTGGCAGGTGTCCAGAGCTTGTCGCGCATGCGCTACTCCGCTTCCATCTCGTACATGAGGGTGTCGCTGACGCGCACCTCCACGATGCTGCCTACCTCTCCGGCGTCGAGGTAGGTGACTCCGTCCACCTCGGGCGCCTGGCACTGGGCGCGCCCGAAGAGCTGCCCGTCCTCCTCGCAGCCCTCCACGAGCACGCGCACCGTGCGCCCCACGCGCTCGGCGACCCGCGCGGTGCAGGCCGCGTCGGCGATGTCGCGCAGGCGCTGGGCGCGGTCGGCCTTCTCGTCCTCGTCAACCTGGTCGGGCAGGTCGAAGGCGCGCGTGCCCTCCTCGCGCGAGTAGGCGAACACGCCCACGTAGTCGAAGGGCGCCTCCGCCACGAAGTCGCAGAGGTCCTCGAACTGCTCGTCCGTCTCGCCGGGGAAGCCCGCGATCAGCGTGGTGCGCAGCGTGACGTCGGGCACAGCGGCGCGGACGCGCTTGATGAGGGCCTCGAACTGCGCGCGCGAGCCGCGGCGGTTCATGGCGCGCAGGAGCGCCTCGTCGACGTGCTGGAGCGGGATGTCAAGGTACGAGCAGACGTTGTCGTGGCCCGCCATCACCGCGAGCAGCTCGTCGGTGACGCCCTCGGGCTGCAGGTACATGACGCGGAACCACGTGCGGGGAAACTCCTCGGCGAGGTCGGCCACGAGGCGCGCGAGCGTGCTCGGCTCGTCGAAGTCCTGGCCGTAGCGCCCCGTGTCCTGCGCGATCAGCACGATCTCGCGCGTGCCGGCCGCAACGTGCTCGGCGACGTTAGCGCGGATGTCGGAGACGGGGAAGCTGTGGTAGCGTCCGCGGATGAGCGGGATGGCGCAGTACGAGCACCAGCGGTCGCAGCCGTCGGAGATCTTCACGTAGGCGGACGGCGACGCGGAGCCTGCGGGGCCGGCAGGCGCGCCGTCGGCGGAAGCCTCGCCCGCGCCTTCACGCGCCGGCTCATCAGCGCGGAGCCCGACGCCGGCACCAGCTTCGGCCACGCCGAGGCAGCGCCCGACGACCGCGACGATGTCGTCCTCGCGCGAGCAGGGCACGAAGGCCGCCGCCTCCGTGAGCTCCTCCTCCAGGTCGGCGCCGTAGCGCGCGGGCATGCACCCCGCCACCACGACGTGCGCGCTGCCCGCCGCCACGCGCGGCAGACGCGCCGCCTCGAAGACGGCCTCGAGGCTCTCCTCGGTGGCCGATTGGATGAAGGAGCACGTGTTCACCACGATGACGTCGGCGTCCTCCACGTCAGGAGTGACCGCGTAGCCCGCCGTGAGCAGGCGCTTCTCCATGGCGGCCGTGTCGACCTCGTTCTTCGCGCAGCCCATCGTCACGAACGCCACGCGCCACGCGCCGCGTTCGCCCTCGTGCGCGTCTGCCTTCTGCATCTCGCCCATGTGACGCGCGCCCTAGCGATAGTTCACGTACTGGAGCGGCTGGCCGTAGTCCTGGCCCTTCAGAAACGCGATGACCTCCTGCAGGGTGTCGCGCGACGCCGAGCTCACGCGGAGCTGGTCGCCCTCGATCTGCACCTTGCACTTGAGCTTGAGGGCCTTGACGTCCTTGTTGATCTTGCCGGCCGTCTCCTTGTCGATGCCGTTGACGACAGTGGCCACGCGGCGCACCGACTGGCCCGTGGCGGCGATGACGTCGCCCCACTTCACGGCCGTAAGGTCAATGCCGCGCTTGATGAGCTTGCTGCCGATGACGTCGATGACCTGCTTGGCCACGAAGTCGGCCGGCGCGGACACTGTGATGGTCTGCTTGGCCTTGTCGAGCGCGATCTCGGCGCCTGAGTCCTTGAGGTCGTAGCGCTGCGCGATCTCCTTGCGCGCCTGCTGGAAGGCGTTGTCGACCTCCTGCATGTCGACGACGGACACGATGTCGAAGCTGGATTCCTTGGCCATGGGTCAAATTCCTTTCAGGTAGCTGGGGTAGGCGGAAACGTGGTTTAGCGGGAGGCTGCGGCGCCCGACGACGAGCTCGAGGAGCCGCCCGCCGCTTGCGCGGCCGAAGACGACGAAGCCGAGGACGAGGCGCTCGAGGACGCCGACGACGAGCCCTTGCCCTCGCCGTGCGCTGCCTCCCAGTCGTCCTTGATCTTCGTGAAGTCGACCGACCAGGTGGGGATGCCGCCGTCGGCCTGCGTGTACTCGATCTCCTTGCCGTCGACCGTGACGGTGATGGCGTCGACCACCCAGGCGCTCAGGCTCCACGTGCCGGTGACCTCGACGGTCTCCTCAACCGGCGGCGAGATGAGCTTGCTCTCGGTGGTGCCGTCCGTGGTGATCTCGGCGTACACGTCGCTTGAGCCGACGACCTTGTAGACGACCTGCGCGCTCGTGGGCGCCGTCTCCACAGGCTCGACCGTTTCCTCGCTCGCGGGGTTCGAGGTGTCGGTGAGGCCCGAGATGGGCACGTCGGGCACGTCCTGCGCAGCGTCCTGCTTGCCGCCGAGCACGAACACGAGCACGACGATCAGGACGAGCACCACCACGGCCGCGCCGATGATGAGCGGCAGGCGCGTCATCGAGGGCACGGGGCCGTTCTGCGCCTTCGAGTACAGGCTCGGGTACGAGTTTCCGCCCACGAAGCCCTGACGCGGCTCGCCCCTCCGGCTGCGCTCGCCGCGCTGCGCGCCCCGCGCGCGTCCGTCGGCGCGCCCGGGAGCGGCGCGGCCCCCACGCGCGGGCCGGCCAGAGCCGACGGAACGCGCGGACGACCGCGCGCCGCCTTCGCCGCGCGGACGACGCCCCTGCCCTTCGGCGCGGCGGGCGTCGACACGGGCGTATCCCGACTCGTACGCGTGCACCTCGTCGAGGTACAGCGAGGTGACCTCGGTGGGGTTGAGCCCCACGAGGCGCGCGTAGGCGCTGATCATGTTGCGGGTGTACCCGCGCGGCGGCAGGTAGGCGAAGTCGGCCTCCTCAATGGCGCGCAGGATGTCAGGGCGCACGCGCAGCCGATGCGACACGGTTGTCAGGTCGAATCCGCGCCTCTCACGCGCCTCGCGGAGAAGCCCTCCGTAGGATCTTTGACGCGCCACGTTCCTACTCCTTCACTTGCCTAGAGCCCGTCTAGAGCTCGTCGTTCTCCTTGAACGCCTTGAGCGTCTCAAGTTCCAAAGGGTCGCTCACGAGCACCTCGCGCGGCTTCGAGCCGTTCGCGGGGCCCACGACGCCCTGTTCCTCCAACTGATCCATTATACGGCCTGCTCGCGCGTAACCCACCTTCAAGCGCCGTTGAATGTTAGATGTTGAGCCCAGACCGCTCGAAACCACAATATCTGCGGCCTCCCACAGAAGCGGGTCCTCCGCGTCCGAGCCGCCGTCGCCCGAGGGTGAGGAGGCGCCGAGCGTGACCACGTTGGCGGAGAGGATCTCAGTGTGGTAGTCGGGCTCGCCCTGCTCCTTGAGCATGGACACCACGGCGTTGATCTCGTCCTCGGACACGTAGCAGCCCTGGATGCGCTGCGGCTTGGCGTACTCGGGCTTGGACAGCAGCAGGTCGCCCAACCCGATGAGGTTCTCGGCGCCCGGCGTGTCGAGGATGACGCGCGAGTCGATGCCCGAGGCCACGTTGAAGGCGATGCGGTTCGTGATGTTCGCCTTGATGAGGCCCGTCACCACGTTCGTGGAGGGGCGCTGGGTGGCCACGATGAGGTGGATGCCGGCCGCGCGCGCGAGCTGCGCGATGCGGCTGATGGAGAACTCCACCTCCTTGCCCACGTTCATCATGAGGTCGGCGAGCTCGTCGATGATGATGACGATGTAGGGCATCTCCTCGGGGTACTCCCAGTGCTCGGCCTCCTCCCCCGCCGCCTCGGCGCGCTGCTCCTCGGCGAGGGCGGCCTGCGCCTTGGCGTTGTACTGACCGATGTTGCGCGCGCCGACCTTCGAGAAGATCTTGAGGCGCTTCTCCATCTCGGCGACGCCCCAGGACAGCGCGCTCGCGGCCTCCTTGGCCTCGGTGACCACGGGCACGTAGAGGTGCGGGATGCCGTTGTAGGGCGTGAACTCCACGCGCTTGGGGTCGATCATGATGAAGCGCACCTCGGAGGGCGTGGCGCGCATGAGGATGGACATGATCATGGCGTTGATGGACACCGACTTGCCCGAGCCGGTGGTGCCGCCGATGAGCAGGTGCGGCATGCGCGCGAGGTCGGACACGATGGAGTGCCCCTCGACGTCCTTGCCGATGGCGATCTGGAGGGGCCCGGGGCCCGCGTCGCCGAGCACGTCGGAGAGGTACACCGTCTGGCGCGCGCGGTTGGGCACCTCGATGCCCACGTAGTTCGTGCCGGGGATGGGCGCGAAGATGCGCACGCCCGGCGCGGCGAGCGCGAGCGCGATGTCGTCGTTCAGGGCCGTGACGCGGCTCACGCGCACGCCGGCGGGCAGGTCAACCTTGAACAGCGTCACCGTGGGGCCGGCCACCCAGCCCACGACCTCGGCCATGATGCCGAAGTCCTCGAGCGTCTCCTGCAGGCGCGCGGACGTCTCGGAGAGCTCGGAGTCGGGGGCCCTGCCCGCCTCGCCCTTCTTGGGGGACGCGAGCAGCGACATCGGCGGCAGCTTGAAGCCCTCGAGCGGGCGCGGCGTGGCCACCGGCGAGGCGCTCGCGCTGCGGCGCGGCTTGGCAGTAGCCGAGGCGCCGGCGCGCTCCTCGGCGGCGCGCTTCTTGCCGAGCTTGCGCGTGAGGGCCACGGGCGCGTCGTGGGCGTCCATGCCAGCACCCGCGTCCGTGGCCGCGTCAGCGCCTGCGCCCCCCGCGCCCCCCGCCGCGCCGAGCTTGGTGGTGAGCGCGGAGGTGTCCGCGGCGGCGTCGGCTGCCTGGGCCTCGCCGGCCTCAGCCGAGCTGCGGTGGCGGCGCGCCGAGGCGCGCCCGACGCGCGCGGGCTTCAAAGTCGCGGTCTCGGAGGCGGCAAGCACGCTGGCGGGCTTCACGAGCACGCCCGTTGCGGCGCCGGGGTCGGCGGCAAGCCCGTCCGCGCCCGCCTTGAGCGCGCCGGCGTCGCGCCTGCGCGAACCGCGCCCGCGGCGCACGCGCGCGAAGGGGGGCGCGGCCACCACTCCGTCGCGCTCCTCGGCTGCGGCCGCCTCCGCGGCGGCAGCGGCGCGGGCGTCCTTCTTCGCGCGGATCGTCTCGATGAGCTTCGAGATGGAAAACCCGATGATGATGCCGCCGATGAGCATGACGCCTGCGAGGATCACGCACGAGATGACCTGGCCGAACAGCGTGAGTCCCACCCAGGCGATGCCCGCGCCCACGTACCCGCCGTGGCTTGTGAGCGCACGCTCGGAGAACAGCAGCGAGAGGTTGTCGCCGGTGACGCCCGTGACGGGCGTGAACAGCGCGATGAAGCCGAGCAGCGCCACGAAGATCACCATGAGGCCGCACGCCACGCGCACGGGCACGCGCTCGCGGTCGAAGCGCACGAGGAAGGTGACGCCGACGGCGGCGAGGACCACGGGCAGCACGTAGCAGCCCACGCCGAACGCGAGGTGCACGCCGCGCGAGATGAAGCTGGTCACGATGCCCTCGCCGCTCGGGGAGAGCACGGCGGCGAGCAGGAGCACGACGGCGAGCAGGATGAACACCACGCCCGCGATATCGCGGCGGGCGCGGTCGTCGAGCACGTGCGCGGCGGGCTCGGGCGATGCGGCGCGGCGCGCGGCCGCGCTCTTGCGACCCTGCGCGGTGTCGCGGGTGTGCTTCTTCTTGGTTGTGTGCGTTGATGCTGGTTGACGGGCCACGCCCAAGCTCCTTCGTGCTGTGTTTGCGGTTCGATTCAGGTGGATGGTACGACGTGAACGGCCTGCGAGGCAAGCCGCTCAACATGCGTGGATTTACAGTATAGGGGATGCGCGCAGGTGCGGGCGCTAAACCTCCAACAGGTTCACGATCACCATAGGACGCTGCTTGGTGCGCTCCCACAGAAGCGACAGCAGCGAGTCGCGCGCCACCTTCCGCACGCTCTTCGCGTCGCCGTCCTTGGACAGCGCGCGGCGGATGGCGTTGCCCACCACGCTGACCATCTCCTGGTTGAGGTAGTAGTCGTCGCCACCGGTGATGCCGTGCATCTCGACCTGCGGGCTGCCAATGAGGTCGTGGCGCTTGAACGACACGGCCGCGGCCACGCTCGCGAAGCCCTGGTTGCCGAGCGCGTTGCGCTCGTCGAGCACGTCCTGGGAGGTGTCGCCGACCGACAGGCCGTCCACGTAGACGATGCCGGACTGCACGCCCTCCCCCACCTCGATGCCGCGCGCGGACAGGACGAGCGAGTCGCCGTTCTCCATCACGAAGATGTTCTCGGCCGGCACGCCGGTGGCCTCGGCCAGCTTGGCGTGAGCGCGCAGGTGCGTGGCCTCGCCGTGGACGGGCATGAACGCGTGCGGCTGCACGATGGTGAGCACGATCTTGAGCTCCTCGGCCCCGGCGTGGCCCGACACGTGCACGCGCGCGCGGCTCTTGTCGTACACGTCGGCGCCGATCTTGGCGAGCGAGTTGATCACGCGGGTGACGGCCTTCTCGTTGCCGGGGACGGGCGTCGCCGAGATGATGACGGTGTCGCCGTGCTCGATGTCGATGGTGCGGTGCTCGCCGTTGGCGATGCGCGCGAGGGCCGAGAGCGGCTCGCCCTGGCTTCCCGTGCACATGATGACCACCTGCTCGGGCGGGATGCCCGACAGGTCGTAGGCGTCGATGAGGTCGTTGTCGGAGATGTTGAGGTAGCCGAGGCGGCGCGCGATGTCGGTGTTCTGGATCATCGAGCGGCCCGTGACCACCACCTTGCGGCCGTTCGCCACCGCCGCGTCGCAGATCTGCTGCATGCGGTGGATGTGGCTCGCGAACGACGCGATGATGACGCGTCCGCGGGCCTGGCTGATGATCTGCGCGAGGGACTTGCCCACCTCCGCTTCCGACGGCGTGAAGTTGGCGTTCTGCGCGTTGGTGGAGTCGCTCATCATGAGGTCGACGCCGATCTCGCCGAAGCGCGCGAGCGCCGCGAAGTCGGTGTGCACGCCGTCGATGGGCGTCTGGTCGAGCTTGAAGTCGCCGGTGTGCAGCACGTTGCCGGCCGGGCTCTGCAAGAACAGCCCCACGGCGCCCGGGATGGAGTGGTTCACCGCGAAGAAGTCCACCGTCATGCAGCCGAGCTTGATCTCGTCGCCCGGCTTGATCTCGATGAGCTTGGCGTTCTTGATGCGGTGCTCGGCGAACTTGCCCTCGATGAGCCCGAGCGTGAGCTTCGTGGCGTAGATGGGCACCGTGCGGTCGAGGTCCTTGAGCAGGTACGGGAGGCTGCCCGTGTGGTCCTCGTGGCCGTGCGTGATGACGATGCCGCGCAGCTTGTCGGCGTTCTCGAGCACGTAGGTGTAGTCGGGCAGGATGAGGTCGATGCCCGGGTGGTCGTCGTCGGGAAACATCAGGCCCGCGTCGTCGAGGATCATGTCGCCGTTGCACATGAAGGCGGTCATGTTCTTGCCGATGGCGTCGAGGCCGCCGAGCGGGATGATCTCGAGGCGCGCGTGCGGGTCCTTCTTGCGCGACGAGAACGCGCGGCGGGCGTCAGCCCGCTGGCCGGCGCCCTTCTGCGCCTCGGCGCCGTCGCGGGTGAGCTGCGGGCGCTTGCGCTCGAGGTTGACGTGCTTGTACGAGCTCGTCTTCTTCTTCGCGTTGCGCCCGCCCTGCGAGCCTTGGGGGCGCTGCGCGTTCTTGCGGTTGTTTTGGGGAGCGGTCTGGCCCTGTGCCGGCGCGTCCCCTTCTCTTCTTTCTTTTGCCATGTATCTCCTTAGTGCTTGTTGACGTTTCCTATCAAAACGCCGGCCCGAACGTGGTCGAGCCGGCGTCGCGTCCCTGTATGCGTCGCGCTACGCCCCAGTCGGGCTTAGGCGAGCACGCCCACCTCGCGCATGATGGAGGCCAGGCGCGCCGACTGCTCAGGCGTGGCGTCCACGAGCGGCAGGCGCACGCCGCCGACGGGGAAGCCCGCCAGCTTGAGCGCCTCCTTCACGAGGATGGGGTTCGAGGTCTCGAACAGGCCGTTCATGAGCGGCAGCAGGCGCTCGTTGGCCGCGGCGGCCGCCTCGAAGTCCCCCGCCGCGCACAGATCGACGATCTCCTTCATGCGCGCGGGCGCCACGTTGCCGATGGTGGAGATGACGCCGACGCCGCCGAGCCTCATGATGTCGTAGGTGGCCGAGTCGTCGCCCGAGTACACGTCGAAGCCCTCAGGCGCCTCGTCGATGATGCGCTTGATCTGCTCGAGGTTGCCCGACGCCTCCTTGATGGCCACGACGTTGTCGCAGTCGCGCGCCAGGCGCAGCGTGGTCTCGGGCGCCATGTTGATGACGCAGCGGCCGGGGATGTTGTACAGGATGATGGGCAGCTCGACCGCCCGGGCGATGGTGCTGAAGTGCTGGTAGAGGCCCTCCTGCGGGGGCTTGTTGTAGTAGGGCACCACGCACATGAAGCCGTCGACGCCGGTTGCCTGGACGTCGTGGGCGAAGTCGACCGTGTCGGCGGTGCAGTTGTCGCCCACGTTCGCGATGACGGGCACGCGCCCGCCCACCGCGGACACCACGGCGCGGAAGAGCTCCATCTTCTGCGGGTAGAACACCGTCGGGCTCTCGCCCGTGGTGCCGTTGATGATGAGCGCGTCAGCGCCGCCCTCGACGAGGCGGTCGGCCAGCGCGCCGGCGCGGTCGAGGTCGAGGTCGCGGTTCTCGTCGAACGGGGTCACCATGGCCGGGATCATGCGGCCGAAACGGGGTTCACCTATAGACATGAAGTTCTCCTCACTTGCCTTGCTGCGTTTCGCTCATCGAGCTGCGTTTCGCTCATTATCGCGCAACGGCACACGAGCGCCGCGGCGCAACGAACAACTGGTTGATATTGTGCCACGACTGTGCGCTTTTTCAGGCGTTACGCCATGAAGTTCTCCAAACCAACAATCAGGCCGCTGCGCTCGCCGACGCTGCGGATGCCGAGGAGCACGCCGGGCATGTAGGAGGTGCGGTCCCACGAGTCATGGCGGATGGTGAGCGTCTGGCCCATGGAGCCGAACACGACCTCCTGGCTGGCGACGTAGCCCATCGAGCGCACGGAGTGCACGGGCACGCCGTCGACGAGCGCGCCGCGGGCGCCCTCAGCGCCGGCGATCTCCGTCTCGGCGCCGGGAGCCTCGCTCGCCTGTCCGCCGCGAGCCTCCGAGATCATCTGCGCGGTGCGCACGGCCGTGCCCGAGGGCGCGTCCTTCTTCTTGGCATGGTGGAACTCGATCACCTCAGCCTCGGGGAAGTAGGGCGCGGCGGCCTTCGCGAACTGCATCATGAGCACGGCGCCCGTGGTGAAGTTCGGCGCGTAGAACAGGCACGCGTCGCCGGTTGCGCCGGCGGCCAGCTCCTCGAGCGTCTCGTTCGAGAGGCCGGTGGTGCCCACCACGCAGTTCACGCCGCGCGGCAGGGCGGCGGCGAGGTTGCCCGCCACCACGGAGGGTTGCGTGAAGTCCACGAGCACGTCGACCTCGTGCGCGTCGAGCGCCTCGGCGAGCGCGGCGTAGACCGGGAAGTCCGCCGCAGGCGCGGCGTGCGGGTCGATGCCGCAGACGACCTGCATGTCATCCGCGGCGCGAGCGGCGTCGACGACGGCCGAGCCCATGCGGCCCGCGCATCCGGCAACAGCAACTTTGATCATCATGTCTCCTTCGATTGCGTCGTTCCCATGCAAGGGGGCAGTCTCGTGAGCCCCGTGCAGATTTCCAAAGGCATTTTGGCAGAAATCTTCAGATGTTGGTCAAAATCAGGGCCCCACACCTGCGCACGGACGTGTGCGAGAAAACTTGACCTGGGGAAACGTGTGAAGACGGGAATCATCTTCCGCAAATGTGCCCCTCCGTCGGCCAACGAGGGGCAAATATCTGAAGATTTCTGCCAAAATCCCGCGGGAAATCTGCACGGTGCCCTCAACAGCGCCTCAAACAGCGACGCGGGAGCCGCAGCACGGCTCCCGCGTCAGCGTGTCAGGCTTGCCTTATGCGTCGTTGGTGTGACGGCGGCGCGGGGTGCGCGTACCCTGGCCCGGGCGCGGCTTGTCGCCCTTGGGTCCGCGCTCGCCGCGGCGCTCGCGCGGGCGGTCGTCGTGCGCGGGGGCGCTGCCGGCCGGCGCGTCCGGCTTGTCGAGACGGTCGAGCGAGATCTTGCCCGTCTTGGCGTCCACCTCGAGGACTTCGACCTTCACGACGTCGCCGAGGTTGAGCACGTCCTCCACCTTGCCCACGCGCCCGTTGGCTACACGCGAGATGTGCAGCAGACCGTCCTTGCCCGGCGTGAGCTTGACGAAGGCGCCGAAGTCCTTGATGCCCACGACCTCGCCCTCGTAGACCTCGCCGACCTCGGGCTCCTTCACGATGCCGAGGATCATGGCCTTGGCAGCCTCCATGGAGGTGCCGTCGGTGGCGCCGACGTGGATGGTGCCGTCCTCCTGGATGTCGATGGACGCGCCCGTCTCCTCCTGGATGCCGCGGACGACCTTGCCGCCGCTTCCGATGACGTCGCGGATCTTGTCCACGGGGATCTTGATGGTCTCGATGCGCGGCGCCGTCTCGCGCATCTCGGCGCGCGGCTCGGCGATCTCGGCGAGCATGGCGTCGAGGATGAACGCGCGGCCCTCGTGCGCCTGCTTGAGCGCGCGGGCGAGGATGTCGACCGACAGGCCCTTGGCCTTGTTGTCCATCTGCAGCGCCGTGATGCCCTTCGGCGTGCCGCACACCTTGAAGTCCATGTCGCCGAGGAAGTCCTCGATGCCCTGGATGTCAGTCAAGATGACGACGTCGTCGCCCTCCTTGATGAGGCCCATGGCCACGCCGGACACGGGGGCGGAGATGGGCACGCCGGCGTCCATGAGCGCGAGCGTGGAGCCGCAGGTGGAGGCCATGGAGGACGAGCCGTTCGACTCGAGCACCTCAGACACCACGCGGATGGCGTAGGGGAACTCGTCCTCGGTGGGCAGCACCGGCAGGATGGCTTTCTCGGCGAGGTTGCCGTGGCCGATCTCGCGGCGCTTCGGGGCGCCCATGCGGCCGGTCTCACCCGTGCAGAACGGCGGGAAGTTGTACTGGTGCATGTAGCGCTTGCCCTCTTCGGGCCAGATGGTGTCGAGGCGCTGCCACTCGTTGAGCATGCCGAGGGTGCACACGCTCATGACCTGGGTCTGGCCGCGCTGGAACAGGCCGCAGCCGTGCACGCGGGGCAGGTAGCCCGGGACGATGTGCAGCGGGCGCACCTCCTCGGGCGCACGCCCGTCGGCGCGCTCGCCCGTCTCGATGATCATCTTGCGCATGGCGCGCTTCTCGAGCTTCTTGAGGGCCGCGGCGATGTCGCTCCCCCAGGCGGCGCGCTCATCCTCGGAGAACTCGGTCTCCTTGACGTGGGATTTGAGCTGCTCCACCTTGCCCATGCGGGCGAGCTTGTCGGCGTCCTTGAGGGCCGCGGACATCTGCTCGAAGTAGGGCTCGATGCGCTCGGCGACGCAGGGGTCGGCGGCGTGGATGGTGTAGTCCATCGGCGTGGGGTTCACCTTCGCCAGGAACTCCTTCTGCTTCTCGCAGAACGCGGCGATGGCCTCCTGGCCGAACGTCATGGCGGCGAGCATGTCCTCCTCGGAGATCTCATGCGCGCCAGCCTCCACCATGGAGATGTAGTCGGCGGTGCCGGCGATGGTCAGCTCCAGGTCAGACGCGGCCTCCTCGTCGACGGTGGGGTTCACCACGAACTCGAGCTCGCCGGTCTCCTCGTTTTGGATGCGCCCGATGCGCACGCAGGCCGCCGGGCCCTCGAACGGCGCGCCGCCGACGAGGAGGGCCGCCGAGGCGGCGTTGACGGCGATGGTGTCGGGAAGGTGCTGGCCGTCACACACGAACGGCGTGACCACGATGTGCACTTCGTTCTTGTACCCGTCCGGGAAGCCCGGGCGGATGGGGCGGTCGATCATGCGCGCCGTGAGCGTGCCGTGGTCGGACGGCTTCGTCTCGCGCTTCAGGTAGCCGCCGGGGATGCGCCCCACGGAGTACATCTTCTCCTGGAAGTCCACCGTCAGCGGGAAGAAGTCGAAGTCGCGCTCCTGCTTGGACACCACGGCGGTCACGAGCACGGTGGTGTCGCCGCAGGTTGCGAGAACGGCGCCGGTGGCCTGCTTGGCCAGCTCGCCGGTCTCAAGTCGGTATTCCTTGCCGTACAGCTCAAAGGATTCGACGATCTTGGTCATGTTTTTTCGTATCTTTCTCTTCACCTCGTGCGCCTCATTGCGCGTGAGCTTCTTCGAGGGGCGGCTACTTACCTTCACCGCGCCTCTCGAGCAAAGCCGCCCCACTGGCAGCTTCGACCGATTCAACAAACACAAGGCCCGCAAAGCTTGCGGGCCTTGATGCTGACGCGATTAGATGTTGTCGCGAATGCCGAGCTTCTTGATGAGCGCGCGGTACTCGTCGATGTCGCGCTGCTTGATGTACTTCAGCAGGCCGCGACGCTTGCCGATGAGCATCATCAGACCGCGACGGGTGTGGTTGTCCTTCTTGTGCACCTTGAGGTGCTCGGTGAGGTTGCGGATGCGCTCCGTGAGGATGGCAACCTGCACCTCGGCGCTGCCGGAATCGCCCTCGCCCTTGCCGAACTCCTTGACGAGCTCTGCGGTGCGCTCCTTGCTGATGCTCAGTTTGTCAGCCATGTCTCCACCTTTCGTGTTCGTGCGGGCTCCATCGCCCGTGCCTTGCGGCATGTCTCTTTCGTCAGATCTGGGCAGGCAAGAGGGTGGCCCATGCAAGCTAAGGTCAGACGAGCTGCGCCTATGCACAGCTTTTCTAGTATATGACAGCGGCACTTCAAAAGCAAGGGGCAATCAGAAGGCTCAGAGCAGGCCGCAGGTGAGGAGAAACTGGACCGACTTGAGGCGGACGCCGAGGTGGGCGGCGGCCCACACCTGGCAGAGCTGGAGCAGGTCGACGCCGGCCTGCACGGGCGCGTCCATCTGCTCGATCTGGGCGAAGGTGGAGGCGATGAGGGCGCGCGCCCAGGCGCGGGTCTGCTCGGGCAAAAGCGTGGTCTGGGCCTGGGCCGCGCAGCGCGCGCACATCACGCCGCCGTCGGGGGCCGAGAAGCGCACCTGCCCCGCCGCCGGCTTTGCGGGGGCCCCGCAGGCCACGCACGCCTCCAAGCTCGGGCGCAGGCCGGCGAGGGAGAACGCCTTCAGCAGGTGGGCCGCCGTGATGACGGGAACCTGCGCCACGTCGGCGCGCGCGAGCGAATCGAGCGCCACGCCGGTGGCGGCGAACAGGCGCGGCGCGCAGACGTGCTCGAGTGACACGCGCTCGACGAGCTCGGCGGCGCACGCGGCCCCCGCCGCGCGCTCGACGCTTGAGCGCAGCGCGTCGCGGGCCTTGAGGAGGCGCGCCTCCTTCACGATGTCGAGGCTTCGGCCCCGCGCGCACAGAAGGTCGACCTCGCTGTAGAGCTCGAGCCGGCTCGCGAACGAGCTGCGCGGCTTGCGCGCTCCCTTCGCCACCGCGCGCAGCTGGCTGCCGTCCTCGGCGAGCAGCGTGAGGATGAGGTCGCTCTCCCCCAACTTCGTCTTGCGCAGGACGAGCGCGCGGGCGCGGTAGGTGGGCGCGGACACGGCCTGTCAGGCGCCTTGCTTCATCACGGGGGTCGTCGACACGATGTTGTTGTCATCGTCCCAGGTGATGGAGCCTTTGAGCGTGGTCTGCCCGCTCGGGTTCTCCACGGCGATGCCGAAGATGAAGCCCACCTCGACGCCTTGGATGCTGAAGTTCACCGTGTTGTTGCCGACGTAGGTGAGCTCGATCGTGTCCGGCTTGGTGTTGTAGACCTTGCCCGCGTAGGTGATGACCGGCGAGTCGGTGAAGAACGCGCGCGTGAACTCGATGAGGTCGGTCGAGCGGTTGTGGGCCACGTAGAGCGTGACCGCCGAGCCCGAGGGGAGCTTCGTGCCCGCCAGCGGGTCGGTTGAGACGGCCGTGCCCTCGGGGAGGTCCTCGGTGTTGTACTGCTCCGTGGTCACCTTATAGCCCTCGGCCTCGAGCGCGCGCGTGGCGTCGGCGGTGGACAGGTCCCTCACCTCGGGCACCGTGTAGGCCTGCGCGACCTCCACCGTGACGGGCTCGCCCGCCTTCGCGCGCGTGCCGGGCTCGGGCGCGACTGACAGCGCCGTGCCCTCGGGCTCGTTCGACTTCACGAGCACGTACTCGACGTTCCCGAAGCCCTCCTCGGCCATGAGCTTCTCCACCTCGGCCTGCGGCTTGCCCACGACCTCGGGGACGATGCGGGCCGTGGCGACGCGCAGCGTGATCTCGCTGCCCTTGTCAGCACGCTGGCCCGCCGCCGGGTCGGTCTCGAGCACGAGGCCCTCGACCTCGTCGGACTTCACCTGCGTGGTCATGGTGGTGAAGCCCTTCTCCTCGAGCAGGTAGCGCGCGTCGGCCTGCGACTTGCCGGCCACGTCGGGGATGACCTTGCCGCCCCAGAGCTCGGCGTGGTAGGTGCAAAGCGCGATGGCCGCGCAGATGACGGCGCAGGCCACGACGATGCCGGCGACGACCGCCTTGCGGGGACGCGGGCGGACGGGCGCGTCGGGGACGTCGGCGCTGCCTGCGGAAGCGGCGGAGTTGTGGGGATCGGACGGCTGGTCGGCATGATCGGCGGACGTGACGCGCTCGGGCGCGGATGCGGTCCCCGCTGGGGCCTCTGTCGGGGCGTCCGCAAGGATCGGGGTGTCCGTCGCAGCTCCTGCCAGGACCTCGGGCGCGGGCGCCGGCTCGGGCATGGCCTCGGGTGCAGCCCCCGCCTCGGGTATGGCTTCGGGCTGCGGCTCGGGCTCGACGGCGGGCAGGTCCTCGAGCGCGGGGTGCGCGCCGGGCGCCGCGACGGCCCCCTGCTTCTGGAGCTCGCGGGCGCGCTTCGCCTGCTCGCGCTCGAGCTTGCGCTGCGCCCTCTTCTGCCGGCGCGCCTCCTTGCGGTCGACCTCGGCGCGGAAGGAGGTGGCGCGCGGCGCCGGGTCCTCCTCGATGCGCGGGAGCTCCATGGTGTCGCCGGCGCGCCCTGACGACGAGGGCGGCACGTAGCTCGAGTCGACGAGGCGCTCGAGCCCGCTCAAATCGGCGGTCACCTCGGCCGAGATGCCCTTGGGACCGAACATCGCGCGCGCCTCGGCGAAGGGGGTGTCGGGGCGAGACTCGAAGGACGCGGGCTCCTTGGCGTCTGCAGCGGGCGTGCCGTCAACGGCGGGCGTGGCAGGCTTGGCGACTGCGGGCGTGCTGTCGACGGCGCGCTTCGCGGGCTTGGCGACTGCGGGGGCGTCGAGCTTCGCGGATGCGGAGGCCTCAGCGAGCGCGGGAGCCTCATCGGAGCTGGCGGCCTTTCCCGAGGCTTCGTTGGCCTCAGCAGGCGCGGCAGCCGCCTTTTCGAGCTCCTTCGCGGACCCTTTCGCGAGCTCTTTCGCATCAGGCTCAGGCGCATCCTCGATCGCGATGTCGGGCACCGACACGATGGTCGGCACCTTAATGACGGGCGGCACGGCGTCGCGCAGCGCGCGCACCTCGCCGAGCGCCTCGGCGATCACCTGGTTGGGAGCTGCGTCGGCAGGCGACGGCGCAGCGGACGTGCCCGAGGGCGCGTCCTTGCCGGCGCAGGCGGCCGGCGCGTCTCCGTCGGCTGCGGCGGCTTTCCCTGATGCAGCCGCCTCCTCGGCAGCGAGCGCACGCAGGTCACATCCGCATTCGTCGCAGAACTTGGCCTCGGCGCGGTTCTCGGTTTTGCAGTTAGGGCATATCATGAAAGAGCTCTCCTCGTTACGGCTGCGCCCATTATAGCCAAAAAGAAACCCCACATGAATTTCGTTGCCAATTCACATCAAGTTCACCTGCGAAAAGGACGTCCGAGGACAACGGCAGACTCCCTCAAAATGACATGGGGAGAAAGCCAGGCGAAAAGGACGCCTTAAGGAGACGGCGCCCAGGGGCATTGGCAATCGGAGTCATGGGGAGGGAGCCAGGCGCCAAGAACGCCAAGGGGCCGCAGCATGAGCCCTCGACATGAGAGCTTGCTACGGCCCCTGGAATCATCTGTCAGGTGGGAGCCAGAGAAGAGAGATCGCCCTTAGATCCCCTTTTCCGCGTAGAAGACGCCGTCGCGCGTCTCCTCCCACTCCGGCTGCTGCCAGATGTGGAAGCCCTGGTCGAGGAGCTCCTCCTTGCGCTTTGAGAACCCGCTTGCGGGATCCTCCGGGTCTCCCCAGGTAAGTGCTCCCGTCGGGCAGTTGAACACGCAGTACGGAACGTTCCCCGTCGTGGAGTCCCCTCTGCAGCCCAGGCACTTCTTCGTGAAGACCGGGTGCCATTTGAGGTACAAGTTGGGCCATTCTCCGCCGGCCTGGTCGATCCCGCCGCCGCCGATCGTTCGAATGAACAGGCGATACTCGTCAAGCGGCATGTCGTAGGCGTTCTTGCACCCCATGGAGCACGTCCAGCATCCCGTGCAACGGTTGACGTCGATGAGGGTTGCGCAGCTCATTATCGGACCGCCTTTCTCACTTCGCAGAGTTGGTCGAATATGACTTCCGGCGTCGTAAAGCCGGATGCGAACTTCTCGGTGGCCGGGGAGCCGCAGGCAACTTGGATGGCATCCCACAGCGCGCCGTTCACGTACGACATTGGCGTCGCGGTCTCGGGCGCATTCTGAGGCGTCGCGAGCACCTGGGGGCAGTCGGTGTCAGGGTAGTAGGTCTCCGGGAAGCTGTACCACGTATGGGCGATGCCGGGAGCCACGTCCTCGCGCAGGATGAGCTTGCTCCTCATGACGCCGCGGTCGTTGAACACCTCCACTTCGTCACCGTCGCGCAATCCGCGCTCCTGAGCCGTCTTCGGGTTGAGGGCGACGCCGAACTGGGTGTAGGCGAGCTTCTCCATCTCGGGAATGTTGGTGAACTGTCCTTGCATGAAGTACTTGTGGCGCGCGATGAACAGGTGGAGCGGGTATTTCTTCTTCATCTCCTCGTCGAGGATGTGCGTCGCCTGGAGGTCAGCCAGCATGTCGCCCGTCATGGCGTGCGCCTCGCTGTAGAACTGGATTCTCCCTGTCTCGTTCACGTGGAGCAGCAGTCCCGCGTACGGGTCAGCAGGATCGTCGGGCACGTCGAGGTGAATGGCCGTCTGCTTCTTGAGGCGCTCGTACGTAACGGGCTCGACCTCCCCGACGCGGTCGGCATCCTCGTCGGCCGCCACGAAGCCCATGGTCGGAGTGGGGTTCTCGTCAAGGATGGCGGCAGCCCACTCCTCTTGCGTCTTCTGGAAGTACTGGCCGACGCCCGTCGACTCAGCAAGCGCACGGTAGATGTCCGCCGCCGTGCGCGACTCGCCAAGCGGCTCGATCGCCGGCTCGCAGAGCACGACGCAATGGTCGGTCTCGCTGCACACCTCATGGCGCTCGAACGTCGTCGCCTCGGGCAGGATATAGTCAGCCCAACGACACGTGTCGGTCATGCGAATCTCGCAGGCGACCACCAGGTCGAAGACGGGGAGGATGCGCTCGCACCACAGCTCCTTGTTGGGCCAGTTGAGCAGAGGATTGCCCTCCATGTTGAGGAGGACCTTGTACTGCTGGGCCTCGGGGTCGTTCACGCTGTTGATGACATCCTCGACCGGCGCGTAATCGCCGAGGTCAGTCGGAAGGCCTTCCGGGAACCGGATGTGCATGCGATCGATCATGTGGGGGCCGGCGTTGTCGAGACCGGCGGAGATGATCGTGCCGCCGTTGGGCGCGCCGTGGTTGCCCGTGAGGTACGTGAGCAGCTTGATGGCGCGGATGGTCTGCGTTCCGTTCGAGTAGCGCAGCCCATCGCCGATCGCGATGAGCGAGGGCGACGACTCGTAGTACAGCTTGGCGAGATGCTCGACTTGGGCAGCGGGAACGCCGCAGGCGTTCTCGGCCGCTTCAGGCGTCCACTTCTGCAGGTGCTCTTTGAGCAGGGTGTACGAGGATTTGCAGACAACGCCCCCGATTTCGCACTCATGCTCGAGAGCGGGCTTCGCGTCGCCGTACGTCACCTCGTGGCGGAAGTTGAAGCGCGGAATCGCAGTGAGCGCGCCTGCCTGCTCGTCGCAGAAGACGAAGTCCGCCGGGCTTCCGCCTTCGAACACTTCGGAAGCGCGAACGTACTTGTGCGTCTCGGTGTTCACCAAATAGGCGGCCGCCGTCTCGCCGAGCAGGAACTCCTCGTTGACTGGATAGTCCCTCACGATGACGTGGGCCATGCCCAGGGCGAGCGCCGCGTCGGTGCCGGATCGCACGGGAACCCACTCGTCGGCTTTCGCAGACGTGTTGTCGTACAGGTTGCTGATATGCACGAGCCTCGCGCCGCGCTCCTTGGCGTCGAGGACCATGTGGGTCAAGCGCGCCGGACGCGTGAACCCGAGCGGGTTGCCGCCCCAGATGATGACGAGATTGTCGGCGTCTGCGATGTTGTAGCGCCCGCCGACGATTGCCATGCCCTCGTCGACGACGTCCATCTCGACGATGGCGTAGTCGACGGCCTCATACTCGAGTTTGGACGCGCCGAACGTGTTGAGATAGCGCTGTCCGAGCAGGTGCGTGATCGAATCGGTGCTCGCCGGGATGCCGCAGTAGTACAGGTTCATCACGATGCTGCGCGGGCCGTACTTCTCGGCTGACTCGTTGATCTTCGCGCTGATCTCGGAAATGGCCTGATCCCAGCTGATGCGCTCGAACTTGCCCTCGCCGCGCTCGCCTGTGCGCTTCATCGGGTAGAGCAGCCGGTCCTCGTTGTAGGGAACCTGGCAGCTCGCAATGCCCTTCTGGCAGATCTGCACGCCCGGGCCCACTTTGTGCGGGAACACCGCTTTCTGCACGCGCGTTATCTTGCCGTCTCTCGTATGGGTTTCGAGCAGGCAACGCTCATGGCATCCGTACCCTTGGCAAGGATGGTACGTTATCTTGGTCTCTGACACTTCTCGCTCCTCCTTTTTCTCTCTCTAGCTCTTCCCGCCGGTCGGCTTGGGCGGCCGCTCGGCAAGTTGCCTACACCAGGTACTCGTCGAAATCCCCGTCCGCCATGCAGTCCTTGACGCGCATGACGAAGTTTCTGTTCGCCAGCTCCTCGTTGGGAAGGGCGGGGCAGCCGTCGGCAAGCGGCTCGCCAACGTGTTTGGCGCGCAGCTCGTCGACGTCACCGAACTCGAGGGCGCGCATGGGGCAGCTGGCCACGCATGCGGGCTGCTCGCCTATCGCGCGAAGGTCGGCGCAGGTGTCGCAGCCTTCGGCGGACACCGATATGTTGTAGATGCGCGGAGTCCAGCCGCTTCCCGTGCAGAACGAGCGCACGACACGGTAGTTGGTGCCAACGGGCAGGTTGTGGGCGCTCTTGCAGGCCACCTGGCAGGTGTGGCAGGCGATGCAGCTCTCCGCATCGAAGTAGAATCCGAGTTTCGCCATGATGCTCCCCTATTCTTCCACCAGCGGCACGACAGGAGGCACCTCGCAGTCGGGGGCCAGCTGTATCGGGCCGTCGTACTTCTCGTACTGCACGAGGTTGGAGTTCCAGCCGTTGAGGAACGGCGTCGTCGTGCGATTTGAGCTCGTCAGCACGTTGTCAGCGCCTGCGACATCGACCCCCGTCTCGGGATCGAGGCGCAGGGTGGCGCCATGCGGGATGACGATGACGCCGGGCATGACGGTGCGCGTCACGGACGCCGGGCGCAGGAAGGCGCCGTTGTCGTTGAACACGCGAATGGTGTCACCCGTCTTGATGCCGCGCTCGGCGGCGTCATCCTTGTTGATCCACACCGGATTCACGAGCGCTTCGCGCATCCACGGCAGGTTGTCGCAGTCGGTGTGGGCGCGACGCAGGTAGTGGGCGTGCGTCAGCTGGATGGGATAGTCGCCTTTGACCTTGTTGTCCCAGTCGGCGAACGAGTCCTTGTAGCTGAGCGGAGCGTCGAGCCACTTGGGCAGCGGCGAGACCTTGACGTAGTCGGCAACGCCCTCGCCGCCGTCAGCGTAGCCGTTGACCATGTCGTACCAGTCGCTCTTGGCCTGGCAGTAGATCTCGAGCTTGCCCGATGCGCTCGTCTCAATCGGATGAGCCTCGGGGTCCTCGCGGAAGTCAGACAGGGGTATGGTGACGAACCGGTCGCCCTCCTCGCGCGGGATGCGGTAAACACCCGCCTCAACGTAGTCCTCGAAGGGCATGAGCCCGGGCTGGGGGCTGCCCGTCACCCCGTATCGGTCAAGATCCTCCTGGGTGACCTGCGCCACCGGCATCGGCTGGCCCTCAGGCGTGTAGCCCATGACGGCCGTCTGCGCGATCTGGTTGAACCACTGCTGCGCGTCGCTCATGGGGTTGAGCAGGGTGTCGTAGTCGATTCCCAGCTTGGCGGCCAGCGCTGCCGCGATCTCCCGGTCGCTCTTGCTCTCGCCTTGCACAGGAATCGGAGCGCGCGACGCAAACGACGTCTCCTTGTCCTTGAAGAAGCCGTAGAAGTGGCCCTTCAACGTCTCCCAGCGTGTGGTTACGGGCACGACCACGTCGGCGTATTGCGCGTCGAGCTTCATGTAGTAGGCGGAGGCGAACACGAAGTCGACCTTGCGGAACGCCTCGATGCCCTTGTTGGTGTTGGCTTGCGTGGAGAGGAAGTTGTTGGTCTCGGACACGAGCACGTGGATGTCCGCCGTCTCGCGGCGCACCTCGTGCGGCAGGGCGATCCCCTGCCTGGGGTCTGCCAGCATGCAGTTGCCCGCATCCCAGTACTCGCCGTCGACGATGGCATCCCAGATGAGGTCGAGCGACACGGTCTTGCCCACCGCATTGCCCGCTGTCGAAAACTGCGCCATGGTGCTTCCGGGAGGCGTCGCGATCAGCGTGCCGGAGTTCATGGCGCCGTAATACTGGTCATTCGAGCACGAGTTGCCGGGCTTGCCGTAGTGGCCGCCCATAGCCGCAACGGTCATGAGCAGCTGCGGGTAGTTCTCGGCGCCCTTGCAGCGCGCCGGAGCGCCGTTCGCGTGGATCGAGACGTCATGCTTGCAGCCGAGGATCTCGGTAAGCTGCTCGATGAGCTCGACCGGCGTGCCGCAGAGCTCAGAAGCCCACGCGGGGGTCTTCGGTACGCCGTCGTAGGCGCCCAGCACGTAGTCCTTGAAGTTCTCATCGGTCTTGGCGTCAGCCGGCATGTGGTCGGCGTCAAAGCCCACGGTGCAGCGGTCGAGGAAGTCCCAGTCTATGAGGGAGCCGCCTTCGTCCTTGGTGATCATCAGGTAAGCCACGGCCAGAAGCAGGGCCGTGTCGCCGCCGGGGCGCACCGGGATCCACAGCGCGTTGGCGAAGCCGGCGGTCTCGGAGTACTCGGGGCCGACGAACACGAACTTCGAGCCCTTCTCCTTCGCGTGCTTCAAGTAGACGCTCGGGTTGCCGAACGCAGCCCACGCGGCGTTGTGGCCCATGAGCACGATGTACTCGGAGTTGGCCAGGTCCATGCGGTCATTGGAGTTGCCCCATGGGGCCGACCAGCCGAACAGGGGATTCACCATCTGGAACGCGCCCGTGGACTGGGTGCCGGTCGTATCGAAGTAGCCCCCGAAGGCTGACAGCACGGCGCCCAGGTAGCCCTGCATGTTGATCATGTTCATGTACATGATCGACTCGTTGCCGTACGCGGCCTTGGCCTTCTTGAGCGCGTCAGCGAACAGGTCCATCGCCTCGTCCCACGTGATGCGCTCCCATTCGTCGACGCCGCGCAGCTCGCGATGCGGATCCTCGGGCGAGTAGTGCTTGCGCTTCATGGGGTGCTTGAGCCTGCCCGGCCCGAACACCTGCTGCTGCATCGCATAGCCCATCGGACAGCAGCGCGCCTGCGGGCGCTCCCAGGTGTCCTCGTGAAGGTCGTCCGTCTTCATGCGCAGCACCTTCCCGTCGCGCACGAGCGCCTTGACCAGGCAGCGTCCGCCGCAGTTGTGCCAGCAGGGCACGGCCACCCACGCGGCGCCTTCCTCGCCTTTTCTCAGCTTGTCATTCATGAAACCCCCTCACATTCGCGGATACCGATGCCATGCGCATCGTCGCCCATGAGAATATCGGAGGCGGAAAACACAGGTTGACGCTGCGGTCCCTTGTATGGGACGAATGAGTAGCAGTAAAATGTTGCAAATGCGTCATCGAGAAAGGAGCGCCTTGTCGAAATCGTGCGTCGACAACCTTTTTTGCTCGAACCTGCCTGAGCCAACCCGCTCGAAGCTCTGCTCGAGATGCCGGCAGCAGTTCCTCAAGGCCGGCTCCTTCTGCCTTCACGAGAGCTTCAGCGCGACCATGAGCGTCATCCTCGACGGCCTTATAAGCGATGTTCCGCAGATCAAGCTCAAGGACACCCTCGACGAGAGCACCATGCCGTTCTTCACGCTCTGCTTTCCGGGCCGACCCCTCTCGCTCGACTTCACGTTCTTCGACAAAGGCGACATCATGGAGCACCTCTACCCCTATAACGACATGGTGTGCCTCACGGACTGCCGCATCGCCCAGTTCGACCACGAGACCGTGAGGGCCCTGTTTGAAGAGGACAGGGAATTCGCGCGCACGCTCATGCGGATCTCGATGGCGCTCACCAGCGACGTCGCCCAGTTCTCGGCGATCATGAGATCGGAGTCAGCCTACGCGCGCGTCGTTCTGTTCATTCGCAAGCTGATGTCGTTTGGCTTGTATCTGCCGAACGGCGATATGGCCCGGGTGCTGGCCTGCAACCGGGCCTCCATCACGCGGGCCTTCGCCCGCCTGCGCGACGAGGATCCCCAGCTTCTTGCCGACTATGCGCGCAACAAGGGCCGCCAGGCGTGGCTTTCGGACGGTGCGGCCTACAGCCCCTCGCCGTAGCCGAAGCGGCGGATCTGGTTGGCGTCGCGCCGCCAGTTCTTCTTCACCTTCACGCGCAAATCCAGGAACACGCGCGTGCCCAGAAGCTGCTCGAGGTCGCGGCGCGCCTCGGTGCCGATCTGCTTGAGGGCGCTCCCCCGCTTGCCGATGATGATGCCCTTCTGGCTGTCGCGCTCCACGTAGACGATGGCGTAGATGCGCGTCAGGTCGGTCTTGCGCACGTACTCCATGTCCTCGACCACCACGCCGATGGCGTGCGGCACCTCGTCGTGGAAGCCACGCAGGATCTTCTCGCGGATGAACTCGGCGATCATGACCTCGAGGGGCTGGTCGGTCTCCATGTCGGGCGGGAACCACGCGGGGCCCTCCGGCAAAAAGTACGTGACCTCCTCCACGAACGCCTCTACGTTGTAGCCCGTCTCCGACGACAGCGCCACCATGGCGTCCCAGTCGGCGAGCTCCTCGGCGGCCTCGCGCTGGGCGGCGATCTGCGCCTCGGTCGCCAGGTCGCACTTCGACAGCACGCAGATCTTCTTCGCGCCGCGCGCCGCGCGCACCTGCTCGGCCACCCACGCGTCCCCGCGCCCGATCGGCGCGGAGGCGTCGATGAGCATGGCCACCACGTCGACGTCCTCGAGCGCCTTGATGGCCGAGGTGTTGAGCTCCTCGCCGAGCGCGTCGTGCGGCTTGTGCAGGCCGGGCGTGTCCACGATGATCATCTGGAAGCCCTCGCGCGTGAGCACGGCGCGGAAGCGGTGGCGCGTGGTCTGCGCGGTGTCCGAGGTGATGGCGATCTTCTTGCCCATGACGGCGTTCAAAAGCGTCGACTTGCCCGCGTTCGGGCGGCCGACGAGCGTGACGAAGCCCGACTTGAAGTCGTCGGGCAGCGCGTCGGGCGTGCCGCCCATGGGGTTCTCGGCGAAGAAGGCGTCTAAGTCCATGTCTACTCTCGTTTCTCGTCAGAAGATGAGCGCGCCGAGGCGCGGCAAAAACACGATCGCGGCCACGACGAGCGAGGCGGCGGCTGCGAGGTACACCGCCCCGGCGGCGCAGTCCTTCGCGCGCTTGGCGAGCTCGTTCCACTCGGGCGATACCAAATCGACCACCGACTCCACGGCCGTGTTCACCACCTCGAGCGCCATGACGAGCGCGATGCAGACCACCACGGCGAGCCAGCCGGCCTCCGAGATGCCGAGCGCGAAGCCGAGCGCCACGGCGAGCGCGGCGAACGCGCTGTGGATCTTGAGGTTGCGCTGCGAGGTGAAGGCGTAGGCGATGCCCTCCCATGCGCAGGCGAACGCGCGGGAGAGCGTGAAGCGCGCGTGCGCGTCGGCGCGGCTGTCGGCAGCGTGGCGTACGAAGCGCGCCGCGTCGGCGGGGGCGCCTTGGGCGCTGGGAGCGTCGTGGGTGGTGGCGCAGGACGGCGCTGCCTGCGCGGCGAGCGCCCCAGGCGCTTCGGGAGCTTCGGCGCGGCGCGGCGCGACAGGCGCTTCGGGCATGTTGGGCTGGCGGGACATGCGCAAACCTCAGTGCTCGCCGCGCACGCGGATGGTGTCGTCGCGCACGTGGCGCACGCCCTCGTGTCCCGCGTCGGCCCACAGCCCCAGGATCTCGCGCTCGCGCGCCTCCATCTCCTCGGCCTCGTCGTCGGCGATGTGATCGAAGCCGGCGAGGTGGAGCAGGCCGTGCACGAGCAGGAGCGTGACCTCGCCCTCGAAGGTGGTCCCGTACAGATCGGTCTGGCGGCGCGCCACGTCGGGGGCGATGACCACGTCGCCGAGCTCGAAGGGAAGCTCGTCGTCGGGCGCGTCTGCCGCGCCGTCCGGCGGGAGCAGGGCCTCGTCGAACGCGTCGTCCACGCCGTCGCACTCGAACGACAGCACGTCGGTGGGGCCGGCCTTGCCGCGAAACTCCTCGTTCAGCGCGGCGATGGCCTCGTCGGTGACGAAGCTCACGGACACCTCGGTGCTCGCGGGCATCTGCTCAGCCTCGAGCACGAAGCGCACGAGGTCCTCGACGGGCAGCGCGCGCAGCTCGTCTGCGCGATGGGCGTAGTCGACGTAGATCTCCACGTGTCTCCTCTCCGCCTTGCCTCAGGACCGGCTCGCTGCCGAGGCCGCCCGGTCGTAGGCGGCCACGATGGCGGCCACGAGCGAGTGGCGCACGACGTCCTTGCCGGTGAACGTGCAGAACGCGATGTCGTCGACGCCCTCGAGGATGCTGCGCGCCCGCGTGAGGCCCGAGGCCCCGCGCGGCAGGTCAACCTGCGAGGCGTCGCCGGTGATGACCATCTTCGAGCCGAAGCCCAGGCGCGTGAGGAACATCTTCATCTGCTCGGGGGTGGTGTTCTGCGCCTCATCGAGGATGATGAAGCTGTCGTTCAAGGTGCGTCCGCGCATGAAAGCGAGCGGCGCGATCTCGATGGTGCCCGCCTCGATGAGCTGGTTCACGCGCTCGGCGTCGCACATGTCGAAGAGCGCGTCGTACAGCGGGCGGATGTAGGGGTCGACCTTCTCGGTGAGGGTGCCGGGCAGAAACCCGAGGCTCTCCCCCGCCTCCACGATGGGGCGCGTGAGGATGATGCGGCCGACCTCCTTGCGCTTGAGCGCCGCGACCGCCATGGCCATGGCCAGATACGTCTTGCCCGTGCCGGCCGGCCCCATGCCGAAGGTGATGGTGTGCGCGCGGATGGCGTCGACGTAGCGCTTCTGCCCGGTGGTCTTCGGACGGACGGCGCGCCCGCGGTACGTGAGCAGGACGTCCTCGCGCAGCGCCGTGGGCGAGAACTCCGCCGTGCGCATGAGGTCGAGCGCGTGGCGCACGTACGCGGCGTCGGGCACGTCGCCGCCCTTCACGAGCTTGACGAGGTCGGAGAAGATCGCCGTGAGTGACTGCACCTCGACGGGGTCGCCGACGAGCGAGATGGCGTTGCCGCGCACGGTGATGCGCGCCTCGTAGGCGTCCTCAAGCGTGCGCAGGATCTCGTCGGCCTCGCCGACCACGAGCGCCATGCTCACGCTGTCGGGGATGGTGAGGGTAATCTGTGTCTGATCGGTCATGCGGCTATTGTAACAGAGCTTGGGGCTGGGCAAGGGACGGGGTTTGCGTCGCCCCGGGAGCTCGGACGGAGCTCAGTCATCCTGTCAACCATAGCGGCTCGTGGCGCCTCGGGGGCTCGCGCAGAGTTCAGTCGCTCGGACAGTCCTGCTCGCACGGAAGCGCCGCTGGCGCTTCCGGCTCGTGCGGAACTCGCTTGGTGAGCACCGCCCGAGCCCCCGAGGCGCCTAACCCCTACAACACCATAAGAACTAAGACCGTCAAAGCGAATGCCATGCGTACTCCTTTGGGCCGCAGGGCGTTACAGCGTCACGTGCACGAGGGCGCCGGGGTTGGCGCCGGCCGGTGCGCTTGTCTCGTGGTAGCTCTCGGTCATGGCGCGGCCGGCCTCCTCCACGAGCGCGAGCTCGCAGGTGCCCGCGCGGCGCGCCCGGTCGGCGGCGCGCAGCTCGTCGGAGAGCGCGCGCAGGCGGGCGGCGCGGGCGGACTTCACGCGCGGCGGCACCTGGTCAGCGCGCGCGGCGGCGGGCGTGCCCGCGCGCTGCGAGTACGGGAACACGTGGATCTTGCTGAACGCACAGGCGCGCGCGATCTCGAGCGTCTCGGCAAACTCCCCCTCCGTCTCGCCGGGGAACCCCACGATGACGTCGGTGGTGAGCGCGAGCGCGGGCACCTGCGCGCGCAGGCGGCTTACGAGGCGCGCGAACTCCTCGGCGGTGTACGGGCGGTCCATCTCGCGGAGCACCTTGGTGCTGCCCGATTGCAGGGGCAGGTGCAGGTGGCGGCAGACGCGGCCGTCCGCGCAGGCAAGCAAGCTGATGAAGTCGTCATCAACGTCCATGGGCTCGACGGAGCTCACGCGGAAGCGGCACGGCGGCTCGCCGGGCTCGTGCAGGTGCGCGGTGGCGGCGAGCAGCTCCTCGAGCAGCCCGGCCAGGCGCATGTCCTCCCAGCGATACGAGCCGAGGTTGATGCCCGAGAGCACGATCTCGCGCACGCCCGAAGCGGCGAGCGTCACGGCCTCGGCGAGGACCTCGGGCGCCGGCCGGCTCGTCGCGCGCCCGCGCGCCACGTGCACGATGCAGTAGGTGCACGCGTTGTCGCAGCCGTCCTGCACCTTCACGCCCACGCGCGTGCGCGAGGAGAAGAGCGCCAGGTCAGGCTCGTGAGCCTCAGGCATCCCCGCGCCAGGGGCGGCGGGCAGGACGTCTTCGTCGGCAGCTCCAGCCGCGGCCGCTTCCGTGCGGGCGACGTCCTCGAGCCACAGGCTCATGCCGGCCTTGGGGACCACGCACACGCGCGCGTCCATGGATGCAAAGGCGCCCTCGTCGATGGCCGCGGCGCAGCCGGTGACCGCCACGCGGGCCGACGCGTTGGCCCGCAGCGCATGGCGGACGGCCTTGCGCGTCTTCTTGTCAGCCTCGGCGGTGACCGTGCAGGTGTTCACCACGATGAGGTCGGCCTCCTCCTGCAGAGCCTCCGTGCCGCCCGCGGCCAAAAGGAGCCGCTCGAAGCCGTCTGACTCCACGCGGTTCACCTTGCACCCCAGGTTGACGACGGCAAACCGCATCAGCGACCCCCCGTCCCGAGTGCCCCAAGTGCGCTGAGCGCTCCGAGCGCGCCGCCCGCGTTGCCCATGCCGCCGAGCTCGTAGAGGACGAGCGCCGGCGCCACGACGCCGGCCGTCTCGGTGCGCAGGATGGACGGCCCGAGCGACACGAGGCGCGCCCGCGGGTTGCACGCGAGCAGGCGCTCCACCTCCTCGGGCGAAAGGCCGCCCTCGGGGCCCACCACCACGGCCACGCGCGCGTCAGCCGCCACCGTGCAGCCCGCCTGCGCCATCGCGTCGGCGAGCGCCGCGCGCATCGTCGCCGTCTGGGGCGCCTCCTCCCAGCACACGAGCACGGCGGTGGCGTTCGCCAGAAGCTCGCACGCCTGGGACAGGCCCACGGGCTCGCTCACCTCGGGCACCACGTGGCGCCCGGCCTGCATGGCGGCGCTCTTCGCGACGGCCTGCCAGCGGCTCCTCTTCGCAGCGGCCTTCTTGGCGTCCACCTTCATGACCGAGCGCGCGCACCGCAGGGGCACGAACGCCTCGACGCCCACCTCGGTGGCGTGGCGGATGACCGTCTCCATCTTGTCGCCCTTGGCGAGCCCCTGCAGCAGGATCACGCGCGGGCCGTCGTCGGGCGCGTCGAGGCGGCGCGCGATGCGCACGAGCGGCACCGCGTCGTCGAAGGAGACGACCTCGCACTCGAAGTAGTCGCGCGCAGCGTCCACCACGGCGACGTGCTCGCCAGGTGAGAGGCGCAGCACGCGGGCGTGGCGCGCGTCGTCGGGCGCGAGGCGCAGCGGGAACACCGCAGCGCCTTCGTGAGCGAGCACCTGGTCATCCAGGAAGAACTGGTGGAGGGACAAGAAGTCTCCTTTGCAACGAGGGAAGGCGAACGTCGTTGGCGAAGTCAGTGCGGGACGGAGCCCTTCAGGCTAGAACATGTCGCGGAGCTTCTGCAGGGGCGAGCGGGGCTCCGAGACGTCCTCGCCCATCTCAGCGGCGAGCTCCTCGAGGATCTCGCGCTCGCGCTTCGAGAGGCGGCGGGGGATCTCCACCTCCACGTGCACGTACAGATCCCCGCGCGCGTCCGAGCGCAGGCGCGGCATGCCGAATCCCTTGCAGCGGATGACCTGGCCGTTCTGCGTTCCCTCGGGGATGCGCACCGGCACTTCCTCGTCGTCGAAGATGCCGTCGACCTCGATCTCGGCGCCGAGCGCCGCCTGGACCATGGGCACGCTCACCTGCACGTGCAGATCCTCGCCGTCGCGTTCGTAGAACTCATGCGGCTGGATGCGCACGGTGACGATGAGGTCGCCGGCCGCCGCGCCCTGCATGCCGGCCTCGCCGAAGCCCGACACGCGTAGCTGCTGGCCGTCGCGGACGCCCGCAGGCACCTCGACCGACACCTTCTGGCGGTCGGGCACGCGGCCCTGGCCCTCGCACTCCGGGCAGGGGTTCTCGATGGACGAGCCCGTGCCGTGGCACTTCGGGCACGTGGAGGACGACTGCATGTCGCCGAGGAAGGTGCGCTGCACGGTGACCACGCGGCCTTTGCCGTTGCACTCCGGGCACGTGACCTCGCGGCCGTCCTCGCCGAGGCCCGAGCCGTCGCAGTCGGGGCACGGCGCCAGGCGGTCGTACACGATCTCCTTCTTCACGCCGCGCGCGACCTCCTCGAGCGTCAGGCGCAGCCCGATGCCCATGTCGCGGCCCTCCTTGCGCACCGTGCGCCCGCCGCCGGCGCTTCCGCCGAAGAAGGTGGAGAAGATGTCGCCCATGCCGCCGAAGCCGCCGCCGAAGAGGTCCTCGAAGTCGACGTAGCCGCTGCCGCCGCCGTACGGGCTCGAGCCCGCGGCGCCCGGGATGGTGCCGAAGCGGTCGTACTGCGCGCGCTTGTTCGCGTCGGAGAGCACGTCGTACGCCTCGTTGAGCTCCTTGAACTGGTCCTCCGCGTCGGGGGCCTTGTTCACGTCGGGGTGCAGCTCGCGCGCCTTGTGGCGGAACGCCTTCTTGATCTCAGCCTCGGAGGCGTCGCGCGAAACGCCGAGCACCTCGTACAAGTCTTTAGCCATGGGTTCGTAATGCCTTTCTGTCACCTATCTCGAACGCGCGGCCTCGATGCCGGCCGCGCCTTGTTACCGTAAGGGGGTCTTTCCCGCCGTCACTGTCGCCGTCGTCTTCGCCCGCGCCTTCGCCTCACTCGTCCCTCAGCACGTGCTGGGCCGCGCGCACGGCGCGGATGACGCGCGTGTAGTCCATGCGCGTCGGGCCGATGACGGCGACGATGCCCTCGCCCTCGCCGCGCCCGTAGGTGCTCGCGATCACCGACACGCCGGAGAGCTCGACGGCCGCGTTCTCGCGCCCGATGCGCACCATCACGTGCTCGCCCTCTGCGCCCGGCGCGTCGTCGGGCGCCTGTGCGGCCTCTGCGGGCGCGGACGCCTCGTCGAACACGTGCAGGAGCACGGAGTCGTCCTCGAGCACCTGCACGAGAGGCAGAAGGGCGCTCGAGCTGCTGAACTCGGGCTTGCGCAGAAGCGAGCTCATGCCGAGCCGGTGCGCCCGCCCGATGTTGTTCTCCTGCAAACACGCGATCACCTCGTCGAGGATGAGCTGCACGAGCGGGTCGCGCAGGGCCTCGTAGGTCGGCGCGTCGAACCCCTCGCGCACCTCGCGCACCGACTTCCCGGCGAACAAGCGCCCGAGCAGGTTCTGCACGCCGGCGAGCTCGTCGGGCGTCACCTCGTCGGCGAACGCGACGCTGCGGTTCGCCACGCGGCCGTCCTCGGCCACGATCACGATGAGCGCGCGGTGGTTCGACAGCGAGATGAGCGAGAGCTGGCGGATGTGCGCGGAGAACGACGGCGCCATCACGATGGAGAGGCAGTCGGTGAGGCGCGCGAGCGCGGCCGAGGTCTGCTCCATGAGCGCGTCGAGCTCGCTGGCGCTCGCGCGCAGCTCGTCGACGATGTCGCGGTGGGGGTGCTCCTCGGCGGCGAGGCCGTGGCTCAAGAGCTCGTCGACGAAGGCGCGGTAGCCCGCGTCGGTGGGGATGCGGCCGGCGGAGGTGTGGGGCTGCGTGATGTAGCCCGCGTCCTCGAGGGCGGACAGGTCGTTGCGCACGGTAGCCGGGCTCACGCCGAGCTGGTAGCGCTCGGTGAGCGTACGCGAGCCCACGGGCATCGCCCGCTCCACGTACTCCTCGATGAGCGCGCTCAACACGCGCTGCCGCCTGTCGGATAGCACGGCACTCCTCCTTCGGCGCTCGGCCGCCTTCTGACTTCCTGCCTTCTTCTCTCCTGCCTGCGGGCACGTGGACGCGAGCCGCGCCGCGCAAGCTCTCGCAGCATTTTAGCAGCCTCGGCCCCCGAGTGCTAAACGATTGGAGGGAACCGCCGAAAATTCAACGCAAGCGCCATAATGAGCGACACGGGGCGCGTGCGAAGAGGTGCGGATGCGCGCCGCGGGGCGCGTCGTGGGGTGCGCGGATGCGCGCCGCGGAGCGCGTGCGCGAGGACGTGCGGCAAAGGGCGCGCAGATGTGCGCTGCGAAGCATGCGAGCGCTCACCGGGAGCGGGGCCGCGCCGCGGGACGCACGCGCGCTCATCGGGACGGCCCCCGCTACGGGGCGAGGTCGAAGATGCGCCCGTAGAGCTCGTTGCCGCACAGCCAGCCGCGCTTCGTGGGGCGCCAGCGACCGTCCTCATGCACGGCCAGGCCGTCGCGCTCGAGGTTCGCGAACACGTCGCGCGCGTCCGGCAGGAGCGCTGCGGCGCGCCCCACCAGCTCGTCGCTCACGCCGCGCGACATGCGCATGCCGAGCATGAGGTCCTCGGCGAGCATCTGCGCGGGGTTCAGGTCGTCGGTCACGAAGCCGTCCTGGCGCCGCATGCGGCGCGTGGCGTTCTGCGTCATCGTGGTGGCTGACAGCCCGAGCCCGAGGTAGGGCTTTCCCGTCCAGTAGGCGGTGTTGTGCTGGCTCTCGAAGCCCTCCCGCGCGTAGCTCGCCACCTCGTAGCGGTGGAACCCCGCGCGCCCGAGCACCTCCGCGGCAGCCTCCATGTGCTCGGCCTCCACGTCGTCGTCGGGCTCGTCGAGCTCGCCGCGCATCACCATGCGCGCGAACGGCGTGTGGTCCTCGATGGTGAGCGGGTACACGCTCACGTGCGTGACGCCGAGGCGCACGGCCTCCTCCGCACTCGCGCGCACGTCCTCGGTTGACTGGCCGGGCAGGCCGCACATCACGTCCACGCTCACGTTCTCGAAGCGCGTGAGCGCCGCGTCGACGGCGCGGCGGGCCTCGTCAGCCGTGTGCGCGCGCCCGAGCGTACGCAGAAGCCGGTCGTCGAAGCTCTGCACGCCGATGGACAGCCGGTTCGCGCCGAGCGCCCACATGTCACGCACGAGGCGCTCGTCCAGGCTCTCGGGGTTGCACTCAACGGTGCACTCCACCTCAGGCGTGAGGTGCATCGACAGACCGAGTGCGTAGAGCAGCTGCGAGAGGTGCCGCGATCCCACGTGGCTCGGCGTGCCGCCGCCGACGTACACCGTCTCCACGCCCGCGAGCTCGCCCTGCTTGCCCGCGCGGCGGATCTGCATCACGAGGTCCTCCACGTAGCGCGTGATCTCGGGGTCGTCGGCGGGCACGGCGCGCGTCGTGAAGTCGCAGTACATGCAGCGACTCACGCAGAACGGCACGTGGAGGTAGAGCGCCTGGTAGGGGTCATGAGGCATGTTCGCTCGCAATCTGCTCGAGCTCGTCGAACACGCGGCCGAAGTCCTCGAGCGTGGTGCAGTAGTTGATCTTGCCGCGCGCGGCGGCGGCGCCAGGAAGCCCCGCCACGTACCACATGGCGTGCTTGCGCATGCGCACGATGTTGCGCCCCTCGCGGCGCGCGAGCAGCGCGGCATGGCGGCGCGCCATGGCGAGGCGCGCGGAGACGTCGGGGAGGCTAGGTTCCTCGTTCCCTGCCAGCGCGGCTTTCACCTGGGCGAACAGCCACGGGTTGCCCTCGGCGCCACGCGCGATCATCACCGCGTCGCAGCCGGTGGCCTTGCGCATGCGCACCGCGTCGGCGCCTGAGCGGACGTCGCCGTTGCCCACCACGGGGATGCCCACGGCCTCCTTCACGCGCGCGATCACGCCCCACTCCGCGCTGCCGCGGTAGAGCTGGGCGGCGTAGCGCCCGTGCACGCAGACGGCGTCGGCGCCGGCGTCCTCCATGCGCCGCGCGAACTCGGGCGCGCTCTCCTGCCCCTCGTCCCAGCCGCGGCGGAACTTGCAGGTGACGGGGTGCGCCACCGCGGCCTTCACCGCGCGCACGATATCGGCCGCCACATCGGGTGATTTCATGAGCGCGCTGCCGTCGCCCTTGCTCACGATCTTGCGCGCGGGGCAGCCCATGTTGACGTCGAGGTATGCGAGCGCCTCGCCGAGCTCATCCTCCACCCAAGCAGCCTGGCTCGCCATGGTGGCGGGCTCGTGGCCGAACAGCTGCACGCCCACGCGCTGCTCGCCTGCGGCCAGCGCGAGCAGATGCCGCGTCTTCTCGTTGGCGTATGAGAGCCCCTTCGCCGACACCATCTCGGTGAAGGCCAAATCAGCACCTTGCTCCAGGCACAGCGTGCGAAACGCGACGTCGCTCACGCCCGCCATCGGCGCCAGCAGCACCTCGTATTTCCCGAACAGAGCCACGTGAGGCACCTAGATCGCGAGGTCGGTGCCGAGCGCGCCGACGATCACCACGAACACGGCCACGAGCACCACGGCCACCGCGACGACGGCCGCGAGCGCGCACCCCGCGCCGCGCATGCCGCGGGAGCGGGCGCGGTCAAGCTCCTCGGCGCACTTCTTCTCGTCGAAGGGGTCGTTGAGCCAGTCGTATTCCCGGGTGCTCTTCATGGGTCTCCTCGTCGTTTTCGCCGTCGGCTTCACCAGAGACTGTCAGGGTACCCCAAATCGCGCCCCCGTGCCGAACCTGCGCAGAATCACCCCGAAACACCTCATGCGAAGCGCTATCCCCCTTGCATCTCTCATACCCCCTCGCGGAGTGTGCCGGGAGCTCGGGTGAAGCTCAGTCGCTCGGACTGTCCTGCTCGCACGGAAGCGCCGCAGGCGCTACCAGCTTGTGCGGAGCTCGCTTGGTGAGCTCCACCCGGGCCCCCGGCACGCCACCCGGGGCCGCCCGCCTGAGTCCGACCCCAACACTCTCGTCGCCTGTCAGCAGTGGCGCGGCCTTTTCAAGCCTCGAGGCCCAAAACACCGACAACGCCCTCTTTGCAGCCACGGCTCGGGAAAGCTGGCTGGAAAACGCCCGTTGTCGGTGCTCCAAGCCCCGAAAACCACCGATAACGCGCATTCTGCATCCACTTTTCTCAAAAAACCACCGATAACGGCCTCGTTTCATCCAGAATCGCCTGAGGGGTGGATGGAAAAGCGCCGTTGTCGGTGACGCCGTCGGCGACCGGCGTGCGGAGCAGCGGACAAGGCGGCAAAGGCCGTCGATCAGAAGACCGCCCCGCTCATCCGCGTTGCCAGACCGACACTTCAGCGCCGAGGGGCGGAGGCTCGTTACGCCCTGCAAGCAGGGGCGAAGGCTTGTTGCTCCCTGCCAGCAGGGGCGCATGCGCTACAATGGGTCCCAAGCAAGGAAGCGAGAAGAGGAGACACATGAAGGTCCTGCTCATCAACGGAAGCCCGCGCCGAGAGGGCAACACGAACCGCGCGCTCGAGGAGGCGGCCGCCGCGCTTCGCGCCGAGGGCGTCGAAGCAGAGATCGCCTGGATCGGCAGTAAGCCGGTCCGCGGCTGCATCGCCTGCGGCGCCTGCGCGCGCAGCGGGGAGGGCCGCTGCGCGTTCGACGACGACTGCTGCAACGAGCTCATCGAGAAGGCCGCGGCGGCTGACGGCATCATCGTCGGCTCGCCGGTGTACTACGCCGGGGCCGCGGGCTCGCTCATCGCGCTGCTCGACCGCATGTTCTACGCCGGCGGGTCGCACCTGCGCTTCAAGCCAGCCGCCGGCGTGGGCGTGGCACGGCGCGCCGGCGCCGTGGAGGCGGCCGACCAGATCAACAAGTACTTCCAGATCAACTGCATGCCGGTGATCTCGAGCACCTACTGGGGCGTCGCCTTCGGGCGCACCCCCGGCGAGGCGGCCGCCGACGGCGAGGGCATGCACACCATGCGCCAGCTCGGCCGTAACATGGCGTGGATGCTGAAGAGCCTGGCCGCGGCGCGCGAGGCCGGCATCACGCCGCCCGAGCTGGAGCCGAAAACATGGACCCACGTTGTGCGCGAGGACTTGACGCAGGGATAGGAAGACGGCAGCACCCTACTTCCCCGCCAGCAAGGGCCCGAGCACGCTGAGAAGCGCGAACGCGAATACCGCGAGGCAGATAACGCCGCCGATGATCGACCACCGGCGGCGTTCCTCGGACGTCATCTTCGCTGCATCGTCCTTGTCGATGCCGGCGAGAAGCGTGATGTGCCCCCGGAACAGCAGCACAGCTATGACGAGGCACGCGGCGCACACGAGAGCGCCAACGATGAGAGCTGCAAGCTCAAACATTTGCACCGTCCCTTCGCGGTTCCGCCGTTCCCCGTGTCGTTTGGCAGCCCAGCCATCCTCCCGCTGCGCTACTCGTCCACCTTCAAAATGGCCATGAACGCCTCTTGCGGCACCTCGACGCTGCCGATGGCCTTCATGCGCTTCTTGCCGGCCTTCTGCTTCTCGAGCAGCTTGCGCTTGCGCGTGATGTCGCCGCCGTAGCACTTCGCAAGCACGTCCTTGCGCTTCGCCTTCACGGTCTGGCGCGCGAGCACGCGCCCGCCGATGGCGGCCTGGATGGGCACCTCGAACATCTGGCGCGGAATGATCTCCTTGAGCTTCTCGCAGAGCACGCGCCCGCGGTCGTACGCCTTGTCGCGGTGCACGATGAACGACAGCGCGTCGATGGGCTTGCCCGACAGCAGGATGTCGAGCTTCACGAGGTCGGAGGGCTTGTAGCCCAAAAACTCGTAGTCGAGGCTCGCGTAGCCCTTCGTGTTGGACTTCAGCTTGTCGAAGAAGTCCATGATGAGCTCGGACAGGGGTATCTCCCAGAGCATCTCCACCGTGGTCGGCGACAGGTAGTTCATGGTGACGAAGGTGCCGCGGCGCGCCACCGTGAGGTCCATCACCGCGCCCACGTAGTCGGGCGGGATGAGCACCTTCGCCTTGAGGTAGGGCTCCTCGATGCGGTCGAGCTCGCCGGGGTCGGGCATCTCCTGCGGCGAGTGCAGCGACACGCACGCGCCCGTCCCCTTCCGAAACGCGTGGTACTCCACCGAGGGCGCCGTGGCCAGAAGATCGAGGCCAAACTCGCGCTCGAGGCGCTCCTTGATGACCTCCATGTGGAGCAGGCCGAGGAAGCCCACGCGGAAGCCGAAGCCGAGGGCGTGCGACTTCTCGGGCTCCCAGATGAGCGCCGGGTCGTTGAGCGAGAGCTTCTCGAGCGCCTCCTTCAGCGGCTCGTACTGGTCGCCGTCAATGGGGAACAGGCCCGTGTACACCATGGGCTTGGCCTCGCGGTAGCCCGGCAGCGGCTCGTCCACGCCGCCCTCCATGAGCGTGATGGTGTCGCCCACCTTCACCTGGCGCACGTCCTTGAGGCCCGTGACCAAATACCCCACCTCGCCGACGGAAAGGTCAGGCAGGGGCGTCTCCGCGGGGCGGCGCGCGCCCACCTCCTCCACGAGCACCTCGGTGCCCGTGGCCATCATGCGGATGCGGTCGCCCTTTTTCATGGAGCCGTCGACCACGCGCACGAGCGCCACCACGCCGCGGTAGGGGTCGAAGTAGCTGTCGAAGATGAGCGCGCGCAGGGGCGCGGCGGCGTCGCCCACGGGCGCGGGGATGGTATAGACCACGGCCTCGAGCAGATCGTGCACGCCCTCCCCCGTCTTGCCGCTCGCCAGGACCGCGTCGTCGGCGGGGATCGCCAGGCCGTCCTCGATCTCGGCGCGCACGCGCTCGGGGTCGGCGGCGGGCAGGTCGATCTTGTTGATGAGCGGGATGATCTCCAGATCGGCGTTCATGGCCATCATGGCGTTGGCCACCGTCTGCGCCTCGACGCCCTGCGTGGCGTCCACCACGAGCACCGCGCCGTCGCACGCCGCCAGCGAGCGCGACACCTCGTAGGTGAAGTCGACGTGGCCCGGGGTGTCGATGAGGTTGAGCTGGTAGGTCTCGCCGTCGTCGGCCGTGTAGTTCACGCGCACGGCCTGGCTCTTGATGGTGATGCCGCGCTCGCGCTCGATGTCCATCGAGTCGAGCAGCTGCTCCTGCATGTCGCGCGCCGAGACCGTGCCCGTAAGCTCCAGGATGCGGTCGGACAGCGTGGACTTGCCGTGGTCGATGTGCGCGATGATGGAGAAGTTCCTGATATGGGAAGGGTCGAAGCTCATGTAGGTTCCTCTGGCGTGTTCCTCTGGCGCGTGCGGGCTCGCCGCGTTACCGCTGGTTGTGTTGTCAGTCGTCCTGTTGTCAGTCGAGACGCTATTGTATCGTGACATGCGCGAGTTTTTTCACATTCTTCGTGACTGCGCGCAATTTCTCTGGTATTCTACTGGCTTGCGTATTCAGCGATACATGCGGGCATGCCAACGCATGCCCCCTCCGCAGACGTGGCTGCACATGAGGATTCGAGTCGCTGGATGACCAACTGGTCGCAAGGCAGAAAATCCCGCCTGCCTTGAGCACGCTCCCTCTCAGGCGAGCGTGTCCTTGCGCGCTCTTGCGCGCCCGTTGGCATCCTGTCCCGGAATCCTCACGTGCACCCACCTCCTGCAGCGCTGATGCGCCCGGTCATGCGCTCGCGCGCTGGCCACCTGCAAAAACGCGTTGATTCACAAGGAGGATCGCAATGGCAAACATCAAGTCGCAGAAGAAGCGCATCATCACCAACGAGAAGGCGCGCATGCGCAACCGCGCCGTCAAGGCCGAGCTGAAGACGGCCACCCGCCACGTCAAGGACGCCGTGGCCGAGGGCAACGGCGCCGAGGCGTACGCCCGCGCGCTGGCCGCCTGCCGCCTCATGGACAAGGCGGCGTCCAAGGGCGTCATCCACAAGAACCAGGCCGCGAACCGCAAGAGCGGCATCATGGCGCTCGCCAACACCATCGTGACCGACGCCGACCGCGCCGCCTACGTGAAGCCCGAGCCCAAGAAGCAGGAGAAGACGGGCAACAAGAAGGCTGCCGCGAAGGCTGCCCGCAAGGAGGCCATGGCCGCTGCTTCCGCCGAGAAGGCGAAGCGCCGCGAGGCCCACATGAAGGCCGTCAAGGCTGCCGAGGCCCGCAAGGCCAAGGAGGCCGAGGAGGCTGCCAAGGCCGAGGCCGCCGAGGCTGAGGAAGCTGCCGAGTAGCCTCATCGCCACCAGGTGATAGGCGCCCGCCATCGGGTTGACGCAGGGCCCGCGACACATGGTCGCGGGCCCTGCTTCGTTTCGGGAGCGCTTGCGGACCGACGGCCGGCGGCGGATGCCTAGCGCCTGAGGGTGGCGACGAGCCAGTCGCGAAAGGCCGCGTCCGCGTCGGCGCCGCTCTTCATGGCGCGCTCGGCGTCGCGCGCGGAGCAGATGGCGCGGCGCAGCTCGGAGGCGGTGAACTGGCGCGCCCACGTGGCGTGGTGCTTGCACCTCCAGTCGGGCATGCCGAGCGCGCTGGGAAGCTGCGCCACCGAGCCGCGGCGCATGAGCGACTGGGCGCAGAGGAGCTCGCGCGTGCGGTTCACGCACAGGGCGATGAGCGCATGGGGCGACGCCGACTCCATCATCTGCAGGTAGCGCAGGCACTTCTTGAGGTCGCGCGCAGCGAACGCGTCGACGAGCTCCCACGGCTTCACCTCGGCCGTGCGCGCGACGAGCGAGATCACCTCGTTCTCGTTGACGGCGTCGCGACCGCGGTGCGCGAGCGCGATCTTTCTGATCTCGTTGTCGAGGTGCACCGTGTTCTCGCCGACGAGCTCCACGAGCTTCGTAGCGGCGCCCTCGGTGAAGGTGACGCCGTGCGCCGTGGCCATGGCACGCACCTGGCGCGGCAGCTCGTAGCGCTTCGGCGGCGCGCAGTCGATGACCGCGCTCTTGCCGACCGCGGCGACCGCCTTGTACAGGCGCGTGTTCTTCGCGAGCTTCTCGGCCTCCAGCAGAAGCACCGTGGTGGGGCTCGGCGCCTTGAGGTAGGCCACCACCGCCTCGGAGTCGGCCTTCTTGAGCTTTTCGGCGTTGCGCACGTAGACGAGGCGCTTCTCGCTGGCGAAGGGCATGGTGTTGCACGCCGTGGTGACGTCGGCGCCCGTAGCCGTCTCGCCGTTGAGGTCCTCGGAGTTGAAGGAGAGGTCGCCGTACGCCTCCATGCGCGTGCGCAGGCGCGCGAGCACCGCCGCGCGCTTCAGCGCGTCCTCCCCCACCACCAGGTAGGCGGGGAGCAGCTCGGTGTCCTTGCGTGTCGTCATGCCCCCATTGTACCCGAAGCGCGACGCCGTTCCCGAAGACAACGGGGAGGAACCAGGGGATGGCGAAGGGAGCGGCGGGATGGCCAGCAGAGCGGCGGGATGAGCTTGCTGTTCTGCCCCAGGAAGCAGGCTGCGCGCCCGCGTCTCTCACCCCGAGCGCTCGGTGGTGATGCTGAGGGAGCCCTTGGCGAAGGAGAGCCGGGCGTCTCCCGTCTGGTCGGTCCTGAGGATGCGCGCGCCCGCGGCCTCGAGGCGAGCGAGGGTCTCTGCGTTCGGGTGGCCGTAGCGGTTGTGGGCACCGCAGCTGATGAGCGCCACGCGCGGGCCGAGAGAAGCGGCGAGCTCATCGGTGAGCGCGACGCGGGCACCGTGGTGGCCCACCTTGAGAACGTCGACGCCGCGCAGGCCCTGCTCTGCCACGATGCGCTCGACCTGCGCGGACTCGGCGTCACCGCAGAAGAGCGCCGTCCAGTCAGCCGCGCCGTCCCCGTCGGCGTCGAGCGAGGCGAGCACGCAGAGGCTGTCGGCGTTGCCTCCCTCGTCGGCGAACGCGTGCGGCCAGACGGCCTTGAGCGTGAACCTTCCCACCGTCAGGGTGTCTCCCGGCTCCATGCCGCAGATGCCCTGCGCGCCGGCAAGGCTCGCTGCCTGCCTGCGCAGGCGCTCGCAGGAGGCGCAGGGACACGTGAGCGCGCCTGCGGCGACGCATACACGCCGTGCATGCGCGACGCCCTCGAGCACCTCCATGCTGCCGCAGTGGTCGTCGTCAGCGTGCGACACGATGAGCGCGTCGAACCCGAAGGCGCCGTTGCGCCCGAGCGCCCTGCGCAGGAGCACATCCTGGTTCCCCGTGTCCACGAGCACGGACGCGCCTCCGCTGCGCACGATGAAGGCGTCACCCTGGCCGACGTCGAGCATGATGATCTCGTCGCCCCGAAAGGTGGGCGCCACCATAAGCACGAGCGCGAGCGCGGCGGCGAGGGCGCCGCTGCCTGTGGCAAGCGTGCGCAGGCGCGGCTGGGGCCAGACGAGCCAGAGCGCCGCACACGCCGCGGCCGAGAGCGCGACGGCGGGTGCCACGGGGAAGTCCACGGCGATGCAGGCGTAGGGCAGGCGCGCCAGATGGGCCACGAGCGCCTCGAGCGGCAGGCACGCCGCGCGCGCCGCCCCGACGGCGACCGGCGCCGCCGCGGGGACCGCGCACGAGACGACTCCCGCGATGAGGCTCGCCACGCAGCCGAGCGCGAAGAGCGGCGCCGCGAGCACGTTGGCAACGGGCCCGACGAGCGGGAGCTGCGCGAAGAGCGCCGCCGAGAAGGGCTGTGTGACCAGGTTCGACGCTGCGGTGAGCGCCAGGGGCTGAACGATCGGGCCCTGCAGGGCGCGCGGGAGCGGAGCGAGCCATGAGCGGAAGAGCCCTGAGAACAGCACGATGCCGAACACGGAGCCCGCTGAGAGGAAGAGCGACGCCGAGACGGACGCAGAGGGGTCGAGCGCGACGAAGGCCATGATGCTCACCGCGAGCGCGTTGAGCGAGGAGGCGCGCCGCCCCGCCGCGGGCGCCACGAGGGCGAGCAGCACCATGGCCGCCGCGCGCACCGCCGAGAGCGGCACGCCCGCGAGCACGAGGTAGGCGCCCACCACGCCCGCGTTGAGCGCCAGGCGCGCAGGACGGGGCACGCGCAGGGCGCCGAGCACCCATCCGAGCAGGACGACGACGAGGGCGAGGTGCGCACCCGACACGGCCACCAGATGCGCGAGCCCCGCCGCCTGGTAGCGCCCGTAGGCGCCTGTTTCCCTGACGGTGCCGCGGTACCCGCACGCGAGCGCCTGCAGGATGCCCGCCTGCGCGCCGCCGTAAGCCCCGAGCGCCTCGATGGCCTGCGCGCGCAAGGCGCGGACGGGCGCGAGCGGGCCTGCGTCCTCGAGCAGATGGGGTGACCTCGCGCGCGCCGTGACGCACACGCCCTCGCCCCAGAGGAAGGTCTGACGTTCCTCGGGGACGTCCTCGAGGGCGTAGGGGGCCTCGAGCCTGCTGCCGCCGAGAAGCGTCCCGGCGTCTTCGCCGAGCATGAGGCGCACCTTCACGCGCGCGCCTGCGGCATCCTGCGCCCAGGCGAGGGCCTGCGCGCCGAAGGAGCCTGGGCGCGCGTCCTCGATGAGCGTGAACGTCCATGGGCGCGCGCTGCCGACGAGGGGCTCGGATGCAGCCCGCATGGCATACGCGCCGCATCCGGCGCAGCAGACGCCCAGGCAGAGCCCGAGCAGAACGCACCACGCCAGAGCCTGGCGACGGCGCGCCAGAAGCGCGCCGCAGACGATGGAGAGAGCGGCGCCGCCCAAGCCGAAGACGCCGGCTGCCGCCTTCGGCAGCGCGCCGAGCAGCGTGTAGGCGCCCGCGCAGGCAGCCCACAGCGCGAGCGCCGCGAGGAGCAGCGGCGGCACGCTCGGCTTAGGCGGCGCCTCGCAACCCGCCGTCCCTGATCCAGGCGCCCTACGACCTGCCGCCCCCGACCCGGGAGCCTCACGGCCCGCCGTCCCCGGCTTGGGCGCCTTGCGGTTCGCTACCCCACGCATATGTGGTCTTTAAGGCCCTCGAACTTCTTGTCGCCGATGCCGGAGACGCGCTTGAGGTCCTCGATGGTCTTGAAGGGGCCGTTCGCCTCGCGGTCCCTGACGATCTTGAGCGCCGTGGCCTCGCCGACGCCGTCAAGCGTCACCAGCTGCGCCACGTCGGCCGTGTTGATGTTGACGCGCCCTCCCGCCGCGCTTGCCGGCGGCGCGGCCGCACTCCCTGCAGCAACGCTCGGGTTCGCCGCCGCAGCCGCCTCCTCAGCTGAGGGCACGATAATCTGCTCGCCGTCACTGAGCACGCGCGCGAGGTTCACCGCGTCATGCGCCGCGCCTTCGGCGAACCCGCCCGCCGCCTCGACGGCCTCGGCGACGCGCGCCCCGGCAGGCAGGTAGCACACGCCGGGATGCGCCACGCACCCGCCCACGTGCACGCAGATCTGCGGCGCCTCCTCTGCGGCGGATTGCGCGGAGGAGGCGGCTTCCGAGGCGGAAGCGCCCCCGGGGCCCTTGACGATCTCGAAAGAGGTGCCGCCCGCCTGGAGGGCGCCTGAAGCCGCGCAGAGCACGATGAGCAGCGCGACGGCAAGCACGCCCGCGATGACCGCGGGCTTCGTCCTCCCCAGATGCAGGCGCGCGCGCCACGAGTAGGCTGAGTCCTGAAAGCCCATGCGCTCCCCTTCCCTCGTCTTCCAAGGACAGGGTAGCGACGCCACCTGGCAGAAGGGCGGCGGAAACCTGGCGGGGCCCTCATGCGAGGACCCCGCTCATCTGACGCAGATCCGCCGCGCCCGTCGCCTCAAGGTCGCACGCATCGGGCGCGTCTCTCGCTCCGCAGCCGCATGCAACCGGCGCACATGCCGCATCGCAGCCGCACCTGCCGCATCGCCGCCGCCTGCGCCAGACGCGCCTTCCGCACGTTAACCGCCCGCGCGCCAAACGCGCCTGTCGCACCGCAGCCGCGCACGCCAAGCCCACGTCAATCGCCCACGCCAATCCCGCGTCAGCCGCCCGCGTCAGGCGCAATCGGGATGCGCGCCCGCCTCCTTCTTGCGGCGCTTGTAGGCCGCGCAGGCGTAGTCGTGCACCTCGGCGGCCTCCGCGAGCTCCTCGACCCACTGCTCGACCGGCAGCTGCGCCTCGGCGGCCTCGACGTCGGCGAGCTTCGCGTGCGTCTCGGGGGCGCGCGGCATGAACAGCGTGCAGCAGTCGGGCGCGTCCTGCGAGGAGATCTCGAAGGTGCCCAGATGCTGCGCCTGCTCGATGATCTCGATCTTGTCGGTGCCGATGAGCGGGCGGAACACCGGCAGGCTCACCGCGGCGTCGGTGGCGCGGATGTTGTCGAGCGTCTGCGAGGCCACCTGCCCCAAACTCTCGCCCGTGACGAGCGCCCCCGCGCGCTCGCGGCATGCGAGGCGCTCGGCCACCTTGAACATGAGGCGGCGGTACAGGATGATGCGCAGCGACGGCGGCGCGAGCACGGAGATCTCGCGCTGGTAGTCGCCGAAGGGCACCACGTAGACGCGCGCGATGCAGCCCGTCCTCTCGAGCACGCGCGCGATGTCGTCGACGAGGAACTCCGAGGCGTCAGAGGTCTGCGGGCGCCCCGAGAAGTGCACGCCGACGCACACCGCACCGCGCCGCGCCATGCGCCACAGCGCCACCGGCGAGTCGATGCCCGAGGACAGAAGGCTCACCACCACGCCCGAGCTCCCCACGGGCAGCCCGCCGATGCCGCGCACGCTGCGCGCGTACACGTACGCGGCGTTCTGCACCACCTCGACGCCGACCGTGACGTCGGGGTCCTTCATGCGCACCTTCTTCTCGGGGAACGCCGCGCACAGAACCGAGCCTATCTCGCGGTTCATGCACATGGAGTCGATGGCGAAGTCGGTGTGGTTGCGCCGCGCGCTCACCTTGAAGCTCTCGAAGCTGCCGGCCTCGGACAGCGCCGCCTGAGCCGCCGTCCCCATGACGTCGAGGTCGCGCTCGCACTTGAAGCCGCACGACACGCGCGCCACGCCCGGCACGCCGAGGATGGCGTCGGCGCAGGCGTTCGCCGTGTCATGGCTCGTGCCCTCCTTGAGGAACACGAGCAGGCGCCCGGCGATGCGGTGGATGGTCACCACGGGAAACGCGCCGAGCAGCGACTCCAGGTTGCGCAAAAGGCGCATCTCGAAGCTCGCGCGGTTGTGTCCCTTGAGGCCGATCTCGTGGTAGTGGACCAGCACGATGCGTTGGAATTCCAGCATGTTGTACCTCACGAAGGAAGAGAAGAAGCAGGGAAAGGCGGCGGCGAAGTCAGCGCGAGGGCCCCTGATCGATCAGATGCCGCGATGGGCACTTCAACCGCATGGCGTGCGTGAAGTGCCTGGAGCGAGCAGCTGGGCGATCAGGGGCCCTCGCAGCGTGAAGCTCGTTTGCTGCGTCAGCAGCGAACGAGGCTAGTGGTTCTTGGCGTCGATGGACTCAGGGTCGTAGGAGACCTCTTCGCGGGCGATCTCGGTGAAGGCCATCGAGAGCGGCTTCTTGTCCGCCGCGCGCGCGATCTCCACGGCGGTCTGCAGCTGGATGGCGCGATCGCGCTGCCCGCGCATCATGTCATTGATGTCGTGCGCGCGCTTGGAGGCCAAGGCGCACAGCAGGAAGCGGTCGTTCTCGGTTTCGTTCAGCAGAACGTCGATCTCAGGTTCAATAATGCTCATAGACTGTTATCCTCGCGGGTTGTCGGCTTGCTCGTTCACATATGCGACCAGCTCGCCCAAGGCAAGCTCCAGGTCGTCGTTTACCAGCCGTATATCATACTCCATTTTGCGGGAAAGCTCCACCACGGCCGCGTCAAGACGCGATTCGACCGCCTCGTCGGTCTCGGTGCCGCGCCCGCGCAGGCGCTGCTCGAGCACCTCGAGCGAGGGCGGCTCGATGAAGACGAGGTGCGCGTCGGGCATCTTCTCGCGCACCTGGAAGGCCCCCTGCACGTCGATCTCGAGGATGACCTGGTCGCCCGCGGCCATGTGCTCCTCGACCGAGGCGCGCGGCGTGCCGTAGCAGTTGCCCGCGTAGCGCGCCCACTCCAAAAGCCCGCCCTCGCGCGCGAGCCGCATGAACTCGTCCTTGGACTTGAAGAAGTAGTGCACGCCCTCTGCTTCCCCGTCGCGCGGGGCGCGCGTGGTGGCCGAGACGGACACCCATGCGTCGGGCACGGCTTCAAGCAGGCGGGCCACCAGCGTGCCCTTGCCGGCACCTGACGGCCCTGAGATGACGAAGAGGTTGCCGCGCCGCATGAACTAGCCCAGGCGCTCCAACAGGGCGGCGCGCTGACGGTCGCCCAGCCCGCGCAGGCGGCGGCTCTCGGCGATCTGGAGCTCCCTCATGACCTTCTCAGCCTTGGCCTTGCCGTAGCCCGGAAGCGTCTCGATGAGCGTGGACACCTTCATGCGGCCCACGATGGGGTCCTCCTTCATGTCGAGCACCTGCTCGATCGTGAGCTTGCCCGACTTCAGGTCCTCGCGGACCTCGGCGCGCTTGATGCGGGCGGCCTTCGCCTTCTCAAGGGCTTCCGCACGTGCTTCAGGGCTGAGTTGAGGGATAGCCATGAATCTGTCTCCTTCTTCTTTCACCTATCTCGGATTGCAGGTTACGTGGTCCCGGCGGGCGCACGTCAGTACGTGAAATGCCTGCTTGAGGCCGCATAGCGCGCCGTTTGCGCGCCCCAGGGCAACTCAAGCGCCCATATTATGGATGAATCAGGCGTTGAACTGGGAAAATTAACATTTCCACCACAAATCCTCTACAGGTGGAGGCAGCCGGGGCGAAAAGAAGCCCCGCGTGGGAGGGACGGCCCCCATCCCGCGCGGGGCGCAGCAGGCGAAGCGGCGTGATTACCGCGCCGAAGAGGGCCTAGCCCTCGAGCTCGGCGGCGATGGCGTCGAAGGCCGCGGCGGGGTCGGGCGCCTGCGTGATGGGGCGGCCGACGACGATGTGCGACGCGCCCGCGGCGAACGCCTCGGCCGGCGTGGCCACGCGGCTCTGGTCCCCCAGCGCCGCGCCGGCGGGGCGCACGCCGGGCGTGACGATGAACGCGTCCGGGCCCAGAAGCGCGCGCAGGGCCGCCGCCTCCTGCGGCGAGGCCACCACGCCGGAGATGCCGGCCGTGCGCGCGAGGTCGGCCAGGGCGAGCACCTGGTCGCGCAAGGGGCGCGTCACGCCCGTGGCGGCTAGGGCCGTATCGTCCATCGAGGTCAGCACCGTGATGCCGAGCGTCGCCGGAACAGAAGCGCCGATCTCGGCCGCGCCGGCCACCGCACCGCGCTGGGCAGCCTGCATCATGGCCAGGCCGCCCACCGTGTGCATGGTGATCATGTCGGCGCCGCTCGCCGCCGCCGAGCGCGCCGCGCCCTCGATCTGGTGCGGGATGTCGTGGAACTTGAGGTCCAGAAACACCTTGAAGCCGCGGCGCTTGAACATCTGGATGATGGCCGGGCCCTCGGCGTAGTACAGCGTCATGCCCACCTTGACCCACGACGCCTTCCCCACCAGGGCGTCAGCCATGACGATGGCCTCCCAGGCGGCGTTGCAGTCGAGCGCCACGATGACGCGGTCGCGCAAGGGCAGCTCGCGGAAGTTCGGGTTGAGGTCGTTCGTTAGCATTGCAGCGCTCCTATCAGCTCGTTGACGTCAGACACGCCCTGCTCCTCGCAGTAGTCGATAATGCCGTCGATCACGTCGACGGTCGCGCGCGGGTTCATGAAGTTCGCCGTGCCCACCGCCACCGCCGTGGCGCCGGCCAGCATGAACTCCACGGCGTCGGTCCCGGTGGTGACGCCGCCCATGCCGAGGATCGGCACCTTCACGGCGTTGTGGCACTGCCACACCATGCGCAGGGCCACGGGCTTCACGGCCGGGCCCGAGAAGCCGCCCACCACGCGCGCGAGCTGCGGGCGGCGCCGGCGCGCGTCGATCGCCATGCCGAGCAGCGTGTTGATGAGCGAGATGGCGTCCGCGCCCGCCGCCTCGGCCGCGCGGGCGATCTCGGTGATGTCGGTGACGTTCGGCGTGAGCTTCACGATGAGCGGGCGGGCCGTCGCCGCGCGGCAGAGCGACACCACCTTCTCGACGCTCGGCACGTGGCAGCCCATGGTCATGCCGCCCGCGTCCACGTTCGGGCACGAGATGTTCACCTCGTATGCGTCCACCGGCGCGTCCTCGAGCGCCTCGATCACGGACACGTACTCGTCGAAGCTGTGCCCCGACACGTTCACGATGGTGGTGGCGCCCACCTCGGCGAGCCAGGGCAGCTCGTGCTCCTTGAGGTGCGCCACGCCGGGGTTCTGCAACCCGATGGAGTTGAGCATGCCCGAGGGCACCTCGGCGATGCGCGGGGAGGCGTTGCCCTCCCAGCCGTTCAAAGACACGCCCTTCGTGGTGACGGCGCCGAGGGCCGCCACGTCCACGAAGTCGTGGTACTCGCGCCCCGCGGCGAACGTGCCGGAGGCCGTGGTCACGGGGTTTCTCATGCCAAGGCCGCCCAGGTTGACGGCAAGGCTCACGCTCGTGGCGCGCGGGGTGCGCGCCGCCATCTGCTCGTTTCGCTCGTCCATTACCACATCAGCTCCTCTGCGGGAAACACCGGGCCGTCGACGCAGGAGCGCTTCTTCCCCGCGCGCGTGTCCACCACGCACGACAGGCACGCGCCGATGCCGCAGGCCATGCGCTTCTCCATGGACACTTCGCAGGGCACGCCGGACGCCTTCGCCATGCCCGCCACGATCCTCATGAGCGGCTCGGGGCCGCATACGGCCACATAATCGTAGGGCTCGCCCGAAGCTGCCGCCTCGGCGAGCGCCTCCTCGACGAGCGACGTGCAGAAGCCCGCGCGCCCGAAGCTGCCGTCGTCGGTGGCGCAGCGCGCGCCGGCGCACCCGCAGGACGCGCCAGCCGCGAGCAGCTCCTCGTAGCGCCCGCGGCACGCGAGCGCCGCCTCCGTCTGCGCGCCGAGGACCACGTCGGTGCGCACGCCGGCGCCCACGAGCTCCTCGGCCAGCATGAACAGGGGCGCCGCCCCCACGCCGCCGCCGACCAGAAGGGCGCGCGACACGGCGGCGGGCGGCTGCCAGCCGCGCCCGACCGGGCCCATGAGCTCGCACTTAAGCTCAGCCCCGAGCGTGGTCATGTGGTCGGTGCCGGCGCCCACCACCTGGTAGAGCACCTCCACCGTGCCCGCCTGCGCGTCGCGCGCGTAGATCGAGAACGGGCGGCGCAGGATGCGCTCGGGCATGAGCGGCACCCTCATGTGCACGAACTGCCCCGGCTCGACCGCTGCCGCGATCGCGGGCGCCTCAAGCTCCATGAGCCACAGCCGCGGCCCCACGCACGCGTTCGCCAGGATGCGCGCCTTCTCATTCACCAAGGTCATATCGTTATCCTCTCCACTGGGGAAGGTCCTGGAGCGCTATCACGTCGAGGCCGGAGTGGCGCATGAACTCCATGCCGGCGACCATGGCCTGCGCCCCGGCGAGCGTGGTCACGTAGGTGACGCCGTGGCGCACCGCAGCCGCGCGCATCTCGTAGCCGTCGCCGCGCGTGGCGGTGCCGAACGGCGTGTTGATGAGCAGCGACACCTCGCCGGCGGCGATGCGGTCGATGATCGACGTGCCGCCCTCGTGGATCTTGCCCACCTCCTCGCACTCGATGCCCACGGCGCGCAGCGCCCGCGCCGTGCCGGAGGTGGCCACGATCTTGAAGCCCAGGCGCGCGATGTCGCGGGCGATGGGCACCATGTTGCGCTTGTCGCGGTCGTTCACCGAGATGAACGCGACGCCGTCCTGGGGCAGCTCGTAGCTGATGGCGAGTTGGGTCTTGGTGTAGGCGGCCGGGAAGTTGCGGGCGATGCCCATGACCTCGCCGGTCGACTTCATCTCGGGGCCCAGCACCACGTCGGCGCCGGGGAAGCGGCCGAACGGCATGACGGCCTCCTTCACGCTGAAGTGGTCGAGGCGGCGGTCATCCGCCGGCAGGCCCAGGTCAGCGAGCTTCTCCCCCGCCATGATGCGCGCGGCGATCTTCGCCAGCGGCACGCCCGTGGCCTTCGACACGAACGGCACCGTGCGGCTCGCGCGCGGGTTCGCCTCGATCACGTAGATCACCGTGTCCTTGATGGCGAACTGGATGTTGATGAGGCCCACCACGCCAAGGCGCAGCGCGAGCTGGCGCGCGATGGAGCGCAGGCGCGCCTGCACGGCCTCGGACAGGGCGAACGGCGGCGTGCAGCAGGCCGAGTCGCCCGAGTGGATGCCGGCCATCTCGATGTGCTCGAGGATGCCGCCCACGAAGACCTCCTCGCCGTCGCAGAGCGCGTCCAAGTCGAGCTCGACGGCGCCCTCGAGGAAGCGGTCGAGGTAGACCGGGTGGTCAGGCGAGATCTTCGCGGCCTCGCCCATGTACTTCTCGAGCTGCGCGCCGTCGTACACGATGGCCATGCCGCGGCCGCCGAGCACGTAGGAGGGGCGCACGAGCAGCGGGAACCCGATCTGGTCGGCCACGGCGCACGCCTCCTCGAACGTGGAGGCCATGCCCGCCGCCGGGTACGTGATGCCAAGCTCGTCGAGGATGGCGGAGAAGCGGTCGCGGTCCTCGGCGAGGTCGATGGCCTCGGGCGAGGTGCCCATCACGTGCACGCCCGCCGCCTCGAGAGCGCGCGCGAGCTTCAAGGGCGTCTGGCCGCCGAGCGTGACCACCACGCCGTCGGGCTGCTCCACGTCGATGATGTCCATGACGTCCTCGAAGGTGAGCGGCTCGAAGTAGAGCTTGTCAGAGGTGTCGTAGTCGGTCGAGACGGTCTCGGGGTTGCAGTTCACCATGATCGTCTCGAAGCCCGCCTCGGAAAGCGCGTAGGACGCGTGCACGCAGCAGTAGTCGAACTCGATGCCCTGGCCGATGCGGTTCGGGCCCGCGCCGAGGATCATCGCGCGCTTGCGCGTCTTCGGCGCCACCTCGGACTCGTCGGCGTCGTAGGTCTTGTAGTGATAGGCCGTGGAGCTGGCGAACTCGGCCGCGCAGGTGTCGACCGTCTTGAACGCCGGGCGCACGCCGAGCATCTTGCGGCAGGTGCGCACGGTGAGCTCGTCGGAGCCGGTGAGGTGGGCGATCTGCGCGTCGGAGACGCCGTAGCGCTTCGCCACGCGGAAGGCGTCGGCGTCGAGCTCGTCGAGCCGCATGCCGCGCAGGGCCTCCTGCACGGAAACCATGTCGGCGATGCGCGCGATGAAGAAGGGGTCGATGCGCGTGACGTCGCAGACGCGCTCGACGCTCCAGCCGCGGCGCAGCGCCTCGGCGACGAAGAAGATGCGCTCGGCCGTGGGGCGGTGCACCAGATCCTCGAAGTCGTCGAAGGAGCCGCCCTCGATGCCCTTGCCGTCGTCACCGAGGCCGGCGCGGCTGTTCTCGAGCGAGCGCATGGCCTTGCCGAGCGCCTCCTCGAAGGTGCGGCCGATGGCCATGATCTCGCCGACCGCCTTCATGCGGGTGGACAGCGTGTCGTCGGTGCCGGCGAACTTCTCGAACGCGAAGCGCGGCACCTTCACGACGCAGTAGTCGATGGAGGGCTCGAAGCAGGCGGGCGTAGCCTTCGTGATGTCGTTGGTGATCTCGTCGAGCGTGTAGCCCACGGCGAGCTTCGCCGCCGCCTTCGCGATGGGGAAACCCGTGGCCTTCGACGCGAGCGCCGAGGAGCGCGACACGCGCGGGTTCATCTCGATGATGACCATGCGGCCGTTGCGCGGGTTGACGGCGAACTGCACGTTCGAGCCGCCCGTCTCCACGCCGATCTTCTCCAGGATGGCGAGCGACGCCACGCGCATGCGCTGGTACTCCACGTCGGAGAGCGTCTGGGCCGGCGCCACCGTGATGGAGTCGCCCGTGTGCACGCCCATGGGGTCGAAGTTCTCGATGGAGCAGATGATGATGCCGTTGCCGGCCCGGTCGCGCATGACCTCCATCTCGAACTCTTTCCAGCCCTCGATGGACTCCTCCACGAGCACTTCGCCCGCCGGCGAAAGCTCGAGGCCCTGGCTCACGATGAGGCGCAGCTCGTCGAGGTCGTGCGCGATGCCGCCGCCCGCGCCGCCGAGCGTGAACGACGGGCGCAGCACCACGGGAAAGCCCAGCTCGTCCACGATGGCCTCGGCGTCGGCCACCGAGTAGGCGTAGCCGCTGCGCGCGGTCTCGATGCCGAGCTCCTCCATGCACTCATTGAAGAGCTTGCGGTCCTCGCCGCGCTCGATGGCCGCCAGGTCGCAGCCGATCATCTCGACGCCGTACTTGTCGAGCACGCCGGACTTCGCGAGCTCCACGGCCGTGTTCAGGCCCGTCTGCCCGCCGAGGGTGGGAAGCAGCGCGTCGACCTTCTCGCGCGCGATCACCTTCTCCACGAACTCGGGCGTGATGGGCTCCACGTAGGTGCGGTCGGCCAGCTCAGGGTCGGTCATGATGGTGGCCGGGTTGGAGTTCACGAGCACCACGCGGTAGCCGTCGGCCTTGAGCACCTTGCAGGCCTGCGCGCCCGAGTAGTCGAACTCGCACGCCTGGCCGATGACGATGGGGCCCGATCCGATGACGAGGATGGACTTGATGTCTTCACGTTTCGGCATTACTCGCTCACCTTGCCTTCGCCTGCGTTGCCTAAGCCCTCGTTGCGCACGTCCGACGCGAACGTCCAGCCCTCGAGGCGGTCGGCCGCGATGTCGATGTCGAGGTAGTCCTCGCGCCCGTCCATCAGGCGCGTGAACGCCGTGAACAGGTAGTGCGCGTCAGTCGGCCCGGGCGAGGCCTCGGGGTGGTACTGCACCGAGAACGCGGGGATGTCGAGAAACGCGATGCCCTCGGCGGTGCCGTCGTTGAGGTTCACGTGCGTGAGCTGGATGCGCCCGAACTTCTCGTTGCGCACCACCGGCGCGCACTGGGCGCGCACCCAGAAGCGCAGGTCGTCCTCGTGCCCCTTGAAGCCCTCGGAGAGCTCTGGCACGAGCGGCCCCAAGCTCGGCCACACGAGGCCGAAGCCGTGGTTCTGCGCCGTGATCTCCACGCGCCCCGTGCGCAGGTTCATGACCGGCTGGTTGCCGCCGCGGTGCCCGAACTTGAGCTTCTCGATCGCCGCGCCCGCAGCCTTCGAGATCATCTGGTGCCCCAGGCAGATGCCGAACACCGGGACCTTGCCCAGAAGCTGCTCGACCTGCGCGTACGTGCCCTCGACGGCCTCGGGGTCCCCCGGGCCGTTCGAGAGGAACACCCCGTCGGGCCCCATCGCCAGCACCTCAAAGGCCGGCGTGTCCCACGGCACCACGGTGAGGTCGCAGCCCACGCGCACGAGGTTCTCGAGGATGGAGCGCTTCGCGCCGCAGTCGTACGCCACCACGCGGTAGCGCTTGGGGGCCGGGGGCTCCACGGCGAAGGCGTGGCTGGCCGGCACCGCGTCGAACGCGTGCACCGCCTCGCACGACACCGTGGCCGCCAGGTTCACGCCCACGATGGACTCGCTCGCGCGCACCTTCGCGAGCAGGCTCTCCGCGTTAACGTCCTCGGTGGAGAGCACCGCGCGCTGCGCGCCGTGGTCGCGCACGTGGCGCACGAGCGCGCGCGTGTCGACGCCCTCGACGGCCACGATGCCGTTCTTGACGAGGAACTCAGGCAGGCTCATCTCGCTGCGCCAGTTGGACGGCGTGGCGCACAGGTCGCGCACCACGAGCCCGCGCAGAGCGGGGGCGTCCGACTGGCAGTCATCCAGGTTCACGCCGTAGTTGCCGATCTGGGGGTAGGTCATGGTGACGATCTGGCCCGCGTAGGACGGGTCGGTGATCACCTCGAGGTAGCCCTCGAGCGACGTGTTGAAGCAGATCTCCCCGAACACCTCCCCTCGCGCCGCGCAGGCGGTTCCCTTGAAAACCGCGCCGTCTTCCAATACGAGGAGAGCTGGCGCTCCGGCGGGCTTGGACGTGCCCGCCAGCAGCCGCTCGCTTGTCTCGCTCATGCGCTACCCTTTCCCTCTCACGGCGAGGCCGGGCGCGCGCCCGGCCTCGCCGAACTACTCATGTGCCGCCTGCCCTCATGCCATCGGGCGCAGGCGCGCGTCGGCTACTCGACGATGGCGCCGTCCTCGAGCGTGGCGTAGCCTCCCACGTACACGTCCGTCGCGCGACCCGTGAGCTCGGCCCCGACGAAGCCGGAGTTCTTGGCCTTCGAGGCGAAGTCGGCGACGTCGACCGTCCAGGTGACGTCGGGGTCGATCACCGTGAGGTCCGCGACGCAACCCGGCTCGATCCGCACGGGGTCCACGCGCAGGATGGCGCGCGGGGCGACGCTCATGAGCTCCACGAGGCGCTCCCAGGTGATCTTGCCCGGCTTCACGAGGTGCGTGACCATGAGGCCGAGCGCCGTCTCCAGGCCGATCATGCCGAAGGGCGCGAGCTCGAACTCGCGGTCCTTCTCGAAGTCAGTGTGCGGCGCGTGGTCCGTGACGATGGCGTCGACGGTGCCGTCGACGACGCCCTCGACGAGCGCGGCCGCGTCGGCGGCTGTGCGCAGCGGCGGGTTCACCTTCAAGCTGGTATTGTAGTCGTCGCCGATGGCGTCCTCGGTGAGGAACAGGTGGTGCGGCGTGGCCTCGCAGGTCACGGGCAGGCCCTCGGCCTTCGCGGCGCGCACCAGGTCAAGGCCGCGCGCGGTGGAGATGTGCTGGATGTGCAGCGGGCAGCCCGTCAGGCGGCACAGCGCGATGTCGCGGGCGATCTGGAGCTCCTCGCCCTCGGCCGGCCAGCCCAGAAGCCCGAGGCGCGTGGACGCCACGCCCTCGTTCACCTGGCCCTCGCCGACGAGGTCCTCGTCCTGGCAGTGGCTCATGACCGCGCGCCCGAACTGGCTCGCGTAGTCCATGACGCGGCGCATCATGCCCGCGCCCTGCACGCCGCGGCCGTCGTCGGTGAAGGCCACCGCGCCGTGGGCGATCATGTCGCCCATCTCGGAGAGCGTCTCGCCCTTGAGCCCCTGGCTGCAGGCGCCGGCCACGTGCACGCGGCACTTGCCCACCGCGGCCGCGCGCGCCTTCACGTACTCCACGGCCACCGCGTCGTCCACCACCGGCTTGGTGTTGGGCATGGAGCACACGGCCGTGTAGCCGCCCTTGGCCGCCGCGCGCGTCTCGGAGGCGATGTCGCCCTTCTGCTCGTACCCCGGCTCGCGCAAATGCACGTGCATGTCCACGAGGCCCGGGATCACCGTCTTGCCCGCCAGGTCGCGCTCGACGCCCTTCGGCATGTCGAGGTCATGGCCGACCTCGACGATGCGGCCGTCGCGGATGAGGATGTCGGTGACTTCGTTGAGGCCGACCTGCGGGTCGACCACGTGCGCGTTTCTAAGCAGCAATGCCATCTTCGCTCCCTCCAAGCAGCAGGTACAGGGCGGCCATGCGGGTCAGGATGCCGGCATAGACCTGATCGAGAATGACCGAGCGCTTCGGGTGGTCGGCCATGTAGGAGTCGAGCTCGACGCCGCGGTTGATGGGGCCGGGGTGGCACACGATGGCGTCGGGCTTCATGAGGGGCTCGCGCGCCTCGGTGAGGCCGTAGAGCATGTTGTACTCGCGCAGGCTCGGGTACGGCGCCCCCTCGAGGCGCTCGCGCTGGATGCGCAGCATGTACACCACGTCGAGCTCGGGCAGGACCTCGTCGAGGCTGCTCGTCCAGTGGTCGGCGCCGAGCACGTCGGGGCGCGCCGGCAAAAGCGTGGGCGGGGCGACGACGGTGACCTCGCAGCCCATGATCTTGAGCGCGGGGATGAGGCTGCCGCACACGCGGGAGTGCCCGATGTCGCCGACGACGCCGACGTGCAGCTTGTCGAGATCGCCCTTGGTCTGCCAGATGGAGTACAGGTCGAGCAGGGCCTGCGTGGGGTGCTGGTGCTTGCCGTCGCCGGCGTCGATCACGTGCACGCCCGACACGTCGGCGATCTTGCGCGGCACGCCCGCGTGCTTGTCGCGGACGACGATCATGTCGACCTTGTAGGAGCACAGCGTCTCGACCGTGTCCACAAGGCTCTCGCCCTTGACCGTGGAGGTGGAGGAGCCGCCGAAGTTGAGGCTGTTGGCGCTCAGGCGCTTCTCGGCCATCTCGAAGGAGGAGCGCGTGCGCGTGGAGGGCTCGTTGAACATGTTCACGACGGTGAAGCCCTTGAGCGTAGGCACCTGCTTGATGCGCCGCTCGTTGACCTCGCGGAAGCGCACCGCCGTCTCGAGGATGGTCATGATGTCGTTGGCGGAGTACTCCGTGATGTCGATCAGGTGCTTGTGGTTGAAGCCCATGCCCTACTCACCTCCCAGGGGTGCCGAGCTCGCACGGGAGCCCGGTTCGATTGCCAGAATCTCCACGGCTGACACGCCGTCGACCTCCTCGAGGAAGAGCCGCACGCTCTCGTCGGCGGACGAGGGCACGTTCTTTCCCACGTAGTCGGCGCGGATGGGCAGCTCGCGGTGGCCGCGGTCGACGAGCACGGCGAGCTGCACGGCGGCCGGGCGGCCGATGTCCATGAGCGCGTCGAGCGCGGCGCGGATGGTGCGGCCCGTGTAGAGCACGTCGTCCACGAGAACGACCGTGACGCCGTCGATGTCGAACGCGATGTCGGTGGAGTGGACCTCGGGCGCGAAATGCGTCATGAAGTCATCACGGTAGAAGCTGATGTCGAGCTTGCCGAGGGGCACCTTCACCCCTTCGATCTCCTCGATCTTGCAGGCGAGCTTCTTGGCAAGCAAATCGCCGCGGGTCACGATGCCCACGAGCGCGATGCCTTGAGCTCCTTTGTTGGCCTCGAGGATCTGATGCGCAATGCGCGTAATGGATCGCTCGATCTCGCTTGCATCCATGCAAACGGACTTGACCAGGCTGTTCTCGTTCATACACACTCCCTTCTGGTTCGAGTGCGCACAGACGAAACCGAATCCCCCGCCGTCAGGCCGCTTCGCGCCTTGCGCCGCGCTTGCGTGCGCTCCTCGCTCACGTGCGCCCGCCCGGGCTCGCTCGGGCCTGCGCCCGCCGCCCGCGCGTTGCGCGCTTCGCGCCGCGCTTGCGTCCTGTCCGCCGTGTTCATCCCGCCGCCGCAGGGCAAAAAAACGAGCCCCTGCGACTGACAAAGGCTCTCCCCGCTTCGCATCTTCGCTGCGCGCGGCCGCGCGCAGGTGATGCACTTGGTTTGTACCTTGTCGGTCTCTCTGTACCGCATTTAAAGGACTCGTCCAGTATGCCACGTTTCCCCCGCATGCGTAACCCCTCGGCGCCAAGTTTTTCACAAGCGGGCGAGCCTTAGCAGCAACGGTACGGGCATGCGCTGGCAATCGTCTATTGCGCCTCGGCAGTGCTTTAACTCCCCCAATCTCCATCAGCTTCGATGCCGCAGAGAGCGTGACTTTGAGGACGACGAGTTTCTGACTGGCGTCATTGTGAAGCTCGAGAGCAACTCTGGCCTGCTCGTTTTCCACTGGGCTCAGCGATGTCTTCAGGATGGTGCTGCAGTAGCCGGCAGCGCCGTGTTCCTTCCGTGCAATCAGTTACATGGCGTAACGATTGTACGAAGGCCACATGGCGATAGGCGCCTGAGAATCGAGCGTTATCAATTTCGCGAAAAGATCATTTTGGCGGGTGATACGAAAATCGCGAAATGAGTGCTACCCAAACACCACAATACTCACCCTGCATACCCATGCTAAAGCTAAGACCGAGGATTAATCTGGTGATTCAAAGTACTTGCTCGCTATTTCTTTGATCTCTTCAAGCCATTTTGGATCAACGAATTCGAACTCGTTATCTTTTCGGCGTTCTTGTTGCATGGCTGAAGAGAAATAACAGCCTTTGCAGGAATCAGGAGTTTCCAAAGATTGAACATTGCCACCATTGGGGTAGTCGGCAATTTGCGTTCCATCGGGTAGGAATTCCCAATGTCTATCGCAATCGTTACCGTATCCGCCCTCTTTATGAAATCTTTCGCTAAATGCGAAAAAGGTTATAGTTTCATTTCGAATCAGCTCATCATAGACATCTTTCCGCATCAAAATCAGGTTATGAATAGACTCCTCGTAATAGTTTCCGGGCGCCCCATCGCATACAATCACAGTTTCGTCCGATGAAGCGTCAACAAAGCATGCGGTCTTAGGGTCAAATGTAAGATCGAGTTTTTTGATTAATGACGGAGGAGGAAGCAAGATTTGATTGCGCTCTGTTATAGTGCAATGCTTATCCGGCGCATCCAAGATTCGACACAAGCTCCCGTGCTCCATCTTGTAATCCCTGATGTTACCCTTAAAGCTTTCGTGCTCTATGGTCAAGTATCTATCATCATGGCCGCCATTGATGTGTTGCTTTGTGCCAAACGCAATCGATATGACGAATTCATTCGAGAATATAAGATCACCACCCATGTGGATTCTGCTTTTTGCAGAAAGAGCAATAGGCTGCCATTCTGTTTTGCCAACTCTGATACTTGCAATCATGCTCAGTATTTCCGAATATGCTTCATCTACATCATCGAACCATGCACGATCTTTATTCTCGGGAGATACGATTCTTCGCTCCATTTTTGGTTTAGCAGAATCAGTTACGATATTCGAGGATGGCGTGCATACATGGATTATCCCCGGCTCGTTATAGGCTTGTTCATCATATTGGCAAAAGCCACAGCGTTGGAGGCTCGCTTCGCCCAAAGCGATTTCATCAACATAATAGTTTGATGCAAGCGAACCAAGAAGCTCATATGATGCTAGATCGAAAGGCTTCATATTGGGAGTAACATAGTTGCCACGATAGGGGTTTAGCAGCCTAAACTTTCCAAGCAGTTCTTGCAGATTTCCTCCGTAATGTTCCAGCCATGACTTTGTTAAATAAACCATGCAATTCATTAGTCGGCGCTGATCAAGCTCCTCTGTTTCGAATTCGATGGGAAGAAAATCTTTGAAATCTTCTACCTGCTTTAGCCACCCTTTACACTCGCCTCCGGATTGGCAATTGAGCAGCCCACGAAGCGAATCATTCCATGACCTGATCGTCCATATCGGCGTGGAAATGAAGCTATTAGAATAGCCAAAATCTATGTAGCCCTTTTGCATTTTGTAAATGTCAAATGGGAAGAAATTCTTATGAACCAAATCTATCATGTCAGCCTGATGCATAAAGGTATCAAGGTCATCCTCGGTTGGCTGGAAATCCTCTAATTCGAGGTAGATATTTTTGGAATTGAAATCTATCGGAGTAATTTGACCTTCAGATATGCGGCAGATATTGGCAATTATGATTGAGTCGGTGACATTTTCCTCACGAACGGCACTATCGACGAATTTTTGAACGATATCAGTTCTTTTTGTCTTTTTGTCTAAATGAGAAATAGCCTTGGTAATGGCTCTCCGTGCGAACACATCCTTAACTATCTTCCACGCATCAATTGTCTCATGCAGAGCCTCACTGCTCGAATCGCATAAAGAAAACAACAAACGTTGGCTTAATGCCCTTAACGTCATGTCCGAAGAGAAGGAACACCATATTGAAAGCCACACCCATTCGATCACCGCTGCACTTGGCACTCGCCCTGTATGCGAAACAAAATCAGATAGATTTTGAATTCTGGATATGATAGGTGCCAGCTCCCAACGCTCCCATTTCTTGACAAAGAAACTGTCAACCAGTGATTCGTTAGCAAGAAAAATGGCGTTCGTGCAATTCGTTAGATTGAACGGCGTATTCAAAATGCCACTGAAATGCAGAAAAGCCCAGTCGACTTCCACTTCGCATGCGGCAACAAAGCTGTTAAAGTCCCAATTCGGCGGAAAGATGGTTTGAGTAAAGTGCCTTTCCCAATCTGGTATCAACTTGTATCTCTCCAACTTTTCAAGCATTTTCGCAAGGAATATTGGGCCTCGATTGACGTACCTATCAATGGTCGCCTGAATCATTTCATGGTCATTGGAATAGGAACTTCGTTTAGCAACCAGTTTGGCAATATTGTCTATTAACTCATCCTCGTCATAGCCACAGCCATTGATTCTATCGAAGTCGTCATTTAGGCACCTTGCAATTACGTATCTAATCTGCGATTCGCTGGAGTAGTAATAGCGAGGCTCTCCTTCCCTATAGTCGTAGCACTCGATAAATCCCTGTTCGATCATGCTCGCAAGGTATAAATCTGATTCTTTACCCAAAACGCTTTCGGCGTCGTTTTTCGAAAACCCAAGCGATTCGGAATCGAGAAGGAATTTGCAGAGTTGCTTTGTCCAATCCCATTGCTGTTTGCCAAGTGAGTCCTTTATGCATCTTTCAATCAATGCGGTTCTCTGCGTTGTAGCGTTTAGGCCGTCTTCATTTGGGTGAAACCCGCGAATCATTGATTGCATTGCATTTAGGTTGCGCGGGTTTCTTGAAAAGAGCATGTCTTGAAACTGAACTATTTTCTCATCTGCGCTCTCTGCAAGTGCGGAGAATGCACGATCAGGGTTTACACCTTGGAATTCGACCGAAGACGGCAGTACGCGTCGCAAGTCCTCCATTCTTGCTGTTGGCGACTCAGAGCGTGTAGTTGTTATTACATTTGCATGGTCAATTTCCAGCGTTTCAGAAATAAGATTGAGCGCCAACATAAAGACATCGTCGTCAAGTTCGTTACATGCGTCAATTATCAAGGTGAAGCCATCTGGATGCGCTGTGGTAAAGGATTGCAGGTTCAATTCTCCGAGCTTGATAACCCCTTCTTGATTGAAGGCAATCGCATACGGCATTCGTTTGGTTTTAAGCTTTTGCGCAAGCTCATACAGGAAATAGGTTTTCCCTATACCGCCTTCACCGTATATCAGTAAGCCTTTACGAGCTTTCGCGTCGTCGATCAGGGAATGTTTCAAGCTCTCGAGCCGATTGCTGATATATCCCTCGTTCAATGATATTAAAACGTCGAAGTCTTCTTCGAATTTCGAATAATTCAGATCCCTGTTTTCGCTAACAATTAGCTTATTAGCTAGGCGAACCGCTTCGCCTTCGGCCTCTTTATCCTCCTCTGAGACATTACGAGGGTATATCCGCGGGAGGCCTTCGCATAGCAACGGAAGTAGCGAAGTGTCCTCCCATTCGTAATGGGTCTTTTCTTTGTCTATTACGGGTTTCTTAGCGCTTAATTGCCGTTGATTTAATGCTTCAATATGTTTCTCTATGTCGCGTTTCAAAAAAACCCCGAGTAAGTCACAAGCAGAAGATTAAATTTTAGGCCGAGGTGGCTACGTCTAGTCTTAACCCAAGCGCTTTTACAACCTTCTGAACTGTGTCAAACGAAGGGTTCCCTGTAGGAGATAGTGCTTTGTAAAGACCATCGCGTGTTATGCCGGTCTCTTTGGCAAGCTGCGTCATGCCCTTAGCGCGGGCGATGTCGCCGAGCGCGGCTGCGACCACGGAGGTGTCGCCGTCTTCAAGTGCGGCTTTAAGATATGCAGCAACGTCTGCCTCTGTCTCAAGGTACTCAGACGCATCCCATTTCGTCGCCTTTTTCATCTTCGTTCCCATCATTCGTATTCTTGGTTCAGCTTCTTTGCTTTCGTGATGTCCTTCTGTTGCGAGGACTTGTCTCCACCCATAAGGAGCAAAACCAATTCATTTCCCCTTTGCGCGTAGTAGAGACGATAGCCCGGACCATAGTCGATGCGCATTTCGAAGACACCCTCGCCAACTGGCTTCGCATCCCCGAAGTTTCCCGTGAGCGATAGTCGTTGGATCCTCACAAGGATGCGAGCTCGTGCGGTAGCATCCTTGAGCCGCTTGAGCCATTTCGCGAATTCATCTGTCTGAACGATATCGATCATTGTTGGATTGTATATTATAGTCTACGTCTCGTCAATTATTTTTAGAAGACCCAATCGGAGCAACGGAGTCAATTTGACCCCGTTGAATGTATAGACCATCGGCTACCCAATTGCGTTTTGGTTTGCCATGAATGGATTGCTAGCGATTTTGCTTTGCTGTTCCCTGCTATCACGAGTACGGTGCTTTGCTATCGCAGTTTTCGAATTCCCTGTTCAAAGGGTATATCCTGACTCGATAAAACTCCTTTTCATATTCCCTGGGAATATTTTTCGGATTCTCTCGGGCTTGGAAAACTCACTGTCGGTGATTTCATTCCTGCTTTATTTTCCCTGATTAAATGGGCATTTTGATCTCGACGGCAATTATTCCTAATCCTTGCGGAGCGATTTGCACGCGATCACGTCTCTGATAGGCGTTACCTTCTTTATGGACAGACGTGCGAAAGCCGCTAAAGCAAAGCAGCTGGATAAGAAAAATGCGTATACAAGAGCAAAAAATGCGCTAATCACCAGATACCCTTTTGATTCAGACAGCGAAAACCTTTCTCGTATGGAGGAAATCCAGGAAAGAATACTTCAAATCGAGCGCGATCTGGAATCCTAATTCTGCGAGTGTTAAAACCACCGCGCCTTCAGCTTCCGGCCGACAGATGCCACAATCGTTGCAATCTGATGGAAGGAAGTGACGATGGCGCCACAGAAGAGAAGATAGATGCTCCGCGGGCGGGTGAGCGGTGCCTTTCGGCATACGTGGCAGACATGGAGGTTGCTTTGAGACATCCCCCTGGCACGTCGCGCCCACTCGACCAGGTGCGGCACCGCGACAAATATAACGCTCTTTCTCAGGGCGCCCCCTACTCCCCCAGGGCGGCGAGGCGGGTGCGGGCGGGCGTCACGAGGGCGAGCTTGTTGCCGTGCTCCACCACGAATTCGAGGCAGGCGCGCTCGCGGGCCGCGTCTCCCAGCCGATAGCAGGCCTGCGCCTCGTCCCACGCGCGCTCGACGCGCAGGCGCAGCGGGTGCTCGGCGTTCGCGCGCACCTGCTCGCACAGGTCGAGCAGCCCCTGCGGGTCCTCGGCGCAGCGCGCGCTCACGAGCTCGCGCTGCGAGGCCAGATACGCGCGGCGCTGCGCGGACGCGTCGTCGGCAAGCCCCTCGAGCAGCCCCTCCCCCTGCTCGATGAGTCCGAGCGCATCGACGGGCTCGTCGAGCTTGAGCGCGAGGGGCACCATGTTCACCACGACGGCCGCCCGGGCCTCGGGCTTCTTGAGGCTCGCCACGCCGCCGAGCTGCGTGGCCTTCACGGCCTGCGCGCGCTCCACCTGGCCCGCGTCAAGCAGGGCCTGCGCGTAGTACGACATGAACCACGAGGGCAGCTCGCCGCACTGCGGCTCGACGAGCGCGGCGACGGGCGCGCCTTGGTCGATCAGCGCGTCCGGGTCGCACTGCTCGTTGTAGAGCGCGAAGAGGCGCTCGGTCTCGACCTGCGCCTTCATGCCCATGACGCGCTGCATGGCGGCCATCGTGCCGAAGAACAGCACGAGCAGCGTGATGAGCCCCGGCAGGGACGCCGCCATGATCTGCCCGGTGAGCAGCGGCCAGATGGTCGAGGCGATGAGGGGAACGGCGGCTGCGGCGACGCAGCAGATGATGACGTAGCGCTTGAAGTAAGGCAGCATGCAGGCTCCTCGCAAAGGGAATCGTTTGCCCCAGTATAGCAAAAGACCCGGAACGGCAATCCGTCCCGGGTCCTATCCCGCGTCCCCGCTGAGCCAAGCGCCCCGCTAGGCGGCTGTCGCGTCGGCAGTGAGGGCGATGTGCTCGCTGGCAACCTGGTTGAGGGGAACGGGAAGCCTCCTGAAGTCGTCGCTGCCCAGCCAGTCGAGCGTGCCGTCGCGCATGAGCCCGTAGAGGGCCGCGGACTCGTCTTGCTCGCTGTTGAACGACACGAGCCCCACCAGAAGCGCAGGCATCTCCGCTTCGCCCTCGACGGAACCGTAGGAGGGAATCGGAGCCTCGTCAGCACGCGCGCCGAAGCGCAGGAGCATCTCGTCGACGGCGGCCTCGAACGGAAGGGCATGGTTGCAGGGGGCGTCGTCGATCAGATCGGCGATGTCGCCGTCCTCCAGATCGAGAAGGTCAACGAGCTCCCTCAAGGTCGCGCCCATGCCCCGCGCCATTGCGAGGAGCATGGTCACGGTATAGCGCACATCGTCGAACTCGAACCTCTTGATGACGGTCGAGCGGGTGAGGACGGGATAGGTGATCATGATCGCTCCTCAACATCGTATGATTCAACGAAGTGAAGGAAAGGAAGGGCTTCGTCGGCAAGCATCACCTGATGAGTGGGGTAGCTAAACCGCGCCTTCCGCCAGAACTCGTCGCGCCCGATGGATCCCGCGAGAAAGGACTCCACGAAGTTGTAGACCTTGTCGTTGGCCATAGGGCCCTCGACGTAGGCAAAGCCATGGGGCACGCCTCCCCTGCATGAGGCAACGAAGTCAAGCCACTCATCACTCATCTGCGGAAACAGCAGCGAGGGACAGTTCTTTACGGCACGGCTCTTCTCGAAGCGATAGACGGTGACGATAGGACGAGCCTTGGGATCGGTGCGTCGGAGGTTTCGGAACTTCCTCAGCGCCCAGCGCTCCGCCTGCTCCTGCAGAAGCGTGAGGTAGAAGCCTTCGCCAAAATCCTTCGCATAGGCTCCCGTTATGACGCGCGGCTCCCTCACCGTCAGATAGCTGCCGTGGAAGAGCAGCTTGACCTCTTCGACCACCGATCTCACCTCGCTCTGCAATCATCGCCTCTGCCCCAGTATAGCAAAAGACCCGGAACGGCAATCTGTCCCGGGTCCTATCTCGCATCCCCGCTGAGCCAAGCGCCCCGCCTATGCCTCGAAGATACCGTCAGGCGCTTCGACGCGCGCTAGTCCACCACGCCGTCGTTCGTGCGGATGAGCTTGCGCTTGATCTTGCCGCCGATGGTCTTGGGCAGCTCGTCAGTGAACTCGACGATGCGCGGGTACTTGTACGGCGCCGTCGTCTTCTTCACGTGGTTCTGCAGCTCACGCACCAGCTCGTCGGAGGGCTCGTACCCGCGCGCAAGCACGACGGTCGCCTTCACCACCTTGCCGCGGATGGGGTCGGGCGCGGCCGTCACCGCGCACTCCACCACGGCCGGGTGCTCCACGAGCGCACTCTCCACCTCGAAGGGCCCGATGCGGTAGCCCGAGCACTTGATGACGTCATCGTTGCGCCCCACGAAGAAGCAGTAGCCGTCGGAGTCGCGCCACGCCATGTCGTGCAGGTTGTAGTACTCCCCGCCCACGGCCTCGCGCGTGCGCTCCTCGTCGCGGTAGTAGCCCACGAACAGGCCCGGCGGGTAGGCCTCCTTCAGGCCCGTGACGCAGATGGCGCCCTCCTCGCCGTCCTCCACCTCGACGCCGTCGTCGTCGAGCAGCTTGATGTTGAGCAGGGGCGACGGCTTGCCCATGGAGCCGGGGCGCGGCTCAACCCAGGGGAAGGTGGCCAAGAGCACCGGGCCCTCGGTCTGGCCGAAGCCCTCGCGGATCTTCTTGCCCGTGAGGCGCTCCCACTGGATGGTGACCTCGGCGTTCAGCGGCTCGCCCGCCGTGGCGAAGTTCTGCACGCTCGACAGGTCGTAGGACGCCACGTCCTCCTGCAGCATGAAGCGGTACATGGTCGGCGGCGCGCAGAACGTGGTCAGCCGGTAGTCCTGGATCTTCTGCAGAAGCTTGGTGGGCACGAACTTCATCATGTCGTAGACGAACACCGTGGCGCCTGCGATCCACTGGCCGTAGATCTTGCCCCAGCCGAACTTGGCCCAGCCCGAGTCGGTCACGCTCATGTGCAGCTCGTTCTCGCGCACCTGCTGCCAGTACTTGGCCGTGATGATGTGCCCGAGCGGATGAGCGAAGTTGTGGCACACCGCCTTCGCGTTGCCCGTGGTGCCGCTCGTAAAGTAGATGAGCATGATGTCCTTGCTCGTGACGCCCGCTTCGCCGGTGGGGCGGGCGAAGGTGTCGGGCTCGTCGGCGATGAGCGCGTCGAAGCTCGTCCACCCCGCGCGGTCGCCCGCCACGACCACGCGGTTTGCGATGGTCGGCGCGTCAGACAGCGCGAGCTCGGTCTGGGTGCACACGTAGTCGTCGTTCACGCACACCATCATCTTCACGTTCGCGCTGTTCGCGCGGTACACGATGTCCTTCTTGGTGAGCTGCAGCGACGCCGGGATGATGGTCGCGCCCAGCTTGCACAGCGCCGTGGCCACCACCCAGTACTCCCAGCGGCGGCGCAGGATGCACATGACGACGTCGCCCTTGCCGATGCCCATCGTGCGGAAGGCGTTGGCCGTCTTGTTCGACAGGCGGGAGATGTCGGTGAAGGTGAAGGTACGCTCCTCCCCCGCGTCGTCGCACCACAGAAGCGCGCGCTTGCCAGGCTCGACGCGCGCCCACTCGTCCACCACGTCATAGCCGAAGTTGAACACCTCGGGCACGTTGATGCGGAAGTTGGCGTAGAAGTCCTCGTACGAGTCGAACTCGATGCGGGGGCAGTATTTCTTCAAGATGTAGTCCATGGGGTTCCTTGCTTCTCCGGTCCCTCCGCGTCGAAGCCCGCAGCAATGCTCAGTCGCTCAGACAGTCCTGCTCGCGCGAAATGCCCACAGGGCATTTCGGCTCGTGCGGAACTCGCTTGGTGAGCACAGCTGTGCGCTTCGGCGCTCCCTGTTCTCGTGCCGAAGCACGTTAATCCCTCCGCGCTGCGGACGTGCGGCAATGCTCAGTCGCTCAGACAGTCCTGCTCGCGCGAAATGCCCACAGGGCATTTCGGCTCGTGCGGAACTCGCTTGGTGAGCACAGCTGCACGCCCGCAGCGCTACTTTTCACGGCGCGGACGGACGGCTACTCGGCGATGATCGTGATGAACTTCGCGGTCTTGTCGCCGTGGCAGCGCTGGCCGTGCGGGTGCGTGGGGTTGAAGTAGATGCTGTCCCACTCGTTGAGCACGATCTCCTTGTCGTCGAAGGTCACCACGATGGAGCCCTCGATTACGAAGTTGAACTCCTGCCCCTGGTGGGAGACGAGCTTCGCCGGCTCGTCCGAGGGGTCGAGCACCACCACGAGCGGCTGCATGATCTTGTTGGAGTAGCGCCATGCCATGTCGTCGTAGTGGTAGCCCGGGTAGCGGTCGACTTCCTTGCCCTGCCCGCGGCGCACCACGTGGTAGGTGTCGAGCTTCGCCGCCGTCCCCGTGAGGATCTCGGTGAGGTCGACGCCGAACTCGTGCGCCATGTGGTAGATGGCCGAGATGGGGACGTCAGCCCCCGTCTCCTCCCAGCCCAGGTACTGCTCGACGCTCACGTCCAGCTCGCGCGCCATCTCCTCGGGCGTCATGTCGCACGCCTCGCGCAGACCCTGGATGCGCAGGCCGATCTCCTTCAGCTCGTCCATGCTCATGCCTCGATTCCCAGGCTGATCGCCTGCTTGTTCTTGTCGATGAGCGCTGCCTTGCGCGGCGGGACGCACTTCTCGATGGCCGCATCGACCGTGGCGCGCTCGCAGAACTGCGTCTCGGCCCAGAGCTTGCCGAGCAGCACGATGTTGCCGAGGCCCTTGAGCCCGGCCTCCTCGGCGAGCGAGGTGGCGGGGACGCCCACGACCTTCACGCCTTCGCGCTCCTTGAGCTCGGGCACCATGTCGGTGTCGGCGATGACCACGCCGCCTTCGCGCACCACGTCGATGAACTTGTCGAACGACGGCTGGTTCATGGCGACGAGCACGTCGGGCGTGGTCACGAGCGGGCTGCCGATGGGCTCGTCAGACAGCGTGACCGAGCAGTTCGCCGTGCCGCCGCGCATCTCAGGGCCGTAGGAGGGCAGCCACGACAGCTCGCGGTTCTCGATGAGGCCCGCGTACGCCATCACCTTGCCGGCGAAGAGCACGCCCTGCCCGCCGAACCCGGCGAGCACGATCTGAAGCTCGCGACTCATCGCGCACCTCCTTCCGTCATCGCCTCGGGATGTGCGATGGGACATGCGGCGCTGCGAGCCGCAGCGGCCTCGGCGGCGTTGGCGAAGCCGTCGGCCACCACGTCCTTGTAGACGCCGAGCGGGTAGTACGGCAGCATGTTCTCGCGCATCCACCCAAACGCGTCCTGCGGCGTCATGCCCCAGTTCGTGGGGCAGGTGGAGACCACCTCGACGAGCGAGTAGCCGCGGCCCTCGACCTGCGTCTGGAACGCCTTCTTGATCGCGCGCTTGGCCTTGCGCACGTTCTTCGGCGTGTCCACCGTCACGCGCTCGAGGTACGCCACGCCGTCGAGCGAGCTCAGAAGCTCGCACACGCGCACGGGGTAGCCCGCCGTGGCCACGTCGCGGCCGTACGGCGAGGTCTGCGTCACCTGGTTCGGCAGCGACGTGGGGGCCATCTGGCCGCCCGTCATGCCGTAGATGGCGTTGTTGATGAAGATGATGGTGATGTTCTCGCCGCGCGTGGCCGCGTGCACCGTCTCGGCCATGCCGATGGAGGCCAGGTCGCCGTCGCCCTGGTAGGCGAACACCACGTTGCCGGGATGGACGCGCTTCACGGCGGTGGCCACCGCCGGGGCGCGCCCGTGCGCGGCCTCGATCATGTCGCAGCCGTAGAAGTCGTACGCCATGACCGAGCAGCCCACCGGCGCGATGCCGACCGTGCGCCCCTCGACGTCAAGCTCGTCGAGGGTCTCGGCCACCAGGCGCTGCACGATGCCGTGCGCGCAGCCCGGGCAGTAGTTCGTCACCACGGGAAGCAGCGCGTGCGGGCGCTCGAAGACGACCTTCGCTTCCTTCTTTTCCTCGGTCATGCTCACTCACCGACCTTCTCGCTCAGCGCGCAGATGCGCTCCAGTACCTCGTCAGGCGTGGGGATCACGCCGCCCGTGCGGCCGTAGAAGTCAACCGGCGCCCGCCCGTTGACGGCCAGGCGCACGTCGTCGACCATCTGGCCCATGTTCATCTCGACGCTCAAGTAGACCTTGGCGGTGGGGATCGTCGCCTCGAGGGCGACCACGGGGAACGGCCACAGCGTCACGGGGCGCAAAAGCCCCGCCTTCACGCCGCGCTCGCGGGCGGCGTTCACGGCGCTGCGCGCCACGCGGCTCGCCGCGCCGAAGGCGACGACCACCACGTCGGCGTCCTCGGTCAGGTAGGTCTCCGCGCGCTGCTCCTCGCGCTCGATCACCGCGTAGCGCTCGTAGCGCTCGACGTTGAGCTTCTCGAGCTCGTCGGCGGTGAGGTACAGCGAGTTGATCACGTTGTGCGGGCGTTGGTGCGCGTGCCCGGTGGTCGCCCAGGGCTTCTCGGGCAGCGTCGCCGGGTCGACGGGCTCGGGCAGCACCACGGGCTCCATCATCTGGCCGAGCATGCCGTCGCCGAGGATCATCACGGGCGTGCGGTACTTGTCGGCCACGTCGAAGGCGCCGTAGGCCAGGTCGGCCATCTCCTGCACGGTCGAGGGCGCGTACACCGGGATGTGGAAGTCGCCGTGGCCGAGCGCGCGGGTGGCCTGCCAGTAGTCAGACTGCGAGGGCTGGATGCCGCCGAGGCCCGGGCCGCCGCGCTGGATGTTGATGATGACGCCCGGCAGGTCGGCGCCTGCCATGTAGGACACGCCCTCGCCCTTGAGCGAGACGCCCGGGCTCGAGGACGACGTCATCACGCGCGCGCCGGCAGCCGCGGCGCCGTAGACCATGTTGATGGCCGCCACTTCGCTCTCAGCCTGCAGGTAGGTGCCCCCCACCTTCGGCATGCGCTTGGACATGTACGCCGCGAGCTCGGTCTGCGGCGTGATGGGATAGCCGAAGAAGAAGCGGCATCCCGCGCGCATGGCGCTTTCCGCGAGGGCCTCGTTGCCCTTCATGAGAACTTTCTCTGCCACCTCAACCTACCTTTCCACCGTGATGGCCACGTCGGGGCACATGAGCGCGCACGACGTGCAGCCCGTGCACGCCGCCTCGTCCGTGCAGCGGGCCGGATGATAGCCCTTCGGCGTGATGCGCGCCGGGTCAAGCTCGATGATGTGGACCGGGCAGGCGTCAACGCACAGGCCGCAGCCCTTGCAGAAGCCCTCGTCCACGATGATTCGTGCCATGATCTACCTCTCTTCTTGCTAAAGCGCAGGGGTCGAACGTCCGAAACGCCGACCCCTGCGAGGTTAACCTATGCTGCGCCCCTCATTCCCAGGGCGTCTTCACACGCAGCTCAACAGGATACAGGTTGAAGGCGCCCCGCAACGATGACAGTTCGCCTGATTCTGGCTGAGTGAGCGTTTTTGGCGCCGTAACGCACAGAAGCGGGAGCCCGGCGGCGTCGGCGACCGCTTGGGCGAACGCCGCGCCGCGCCTCACCACCTCGCCGGTGGTGTCAGACTTGAGGTGCGCGTTGCTCACGACGCCGGTGGCGCGCAGGTGCGCGGCCCGCTCGATCTCGGCGAGCACCTCGAGGGCCTCTGCGGGCTCCTGCGTCAGGTTGCGGAAGCGGTTCACCACGTAGATCAGCGCGTAGGGGCCGGCCGCCACGTGGCGCGCGAAGCGGCCGAGCGCCATGGCGCCCGCGTCGTCGCCGCCCGCGTCGATGATTACGATGCTCTTGCCCTCCGCAACATTCGCGGCGGCGTAGGCGCGCTCGACGGCGGGGACGACGGCGCCCGTGAGGGACGGCACGTCGAGGCTCGACCCCGCCTCGGCGAACACGGGCGCCACCACGGCGACGCCCGCCTCCTCGAGCACGCCGCGGTACTCGGTCGAGCGGAAGTACGGGTTCACTACGTCGAGGTCGACGAGCGTGACGTCATGCCCCGCCCGCGCGGCGTCGATCGCCAGGTTGATCGCGAGGTTCGTCTTGCCCACGCCGTAGTGGCCCGCCACCACGTTCACCGGGGCGAGCGCGAAGGGCACGCCGTCGGCGCAAGCCGCACACGTCTCGCCCGCGGGGCGGGGCGCGTCGTCGGCGGCGGGGCGGGCGCCCATGCTACACCAGCCCCTCGGGGGTCGCCTTGCCCGCCGCCTCGTCCGCCTCGCGGATGGCCACGCGGCGGATCTTCCCGTTGACGGTGCGCGGCAGCTCGTCCACGTACTCCACGATGCGCGGGTACTTGTACGGCGCCGTCTTGTTCTTCACCCACTTCTGCAGCTCGCGCGTGAGGGCCTCGGACGGCGTGAACCCCTCGGCGAGGACCACGGTGGCCTTCACGGCCTTGCCGCGCACCTCGTCGGGCACGCCCGTGACGGCGCACTCGCGCACGGCGTCGTGCTCGAGCATGACGCTCTCGATCTCGAAGGGGCCGATGCGGTAGCCGCTCGACTTGATCACGTCGTCGTTGCGGCCCACGTACCAGTAGTAGCCGTCCTCGTCGGCCCACGCGGTGTCGCCGGTGTGGTACCAGTCGTCGTGCATCGCCGCGGCGGTCTTGGCCGGGTCGCGGTAGTACTCCATCATGATGCCCGCCGGGTGCGGGTCGATGTTGATGCAGATCTCGCCCGTCTCGCCCACGCTGCACTCCGTGCCGTCCTCGCGCAGAATGGCCACGCGGTACAGCGGCACGGGCTTGCCCATCGAGCCGGCGCGCGGCGTGGAGTTCGTGAGGTTCGCGATGGTGAGCGGCGTCTCGGTCTGGCCGAAGCCCTCGAAGATGGTGAGCCCCGTGTGCTCCTTCCAGAAGTCGAACAGATCGGGGTTCAGCGCCTCGCCCGCCGTGGTGGAGTACTCGAGCGTGCTCAGGTCGAACGCGTCGATGTCCTCCTGCATCATGAGGCGGTACATGGTCGGCGGGCAGCACAGCGTGGTGATGTGGTACTTGCTCACGAGCGAGAGGATCTCGGCGGGATGGAAGCGGTCGAAGTCGTACGTGAACACGCATGCCTCCATGAGCCACTGGCCGTAGTACTTGCCCCACACGGCCTTGCCCCAGCCCGTGTCGGCGATGGTGAAGTGGATGCCGTCCGGGCGCACGTTGTGCCAGTGCTTCGCCGTGATGAGGTGCCCGATCGCGTATCCGCTGTCATGCAGCACCATCTTGGGGTTACCCGACGTGCCGCTCGAGAAGTACATGAGCATGGGGTCGGCCGCGCGCGTCTCGCGGCGGGCGAAGTCGGCCGAGGCCGCGCGCACGCCGGTGTTGAAGTCGAGCCAGCCCGCGCGCTCGACCGGCGCGGCGCAGATGCCCTCCTCGCCCGACAGGGCGCTTCCCAAAAGCTCGCCTTCCGCCGCCACGAGGTTGCCCGCCTCGTCGCGCGGCGTGAGGCCCGCGCCCGGCGAGTTCACCAGGACGCGCGTCACGAGGCTTGGGCACTCGTCGGCCACGGCGTCCACCACGTCCGCGATGCCGCCGGCGTTCGTGCAGATGACGGCCTTGATGTCGGCGCCGTTCACGCGGTAGGTGAGGTCGTGCTCCTTGAGCATGAACGTGGCGGGCACCATGACGGCGCCGAGCTTGGCGAGCGCGGTGGCCACGAACCAGAACTGGTAGTGGCGGCGCAGGATGACCATCACGTAGTCGCCCCGCCCGATGCCGAGGCTCGCCAGGTAGTTCGCCGTCTTGTCCGACCACGTCTTCATGTCGGCGAAGGTGAAGACGTGCTCCTCGCCCTCGGGGTTGCACCACACCATGGCGCGGCGGTCGGGGTCGGCCACGGCGATGTCGTCGACCACGTCGTAGCCGAAGTTGAAGTCCTCGGGGTAGTGCACGTCGAAGGAGGTGAGCGGGCCCTTCTCGTCGTAGGACTCGCTCACGTAGCGCAGGTTGATGTTTCTCATAATGGTATTCCTCAGCGATCAGAGCGCAGCGCACGTGCGTCGCTGCGCGAAGCGAACAAGACGGCATTTGTTAGGCGCTGGCGCGTCGGCGCAGCGCCTAGATAATCTTGTCCTCGTGAGGCTTGAGAACGATGGCCAAAAACACGCACGGCTCGCCGCCCGTGGCGATCATGCCGTGGCCGCGGCCGGAGTCGTACATGAGCACGTCGCCCGCCTCGAGCTCCTCGACGTGGTCCTCGTAGGCGAAGCGCATCTTGCCCGAGACGATGAAGTCGATCTCCTGGCCCTCGTGGCGCGACAGGTGGATGGGAACGCCCTGCTCCTCCTCGAGGTAGGGCGCCGTGACCAGGAAGGGCTCGGCGAGCTTGTGGCGGAAGTGCGGCGCCTTGTGCAGGTACTCGAAGCCGGCGCGGCGCTTGATGGACAGCCCGTCATGCGCGCGCGTGAGCGAGTAGCCCGTCAGGTGCGGGTTCTCGCCGGTGAGGATCTCGATCACGTCGACGCCGAACTTCTCGGCGCACTTGTAGAGGAAGGTGAAGGACAGGTCGTGCTCGCCCGACTCCTGCGCGGCGTACTCGGCCACCGAGCGCCCCGTGGCGTCGGCCATCTCCTTCATCGACAGGTCCATGTCCTCGCGCAGCGCTCGAATGCGATTCGCCACCTCTTTGATGTTCGGTTCCACGATCTCTCCTCCTTCACATCTCGTCGCGGGTCAATTGAGAGTGCATTATAGCGCTTTGCGGCGCATGATGGCGCAGAAGTGTCCGTCAGTTCCGCCAGGCGCCACGCGGGTGGCGAAGGCGGCCTGCCCGCGCACGGGCACCAGCTCGAAGCCCGCCCCGCGCGCGCCCTTGAGGAAGCTGGCCACCACGTGCGCGTTCTCCTCGGGGAGCACCGTGCAGGTGGCGTATGCGAGCAGGCCGCCGGGCGCCACGTGCGCCGCGGCGCTCTCGAGCAGCCTCAGGCCGAGCCTCGCGTGGTCGGTGACCACCTCGGGGCGCAGCCGCCAGCGGATCTCGGGGTGCCGGCGCAGCGTGCCGAGCCCCGAGCAGGGGGCGTCAATGAACACCACGTCGAAGGCGCGGTCGCCAACCGCCGCGTCGAGGCGCGCGGCGTCGCCCGTGAGGGCCTCCTCGAGGTGCACGCCGTAGTCGGCCGCGCGGTCGACGAGCAGGTCGGTCTTGAAGCCGTGGTTGTCGATCGTCACGTAGTCGTCGATCTGCGCGCCGTAGCGGCGACGCGCGTTGCCCTGGATAAGGACGGTCTTGGTGCCGCGCCCAGCGCCCACCTCCAGAAACGACGCGGGCCTGGCCTCAGGCAGCACGAGGTTCGCCACCGCCTGGGACGCCGCGTCGCTTATGAGCAAGTGCCCGTTGGCGATGTGGCGCTTCACGCGGGCGTCGAGCAGGGCGCGCCCGTCGGCGAGACGGTAGCAGCCCGCGACGCGCGCGCCGCCGACCTCCACGGGCTTAGGCGCGGCGTGCGCGGCCTCAAGGTCGGCCACGACCTCGGCCTCCACCTCGGGCGTCGCCTTCGCGGCGCACACGGCCGCGTACAGCGGCGCCGGCTCGTTCGACGCCTTGATGAGCGCGTGCGCGTCCTGCGCGCCGAGATCGGCCATGAGGCGCGCGGCGAGCCAGGCGGGGAAGCCGTGCAGGCGCGCGTAGGCCGCCGCGTCGGTGGCGGGGTTCCCGAAGGGGAAGCTCGCCTTGGAGGCGACCACCTTGCGCAGCACGGCGTTGGCCACGCCGCCCGCGCGCGGGGCGATGCCGCGCACGAGCTCGACGCCCTGGTCGACGGCGGCATGCGGGCTCTTGTCAAGGAAGAGGATCTCGTAGGCGCTGATCTGGAGCGCGTCGCGCACGTCGGGCGTGACGTCGTGCGGGGTGCGCATGCAGCGGTCGAGCACCTCGTCGAGCACGCCTCTCGTGCTCACCACGCCGAGCACGAGGCGCGTGGCGAACGCGCGGTCCTCGGGGCTCAGGCGCGCCACGTCGACCGTCCTCTCCATGACCTCCTGCGCGAAGGCGTCGCGCTCGCGCAGGATGCGCACGGCCTCAAGCGCCGAGGTGCGCGCGGGCGAAGCGCCCTTCGCCCCGCCGCGCCCGCGGCGCGCGCCGCCACCCTGCCCGCGGCCGCCGCGGCCCGCCTGCGTGAAGCTCCTCTTGTTGGCCCGCTCACCCATCGTGTCTCCCCCACTTCGCATCGCCGGCGCGCAAGCTCGGCACGCCCGCGGCGAACGCCTTCGCGTCCATGTCCTTCTTCCCGTCCGGCTTGAGGGCGCGCACTTCGAGCGCGCCGGCGGCGCAGCCCAGGAAGAGGCGCTTGCCCGCGAAGAGCGCCTCGCCCGCACCGAGCCCGCGCGCCGCCTCGGGCAGCTCCCCGTCTGGCGCGAGCCGCGCCGACGTCACGGTGACGCCGCGCCCGGCGATGGCGCAGCGCGCCGGATGCGCAGCGCTCGAGGCCTGCACGCGCCGCGCGTTCGCGTCGGCCGCCGCCTCGGGGTCCAAGTCGAGCTCGCCCTTGGCGATCTTCTCCGCATAGGTGACGAGCGCCTCGTCCTGGCGGGTCCAGCGCACGGCGCCCTCCTCCACGTGCGCGAGTGCCGTGATGAGCGCGCGGGCGCCGAGGTTCGCCAGCTCGTCGGTGAGCGCCTCGGCGCCGAGGTCCCCCACGGACATGCGGCGACTCACGCAGAAGTCGCCCGTGTCGAGGCCCTCCTCCATGCGCATGATGCACACGCCCGCCTCCGCGTCGCCCGCCAGGATGGCGCGCTCGATGGGGGCGGCGCCGCGCCAGCGCGGCAGCAGCGAGCCGTGCACGTTCAGGCAGCCGAAGCGCGGGATGTCGAGCACCTCGCGCGGCAGGATGGCGCCGTAGGCCGCCACGCAGACGACGTCGGGCTCAAGCGCGGCGAGGGCGGCGTGCTCCTCGGCGCTGCGCAGCGAGCGCGGCGTGAACACGGGCAGCCCGAGCGCGCAGGCGACCTCCTTCACCGGCGAGGGGACGAGCTTCTTGCCGCGGCCGCGCACGGCGTCGGGGCGCGTGTAGACGCCCACCACGTCATGCGCCGCCGCGAGCTCCTCGAGCACGGTGGCGGCGAAGGACGGCGTGCCCATGAAGACGATGCGCAACCTACTTCACCTCGATCGACGTGTCGCCAGGGCGGGCGCCCTGGGCGCGCGCCTCCTCGTAGGCGCGCAACGCCTCGATGCGGGTCATAGGATCGCAGCTCTCGAAGAGCGTGCGGCCGTTCAGGTGGTCGATCTCGTGCTGCAGGCAGCGGCCGAGCAAACCGTCGCCCTCGACCTCCCACAGCTCGCCGTCGAGGTCGTAGTAGCGCACGCGCGCCCAGGGCTGGCGCGCGACGGGCACGGAGATGCCCGGGCAGGACAGGCAGCCCTCGCCCGCCGTCTCCGGCTCGCCTCGAAGCTCGACGATCTCGGGGTTCACGAGCACGAGCGGCTCCTGCGAGGACTTGACGTCCGGGTCGTAGTCCACGTCGATCACGACGAGGCGCTTCGTGACGCCCACCTGCGGCGCGGCAATGCCGCAGCCGGAGTTCTTGTACATGGCGTGCGCCATCTGCTTCGCGAGGCGCTCGAGCGACTTGTCGCCCGGCGTGCAGGGATCGCACACCGTGGCGAGGACGGGGTCAGGTGACACGACTATCTTCAACATGATGCTTCCTTAGCTTTAGCTGCGGTTATGTCCGCGAAAAAACGCTTTGCCTATTGTCCGCGAGCTCACGCGCGCTGTCCAGCGTCGGCGTGAAAACTCTACGAACGCACGCTAGTCGTGGTGGGGCTTGTGGGCAGCCCGTCGCGCGGCGAGGTCCTTCTGCATGGCGACGAGGCTGTTGAACACGAAGTCGACCTCCTCGGGCGCCATGCCGCGCGCGTCGGCGAGCTGCGACTTCAGGGAGGCCACGGCCTCCTCGGCGTCGCCGATGCCGAGCTCCTCGGACAGGTACGCACACGCCGCGGCAGGCTCGACCCCCTCGCGCACGCGCGCGCTCGTGAGGATGCCCGCCGCGGCGGGGTGCGCCTGGGAGGCCGCGGCGATGACGCCCGCGGGCTCGGCCGCGGGGTTCTCCGCGAGCACGCCGAGCACGGCGGACGCGAGCGCGGCGTGCACCTCGCTGTGCCACTGGGTGCTCGCGAGCGCGTCGGCGTGCTCGAGCGCGAGCAGCGGGTGCTGGGCGAGCAGGCTCAGGAACTCGCGCTCGAAGCGCAGGCGGTTGCGCTCGCTCGGCGGCAGGCTGCTGAAGCGCTGCGCCGGCATGGGAGCCTCATCGCGCGCGCCGTCGCCCGCGCCCGCGAAGCGCGCCTGGTCCTGCGCGCCGCCCTCGCGCGCCTCGGCGTGCGCGTCGAGGCGCGGCGGCGCCAGCTGCGCGAGCTGGTCGAGCACGTCCTGCTCGCGCGCCCGCACGCGCCCGGCGATCTGCACGGCGTAGTCCTTCGCCAGGAGCGAGTCCTTGATGGGCGCGAGCACCGAGAGCGCGTCGGCGAGCGCGCGCGTGCGCCCCTCGGCCGTGCCCAGGTCATGTGCGGAAAGCCGCCGCTCGATGCCGTAGGCCAGAAGCGGCTGCGCGTCGGCGATGAGCGCGTGCAGCGCGTCGGCCCCGCGCGCGGCCACGAACTCGGCCGGGTCGAGGTTGTCGGGCAGCGTCACGGCGCAGAGCTCGATCTTGCTCTTGCCCGCCTCGGGCGTCATGGACGCGTCGATGAACTGCAGCGCGCGGTCGGCGGCGCGCTGGCCGGCGGCGTCGCCGTCGAACAGGTACACGATGCGCCGCTGCGCGTGCCGCGCGAGGATGCGGATGTGCCGCAGCGTGAGCGCCGTGCCGAGCGTGGCCACCACGTTTTGCATGCCGCCCTCGTGCAGCGCGATCACGTCGGTGTAGCCCTCCACCACCACGGCCGTGCCCGTCGAGGCCATCGCCGCCTTCGCCTTGTCGAGCCCGTAGAGCACGCTCGACTTGTGGAAAACGGGCGTCTCCTGCGAGTTGAGGTACTTCGGCTCCCCCGAGCCGATCACGCGGCCGCCGAACGCGATGCAGTCGCCCTGCGCGTCGAAGATGGGGAACATCACGCGGTTGTAGAAGCGGTCGCGCAGCCGCCCGTCGCGCCCGCGCGCGGCCACGTTCGCCTCGATCATCTCCTCGGCCGAGAACTTCTGCGCCGTGAGGTGCCGCACGAGCACGCCGCTGCCCGGCGCGTACCCGAGGTTCCAGCGGCGGGGCACCTCGCCGCCGAGGCCGCGGCCGGCCAGGTAGGCGCGCGCGGACGCGGCGCCCTGCGCGGGCGAGCGCATGAGCTGGGTGTGGTAGAACTCCGCCGTCTTCGCGCAGATGTCCTTCAGGCGCGCCTTCTTGCTCGACGAGGCGCCGCGCCCGCCCGTCTCCTTAATGTCGATGTGGGCGCGCTCGGCCAGCTTGCGCACGGCCTCGGGGAAGGTGAGGTCCTCGGTCTTCATGACGAAGCCGAACACGTCGCCGCCCTCGCCGCAGCCGAAGCAGTGCCACAGCTGCAGCGCCGGGTCGATCTTGAACGAGGGCGTCTTCTCGTTGTGGAGCGGGCAGCAGCACCAGAAGTCGCGCCCGCGCTGCTTCACGGGCGAGCGCTCGCCGATCACCGCCACGAGGTCGTTCGCCTCGCGCACGCGCGCGATGTCCTCATCGCTGATGAAGCCCTCCGCCATGTGCCGCTGTCCCTTCCCGGCCCTTCGCCGTCTCTCCCGCTACTTCTCGTTCTCGATCTTCCTGCGACGGCGCTCCATAGCCGCGCGCAGGCCCATCTCCTCGCCGCCTGACTGGACGCGCTCCGCAGGCGGGGTCCAGGCGGGGTCGGCGAGCTTGTCATAGGCGCGCGCAGCCACCGACTTCGACGTGACCTGGATGGAGTTCACGTGCCCGTCCTCGAACTCGCGCGCGTACGTGCGCACGAGCGGCATCGCCGCCACGGCCGCGGCCGCGCCGAGCGCACCGGCCGCCATGGTGAGCGCATTGATGCCCGCCGTGTCCATCCCGAAGGCGGGCGCGAACGCGAACAGGCCCAGAAGCGTGGCGGCGATGCCCGCCGCCATGTAGCCCACCAGCGCGTAGGCGAGCGAGCGCATGAGCCCCGCGTCGCCTTGCGTGACGCCGCAGGCGATGCCCATCACCGCGATCGCGTCGAGGCTCACCGGGATGACGCTCGCGAGGTCGAGCACCCCGAGCGCGCACAAGACGCCGATGAGCACCGTGGCCGCCGCCGCGAGGAGCGCCACGCGCTCGAACTTCGCGCCGAAGGGCAGCTCCTCGAAGGTGTCGAGGCGCTTGGTGCGCACGAGGCGCCCGTGCGGCGCCCGCAGGCCGCCGCGACGGCTCGCGCGCCCGAGCCCCGCCATCTCGCCATTTTTTTGGAACGCGAAGCCCGCGGCGGCGAGCGCCCCCGCGATGACCACGATGAGGGTGAATCCCGACATGCCCCGCCTTTCTGCCACATGCCCGCGCGCGCCGCGCGTCAGGCCATCCCGCGCGCTTTGCGCCACGCCGCCACGTCGGGCGCATCCCGCGCGCCCTGCGCCGCCACGTCACGCCGTCCCGCATCTCGCCGCACGACACGTCCTGCGCGCCGCCGCGCATACCTTGAGGTTTTGCTTGCTCACAGTGTAAAACACCGCTGCGTTGAGGATACAATAAAGCGCAAACACCCCACGTGAGAAGAGGCGCTTATGACCCACCACGCCGCACGGAGCATTCCCTACCTGACGCTCGACCCCGCCGTCGAGGCGGCCATCCGCGCCGACCGCGCCGCCGGGCGCGCGCACCCCGCGCGCTTCGCCGACGAGGACGTCGTGCGCCGCGAGGACAACCCGCATGACGCGGCCACGCTTGCGCGCGGCGCCTTCACGCGCGACATCGAGAAGATCCTCAACGTGCCGGCCTACAACCGCTACGCGGGCAAGACGCAGGTCTTCTCGTTCGTGGAGAACGATGACATCTGCCGCCGCGGGCTGCACGTGCAGCTGGTGAGCCGCATCGCGCGCGGCATCGGCGCGCTTCTGGGGCTGAACTGCGACCTCATCGAGGCCATCGCGCTCGGGCACGACGTGGGGCACACGCCCTTCGGGCACGCCGGCGAGCGCTTTTTGTCGAAGAGCCTCCACGCGCGCACGGGCCGCTACTTCAACCACAACGTGCACTCGGTGCGCGTGCTCGACGCCCTGTACCGCCGCAACGTCTCGCTCCAGACGCTCGACGGCGTGCTCTGTCACAACGGCGAGTTCTGCTGCCAGGTGCTGCGGCGCGGGGACGCCGCGAGCTTCGCGCAGCTCGACGCGCTCGTTGCGGCCTGCAACGCCGACGAGCAGGTGATCGGCAGCTTGCGCCCCTCGACGCTCGAGGGGTGCGTCGTGCGCGTGAGCGACATGATCGCCTACGTGGGGAAGGACCGCCAGGACGCGCTCGAGATGGGCGCGCTCCCCTCCCTCGACGCCTTCGAGAGCGACTACATCGGCGTGGACAACGCGCACATCATCAACAACCTCACGGTGGACATCGTGAACGAGAGCTACGGGCGCGACGAGATCCGCATGAGCGAGGCGGCCTTCGCCGACCTCAAGCGCGCCAAGCGGCAGAACTACGAACTCATCTACCTCAAGGAGGGCATGGTCGGCGACACCGAGAACGTCGTGGAGGAGATGTTCGAGGAGATGTACGCACGCCTGCTCGACGACCTCGCGCGCGGCGACGAGAGCTCGCCGGTGGTCACGCACCACGTGGCCTCCCTCACGCGCACCTCCCGCACCGTGCGCGCCGAGGACTACCTCGCGGGCGACCCCCACCAGATCGTGGTCGACTACCTGGCCTCCATGACCGACGCCTACTTCATGGCCCTCTACCGCCACCTCTTCCCCCGAAGCGACCGCCGCATCGTAGCCCGCACCTACTGCGCAAACCTCCAGGACGCCTGACCATGGCCCGCACCCGCTGTTCGAATCTCCAGGACGCTTGACCATGGCCCGAGTCTTTTGCCTAAATCTCAAGGACGTCTGACCATGGCCCGAGTCCACTGCGCGAGCCTCAAGGACGTCTGACCATGGCCCGCACCTGCTGCATAAATCTCAAGGACGTCTGACCATGGCGGAGGGCTACTACGTCTACGTCATGAGCAACGTGCAGCGCACTGTGCTCTACGTGGGCGTGACGAGCGACCTCGCCCGCCGCGTGGCCCAGCACAAGCAGCACCTCGCGCCGGGCTTCACCGACCGGTACAACGCGACCGACCTCATCTACTTCGAGCAGACCTGCGACGTCGAGGAGGCGATCAGACGCGAGAAGCAGCTCAAAGGCTGGACGAGGGCGAAGAAGCTGAAGCTCATCCAAAAGACCAACCCCCACCTCGAAGACCTCAGCACCACCTAAGGGGGAAGCCCATGCGGCATCTCCAAGAGGGATACCCCCTTGTGTCATCCTGAGCGAGCGCCTGGAAGGCGCGAAGTCGAGAAGGCCGATGGCCCGAACGACGCGTCCCACCCGCCGTGTCATCCTGAGCGAGCCTTGGAAGGCGTGAAGTCGAGAAGGCCGGTGGCCCGAACGACGCGTCCCACCCGCTGTGTCATCCTGAGCGAGCGAAGCGAGTCGAAGGATCTGGCCCCAAGCATGGCATGTTCGCATGCGCAACCCGCCTGCGACCAGATCCTTCGACTCCGCGCCCTGCGGGCGCTCCGCTCAGGATGACACGGAGTGGGCACATAGCGCGGGGCTCAGCCCGGGCTGACACGGGGTAGACACATGCGCAGGCGCTCAGCCCGGGATGACACGAGATGGACACGTGACGCGGGCGCTCGGCCCGGGATGACACGGAGTGGACACGCGATGCGGGCGCTCCGCTCGGGATGACACGGAGTGAGCACATGACGCAGGCGCTCGGCCCGAGATGACACGAAAGGCGAGCGCAAGCGCGCGTGTCCGCGTCACGATGCGCGGGAGCGCCCAGGACTCATGGCATTGAAAGCAAGCGCGTCAGCGCTGAGCGCTTTTTCGACGCGCGCATAATGCACGCCATGCCGCCCGCCCTTAGGCGCCGTCGAAGCCGGCGTCCTTTAGCAGGGCCTCTCCGTCGGCGGCAGCGGTGGCGAGCTCGTCGCAGCGCTCGTTCTCGGGATGCCCCGCATGCCCCTTCACCCACACGAACGTCACGCGGTGGGGCCGCTTCGCCTCGAGCAGGCGCTTCCACAGATCAACGTTCTTCACGGGCTGCTTGCTTGCGTTCTTCCAGCCGCGCTTGAGCCAGCCGTCGACCCAGTGCTGGTTGAACGCGTTCACCACGTACTGCGAGTCGGAGTAGACGGTCACGTCGCAGGGCCGCTTGAGCGCCTCGAGCGCCGCGATCACGCCGAGGAGCTCCATGCGGTTGTTGGTGGTGCGCGCGTACCCCTGCGACAGCTCGCGCTCGTGGAGCTTCCCTGCACTGTCGCGGAACTGGAGCACGGCGCCATAACCGCCCGGACCTGGGTTGCCGCGCGACGAGCCGTCGGTGAATATCGTCACGGATTGCGTCATGGCGCTCCCCTTCGCTTCCCTACTTCGCGCCGCGGACGGCGGCCTCGGTGCGCTCGCCGAGGTCGATGAGCTCCTGGCGGCTGTGGACGCCGCATTTCGCGTAGATGCGGCGCATGTGCGTGTCGACGGTGTTCTTCGTGATGAAGAGCTCGGCGGCCATCCGCTCGCTCGTGCGCCCGCGCAAGGCGAGGGGCAGGATCTCCGTCTCGCGCTTCGAGAGGCCCGCCTCGGCGGCTATGCGCGCGCAGGCCGCGTCGAACACGTCGACGTCGGCCACCACGATGGAGAGCGCCCGCAGGTCGCGCTCGGTGAACAGGAACAAAAAGCCGTAGAGCACGGCGATCCCCGCGAGCGCGAGGCCGGTCGCCTCCATGCCCGCGAAGCCGAGGCCCTCGAGCGCGTTTCCCGCCACGAGGCCCACCACCTCGCCCGCGAACAACGCCGTGAAGCCGCGCGCGAACGCGCCCGCCGCGTCGCGCCCGCCGAGGCGCCCCATCACCAGGAAGAGCGACGCCAGCACGGCGAGCACGGCGAGGAAGCCCGCGAGCACCACGGCCTCGCCCAGGTCGTTCAGCTCGTCGAGCGCGAGCGTGAGCAGAAGGCCCGCCGCCATGAGCAGCACGGCGAGGCGGTACGCGCCGTCAAGCGGCCCGCCTTCCTTCGCCTTCGCATCGTCCTCGCGCGGCGGCAGGATGGCGCGCACGCCCGCGAGCGGATGGTCGCCAAAGAGCTGGAGCGCAGCCAGGCAGTAGACCACGAGCAGAAGCAGCATGAGCGCGGGCGCGGCAAGCCCAGGCTCCCCCGCGCCGAAGCGGAACGCCTCCACGAGGCCCGCCGCGAAGCCGTAGATGGAAGTGCCCGCGATGATGCGGACGCCGAGCGCGCTCGCCTCCTCGCTCTCAGGCGCAGGAGCCGCCGGGTCAGCGTCGGGCGCCTTGGAATCGGCCTCCTCGCCCCTGCGGCGCGCGAGCATGCGGTAGAGAAGCGCGCTTGCAAGCGGCAGCAACGCGAGCAGCGCGTTTGCGTTGCGCACGGGCACGGCGTCGAAGGCGAACCCCACCGCCGCGCCGAGCGCCGCGCCGATGAACACCATGGGAACCGAGCGCTCGATGGGCTCGGTGCCGAGGAGGCGCCCCCACGCGCACAGGAGCACGCCCGCAGGCAGCCCCACGCACACGCCCCCGAGGACGAGCCGGCAGAGGGGGTCGACCGCGACGCGCAGCATGAGCGCGCCGACGGCCGCCGCGACGGACAGAGGGATGAGCGTGCGCGCCGAGAGCAGCGACGCGCGCCGCGTGGGACCGGCCGCGCGCACGCACGAGAACGCGAGCAGCATGAACAGAAGCACGCTTGCGAGATCGGCGCGCAGAAACCCGAAGGCCGCGCGCGACTGCGCGCCGAACGAGTCGAGGAACAGCGCCGCGAACACGAACCCGAGGCAGCTCGCGAAGCCGCCGATGGAAAGCCGCACGCGCTGCGCGCGCGTCAAGGCCGCGTCCGCCATCGTCTCCCCTCCTTCGCTCGCCCGTGGTTTCAAGTCACAGCCTGTCATTGTAACCGAACCGCACGCAAAAGGAGCCGTGCCCCTCCCCCTGTCACCGAAGGAACGCGTCTCCATGTCACTGAGGAAAAATGCCTCCGTGTCATCCTGAGCGAGCGAAGCGAGTGAAGGATCTGGCCCCGGGCACGGCGCGCCCGCATGCGCAACCTGCTCGCGGCCAGATCCTTCGACTCCGCGCAGGATGACATAGGGGGTTCTCTCTCCCGAGATGACCCAAGACGTGTGGACTCAAACGTGCGTGCCCGCGTCATAATGCGCGGGCACGTCCTCGTCTCATGGCGTTAAGAGCAAGCGCGTCAGCGCTTAGCACTTTTGTCGCGGGCGCTACTCCTCGGGAGCGGCGACCTTCTTCTTCACCACGCGCCTCACCTTCGGCTTGGCCTCCTCGATCGGCGAGTCCTCGACCACCTCGACCGCCTCGAGCTTCTCCACCTTCTCGACGACGGCCTCTTCGACGACCTCGCCCTCTTCCTTCTTCGGCTCGTCGCCGTCTTCCATGCCCTTGCGCAGGCCCTTGATGCCCTTGCCGACGGCGTTGCCGAGCTTCGGGAGGTTCTTGGGCCCGAAGATGAGCAGAACGACGACCAAGATGATGACGAGCTCGGGAACGCCCAGACCGAGGATCTTCATACCAGCAAACTCCTTCTCTTCTGCGCACCGTCACGCGGCGCGCCCTTTCGTTGACGTGCGGCCAGTATGCCCCGTACCCGCCTTCGCGCGCTATCACGCAAACAGGCGATTTTTCCGCCCACAAGCGGGAAAACCGCGTCACCCGTTTGCGTGACAAGCCGTGTTCCCGCAGCTAGAATGCTTAATCACCGTCAGACAGCCCGCAGAGGCACATCATTGCCGCCCAGGGGCCCGCCATGCTCACGCAGGTCCTCGCAGCCACCCGCAACAATACATCTCACCGAGACAATGCTCGCCAAGCCTGCCCAAGCCCGCACAGGCCCCCCGCAAGCACCCCACGTGCGCCGCCCCCCGCACCCCATGCACACCGCACCGCATCCCCACGCGCACGAAAAAGGGGCGCCCCGCGAGCTGCGAGGCGCCCCTGACTCGTCTTCGCCTAAAAGGCTCAGGCTTAGAGCATGGCCTGGATGGTGATGAACAGCGGCGAGAAGGTGAGCGCCACGATGGTCATCAGGTTGATGAGGATGTTCATCGACGGGCCCGAGGTGTCCTTGAACGGGTCGCCCACGGTGTCGCCCACGACGGCGGCCTTGTGGGCCGCGGAGCCCTTGCCGCCATGGTAGCCCTGCTCGATGTACTTCTTCGCGTTGTCCCACGCACCGCCGGCGTTGCTCATGAAGATGGCCATCAGCATGCCCGTGGACACGGCGCCCGCGAGGAAGCCGCCGAGCATGGCCGGGTTGAAGCAGCCGATGGCGACCGGCACCACGATGGCGAGGATGCCGGGGGTCATCATCTCATGCAGCGCGCTCGTGGTGGAGATGCCCACGCACTTGTCGTACTCGGGCTCGGCCTTGTACTCCATGATGCCGGGGATCTCGCGGAACTGGCGGCGCACCTCCTCGACCATCGCGTGAGCCGCGCGCGACACCGCGCCCATGGTAAGCGCCGCGAACATGAACGGCATCATGGCGCCGATGAAGATGCCGGCCACGATCAGCGGGTCGGTCAGCGTCAGCGAGAACTCGGGGATGGAGTGGTGCATGGTCGCCTGGAACGAGACGAACAGCGAGATGGCGGACAGGCCCGCAGAGGAGATCGCGAAGCCCTTCGCGATGGCCGCCGTGGTGTTGCCCACCGCGTCGAGCGAGTCGGTGCGGTCGCGCACCTCCTCGGGCAGGCCGGCCATCTCGGCGATGCCGCCCGCGTTGTCGGCCACGGGGCCGTACGCGTCGACGCCGATGGTGATGGCGGTGTTGGAGAGCATGCCCGTGGCGGCGAGGCCGACGCCGAACAGGCCCACGGCGATGCCGCCCTCAGCCGTCGCGTTCGGGAACGCGAGGTTGCCGAACGTGTACGCGCCGATGATGGCGAGCGCCACGAGCACGATGGGGGCGATGGTGGACAGCATGCCCGTGCCGATGCCCTCGATGATGACCGTGGCCGCGCCCGTCTCGGCGGACTCGGCGATCTTGTGGACCGGCTTGTACTTGTCGGAGCAGAAGTACTCGGTGATCTTGCCGATGGCGAGGCCGGCGACGAGGCCGCAGATCACAGAGCCGAACAGCCAGAGGGGCTCAGCCTCGGTCGACTGGGAGCTCCACAGGAAGAAGATGCAGAAGATCACGATGATCTCGAGGCCGGCGGCCAGGTACGTGCCGCGGTTCAGGGCCTTGTGCAGCGCGGCGCCCTCCTTGGTGCGCACCGCGAACAGGCCGATGATCGAGGTGATGATGCCGCAGGCCGCGATGACGACCGGCGTCACGACGGCCCAGACGAGGTCGCCCGTGGCGAAGTACCCGCCGAGCGAGCCGAAGGTGGCGGCCAGGATGGTGGGGGCGAGGATCGCGCCGGTGTAGGACTCGAAGAGGTCGGCGCCCATGCCGGCCACGTCGCCCACGTTGTCGCCCACGTTGTCGGCGATGGTGGCGGGGTTGCGCGGGTCATCCTCGGGGATGCCGGCCTCGACCTTGCCCACGAGGTCGGCGCCCACGTCAGCGGCCTTCGTGTAGATGCCGCCGCCCACGCGGGCGAACAGGGCCACGGCGGACGCACCGGTGGCGAAGCCCTCGACCATGCCCACGTTGTGGTGGACGAGCGACATGAAGTCAGCGGTGAGCTGAGAGGGCGACACGCCGGCCATCAGGCTGAACACGAGCGCGATGAGCCAGAGCGAAAGGCCCATGAGGGCGAACGAGGCCACGCACAAGCCCATGGTGAGACCGGACTTGAAGCTCACGTTGAGCGCCTTGGCGACCGACTCCTCGGCTGCGTGCGCCGTGCGCGTGTTGGCGCGCGTGGCGACGTGCATGCCCACGTAGCCCGCCGCAGCCGAGAGCACGCCGCCGGTCACGAACGCGAGCGCCGTGATGGGAGACAGCGCCACGGCCATCACGATGGCCACGACGACCATGAAGATGATGAGCAGCTTGTACTCACTCATCAGAAACGCCTTGGCTCCCTGCTGGATCTTCACAGAGATGCCGTTCATCTTCTCGGAGCCCGGGTCCTGCCTGAGCACCCAGCTTGCGAGGTAGCCCGCCACGCAAATGCCGATGAGCGCGCAAATGGGGGCAAGCCATGCGACTTGTGTGGTCACTTGTATCCTCCTTGACTTTTTTTGCAACACCGCAAGGGTGTCGGTACGACCTTCCAGCTCGGCGTTCTCAGCTGAAAACAATATTTGAGACATTCTAAAGTATTTGAAGGAATTGTGAAGCCCTCTTCCGCGCTTTATTGGGCGAAAGAACAAAACGCGCAGGCGCCTTGGCGCGCCCCGGGACGCCCCGAGGCGCGTTTGAAGCGCCCCGTCGCGCTTCTGAGTTCCCCGAGTCGCCCCAACGCGCCCGCGGCGGCCTCCCTACAGGTTCTCGCGCACCCAGGCGATGTTGCCGGTGACGGTGCTGATGAGGTCCTCGAGCGTGGCGAACGTCATCATGGGGCGCAGCCAGCTCACGAACTCGAGCTCGACCACCTCCCCGTAGAGGTCGCCCGAGAAGTCCAGGATGTGCGCCTCGACGTTGGCCTGGGCCTTGCCCTCGAAGGTGGGAGGGATGCCCACCGACACCGCCGCCTTGTAGCGCGCGCCGCCGACGTGCGCGTACGCCGCGTACACGCCGTCGCCGAGCGCGCGCAGCTCGTCGGGCACGTGCAGGTTCGCCGTGCGAAAGCCCATGTCGCGCCCTTCGCCGCGCCCGGGCTGCACCACGCCGGCCATGCGGTAGCGCGCGCCGAGCAGGCGCGCGGCCTCGCCCACCTCCCCCTCGCGCAGAAGGCCCCGGATGCGCGTGGCGCTGACCGGCGCGCCGTCGAGCTCAAGCAGGTCATGGGGGGCCACGAGCATCCCGTGGCGCGCGCCCCAGCGCTCGAGCGCGCCGACGTCGCCTGAGGCGTGCGCGCCGAAGCGGACGTCGCGGCCCACGAAGAGCGCGGCGGGCACGTGCGTGCCGCCGAAGGCGCGCTCGAGGAACGCCTCGGGCTCGAGGGCGGCGAACTCCCGCGTGAAGGCGAGGACGACCACGTCGTCGACGCCCTCAAGCTCAGCGAGCGCCTGCAGGCGCTGCTCGTTGCTCATGAGCTTGCGCAGCGCCCCTGCCGCGAACACCTCGTCGGGGTCGCGGTCGAACGTCACCACGACGGCGCGCGCGCCGAGCTCGCGCGCCTTGCGCACGGCCTCGCCGATGATGAAGCGGTGCCCCGCATGCACGCCGTCGAACACGCCGAAGGCGCACGAGGCGCCTGCGAAGAGCGACACGTCGAAGCCCTCCTCTGACCTATAGGTCGCCACGGCTCACCCCCGTCTGGAACACGCAGCGCGTCTTGTAGCGCCGCGCCACGCCGTCATACTCGTAGATGCCCGCGAGCTTGTTGCCCGCCACCACGGCCACGAGCTCGCCGGGGCGCACGTCCTCGCAGCTCTCGCGCACGCCCGCCGTGCAGGCGCACATCTCGAGCGCAACCGGGCCGAACCGGTGCTCGCAGAGCGCGAGCGCGCCTGCCGGCAGCTGGTTGCCGTTTGCCACCGCGCGTTCGACCGCGGCGTCCGCGAAGGCGAAGCGCAGGCCGAGCAGCCGGATGGGGTCGAGCGCCGCGCGCGTCCCCACCTCGGCGAGCGTCTCGAGGCTCACGCACTCGTCGAGCGTGAGGTTGCCCACGCTCGTGCGCTGCAGGCTGCCCACGTGCGCCGCGCAGCCGAGCGCCGCGCCGATGTCGCGCGCGAGCGAGCGGATGTAAGTGCCCTTCGACACGTGGAACGCGATCTCCCACGCCGGCGGCTCGGACGCGTCGGCGCCGTAGATGCCCCGAAGCTCGGCGGCGTATACCTCGATGTCGCGCGGCTCCAAGCTGATGATGTTGCCGCGGCGCGCCTCGTCGCACGCCTTCTTGCCGTTGACTTTGATGGCCGAGTACACGGGCGGGAGCTGCTTGGACGCGCCCACGAGCGAGGAGGTGAAGGTGGTGGCGAAGAACGGGTCGAACACCTCGTCGGGCACGGGCGTGGTGCGGATGACCTCGCCCTGCGCGTCGTCGGTGTCGGTTGCCGCGCCGAACACCACGCGCACCACGTAGCGCTTGTCATGCCCCGTGAGGTAGGCGTCGAGGCGCGTGGCCGGGCCCACGCAGATGGGCAGCACGCCCGAGGCCAGAGGGTCGAGCGTGCCGGTGTGCCCCACACGCCGCTCGCCGAAGATGCGCCGGCAGCGGTTCACCACGTCGTGCGAGCTCATGCCGCTCGGCTTGTCGACGCCGACGACGAGGCAGAGCCCCGACTCCCCGCGCCTCATGCCGTGGCCTCGCGAAACGAGACGGCCTCGAGGCGGCGCGCAATAGCGTCGAGCGCGCCCTCGATGCCTGCGGGCAGAGTGAACCCCGCGGCCGCCTTGTGACCGCCGCCGCCGAACTCGCGCGCGATGGCCGCCACGTCGGTGTCGTCCTTGGCGCGGAAGCTCCCACGCACCTCGCTGCCCTGGTCGCGCAGCATGCACGCCACACGCACGCTGCCGATGGAGCGCAGCACGTCGACGAGCGGCTCGGCGTCGGCCTTAACGGCGCCGAGGCGGACCATGTCCTCCTGCGTGATCCAGCTCACCGCCACGCGCCCCTCCCTGAGCAGGCGCATGCGCGACACCGCGATCCCCTCGAGCTGCACCGAGGCGAGCGTGCGGCTCTGGTACACCTGGCGCGCCACGTCGGCCGGCTCGGCGCCGGCAGCCACCATCTGCGCCGCGGCGGCGAAGCACGCGTGGTCAGCGTTCTGGAACTGGAAGCGCCCCGTGTCGGTCACGAGGCCCGTGTAGGCGCAGGTCGCCAGCTGCGGCAGGCGCGCGCGGCCCTCCGCGCCGAGCAGGTGTTCCGCGAGCTCCCAGACGAGCATGCTCGTGGAGGCAGCGTCGGGGTCGGTGTAGCTCAAGTCCGACATGCGCTCGGGCACGGCGTGGTGGTCGACGGTGACGGTCAGCACCGCGGCGGCGTGGAGCGCGGCAGCGGCCGGCCCGAGGCGCTCGGGCGTGGGCACGTCGACGGCCACGAACACCGCGCGCGACACGGCCCGCTCATCCGCGAAGGCCGAAGCGGGCGTCATGTCGGCCACACCCGGCAGGAAGCGAAGCGACGCGCCGACCGGCTCGTCTGTGGCGAGCAGGCAGGTGACGCGCTTGCCGAGCGCGTGCAGCGCGTGCGCGAGCGCGAGCTGCGAGCCGAGGCAGTCGCCGTCGGGGTTGACGTGCCCGCAGATGAGGACGTCGTCGTATTGCGTGAGCGCCTCGGCGATGGCCGGAAGCGTGGCGTTCGTCTGGGGTGTGACGCTCATGCAGGCCTACTCGTCCGCAGCCGCAGCTGCGGCGTCAACGGCGTCAACGGCCTCGTCGGCGTCTCCCCCGGCGCCTGCCTCCGCCTCCGCGACGTCCGCCTCAGCTGCGCCGAGGTTGCGCTCGCGGTCGCGGTCGAGCGCGTAGGCGATGGACTCCGCCTCGTCGACCGATCGGTCAAGGTGGAAGCGCAGCTCAGGGGCCACGCGCCACGAGAGCTTCTTCGCCATGAGCGAGCGGATGCGCCCGCGCGCCGCCGCGAACGCCGATTCCACCTCGTCGTAGCGCTCGGGCTCGGTGGTGTAGAACACGTTGCACGCGCTGCGGTCAAAGCTCACCTCGCAGCCGGTGATGGTGACCAGGTGCAGGCGCGGGTCGGAGATCTCGAAGAGCATGATCGACGCGATCACCTCGCGGGCCTGCTCGTTTACCTTGCGGTTGGAAGCACCCTGTTTCACGGTGCACCTCCTTGTCGTCTATCTAAGAGAAGGCTACCAGATCCCCCGGACCCAGTAGCCTCACAAATTCGTTACGTGCGAGCACGGAGCGAGCAAGCGCCAGCGAGCTCGCAGCCCCGAAAAGCGTAGGTCGATCAGGCGCCAGCATGGCTCGCGCGCAGATTCCGCAGCGACTGTGACAGCCCAGTGGGCTGTCACACCAAGCGAGGACTGCCCGAGCACGTGCCATGCCGGCGCCCGATCGGCCGGCGGGACGCAGGAGACGTCCCGCCTGACAAAACATCCAAGCGGTTTACTCGGTACGCTCCACTTCCTTGACCTGGTAGCCTTCGATGGTGTCCCCCACCTTGAGGTCCTGGAACTTCTCGATGCCGATGCCGCACTCGTAGCCCTGCTTCACGGACTTCACGTCGTCCTTGAAGCGGCGCAGCGACGCCAGCGTGCCCTCGAAGATCACCGTGCCGTCGCGCACGATGCGCACCTTGTCGTCGCGGTTGATCTCGCCCTCGACGATGTAGCAGCCGGCGATGGTGCCCACCTTCGGCACCTTGAAGGTCTCGCGGATCTCGGCGATGCCGGTGTCCTCCTCCACGATGTCGGGCGAGAGCAGGCCCACGCGCGCGGCGTTGATGTCCTCGATGGCCTGGTAGATGACGCGGTACAGGCGGATGTCCACCTTCTCCTTCTCGGCCTGGGCCTTCGACTTGCCCGTCGGGCGCACGTTGAAGCCGATGATGATGGCGTCGGAGGCCGCCGCCAGCGTGACGTCGGTCTCGGTGATGCCGCCCACGGCCGAGTGCACGATGTTGATGCGCACCTCGGACTGGTCCATCTTCTCGAAGGCGTCGCGCAGAGCCTCGATGGAACCTTGCACGTCGGCTTTCACGATGAGGTTGAGGTCGGTCTGCTTGCCCTCCTCGATGCGGTTGAACAGGTCGTCGAGGCTCATGTGGCTCTTCGTCTCCTGCGCGGCCAGACGCTCGCGCAGCGCGCGCTCCTCGGCGAGCTTGCGGGCGTCGCGCTCGTCCTCGAACACGCGGAACTCGTCGCCCGCGGTCGGCACCGACGAGAGGCCGAGGACCTCCACCGGGTCGGCCGGGCGCGCCTCGGTCACGTGCTCGCCGCGCGGGCTGATGAGCGCGCGGACGCGGCCGTAGGAGGTGCCCGCCACCAGCACGTCGCCGGTGTGCAGGGTGCCGCGCTGGATGAGCACGGTGGCCACCGGGCCGCGGCCCTTGTCGAGGTTGGCCTCGATCACGAAGCCGGACGCCTCGGCGTCGGGGTTCGCCTTGAGCTCGAGCACGTCGGCCTGCAGAAGGATCGTCTCAAGCAAATCGTCGATATGCAGCTTCTTCTTCGCCGAGACCTCGACGAACATGTTGGTGCCGCCCCACTCCTCGGGGATGACGCCGTGCTCGACGAGCTCCTGGCGCACACGGTCGGGGTTGGCGCCGGGCTTGTCGATCTTGTTGACGGCGACCACGATGGGCACGTTGGCGGCCTTCGCGTGGTTGATGGCCTCAATCGTCTGTGGCATGACGCCGTCGTCGGCGGCCACCACGAGCACGATGACGTCGGTCACCTGGGCGCCGCGGGCGCGCATGGCGGTGAACGCCTCGTGGCCCGGGGTGTCGATGAAGGTGATCTGGCGGCCGTCGATGTTCACCACCGAGGCGCCGATGTGCTGGGTGATGCCGCCGGCCTCGGAGGCCACCACGCCGGTGTGGCGGATGGCGTCGAGCAGCGAGGTCTTGCCGTGGTCGACGTGGCCCATGACGGTGACCACCGGCGGGCGCGGCTTGAGGTCGTCCTCGGAGTCGTTGTACACCACGGCGTACTCCTCCTCGGGCGACACCACGCGCACCTTGCGGCCCATGTCGTCGGCGATGAGCTCGATCAGCTCGTCGCTCATGGACTGCGTGAGCGTGAGCACCTGGCCGAGCATGAACAGGCGCTTGATCACGTCGTTCGGCTGCACGCCGAGGACCTCGGAAAACTTGGCGACCGTGGCGCCCTGAGGCACCTCGACCACGCTCTCGTCGAGCACGAGCTCGGGGTCGAGCCCGCGCTCGATGGCTTCCATCTCGGCGCGCTCGCGCGCCTCGGCCTCGCGCTTCTCCTTGCGCTTCTTGCGGCGCCCCTCGCCCTCGTGCGTGGTGGCGGCGGCCACCGCCGCGCGCGCCTCGGCGAGCACCTTGTCGCGCTGGAGCTTCTCGGCCTGCACGGCCATCTGCGCGTAGCGGTCCTCGCCCTTGGGCGCCAAGGCCTCGAGCTCGGGGACCACCTGCACGCCGCGCTTGCCCTTCTTGCCGCGGGCAGCCTGCGCGCCGGCGTTCGCGCCGCCGCGGTTGGGCCGGCTGGCGCCGGTGCGGGAAGCTGCGCCCTGGGCCTTCTTGGCCTGGGTCTGCGTCTCCTTCTGGGCCTCGATGCGCTGCTTCTCAGCCTCGATCTGCGAGAGCAGCGAGCTGAAGTTGGAGGCGCGCTTGGGAGCCGGGGCGGGCGCGTGCTCGCGGGTCGCGGGCGCCGCGTGGGCGGAGGACTTGGCGCCCTTGCGGTTGCGGTTGCGCAGCGCCTCCTCGACGGCCTGCTTCTTGGCCACCTCGGCCGCGGCCTTGCGGGCGCGCTCGCGGGCGCGCGACGCGGCCTTCTCGCGCTCGACGCGCTCCTTCTCGGAGGCGATCTGCGCGCTGAGCGACTCGAAGCCCGAGGACACCGGGGCCTTCTTGAGCGGCTTCTTCGCGGGCTCCGCGGGCTGCTCGGCGCCCTTCTCGGCGCGGAAGGCGCGCGCGGCCTCGCGCTCGGCGAGCTCCTTCTCCACCGCGGCGCGGCGGGCGGCCTCCTCCTCGGCCTTCTTGCGCGCGGCGTCGGCCTGCTCCTTCTTGAGCGCGGCCTCCTCCTCGGCGGCAAGCTGGCCCGCGCGCTGCTTGATCTCGGGCGCGAGGTTCTTGCGGATCTTGTCGACATAGGCATCGGCGAGCACGCTCGCATGCGACTTTGCCGGGATCTTCATCTCATGAAGGCGATCGAGCAGATCCTTGCTCGTCATGTCAAATTCCTTCGCCAACTCATGTACACGCATGCTGGCCATATATCACTCCTCTGTCTTGTCGATATCGACGCCGCAACCGCGGGCAAGCTCGTCCGCGATCCTGGTGTAATCATCCTCGTTCAGCTTGCAGCGGAGGGCGCGGTCGAGCTTGCGGCCCTTCCAGGCGCGGGCGAAGCAGTCGCCCGAGCACACGTACGCGCCGCGCCCGGCAGCGCGCCCCGTGGCGTCATAGGAGACGGTGCCGTCAGACGCGCGCACCAGGCGATGTAGGGAGGCCTTCCCTGCCTGCGTGCCGCAGCCGATGCAGCTGCGCTGCCGTTTCTTCGTCTCCTGCATCACGTCACCTCGCGCCTTGGGGCCTTACGCCTCGTCGAGGTCGGCGTGAACGCCGCAGTAGCGGCTGTTCGGACGGGCGTGGTTGCGGCAGCGGGAGCCGTCCTCGCCCACGTAGATGCAGAAGTCGTCGTCCTCGACGTCATCCTCGTCGATGAGCTCGTTCTCGAAGCCGTCGAGCTTGCTCGAGAAGCTCGCCGACTTGATGTCGATGTGCCAGCCCGTGAGGCGCGCGGCGAGGCGGGCGTTCTGGCCCTCCTTGCCGATGGCGAGCGAGAGCTGGTCGTCGGGGACCACCACGGTGGCGTAGTGGTTCGGCTCGTCGATGGTCACGTGCGACACCTTCGCCGGCGACAGCGCGTTGGCCACGTAGACGGCCGGGTCGTCGTTCCACTGGATCACGTCGACGCGCTCGTTGCGCAGCTCCTCGACCACCATGCGGACGCGGCTGCCCTTCGGGCCCACGCAGGCGCCGACCGGGTCGAGGTTCGCCTCGCGGGAGGCCACGGCGACCTTGGAGCGCGCGCCGGGCTCGCGGGCGATCGACTTGATCTCCACCACGCCGTCGTAGATCTCGGGGACCTCGATCTCGAACAGGCGGCGGATCAGGTCAGGATGGGTGCGCGACACCACGATGGGCGGGCGCGCCTGCTCGCCGCGGGCGCGGGGGGTGTCGGAGTTCGGGTCGCGCACCTCGATGATGAGCACCTTGATGCGCTGGTTGTGGCGGTAGTGCTCGTTGGACGGGCGCTCGTTGCGCTCGCCCGAGGAGCGCTTCACGTCGTAGTGCGGCAGCTCGGCCTCCACGCCGTCGCGGATCTTGATGATGGTGAAGTCCGGCGTGCCCTGCAGCACCGTGCCCGTGACGAGGTCGCCCACACGGTCGGAGAACTCCTCGTAGATGGACTGGCGGCCGGCGTCGCGCACGATGGACGAGATGACGCTCTTGGCGTTCTGGGCGGCGATGCGGCTCACGTCGTCGGGCGTGACGTCGCGCTCCTCGAACTCGCTGTACTCGCCGGTCTCCTCGTCGGGCTCGCCGACGGGCACGAGCTCGTACACGTAGATGTGGCCGGTCTGGCGGTCGATGGTCACGCGCGCGTCCCACTCGAGGTCCAGGATATGCTGATAGCTCTTCGCCAGCGACGCCTCCAAGCGCTCGATCAGGTAAAACTCGTCGATCTTGCGCTCGTGGGCCAATGCCTGCAGAGCATCGATCAGTTCTGAAGTTGCCATCGTCTTCGCTTTCCTTCCTATGAGCTGAAGTCGATCGTGCCCTTCACGCGGGCACGTTTGATAACACCGAGGGGCACGCGAACCTGCGTGCCGTCAACGTCAAGCGCGACGTCGTCGCCGACCATGCCGCGCAGCTCGCCGACAAGCGAGCTGCGGCCGTCGACCGGGCTTTTGGTCTTCACGCAGACCGTCTCGCCGGCGAAGCGCTCGAAGTGCTCGCGCGTGCGCAGCGGGCGGTCGATGCCGGGAGAGGAGACCTCGAGCACGTACGCCCCGGGGAACGGGTCGATCCCCTCGAGGATGTCGCCCATCCACTTCTGGGAGGCCGCGAGCACGTCGAAGCTCACGCCGCCGGGCGCGTCAACGTACACGCGGATGGTCGGGGACTTCTTGGCCCCCACCACCTCGATGGTGACGATCTCGACGTCCTCCTGAGCCGCCCGCGGCTCGAGCGCCTCAAGCAGCTTTCTCTCCTTCGCGCTGAGCACGCGCACCTCCTCTGACCTTGCGTCGAACCTGACGTTTCGCGCGATGTGCCCTAACAACAAAAGAAAGCGGGACAAGCCCACTTTCCTCGAAAACGAAAAGTATTAAGCGCACCAGCGCGACAGTGGTAACGATGATAGCACAGGATCTGCGGGATTCCAAGCCCCCACGCAGGGGAAATTGAGGAATCCCGCTTTCCTACTTCCCGGCGCGCACCAGCTCCTCGGCCATCTCGCGCAGCTTGAACTTCTGCACCTTCATCGAGGGCGTCATGGGGAAGTCGTCCACCACGAACACGCGCTTGGGCACCTTGTAGCGCGCGATGCGCGGGATGGCCCACTGCCGCACGTCGTCCTCGGTGAGGTCCTCATGCCCCGGGCGCGTGCGCACGAAGGCGCCCACGATCTCGCCGTACTTCTCGTCGGGGATGCCCACCACCTGCGCGTCGAGGATGCCGGGATGCCCCAGCAGGAAGTTCTCGATCTCGAGCGGGTAGATGTTCTCGCCGCCGCGGATGATCATGTCCTTGATGCGCCCCGTCACGCGGTAGTAGCCGTCCTCGTCGACCATGCCGAGGTCGCCCGAGTGCAGATAGCCGTCGGCGTCGATGGCCTCGGCGGTGGCCTCGGGCATCTTGTAGTAGCCCTTCATGACGTTGTAGCCCTTGCAGCACAGCTCGCCCGGCTCGCCCACGCCGCAGAGGTGCCCGTCGGACGGGTCGATCACGCGCACGTCGACCGGCGGGTGCGCGCGCCCGACCGTCTCGCACTTGTGCTCGATGTCGTCGTCGGCCGAGGTCTGCGTGAACACGGGACTCGTCTCGGTGAGGCCGTAGCAGATGGTGATCTCCCTCATGTACATCTTGTCCATGACCTCGCGCATCGTCTCGGGCGGGCAGGGGCTGCCCGCCATGATGCCCGTGCGCAGGCTCGTGAGGTCGAAGGTGTCGAAGTCGGGGTGGTTGAGCTCAGCGATGAACATGGTGGGCACGCCGTAGACCGCCGTGGCGCGCTCCTTGTGGATGGCCTGCAGCACGAGGCCCGCGTTGAAGTCCTCCACGATGACCATGGTGGAGCGATGCGTGAGGTTCGCCATCACGCCGAGCACGCAGCCGAAGCAGTGGAAGAACGGCACGGGCAGGCACACGCGGTCGGCGGGCCCGAGCTTCTGGCCCTCGCCGATGTAGAAGCCGTTGTTCAGGATGTTGCGATGCGTGAGCATGACGCCCTTCGGGAAGCCCGTGGTCCCGGAGGTGTACTGCATCATGACGACGTCGTTGTTGTCGAACTGGTGCGCCGCCCACTCGAGCGAGCTGTCCGGGTAGTGCTGCCCTAAGAGCATGAGCTCGGGCACGCTGTAGAAGCCGCGGTGCTTCTCGGGCCCCATGTAGATGAGGTTCTCGAGGCAGGGGTACGCCTCGCTGCGCAGAAAGCCGCGCTGCTGCTCGAGCGACTCGGGCACCAGGCCGCGGATGATCTCGAGGTAGTCCACGTCGCGGTAGGCGTCGATCACGCACAGCGCCTTCATGTCGGACTGCTTGAGCACGTAGTCGAGCTCGTGGCTCTTGTACACGGGGTTCACCGTGACCATGACGATGCCCGCCTTCGCCGTGGCGTACATGAAGGTGAGCCAGTCGGGGATGTTGCGCGCCCACACGCCGAGGTGGTCGCCCGGCTTCATGCCGATGGCGAGCAGGCCCTTGGCCAGGTTGTCGGTGCGCTCGTCGAAGTCCTTGTACGTCCAGCGCAGGTCGCGGTCGGGGTAGACCACGAACTCGTGGTCGGGCTCTATCGCCACCTGGTCGCGGAAGTAGTCGCCGATGGTCTTCTCGGAGTGGAGCGGGTAGTCTGGCGAGCCGGGAGCGGGAGCGGGGGCGGAAGTGGTCATGCGCGCCCCCTACAGCGGTGTGTAGACGACGGCCAGAAACTTCGCCTTCTGCCCCTCGTGGGCGCGAACCTGGTGCGGCACGATGGAGTCGTAGTAGATGCTCTCGCCGGGATGCAGCACGTAGACCTCGCGGCCGTACTCGATCTCGATGCAGCCCTCCATGCCGAACAGCCACTCCTCGCCCTCATGCCCCACGAGCTCGTGGTCCATCTCGCCGCACGGGTCGACCGTAATGATGAAGGGGTCCATGTGGCGCGACGGGCGGCCCGCCGCCAGGCTGAAGTAGCTCAGGTCCCCCGCGTCGCTCGCGGTCTGAAGGCTCCGGGTGAGCTCCACCTCGCGCATCTGCTCGGTTGAGATGTAGGCCGGGCCGAACGCCTCGTCGTCGTCCATGAGCGTGCCGAGGCGCACGCCGAGCGCGCGCGTGATCTTGATGAGCGGCGCGAGCGACGCCGGCGCCGTGCCCGACTCCAAATCCTCGATCACCGAGACGTCGCAGCCGCAGCGGTCGGCCAAGTCCTGCGCGCTCAGGTGGTGCGCCGTGCGCAGCGTGACGATCTTGTGGCCGAGCTTGTTCTCCTCTTCAGCCATGAATGCTCTCTTTCCCTCGTGTTGCGGCCCTTGTGTTGCAGGCCCTCGTGTAGCGGCCCTCGTGTTGCAGCCCTCGTACGACGGCCCTCGTGTTGCGGCTCTTATGCAGCAGGGCCGCCGCATCACGCCCGGCGTGGTGGGGCGACCCTGCGTCCGCTTTTCGCGTAGAGCGTATTATCACCCGAAACGAAGGCGAAGGGAACGAGAATGGGGTACAAATTGAGCGCCTTAGGCGGCGAGCTTCTGCCCCTTGCGCGCGTAGGAGCGCTTCTGGATCGCGTCGACGCTCTGGACCACCGCCGCGTCGCCCGTGATGTTCACCACGGTGCGCATCATGTCGAGGATGCGGTCGACGCCGGCCACGAGCGCGACGCCCTCCACCGGCAGGCCCACCGACTGGAGCACCATGGCGAGCATGATCATGCCGCTGCCGGGGACGCCCGCCGTGCCGATGGAGGCGAGCACCGCGGTGAGCACGATGGTGAACTGCTGGCCGATCGTAAGGTCGATGCCGAACACCTGCGCGATGAAGATAGCGCAGACGCCCTGGTAGATGGCCGTGCCGTCCATGTTGATGGTGGCGCCGAGCGGCAGCACGAACGAGGCCACCTCGTCAGACGCGCCCATCTTCTTGGCGCACTCGAGGTTGAGGGGCAGCACGCCGACCGAGGAGGCCGACGCGAAGGCGAAGCCCATAGCGGGCGCCTGGTTCTTGAGGAACTTCAAGGGACTCATGCGCGCGAACACCTTCACGATGCCCGAGTACACGAGCGCGATCTGGCAGATCATGGCCACGTAGGCCACCACCACGAGCCACAGAAGCGGGGCTAAAACCTCGGGCCCGTTGTTCGCGATGACGGGCGTGATGAGGCCGAACACGCCGAACGGAGCGATCAGGATGATGCCGTGCATCACCTTGATGCACACGTCGGACATGGCGTTGGTGAACTCCACCACGATGGCGGCCTTCTTGCCCGCCGCGATGATGCCGAAGCCGAACACGAGCGCGATCACGATCACCTGCAGCATCGTGGCGTTGGCCATGGGCTGCACGAAGTTCGACGGGAAGATGTTCACGATGGTGTCGATGAACGACGGGGCCTCCTTGGCCTCGTAGACGAGGTCCTCGGCCGGCAGGACGTAGCCCGCGCCGACGTTCATCACGTTGGCGAAGATGAGGCCGAGCGTCACGGCGAACGCCGTGGTCGTGAGGTAGAACACGATGGTCTTGCCGCCGATGGCGCCGACCTTCTTCACGTCCTCGAGCGACACCACACCCGCGATGATCGAGAAGAGCACGAGCGGCACGACGATCATCTTGATGAGGTTGAGGAATATGGTGCCGAGCGGCTTGATGTAGGTGTCCGCGATCTCCGGCGTCCCCTGCAGCGCCAGGCCCACCACAACGCCGAGCGCGAGCGCGATGAAGATCCACGTGGTGAGCGAGAGCCGCTTGAACCACGGCTTCTTCGGCTCGGCTGCGGCGGCGCCGTCGGCGGGCGACGCCGACGGCGCGCTTTGCGCTTCCCCGGCGCGCGCCTCCTTGTCGTCAGTCATGAGACTCACTCTTCCCTTCTGTTACTAAAAAAATAGCGAAGCTCCACATAAGAGCTTCGCTATTATAGGGTAACTTTCCCATCCGCGCCCTGAGATCAGAGGGCGAACGCGGCTAACGGGCAACGGGCAACGCCTTAGCGGGAAGCAATGCCAGATGCCGCAGAAAGCCGCAGCGTCAAGCAGTTCCGTTCGTCCCGCCAGGGCGAGCGGAGCAAGCTAGCGCTTCTCGGAGAGCAGGCGGTTCAAGGCGTTGAGGTAGGCCTTCGTGGACGACACGATGATGTCGCCGTCGGCACCGCGCCCAGTGTACACCTCGCCGTTGCCGGCCTTCACGCGCACGGTCACCTCGCCGAGGGCGTCGATGCCGCGCGTGACGGACTGCACGGAGAACTCGGTGAGGTCGTTGTCCACCCTGATGATCTGGTTCACGGCCTTGTACACCGCGTCGACCGGGCCGGTGCCGTAGGCGCACACGGTGATCGGCTCGCCCTCGGGGTTCGCGAGCGTGAGCGTGGCCGTGGGCGTGAGCGGGAAGCCGCAGCTGATCTGGACGCTCTCGAGCGTGTAGAGCGCGCTCTCCTCGCGGTCGCGCTCGTTCACGAGGCTCTCGAGGTCCTCGTCGTAGACCTCCTTCTTCTTGTCGGCCAGGTTGAGGAACGCCTCGTACACCTGGTCGAGCTGCTCGCCCTCGAACTCGTAGCCGAGCTCCTCGAGGCGGTGCTTCAAAGCCGCGTGCCCGCTGCGCGCCGTGAGCACGATCTGGCTCGCGCCCGCGCCGACGTCGGCCGGGTCGATGATCTCGTAGGTGTCGCGCTTCTTCAGCACGCCGTCCTGGTGGATGCCCGAGGAGTGCGCGAAGGCGTTCGCGCCGACGATGGCCTTGTTGGCCTGCACGTTCATGCCGGTGATGGAGCTCACGAGGCGGCTCGCCTTGATGAACTCGCGCGTGTTGATGTCGGTGTGCGCGTCGAGCTCGGCCTCGTGCATGCGGACGGCCATGACCACTTCCTCCATGGCCGTGTTGCCCGCGCGCTCGCCGAGGCCGTTGATGGTGCACTCGACCTGCGTGGCGCCGTTCTTCACGCCGGCCATGGCGAGGGCCGTGGCCATGCCGAGGTCGTTATGGCAGTGCACCGAAACGGTGACGTTCTCAATGCCGCGCACGTTGTCCATGAGGTACTTGATGCGCTGGCCGAACTCCTCGGGCAGCGAATAGCCCGTGGTGTCGGGGATGTTCACCACCGTGGCGCCCGCATCGACGACCGCCTGGATGACCTTGACGAGGAAGTCGTAGTCGGACCTTCCCGCGTCCTCGGCGTAGAACTGCACGTCGCTCACATACTTCTTCGCGTAGGACACCGCATGCACGGCGCGCTCGATGCACTGGTCCTCGGTGATGCGCAGCTTGTCGCGCATGTGCGAGGGCGACACGCCGATGCCGGTGTGGATGCGGGGGCGCTTGGCGTACTTGAGGGCGTCGGCCGCCACGTCGATGTCCTTCTCGATGGCGCGCGTGAGGCCGGCCACCGTGGCGTCCTCGCCCGCGAGCTCGGCGATGCGGCGGACGCTCTCGAAGTCACCCGGGCTGGAGATGGGGAAACCCGCCTCGATGACATCCACGTTCAACCGCAGCAGCTGGCGGGCGATGACGAGCTTCTCCTCCGTGTTCATGGAAGCGCCCGGCGACTGCTCGCCGTCGCGCAAGGTGGTGTCAAAGATGTTGATCTTGCGGGTCATGGTTCCTTCTTTCCTGTCTAACCTCGTGCGCTTAACCGCATTTGCACATGATAGCAAAAGGGGCCAGTCTTTCCAGCCCCTTCTCAATATCATATGGCCTTCAAGCGCTTCCACCCCATGTCATCCTGAGCGAAGCGTCCGAAGGGCGCGGAGTCGAAGGATCTGGTCGCGAGCGGATAGCGCATGCGAGCGCGCCATGCCCGGAACCAGATCCTTCGACTCGCTTCGCTCGCTCAGGATGACACGGGAGGCGTGCACCACCCCTCAGGATGACACGGGAGAAAGCGAAGAAGTCACGCCCTACAGCGTGAGCGCCCAGAGGTTCTTCAGGTCGATGGCCGCGCGCAGCTCGTCGAGCACCTCCGCGTTCACCTCACCCTCCACGTTCATGTACACGAGCGCGCACTGCTCGGCGGGCTTAGTGCCGATCTGCATGGTGGTGATGTTGACGCCCGCCGCGCCGAGGATGGTGCCGATGGTGCCGATGCGACCCGGCGCGTCGACGTACTCGAATATGAGCGAGTGCTTCGCAGGCGCCATGTCGATCTTGTACCCCATGATGGAGGCGATGCGCGCGGCCTGATCGATGCCGAAGAGCGTCGAGGAGATCTCCACGCCGTCGGCGATGACGCGCACCGAGGAGGCGTACTCCTGCGCATCAGCCACGCCCGTGGTCTGCACCGAGATGCCGTGGCGGGCAGCCACCGAGTCGACGTTCGAGGACGTGACCGTGCTCAGGCGGCGGTACGTGAGGATGCCGTCGAGCACGCCCGCCACGAGCATCTCGGGGTCGGCGTCGGCGATGGTGCCCGCGAGCTCGACGCGCAGCGACTTCGGGATGTTGCCGAGCACCTGCGCGATGACGCGGCCCATCATCTTGCACGCCGGGACGTAGGGGCCCAGGGCGTCGAGCACCTCGGGCGGCAGCGGCGACACGTTGATGGCCGTGGGGACGATGGAGCCCTCGAGGCCCGCCCACACGTAGTTGGCGATCTGGATGCCCGCGCGCACCTGCGCCTCGCGCGTGACGGCGGCGATGTGCGGGGTGAGCAGCGCGTTGTCGAACTCGTGCAGCGGCCCCTCCGTGCAGGGCTCCTCCTCGTACACGTCGATGCCCACGGCCGCGATCTTGCCCGCGGCCACGAAGTCGGCCAGCGAGTCGGGCTGGTAGATGCCGCCGCGCGCCGCGTTCACCAGGATCACGCCGTCCTTCATGGCGGCGAACTCCTCAGGGCCGAACATGCCGATGGTGTCGACGGTCTTGGGCAGGTGCACCGTGATGAAGTCAGCCTGAGTCACCGCCTCGTCCACCGAGTCGTACAGCGTCACGCCGAGCTGCTCGGCGCGCTCGGGGCTGCAGTACGGGTCGTGGGCGATGAGGCGCATGCCGAAGGCGCGGGCGCGCTCGGCCACAAGGCCGCCGATGCGGCCGAGGCCGAAGATGGCGAGCGTCTTGCCGTAGAGCTCGGTGCCCACGAACTCCGTGCGCACCCACTCGCCCGCGTGCATGGAGGCGTTGGCCTGCGGGATCTTGCGCGCGGCGGCGAGCATGAGCGCCATGGTGTGCTCGGCGGCGCTCACGATGTTAGAGGTGGGCGCGTTGCACACGATGATGCCTGCCTCGGTGGCCGCCTCGATGTCGATGTTGTCAACCGTCACGCCGGCGCGTCCGATCACCTTGAGGTTCTCGGCAGCCTCGATCAGCGACGGCGTCACGAAGGTCTGCGAGCGCACGATGAGCGCCTCGTACGGCGGTATCACCTCGATGAGCTGCTCGGGCGTGAGGTCGAGCTTCACGTCAACCTGGTAGCCGCGCTTCTCCAGCGCCTCGATGCCCTCTTCGGCGATCTTCTCCGTAACCAGAATCTTCTTCGTCATGTGAGTCCCCATCATGTATGGCCGGCGGATCCGCGTGCGCCGCCAGGCGCGCGCCGCGCACGCAATGCCCGCGTGCGCTCACGCACCAGTGTAGGCGAGGCGCGCTCACCTGCGGCTAAGCAAGCGGCCACGAATCGGCGGGCGAGCCGGAAAACGCGCGCGAGGAGCAGGAGGGGCGCGCCCGAAAGCGCGCCCTCACGTCGGCGGCAGCACAGCCACGGCGCCAACGAGCAGCGACCACGCATCGCACGAACCCGATTCCGCACGCAGTCCGCAAACCCGGAACACACAACCGGGGCGACTTTATACCGCCAATGGCGGTATAATGATGGCGGTATTCGAAGAAACGGGCGCCTCGTCAGGGAGGGCAGCACCCGATCGGGCACTTGGAAAGTTCGCCCGTGAGCTCTGATAACGCCTCCAGCTCTCCGCGCCCTAAGGAAAGCAGGTGGATGATTACCGCCTTCTTGCATGGCATGAGACAAAGCCGCACATGCCTCTTCCCTGCAGGTTTACGCGGCGAATATGCCGCCCATCGCCTCATCTATCTGAGCGCCATATTCGCAACGGGAACAGACGACAGAAGCTATTGCTGAAAACCAATTCGAAGCATAGAATAGGCCTAGTTTCGGCCTAGGAGGATGACTGCCATGGCAGCACGTAACGCAGAGGTAAAAGCCTATGTTGTTCCTGATGTGAAGGCAGAGGCAGCCGAAGTATATGCGCGTTGGGGGATGAGCCTCAGCGATGCCATCAATGTCTTCCTGGTGAAATCCATTGATGCAGGCGGGCTTCCCTTCGATACGCAGGCTTTATCGAAGCCGCGCTACAACCCAGCTTCAGTTCTGCCCGTCGACCCTCGCTGGGGGGCCAGCGTGCTGCCCGCCGACATGGACGACGAAGAGGACGATGCTTATGCCCAGCTTGTCCGTTAGCCTCGCTCCTTGGCAGGTTTGGCTTGCCTACGTGCGGTTCGCCGACCATCCGGAAGTTGGCAAAGTGCGCCCAGTCGTCATCATCGACAGTGATACCGTTGCCGTTATTGCGGCGAAGGTGACCTCGGCAAGTCCGAAATCCCAGTATCAGTACTATGAGCTTCTCGACTGGCAAGAAGGGGGTCTGCTCAAGCCGTCGCGCGTCCAACTGGCGCCGCTCATCTCATTGAATCCTGACGACCTTCTCAATGGTGAGCCGTTGGGTTACCTGAGCGAGCGAGACAGAAGCGCTTTCGCCATCCTGCTCGAAAGCAGCAGCGCCTGAGGAAATGGTCAAGTTGACCTTATCTTCACTTTATTGCCGTTATCGGCAATAAACAGGCGTGATTTGCTATAGTCACTATATGTTTTTGCCGATAGAAAGCTAGGCAACTAGAGCCTTCTGGCCGCACGACGCATAATGAAGGCTGCCTGCGTGTGCAGGCCTCAGGATGCGCGCGCAGACGAGAAACCGCAGCGGAGCACCGCGCCTTTATTCCGCCGTCGGCCAGCACAAAAGAAGAAGGCGCCGCCCCAGCAGGCGACGCCTTCTTTACTGCTTGCGACGATCAGGTGAGCTTGCGCCTGCGCGCAGCAACCGCACTTGGCAGCCGCGCTCTCGCACAGCAACCTTACTTGGCAGCCAGCTCGCTTGCGCGACAACCGCACTTGGCAGCCAGCGCACTTGCGCAACTGCGCTCCCCCTACGCGTTCTCGTGCTCGAACTTGTCCATGAACTGGACGAGCGCCTCGACGCCGGCCTTCGGCATGGCGTTGTAGATGCTCGCGCGCATGCCGCCGACGGAGCGGTGGCCCTTGATGGACTCGATGCCCGCGCCCTTCGCCTCGGCTACGAACTTCGCGTCGAGGTCGGTGTCGCCCGTGATGAACGGCACGTTCATGAGCGAGCGGTCCTCCTTGCGCGCCGTCGCCGTGAAGAGCTTGCTCTGGTCGAGGAAGTCGTACAGGATGCCCGCCTTCTCGACGTTGCGCGCCTTCATCGCCTCGAGGCCGCCCATCTCCTTCAGCCACTTGAACACGAGGCCGCAGATGTAGATGCCGTACGCCGGGGGCGTGTTCGACAGGCTCTTCGCATCGGCCTGCGTCTTGTAGCGCATGATGGTCGGCGTGAACGGCAGCACGTCCTCGCGCACCAGGTCGTCGCGCACGATCACGATGACCACGCCCGCGGGGCCGACGTTCTTCTGCACGCCGCCGTAGATCAGGCCGTAGTCAGCCACGTTCACCGGCTCGGAAAGGAACATCGAGGACACGTCGGACACCAGCGGGATGTTGCCCGTGTTCGGCAGCTTCGGGTAGCGCGTGCCGTAGATGGTCTCGTTCTGGCAGATATAGACGTAGTCGGCGTCGGGCGCGAACTCAAGGCCGTCGACGTCGGGCACGTAGGAGAAGTTGCCGTCCTCGGAGCTCGCCACGCAGCGCGCCTCGCCGTAGAGCTTCGCCTCCTTGAACGCCTTCTTCGACCACGAGCCGCTCACGATGTAGTCGGCCTTCTTGTTCTGCATGAGGTTCATCGGGATCGCCGCGAACTGCTGCGTGGCGCCGCCCTGGAGGAAGAGCACGTGGTAGTTCTCGGGGATGCCCATGAGCTCGCGCAGGTCCGCCTCAGCCGTCTCGATGATGCGAGCGAACGGCTTGGAGCGGTGGCTCATCTCCATGACCGACATGCCGCAGCCGTCATAGTCGAGCATCTCCGCCGCCGCCTGCTTCAGCACCTCTTCAGGCAGAACCGCCGGTCCCGCCGAGAAATTGTAAACTCTGCCCATTGTTAGCGCGCTCCTTTTGTCTTTCTTGCTGAGGTAACACGGGCGGCACGTCGCCGCCCCTTCTGCCTGCCGTGACAGAACTGTCTTATTGTAGCGCCAATTTAGCACGCTAAAGCGAAATATCGCCAGAAGGCGGGAATCCCCCACCCCCGAGCGCCACCATGCCGTGATGGATAACGCTCTGCGGGAGGTAGGCAACGGCTACGCTCGCCTTTAACACCTTCGAAATGATGCGGGTTTCGGTATGTCTTGATAGAGCTTGCCCTTTTCGCCCTTGTCGTTGCCTGATCCTTCGCCACGCTAAAGCATGCAGAAGTGCTCGCCCCAAGCGGTCGAGAGCAGGTTATTCACGGCCCTCTCAACGGTTTCCCTATGCTGCGGCTGGACGAGGAACATGTAATAGCGCTGTGAGGTGGGTTTGAACTTCAAGGCAAGTCCCGATGCGCCCGGGAAGGCTTGGCTTCCCAGCAGACTGTCGAGCTGCTGGACGTAGAAAGGGTCCTTTCGCCTCGCCTTGTGCTGGTAGTAGATGACGCTAGATCCCTGGGCATAGTAGCTGGCGAGCTCGGAAGGCAGGACGTATTTGTTCTCCTTCGGCCTCCCCATAGCGGAGGGCACCACCAAGCCGTTGTCCGGATCCACGAACACGACGTCTTTTCCAGCCATCATGGCAAGCGATTTCCTGAACCATTCGCTGCGACACGCAAGCCTTTCCGGCCTTTTTCTTCCCGCAAAGTCTAGGCAATCCGAGAAGAACGTCGCCTTTAACACGCGGTTGTTCTCCATGTAGCCAACTTTCCGTCTGTTCGACTTGACGATTAACCCGAGCTCCACCCACAGCTTCTCATCGCATTCGCGATACTTGTCTTGGTCGAGGTACCTCACATGACGGCCGTCGCCGCTGTGCGTCTCGTCAGGGGCCAGATACCAGTTGAGTCCGATCGACAAGCCCTCGGCCTGCAAGGCGCGCAGGATACCGAGTTTGCTGAAATCACCTATGTCGCCCGCGTATCTATTCTGCATGACCGTTTTCCTTGACCTCTTCTCGTAGCTGTTCCCTGGCCACATTCTAAAACACAACTGCGCCAGCCACTCCGTGTGCCTGTGCAACAGCTTCGGCTTCGCCCCCGAGCGCAACAGCGAGCATGCGACCTTCGGACTGATGTCCGGCTGGCTAAATGACCGCAGCATAAAGAGCACCAAGAGCTGCCGTACGAAACTGCGCAACCGCCGAACCCAGCAACCGATGACGATCATGACTCTGCACGACCTTCTGGTGAGGGCGAAAGCAGACCCCGCCACCCAGGCGGCGGTCAAGGATCTACGCAGGACGATGACTGGGTACGCGAAGCGCTATGGAACGCAGAACCCCCTGATCTCCCACCTTGGGTTTGTTACGAAAGTTCTTGACGCGGCGGGGCTTTGATATCACTCTGCTTGCAGACGCAAAAACCTCCGAGGTTTTGTAAGGGCCGGTCCTACTGGGACTGGCTCTAGTTGTTTGTGGGGCGATTCGCGGGTCCTCTTTCACGAGCTCGCCGCTCAGCGCGCACCGCGTCGATCTCGGCGTTGATATCCTCAAGCGTCACGTCGCTTGTCGCATTATGCTTCCACACGAGCTCAAGCTCACGCTGAGCGACCCTCTGATCGTAGAAGCGAATCGCCTCAGCCTGAGATACAAGCTCCGTTGAAGCGCAGACGTTCATGTTGCCCCCTACACATACGCGTCGACCGTGACCCTGGGGAATCATGAGCATAATATTGCATACTGCGCCGCGCGGAGCAACAGGAAAGTGGAAGTATCTGACTCACCGATGCAGCTCGCGGACGGCAACAGAACGGTCTGGGCCAGCGGCAAGGCGGCCACGCGTACTTCAGGATTGACACGGCGGGCGCACCGGAATACACCATTGCAATCTAGCCATTAGTCAACAATCTATTCGATCGAGAACGACTCTATGAAAGATAATGAGCGATATCGGATTTTGGCATTTGTCGATCTAAGCAAGGAGGCGTCCATCAATGGATACGGATTCAATTTTCAGAAAGCACTTGATAGATGAATGCCTGAATAAGATAAAGCTTCATAGGGATCAGTGGCGTACTGGTCAATGGAATACAGAGAACAAGAAAGATGGCACAAATAGAATAAGTAGTCTGTGCGATATCGGTGGTGAGGACTACTCTTATTACTCCTTCATCATGAAGCAGGCACGTGAGAGCATATATGAGGCACTGATTGAAATAGTGCAGGATTTAGTGAAGGGATCGGGAAAGCAGGTAAGCCGGCTTGGCCTTTTTGTTAGTGATGCGCGCGAGTACTATACTGTCGGTCCGAGCCAAAACCCTGTTTTTGAGTGTAAGCAGAACTACGGACTCTTCAGGAGAATTAACGGAATCGGTCTTGAGCAAGAAGGCGACTGGACCGTATACATATTCAGAGAGCCGGATCTGAAGGACATACTGCCGACAAATATTGAACAAAGACTGCTCGCAGAACCCAATATCTCGCGAATCACATACGTCACGTTTGCAGAAAAGGGGACGCCAGCCAACGTGCTTAACTGGGAGGATCGCGAGAACGAAGAGCTGAGAGGCTATAAGACGTATTCTCTTGAAGAATTCATGGATGATGTTTTTGGACAATCGGAGTGGCCCAAGCTCAGTAAGTATCTTGACGAACTCAAGGACATGGCTCTTGATTACTGCGGCTTATCGATTGTCAAGGCAATAAGACCGAATTCTCTCAAACTCTTCAGGCAGTCAATTAACGACGCTTCTAAAGCCTATGCCATTGGATCCACTCTTACGAATAGACAGCGGGAAGCCCTTAATAAGCGCTTTCTTGATGAAGGAGCCTGCGAAGCGCTCACTGGAGCCGAGGACTTCGCTAAGAGCTTCATGACAGCCGAATGGCTATACGATTCACTGAAGGATGCTTGTCGCGAAAGGAGCAGCGAGCGAACAGTCGACATCGATTTGACACCCATAACTACAAGCTACTTTAAGGCGATTGAGCAATACCTTTATGCATTTGTCTCTATACATACTCACGAACGTGACGGAGCCAATAGGACAATATTCATTGGCTACAATCGGGGCAAGGAGCTCAAGCCTTCATCTCATGCGAAACTATTAGGAGCGCCATCGCAAGCAATCCAGATCACACAAGGAAACGTTGTAGTTGATGATTATCTGATGAGTCCAGGCTTCAAAGAGATTCTCAACCTCGGATACCTTACTCATTTTTTCGGCAATTACGACGATAAAAGAGGAAAGCTGTACCCCAACAACACAGACCTGCTCATCACTGGAATGGAAAGCCTAGGCATCTATGACGCTATTGTTAATACCTTGCGCGACATAACCATTCGAAGAAATAGTTTCGTGCACAAGGACAATTTGTACGACTGGAACGAAGTCGAAACCGTCCGTGATATGGTCAGGCTTGCGTTTTATTTGCTTCTCGGCGCTTATAAAATGAGTCCAGCAGACGAGTCTTTTCTTGGCATAACGCATGGGGTCAAACACAACGATTTCTACAACATCTGCGAGTACATCAACAATTGCGCTCTTTCTGGGGGAAGTATCGAGTCATCACTGACGCTACCTGTCACAATTCCCGTATTCTACTGCGGTGACTCTACAATTCCTCTTACCGCACGGCGTGATTCTGGGATAAGCGAATACGACACCTACGGCAACCCGCTCTTCACAGGTGTTCATTTCGGAACGCTACGAACCAATCCCAGAGATTCAGAGCCTCTTGGACATCGTTCCGAAATTGTGTTCGGAGAGTCAAACATGCCTAAACGAATTAGCGAGGGAACATACGAGATCTACGCACCAAGCCTTAAAAAGAACCATCTCACAGGGCCGCAAAAGGTCATTTTTGAGGATGGAAAATACTATGGCGCATAGTGTGGACGCAACAACACCTACCGACACCCTCCACACACAGCCTACCAGCGATGCGTGCACACCGATATCGTAATTCCCCGTTACGGCATATCATGATAAAGTAAACGCGCGACAAGGGCGTATGAGCTGCCTGCTTGTATCTTTGGACATCGTTCCTGAGAGGAGGTAGCGCAATGAGTGTGAAACTCAACGTCGCCCTGGATCACCTTGCCACGGCTGCCGCAATCCTTGCGGTTGTCGCCGAGGCAGGCAAGCGGGTCATTTCCCTCTACAACGGGGAATAGCCCAGCGCAGGGGCACACGTCTTCGGATCGTGTGCCCCGTTCTCGTTATACTACCTGCCTTTATCTTCACATTCCGACTTTGTGGCGCCATTGGACACTGCCCCCTCCGAAAACGGACATCGCGATCTCAGGAGGCAGTGTCCTATGGAGTCGATCGCCATCGCCTGCATCGCCATGCTGATGCCTACCCCCCGGCAATGTGGTCTTCTCCAGCTTGAAAGACATATCATCATCCCTAAACTCTTAGCTGCCAGCTAATGTTTTAACCAGGGCATTCTTCTAATATGCATCATGTTTCGAACCGCAAAGCGCTGCCGCTGCGCACGAAGCGGCACGTCAGACCGTAAGGATGCCCTATGAAGAAATCAGCTCTCGCCATAACCGGCCTCATCTTGGGAATAGTCGCCCTCGCGACGTCGTTTATCCCCATCATCAACAACATCTCGTTCTTCATCGCGCTGCTCGGCGTCGTGTTCGCCGTCATCGGGCTCGTCTCAATCGTCAAGGGGAAAAGCGATGGGAAGACGATTGCCATCGTCGGCATCATCCTCAACATCGTCGCCGTCGTCATCGTCTTCGCAAGCCAGAGCTTCTATGGCGCAGCGATTGACGGGGCCCTTTCTGAGCCGAGCGCTTCGAGCATTTCCTCTGCGGAGGGCTCAAGCGCGGGCAGCGTAGACCAGTCGAGCGAACCTCGGCAGGCAGCCCAGGAGGAGAAGGCGACTGAATCGAAGTACGCCGTGACCATCGACGATTGCGTTGTCACAACCGACTACGCGGGCAAGCCGGCAGCTGTCGTCACCTACACTTTCACCAACAATTCCGAAGACGCCACGAGTTTCATGGTGGCCATACACGACCAGTGCTTCCAGAACGGCGTGCAGCTCGAGCTAGCCATCGTAAACGACCTAGACTCTTCTCGCTCAATGAGCGAGATCAAGCCCGGCGCCTCCATCACTATCCAGCAGGCATACGTGCTTGACGACCAGTCGGACCTGACCGTGGAGTGCACTGAGCTCATCAGCCTCGACGACACCGTCTTGGCCGAAGCCACCTTCTCCGTCGCCTAAGTCCCCCAGACTGAGCAAGCGCGTTCGCGCGTTTGCTTGCTATCATGATCGAAAAGCCGACGAAGAAGAGGAGGAAGAAGCGCGTGAAGGAGCCTTTGACCGATGAGCTGCTCGACGAGCTGCTGAGCGCTCCTAACCCGCGCGCGTTCACAAGCGGCCACCGCCTGACGAGCCGCGATCTTCCGACTTACCTCAACCAGCTGCTCGACGAGCACGGCCTCACGCGCGCCGGCGTGATACGGGCCGCCGGCCTCAACGAGACGTTCGGCTACCAGATATTCGTCGGGCAGCGCGGCGCCTCGCGCGACAAGGTGCTCCAGCTCGCCTTCGCCATGCAGCTCACCCTGAAGGAGGCCAACCGCCTCCTTCAGGCAGCCGGCGCAAACGAGCTGTACTGCAAGCGCCGCCGCGACGCCATCATCATCTTCTGTCTCACGCACGGCTACAGCCTGCAGAAGACCGACGAGGAGCTCTATCGCTTCGGCGAGGAGACCATCTGCTAGCCCGCGCTGCGCCGGCCGTACCTTCTGCCAACCCGCACGATCTGCGCGCCTACGCGAGCCCATGCGATCTGCGCGTCTACGCGTTCTGCTCGCCTGCGCCCTCGCGTGCTTGCGTGCTCCGCGAGCCCGCGGGCGCGCAAACTCTGATAGCATGTCAAAGCATGACCGATGAACTCGCCGAACACCTCAACGCCCTCGCGCGCGACGACAACTACCGCGTGGACTCCGTCTTGAAGGATGGCGCGCTCGAATGCACGCAGCGCGTGTTCTTCACTGGGACGAACGGCGCGGAGATGGGCCCCTTCATCCGCAAGAGCTTTGACTGCGATGCGGGATTGGGCCTAGCCTACGAGCGGCTCCTGGCGGCACAGCGAGCCAGGCGCCGCTTTCTGCATCTCCCGCGCGTGCTCGACTGCTACTCCGCAGGTGAGAAGCGCGTCGTCATCATGGAGTACGTTCCCGGCGAGACGCTCGCCGACCTCGTGTACCGCCTCGACCCCTCACCCGAGCTCGCGGCACGCGTGTTTCCGCAGCTCTGCCGCGCCGTTCGCGAGCTCCACGAGGGATTTGACCCGCCGATCATCCACCGCGACCTCAAGCCCTCCAACGTCATCATCGCCGACGAGAGCCTCACGATCATCGACCTCAGCATCGCACGTACCTATGACGACGAGGCCGAGGACGACACCAGGCACTTCGGGACGCGCGTCTACGCCCCGCCCGAGCAGTTCGGCTACAGCCAGACCGACGCGCGCAGCGACGTGTACGCGCTCGGGCTCCTGCTGTACTTCTGCCTCACCGAGAAGACTCCTGACGCACAGGCGCGCAGGCGCGACTTCGCCTCCCCGCTCATCCCCGAGCCGCTTCGCCGCGTGATCGCACGTGCGGCGGCCTTCGACCCCGCCCAGCGCTTCCCGAGCGTCGCCGAGCTGCAAAGGGCCTTTGAGCAGGCGATAGGGCTGGTCGAGCCCGAGACGGTGACGGTGGAGGCGCCTCGGACACGCGCACCCCGTGAAAAGGAGCCCCTCGCACGCGAAGCTGCAATGAGGATGCCCTCAGGAACAGAGCCCCGTGCATCCGCGCAGACACCCGCGTGCAATAATGCGCCTGCGCGTGAGCGCCCCGCCCCTGCCTTCATAACCGTGCGGAACGTCGCGGTCCTGCTCGTCTTCGGCATCTTCTTCGCCGTGGTGACGGAGATGATCTTCGCCCCCCGACCAGGGCAGATTGACGAGTTCGCGCCGCTCTGGCTTCGCCTGGCCTCCAACTACACGCTGCTCTTCCTGCTCCTCGGCCCCGCGTTCTACCTCGCGCTCGACCGCCGCCGCATCAAGGAGCGGTTCCCGCGCCTCGGCGCCTGCCCGCCCAAGCGCGAGCGGCTCCTCTGCCTCGCAATCGCGGCCGCAGGCTTCGTCGCCGTCGGCATTATGTCTCAGTTCTTCCCCACCAGCTAGGCTTTACGCTTCGGCTCGCCGATGCGGTGTCGGGGCGCTCGCCCGCGCCCGCAGTTGAACGCGCACTCGCACCCGAGGCACCTGCGCTCGCTTCGCACTCGCACTCACACTCCCACCCACACCCGTGCTTACACTCAGCGGGCGAGCCACATGCCAAGAGCGCAGGCGGCGAGGCACGCAATGACGCTTGCGCCCGCATAAAACGCCGCCATCGCCCAATTCCCCTGTTCAAGGAGCTGGAGCGTCTCAAGACTGAAAGTGGAGAACGTGGTGAACCCGCCGCAGACGCCCACCTTCAGAAACAGCAGCAGCTGCGGATTCATGCTGACGTTCTTCGCGAACGTCGCCGCGATGAGGCCGATGGCGAGCGCGCCGAGCACGTTCACCGCGAACGTGACGAGCGGGAATCCTGATGCCGAGGCACCCCCGACGGGCAGAAACCCCATCAGGTAGCGGCACACCGCGCCCACGAACCCGCCCATGCCCACGAACAGGCAGTTTACAAGCAAGCTCATGCGCTACACCAGCTTGTCGAGGGCAAGTGCTCGCAGACGACCTCGACGGGATCGTCCTCGTCGACCGCAAGAGCCGAGTCAGCCATCCTCGCCTCCTCGAGAGCGCGGTACTCGGCATTAAGCTCTTCGGCGAGCTCTTCTTCGGTCGGCAGATACGGCAAGCACTTTGAGGCGAAGATCTGCCGATTGTCCTCCGGCAGCGTGTAGCGCACAACTGAGTCGCTCTTGTCGGCGCACAGCAAAATGCCGATGGGATGGTTGTCTCCCTCATTCATGAGCTCGCGCGTGTAGTAGTTCACGTACATCTGCATCTGCCCGATGTCCTGGTGCGTCAAATCGGCGGTCTTGAGGTCAACGAGCACGAAGCAGCGCGCCAGATAATTGTAGAACACCAGGTCGATATAGAAGTGGCGTCCGTCAAAGCTGATGCGCTTCTGACGCGCGACGAACGAGAACCCGCGCCCAAGTTCGAGCATGAACTCTTGCAGGTGGTCGATGAGCGCCTGCTCCATGTTGCTCTCATACAGATGGGCGGGCTGCGGGAGGTCGAGAAACTCAAGCACGTAGGGATCGCGGATGATGTCACGTGGCGTCGGGGGCTGCTCCGTGCGCTGGATCTCTGCGGCGACCGACTCCTTGTCGCGGCTAGCGAGCAGCCTTTCGTGAAACCTCGTGTCGATCTGCCGCTTCAACTGCCGCGTGCTCCAACCGCTGTCAGCGCATTCGTTCATGTACCACATGCGCTCATCGGCGCTAGAAACCCTCGTAAGCTCCCGATAGTGGCTCCAAGACAATTCATCACGCAGTGTGTGATGAATTGGGAACGAGAGGTAGAACAAGCGCATGTACCTCAAGTTGGTTGGCGTGAAACCTCTGCCGAAGTCCTTGGTCAAACGAGCAGAGAGCTCGGTTATGAACCGAGAGCCATATTGAGCCCTTTTTACCTCACCCAGCTGCTCAACGATGCTCTCTCCTACTCTCCAATACGCATGCACCATTTCCCTGTTCACAGCTGCGTACGCCTTCTGTCGAGCTGTCTCCAGAATCGAGCGGATCTGGGCATAGTACGCATCGCTCACAAGCGCTGCCTCGACGCCTACCTCAGCCTCTTCGACCCCAAGCCTGTTCTCCTCCATGTTCCACCTCCGAGTCCGTGACACACGGCGTCGCAAATAGCCCAAACAACCTGTCAGAAAACCTGAACTCATTGCCTACGCAAAACTCGCAGAACACATGCTCCTTGTAGCGACAGGGACATTTTACCGCTTTGCGCAATTCCAGAAAACGAAGAAAGCGAGCCTCTTTCGGACTCGCTTTCTTCCAGAATAGAGGGCAGGCGCGCCCTCTCGCCTCAACCGCTTCTCAGCTCTTCAGCTACTTCTTGATCCAGCTGAACATCGAGCGGATGTTCTCGCCGGTCTGCTCGATCAGGTGGTCGTTGATAGCCTCGCGCTGCTCGATGAGCCACTTGTGGTCGTTGTTGCAGTCAGCCACGAACTCACGTGCAAACTCGCCGTTCTGGATGCGCTCCAGGATGAGCTTCATGGCCTCGCGGCTCTGCTCGTTGATGACCTTCGGGCCCGCATAGTACTCGCCGTACTCGGCGGTGTTGGAGATCGAGTAGTTCATGAAGTGGATGCCGCTCTCGTACATGAGGTCGACGATCATCTTCATCTCGTGGTAGCACTCGAAGTACGCGAGCTCCGGCGGATACCCCGCGTCCACGAGCGTCTCGAAGCCGGCCTTCACGAGCTCCACCAAGCCGCCGCAGAGCACGGCCTGCTCGCCGAAGAGGTCCTCTTCGGTCTCCTGCGCGAAGGTGGCCTTGATGATGCCGGAGCGGGCACCGCCCACGCCCCAGCAGTACGACATCGCGATGTCCCACGCGTCGCCGGTGGCGTCCTGCGCAACGCACGCGAGGTCCGGCACGCCGGAGCCCTCGGTGTACTGGCGGCGCACGATATGGCCCGGGCCCTTCGGCGCGCACATGATGACGTTCACCGTCTCAGGCGGGGTGATGTAGCCGTAATGGATGTTGAAGCCGTGCGCGAAGGCGAGCGTGTCGCCGTCATGCAGGTGCGGCGCGATCTGCTCGGTGTAGACCTTCGCCTGCAGCTCGTCGGGCACGAGGATCATAATGAGGTCGGCTTCCTCGGCGGCGTCCTCGATGGACATCACCTTGAGGCCCGCCTCCTCGGCCGCGGCGGCCGACTTGGAACCCGCGCGCAGGCCGACGCGCACGTCGCAGCCCGAGTCCTTCAGGTTCAGCGCGTGCGCATGCCCCTGGGACCCGTAGCCGATGATGGCGATCTTCTTGTCCTGGATGATCTGCGGGTTGCAATCCTCTTCGTAGTAGATGGTAACAGCCATGGTTTCCTTCGATCCTTTCCTGTCAGCTGTTGTGCTTCGCTATGCAAGCAGGCGCGGCGCCTGTTGTTGCTATTCCTTCGCGTTGCGCGACATGGCGATCTTGCCCGTGCGCACGATCTCCTTGATGCCGTAGGCGCGGAAGAGGTCCTCTAGGCCCTTGAGCTTCTCCTCGTCACCGGTGGCCTCGATGGTGAGCGAGTTGCGCCCCACGTCGACGATCTTCGCGCGGAAGATGTTGGCGATCTCGATGATCTCGTTGCGGCGCTCGGGCGCGGCGTTCACCTTGAACAGCACCAGCTCGCGCTCGATCGCGCCCTCGTCGGTGAGGTCGGTGATCTTGTGCACGCTGATGAGCTTGTGCAGCTGCTTGGTGATCTGCTCGTAGGCCACGTCGTCAGCCTTGACGATGGCCGTCACGCGCGACATGGTGGCGTCCTCGGTCGGACCCACCGACAGCGAGTCGATGTTGAAGCCGCGGCGCGAGATGAGGCCGGTGACGCGCGAGAGCACGCCGGGCTTGTTCTCGACCAGGACGGAAAGCACGTGCTTCATTAGTTCCCTCCTTCCACGGTGGATGCGGGCGCGCCGGCGGGAGCGGCGGACGCGGGTTCGCTGGCGGCCGCGGGCGTGCTGCTGGCCGCAGGCGCATTGCCGGCCGCGGCAACCCCCGCGAACACGGCCGCCTCGCCCAGGCGCGCGCCCTTGTCGTCGGGATCGCTCTCCCAGCGGCCGCCGAACTGCGCGTCGATCTGCGCGCAGGGCGACGAGGCCGCATGGGCCTCCTGCCCATGGTCGTCGAGCGCGCCCGCCGGCACGTCCGTGCGCACCGCGCCGACCGCCACGTCGATGGCGCCCATAATGTTGTCGAGCGCCGCACCCGGGGCCACCATCGGGTACACGTTCTGCTCGCGCGAGATGGCCACGTCGAGCAGGTAGGGACCCTCGGCCGCCAGCATGCGCGCGATGGCCGCGGTCACCTCGGCGGGGTCCTCCACGCGCTCGCCCTGCCAGCCGTAGGCGTCGGCGAGCTTCACGAAGTCGGGGTTGGCCTCGAGCAGCGTCTGCGAGTAGCGCTTCGCGTAGAAGAGCTTCTGCCACTGGTGCACCATCCCCAGGCAGCGGTTGTCCATGATGAGCACCTTCACGGGCACGCCGTTGATGGCGGCGGTGGCCATCTCCTGCGAATTCATCTGGAACGACCCGTCGCCGGCGATGCACACCACCTTGCAGTCGGGCCGCGCGATGGCGGCGCCGACGGCCGCCGGGAAGCCGAAGCCCATGGTGCCCAGACCGCCGCTCGAGAGGAACGTGCGCGGCAGCTCGCGGTCGATGAACTGGTGCGCCCACATCTGGTGCTGGCCCACCTCGGTCACCACGATGGAGCGCGCGGAGTCAAGCTGCGTCGAGAGGCTCTCGAGCACGAGCTCGGGGACGATCTCGTCGCTGCCGTCGCCCACGCCCGGATGGTAGAACGGGAAGCGCTCGCGCCAGGCGTTGATGCGCGCGAGCCACGCCTCGGTGTGCGCCTCGGCGCCGTCCTTGCGCAGCTGGTCGACGAGGCCCGCGAGCACGCCCTTGAGGTCGCCCACGATGGGGACCTGGCATGCGCGGATCTTGCCGATCTCGGCCGGGTCGATGTCGATGTGGATCACCTTCGCATGCGGGGCGAACTCGGAGAGGCGCCCCGTGACGCGGTCGGAGAAGCGCGCACCCGCCGCGATGATGAGGTCGCTCTCGGTCATGGCGAGGTTGGAGTACTTCGCGCCGTGCATGCCCACCGGCCCCAGGTTGAGCGGATGCGACGCCGGGAAGGCGCCCTTGCCCATGAGCGTGGTGACCACGGGGATCTGCATGAGGTCTGCGAGGCTTGCAAGCTCCGCGGACGCCTCGGAGATGGTCACGCCGCCGCCCACGTAGAGGATGGGCTGGTCAGACTCCTCGATGAGCTCGGCCGCCGCGCGGATCTGCTTGGCGTTGCCGCGGTAGGTGGGCTTGTAGGAGGGCAGGTTCACCTCGTCGGGGTACTCGAACGTCATGGACGCGCCCGCCAAGTCGGACGGGATGTCGATGAGCACCGGCCCCGGGCGCCCCGTCACCGCGATGTGGAACGCCTCGCGGAAGGTGCGCGTGAGCTCGTCGGTCGACTGGAGCAAAAACGAGTGCTTCACCACCGGCATGGTGATGCCCACGATGTCGGACTCTTGGAAGGAGTCGGTGCCGATGACGGCGCGCGGCACCTGGCCCGTGATGACCACGAGCGGCACCGAGTCCATGTAGGCCGTGGCGATGCCCGTGACCGTGTTGGTGGCGCCCGGGCCGCTCGTCACGATGACCACGCCGGGCTTGCCGGTCGCGCGCGCGTAGCCGTCGGCCATGTGCACCGCGCCCTGCTCGTGGCGCGCGAGCACGTGGTTGATCTGCGTGGAGTCGTACAGCGCGTCGTAGATCTTAATGGCCTGCCCGCCCGGGTAGCCGAAGACGGTGTCGACCCCCTCGGCCTCAAGCGACGCGATGACGGCCTCGGCGCCGAGCATCTCTGCGCCCTGCTTGGCCGTGCGCGAGCCCAGCCCGCGCGGCGCGCCCACGCTGGCGGCCGTGCGGCGCGCCTCAGCCGTGCGGCGCGCCTCGGTCTTCTCACTGGTGGCACTCATGAGACATACGCCCCCTTGTCCGCGGAAGAGACGAGCTTGGCGTACTTCGCGAGCACGCCGTGGTCATGCTTGGGAGCCGGCGCCACCCACGCCGCGCGCCGCGCCGCCAGCTCATCGTCGGACAGGTTGAGCTGGAGGACGCCGCCCTCGATGTCGACGGTAATCGAGTCGCCCTCCTCGATGAGCGCGATGGGGCCACCCGCCGCTGCCTCGGGACTCACGTGCCCCACGGCCGGGCCCTTCGTGGCGCCGGAGAAGCGCCCGTCGGTGATGAGCGCGACGCTCGTGGAAAGACCCATGCCGCAGATGGCGCTCGTGGGCGTGAGCATCTCGCGCATGCCCGGGCCGCCCTTGGGTCCCTCGTAGCGGATGACCACCACGTCGCCGGCGTTGATGGCGCCGGCGTTGATGGCCGCGCAGGCCTCCTCCTCGGAGTCGAAGCAGCGCGCGGGGCCGGTGTGCCTCATCATGGACGGGTCGACCGCGCTCTTCTTCACGATGGCGCCGTCGGGCGCCAGGTTGCCGTGCAGCACACGCAGGGCGCCTACCGCCGAGAAGGGGTTGTCATGCGTGCGGCACACCTCGCCGTCGGCCGGCGGGCAGCAGGCGCTCAGGTAGTCGGGCAGAGTCCCCATGCAGGTGAGCGCGCGCTCGTCGAGCAGCCCCAGCTCGGCCAGCTCGTGCATGACCACCGGCACGCCGCCGACCTCGTAGAGGTCGGAGAGCGGGCGCGGGCCGGAGGGCTGCAGCTTCACGAGATGCGGGGTGCGGGCGCTCGCGGCGTCCCAGTCGTCCATGGTGATGGGGTGCCCCGCCGCTTGCGCGATCGCCGTGAGGTGCAGCACCGTGTTGGTGGAGCCGCCGAAGGCCATGTCGCACTCCATGGCGTTGTGGATGGCGGCCTCGCTCACGATGTCGCCGATCTTCACGTCCTTCTCGACGAGCTCCATGATCTTCATGCCCGCGTGCTTCGCGAGGCGGATGCGCTCGGAGTACACCGCCGGGATGGTGCCGTTGCCGGGAAGCGCGATGCCGAGCGCCTCGCACAGGCAGTTCATCGAGTTCGCCGTGAACAAGCCCGAGCAGCTGCCGCATGTGGGGCAGGCGGTGTTCTCGAAGTAGCTGAGCTCGTCTTCGGTCATGGTGCCGTTCATCACGGCCGCCGCACCGTCGAACAGCGTGTTGAGGTCGGTGGTGGGGCCGCATCCCCCCTTCTGCTTGCCGGCGAGCATGGGGCCGCCCGACACGAACACCGTGGGGATGTTCACGCGCAGGGCGCCGAGGATCATGCCGGGGACGATCTTGTCGCAGTTCGGGATGCACACGATGCCGTCGAACGCGTGGCCCTGCACCGCGCACTCGAGCGAGTCGGCGATGGCCTCGCGCGACACGAGCGAGTAGTGCATGCCATCGTGGTTCATGGCGATGCCATCGCACACGCCGATGGTGGAGATCTCGAACGGCACGCCGCCGGCCAGGTAGATGCCGGCCTTCACGGCCTCGGCGATCTTGTCGAGGTTAGTGTGCCCGGGGATGATGTCGTTGCGCGAGTTGAACACGGCGATGAAGGGGCGCTTCATCTCCTCGTCGGTGATGCCGTCTGCCTTGAGCAGGCTGCGGTGAGGCGCGCGTGCCACGCCGCATCGCACCTGGTCGCTTCTTAGCTGCATGCTCTTTCGCTCCTTCCGCTCACAATAAAAAATCCCAGCGCAGAGCTGCACCAGGACCCAGACGAACGGAATGCGCCAGCTACGCTTGAGAAGCGCGCGGGCATCGCAGACGGTAACGGTGTCGCCGGTTCAGCTCTACTAGCTCCCCCGGCCCGGCGGTAAGCCCGACAACCGGAGAGGCGTTCACGCCAAACTGCTCGGAGGTGGCATTCGGATCGCCCACCGCCGGCTCGCAGCACCGCCGGCTCTCTGTCAGATGGGTTCGCCCCTACTATCCTCGTCAACGCATTTGGGATATGAACTTGTATCGCGGGCTAGTATACCCCGCCCACCGCCAAGCGCAACCCCTCCCCGCGAAAAAGCCACGTGACGAGAGCGGGAGAGGGTGTGGGCGCAGGGCGCGGGAGAGGGTGCGGGGGGTGCGGGGGTGCGGGAGAGGGTGCGGGGGCATGTGGAGCACATGAGCGCGTGGAGCATGTGAATTCATAGGAGCATAGGACGCGCGGGGCATGTGGGCATGTGGGCATGTGGGCATGTGGTGCATGCGAGGGCATGTGGACGCGAAGAGCGCATACCCTGCGTCACCCCGAGAGAATCGTCCTCCCCGTGTCACTGATAACCGTTACGGGTCTCGCCCTTCCGCTTTTCCCGAGCCGGAAGGGCGGCAACCTACGTTGTGGGGACGGCACGGTGGCTCGCATCATGTCCGACGCCTGACGGATGTCATCCTGAGCGAGCGAAGCGAGTCGAAGGATCTGGCTCCGAGCATGGCACGCCCGCATGCGGCACTCAGCCGCGACCAGATCCTTCGACTCCGCGCCCTGCGGGCACTCCGCTCAGGATGACACCGAGTGGGCACCTGATGCGGGCGCTCCGCTCAGGATGAGGCTCCTATTTGCTGTCAAGGCCCGACTCCGGTGTTTTCAGCCGTCCCTCGGGGGACATCGCGCCGAGCCACTCGAGGTACCTCCGGAGCAGCGGCCCGTCGACGCGCACGCACCTCTCGAGCTCGCTTATCCTGGCGCTCGCGACGCCGAGCGCGGAGGCGGCCTGGGCCTG
>NZ_JAAKEC010000029.1 GCF_011038975.1 Adlercreutzia sp. ZJ176 | reverse complement strand
CGGAACCATGGAGCGGGGGATCACCCGATCCCATTCCGAACTCGGAAGTTAAGCCCCGCGTCGCCGAGAGTACTGCAGCGCCAGGCTGCGGGAGGCCAGGGAGTTCCGCTCATGAGGGGTGCTTTCTTTTTTGCGGGGGCCCTGCGGGGCCCCCTCTTGCTTCTACGGTGCTGTTTTGCGAAACGCGCTTCGCAAGACAGCCCGGGGGAAAGAGCAGGGGCTCGCGCGTGTTTCACGTGAAACATTTTGGGGCGGTTTCGAATGCTGGTATCATGTTGCGCTAGTCAGTTTTCCGCTTTGCGCGCGTCTTGTGCGCGGGGCGCTCGGAAGGTAGGAGAAGGAGAGCAGCATGGCGAACAAGGGTCTTGCTAAGGCCGCAGCTGATACGACGGTTCTCGTCACGGGCGGCGCCGGGTTCATCGGCAGCCACACGGTCGTGGAGCTTCTGACGCGCGGGTACCGCGTAGTCATCGTCGACGACTTGAGCAACTCGAGCGAGGTTGCCGTCGACCGCGTGCGGGCCATCGCGGGCATCGACGCAGACTCCGAGCGACTGACGTTCTACCAGGCGTCCATTCTCGACCGTGACGCGCTCGAGAAGATCTTCGGGCAGCATGACGTTGACGTCATCATCCACTTCGCCGGCTTCAAGGCCGTGGGCGAGTCGGTGGTGAAGCCGCTCGAGTACTACTGGAACAACATTGCCGGCACGCTGGTCCTCGCTGACGTGGCGCGCGCCCACGGCGTCAAGAACATCGTGTTCTCGTCGAGCGCGACGGTGTACGGCGAGCCGGAGTTCATCCCGATCACCGAGGCGTGCCCCAAGCATGAGGCGACGAACCCCTACGGGCAGACGAAGAGCATGCTCGAGCGGATCCTCACGGACCTCTACGTGGGTGACAACGAGTGGAACATCGTGCTGCTGCGCTACTTCAACCCGATCGGCGCGCACGAGAGCGGCATGATCGGCGAGGATCCCAAGGGGATTCCCAACAATCTGCTGCCTTACGTCGCGCAGGTGGCGGTTGGGAAGCTGGAGAAGGTCGGCGTGTTTGGCGACGACTACCCGACGCCGGACGGCACGGGCGTGCGCGACTACATCCACGTGGTCGACCTCGCGCGCGGGCACGTGGCGGCGCTTGATTGGATGGGCGGCAAAGTCGGCACGGGCGAGGCCATCGGCATCGGCTCGATCGCCGGCGAGGCGGCTGAGGACGGCTCGCGCCGCGGCGTGGGAATCTTCAACCTGGGCACCGGCACGGGCTCGAGCGTGCTGGACGTCATCCGCGCGTTCGAGAAGGCGTGCGGGCACGAGGTTCCCTACGAGGTCAAGCCGCGCCGCGCGGGTGACATCGCGGAGAACTACGCGGCGTGCGACAAGGCGCGCGAGGAACTCGGCTGGGTTGCGGAATACGACCTGGAGCGCATGTGCGCCGACAGCTGGCGCTGGCAGTCGACGAACCCTGACGGGTACGCGACGGCGTAGCGCTAGCGCGCTGGCGTGCTGGCACGCTGGTGTGTTAGCGTATTGACGCGCTGGCGCTTCGGCGCCTCAGCGCTTTGGCGTCTCGGCGTCTCGGCGCTTCGGAGCTTCGGCGTCTTGGCGTCTCGGTGCTGCCTGCTGCAGGACCGCTTGTTTCTTTGGGGCTGTTTTGCGAAACGTGTTTCGCAAAACAGCCCCATCTTTATTGTTCTTCCCCGCATGTGTCTCGCTCACCTTCGTTCGCCTTGCCTGCGGCGCCTGCGGTGCTCGCCTTGCCTGCGGCGCTTGAGGCGCTTGAGGCACTCGCGGCGCTCGCGCGCGGGGACTGGTTTCTTCGGGCAGGCTTGGTTTCGGGGGCTTTACGCGAGCGGAACTTTTAAGGCGTTTTGGCTATTTGTAAATGACGGTTTGCATCATGATATGCACGGCAGATTAGGCTTTCTGGCATGCCAACTAAGCTCCTGAACACACCCCACACCCCGCTGCCCGAGCACGCTTCGCTCGGGTTGGAAGAGGCGTTTGTGCTGGGCTACAACGTCGAGCGGCTCCGGAAGCTCGCCCATATGGACATTGCCACGTTTGCCCAGGTCGCAGGCATTACGCGCCCGACGGTCTACAAGGTGGAGCGCGGTGAGTCGAACCTGAAGCTCTCCTATCTGAGGAAGATCGCCGACGCGCTTGACGTGAGCGTCATCGAGCTGCTCACGCCGCCGCACAGCTCCCTTGACAGCTCCTACTACCAGCGCCGCTGCTTCGACCGGGCGTCTGAGCGCAAGGAGAAGGCAAACCGCAGCGCGCAGCGCTAGGCTTCGCGGCGCTTCCCTATCAGCCACCATGCGCACGCGCCGAGCGTCGCGCCGAGCGTGTCGACGATCCAGTCGATAGGGTCGCAGGCGCGTCCCGGCACGAAGATCTGGTGGATCTCGTCGGTGACGCCGTACAGGCTCGCGCAGATGACGGCGATAGCCACGGCGCGTCGCGCATCGATGTTCAGCCGCAGCGCGTTCTGCAGAAGCGCGCCGAAGACGGCGTACTCGCAGAAGTGCGCGATCGAGGAGATGACGTCGACGTCGGGCCCGAACAGCGCCGCCTGAATGCCGTTCAACCACTGCTTTACCTGCGCGATCAGGTCAGTTCCCTGGTCGAAGTCGCTTCCCGTGTGCGCCGACATGAAGAAGATGAAGCTCGCCCACACGATGACAAGCGCCCATGACGCGACGGTGCGCCGACGTGAGGCGCGTCCGGACGAAGCTTGCCCAAAGGCCGTCATCACGCGCCCCCTTCGCCACGCGCCCTCCCCGCAAGCGCGACGAGCTCAAGCGGGTCGCTGACCATGAGGTCGGGTTCGGCGCCTTCGGCAGCGAAGTCCTCGACGGCATGGTAGCCCCACGTCACGCCCACGGCGTAGGCCCCCGCGTTGCGCGCTGTGCGCACGTCGCCCGGCGAGTCGCCGACGTACGCCGTGCGCGCGGGCGTGGATCCCAGCTCGGCGATGGTGCGCAGGAGGCCCGTGGGGTTCGGCTTGCGGGGAATCTCGTTGCATTCGCCGTGCGCGACGTCGAAGCGGCCGGGGAGGCACTTGCCCATCACCTGGTGAACGCCCTCGTCGAACTTGTTCGACAGCACGCCGAGCTTGCATCCGCGCGCCCGCAGCCCGTCGATCATCTCCTCGACATGGGGATACGGGTGCGTGAGGTCGTTGTCGTAGGTGGGGAAGAGCTCCTTCCAGCGCGCCATGGCCGCCTCGGCCGCCTCGGCGCCCGTGCCTTCGGGCACGGCCTGGTACATGAGGGCGCGCACGCCGTTGCCCACGTAGCTGAGGATCTCGGCCTCGGTGCGCTCGGGGTAGCCCGCGTCGCGCAGCGCGCGGTTCGTGATGACCACGAGGTCGGGCAGCGTGTGCAGCAGCGTTCCGTCGAGGTCGAAGATGAAGGCGTCAAGGCGCGGCTGCTCGCTGTGCGCAGCGGCTTCGGTCGCGCTCGCGTGCGGGACGGGCGTGTGTGGGGCGGGCGTGTGCGGAGCGGGCGCCCCGTCGCCCTCATGGGGCACGTCACGGGGCGCGGGCGTTGCGGGTGCGTTCTCGTCGGTGTGGTTCACGTAAGTCTCCTTGAATTCGAGCTCAAGCGAAGACCATCATACCGCGCCCGCGCGCCCTTCGCGGCGCTTCGCACAATCACCAGAGCCTGCGCGGGCAGCCGCGCGCTTCGCTCCGCGCTTCGTTCGGGGGCTTCTCCTCGCGCTTCCCAGAGCCCGCGCGGGTGGGTGAGAGCTCCCTACAGGTAGTCGCCCTTGCGCTCGCGCTTGTTCGCGTACATGAGGCGGTCGGCCCTCTTGATGGCTTCGCGGTAGTCCGCGTCCCTCCGCGTCAGGCTGTACCCGAGCGAGAACCGCAGCGGAATCTCGAGCGCGTCGTCGAGCTGCGCGTGCGTGCGGTCCTGCATGCCGGCGAGCTCCTCCAGCGTGCCGAGCAGCTCGCCCTTGCTCTCGTAGCCGTAGAGGAACAGGACGAACTCGTCGCCGCTTTGCCGCGCCACGACGCTGCGGTGCGGGCCGAAGTCCTTGATGATCTCCGAGACGCGCCTGAGGTAGATGTCGCCCTTGTCGTGCCCGTAGGTGTCGTTCACCATCTTCAGGTCGTCGGCGTCGATCATGGCGAAGGCGCTGAATCCGAGCTCCCCAGGGGCCTGGAACAGGGCGGCGAGCTTGCTGTCGAGGCCGCGGCGGTTGTACAGCCCGGTCAGGGGGTCGCGGTCTCGCTCGCGTTCGATCTGCTTGCGGCGCATGACGGTCTCGGTGACGTCGATCACCACGCCGAACACGCTGCTGTGCTCGACGGTCTCCCCGATCTTCAGGTACTTGCCAGGGCGCTTATCGCCTTCGCCGGGCAGGAGGAAGATGCTCTCCTCGCCGGGCACGGGGTTCGCGCGGATGCCGTCGATGAACTGCTCGAACCGGTTGAAGTCGGCCGCGAGCTCGGTCAGCTGCGCGTCGGTGAGGTTGAGGACCTCGGGCAGGTACTCGGAGCATACGACCTGGCCGGTGGCCTCGTTGTGCTCGTACACCCCGATGAGCAGGTTCGTCTTGGCGAGGACGTACGACATCTTCTCGCTGTTTCTCAAGATCGCCTTGATCATGACGTTGAGGTGGTCGCTGAGCTCGGAGAACTCGCGGCTGCCGCGCACGTCAACCGTCTCGTTGAGGTTGCCTTGGGTGATGTGGCCGAGCTCCCGGTTGACGTCGTTGATCTTCCCGACCACGAACCGGTTTATGCAGAACGAGATGGCGGCCGACAGGACGCCCACGACGAGCGCGAGGCAGAGGAAGAGCAGAAGAGCGGCTTCGGGGATGCGGTGGTACAGGTCGGCGTTCGACACGGTGCGGCCGAGGTAGACGTCATCGACCTGCTGGAACACGCAGAACGACTGGCGTCCGTTGACGGTGGCGGAGAAGCCGTCTGGCTTGCTCTCGATGTCGTCGATGCTCAGGCCCACGTCGTTCGCCGTATGCCCGACGTCGCTCTCGTTCGTCGAGCCGATGATCCGGCCGCTCCTGGCGTCGATGGCGAAGTAGCTGGCCTCGGGGTTCACGCGGAACAGGGAGAAGAGGTAGGAGAGCTCGTTTTCCTCCGTGGCCTTCATGACCCTGGTCGGCTCCATGCCCACTTCCACGATGACGTCGCCGTTGCGGCTCCAGATGGCAGAGTACTGCATCATCTTGCCTTCGGCGGTGTTCGGGGTGATCTCCTGGACGAGCTGCAGCGACTTGTCCTCGAGCATCGGCTTGAAGAAGCTCATCTGCTCGCCGGAGTCGAACGTGTAGCCGTAGTACTGCGGGTGCGTGCCGGCGAAGATGCGCCCGGTCTCGTCGAAGATGTGGATCTCGTCGACGCCGGAGATGAGCGCGAGCTCCTTCATGCTGTCAACGCTGCTGATGACGCCGGGGTCGCCTTCGATGACGCGCGCGATGACGGAGGCGTTGTTCAGGCACTCCCGGTGGTACTCCTCGTGCGCCTCGGCGATCGCGCGGTCGTTGTCGTTGAGAACCTGCTCGATCTGGGAGAGGGTCTGCGTGGCGATGTCGTAGGCGTGCTTCTGCTCGTTTCCGATCTGGAGGCAGATGGTGGCGCCCAGCAAGACGATGATGGAGACGAGGGAGAGGGCGACCACGTATCGGCGCAGGATCTGCCTCAGCGTGCTCACGTATGCCCCCTCCTCTTTCGATAAGCCACGTGCGCCGGTGGCGCGATGGCGACCTGCGCCTCATGGGATGCGAAAGCGCAGCATTCCCAGTATAAGCGGATTGTGACGAGCGTGCCGCTTGATTCTGCGGGAGGTTAGGGGGGAGGGGTGACAAATAGCGAGCAGAGGTGCGCGGGAGGAGGTGGTGAACAGCGGCGAAGGGGCGCGACTTCGCGCCCCGGGCGCCGGCGACGCCGTGCCCCTTCGCCGCTTCGCCTGGCTTCGGGCGCTACTCGTACAGCTCGACGGCGCGCTCGAGCTGGCGGATGATGTCGATATGCTGGGGGCACATGGCCTCGCATTTGCCGCACTTGACGCACGCGCCGGCCCTTCCCTCGGCGGTCTGCCAGCTGTAGAGGTCCTTGACGAAGGCGTGGTCGCCGGTCATCGCCTCCAGGTTCAAAAGCTCCATGACCTGGGGGATCTGGACATGCGAGGGGCAGCCCTTCATGCAGTAGTTGCAGGCCGTGCAGGGAACGCCCGCGAGCGAGCGCAGCACGCCGATCGCCTCGCCCAAAGCCGTCTCTTCCGCGGGCGTGAACGGCGCATTCGCCGCGTAGCTTGCGACGTTCTCCCTCATCTGCTCGATCGTGGACGCGCCCGAGAGCACGGCCAGCACGTTCGGCAGGTTCCAGCAGAAGCGGTACGCCCACTCCGCCTGCGAGGCGCGCGGATTGCAGGCGGCGAGGATGTCCGCAGCGGCCTGGGGCAGGTTGCACAGCCGCCCGCCGCGCGCGGGCTCCATGATGGTGACGGGCTTGCCGTGCTTCGCGGCCACTTCCATGAGCCGCCGCGCTTCGTTGTGCGGGTCGTCCCAGTCGAGGTAGTTCACCTGCAGCTGCACGAAGTCCATCTCCGGGTGCGCCGTGAGCAGCTCGTCCAGGCGCGCGGCGTCGTCGTGCATGGAGAAGCCGACGAAGCGGATCTTTCCCGCCGCCTTCTGCTCCTGTGCCCACTCCCACATGCCGTACGCGTCGAACTTGGCCGTTCGCTTGTCGCCGACGTTGTGCAGCAGGTAGTAGTCGACGTAGTCGGTTCCCATGCGTTCGAGCGAGGTGTCGAGGCAGCTCTTAGCCGACGCGGCGTCGGGCATGGCCCACGCGAGGCATTTGGTGGCGAGCGTGAACGACTCGCGCGGGTAGCGCGCGACGAGCGCTTCCCCGATGGCGGTCTCGGACGCGCCGTCGTGGTAGACGAACGCGGTGTCGAAGTAGGTGTGGCCCGTCTCCATGAAGGCGTCCACCATCTGCTTGAACTGCTCGATGTCGATGCTCGTCTGGTCGCTCTCGTCGAGCAGCGGCAGCCTCATGCAGCCGAAGCCCATCTTGGATTGAGGAATGATCGGAATGATCGGGTTGCTCGGATTGCTCGGGTTGATCGGATTGCCCACGAAACGCCCTTTCTCGTACTCTTGTTCAAGCTATAGGCTACCGTTCGCCGCGTCGAAAGTAAAATGCCCATGTGGCATGGCAACCTATGCGTATTTGGTATGAGAGGGGAAGATCATACCTGCTGGGTGGTGTCTCGGCGGTGGTTGGAAGGGCTGGCCGGAAGAGCTGGCTGGAAGAACGGCCCGGAGGAGCGGCTCGGCCAGTCCCAGGCCCGGTCAGCCTTGCGCGAGCTCCGTCACTCTGTCGAGGAACGCCTTCGCCGCGCGCGACAGGCGCTGGTCGCGTTTCCACACGAGGAACAGGTCGGCCTCGAGGCGCGGGGCGAGGGGGCGAAACGCCAGCCCGCTTCCCGCGGTCACGTCGACGATGCCGGCGAGGGCGACCGCGTACCCGAAGCCCTCCCGGGCGAACCGGGAGGCGTTGTAGGCGAGGTCGTAGGTGGCGACGACGTCGATTTCGTCCCTGTCCGGCTCGAACCACGACATGAGGTCGCTGCCCATGGCGGCGCGATACGGGAGGAGCAGGGGCCGCCCGATCAGATCCGCGCGCTCGATGCGCTCCTTGCGGGCCAGCTCGTCGCCTTCCCTCATCAAGACGCCCCAGGTGTCCTTGGCGGGAACCCGCAGGAAGCCGAACCTGCCGCTGTCGACGCTCGACACGACGAGAAGGCCCAGGTCGGCGGCATTGCGCTCCAGCTTCTCCATGACGAAGTCGCCGTCTCCGCTGAGCAGGCGGTACGTGACGGAGGGGTGGTCGCGGCGAAGCTGCTCGGCGGCGCGCGCGAGGAACGCGACCGCGTCGGTTTCGCCGCATGCGATGCGCACCTCGCCCGTGACGGCCTCCGAGCCGGCGGCCATGTCACACCGTATGGACTCCATGAGGTCCACCACCTCCTGGGCCCGCTCGCGGAACGCGCGCCCGTCCTCGGTGAGCGCGACGCGCTTGCCGCTGCGGTCGAGCAGCGCGACCCCCAGCTCGGCCTCGAGCTCGATCATCTGGCGCGAGAGCGGGGGCTGGGTCATGTGGAGGGCCTCGGCCGCCTTCGTGATGCTCCCCTCGCGGGCGACGGCCAGGAAGTACTGCATCGTGCGTATGTCCATCAAGGGCTCCTTGAGATTCCGTCTGCAACTGCACTCAGTATATCAATGCAGTATGGGAGTCTATATAAAATGCAACATTGATATGCGAAGGATCTCTGGCTAATCTTGTCTGAATTAATGGTTGTGCAAGAGGAGGCAGGACATGGAGCGCACCGAATACTTGGAGCGCCTTCTGGCAGGCGAGGCGGTGGAGGCCGGCAGCGAGATGCATCTCATGATGCACGACATAAGCCAGGAGGCCATCCGCATCTGCATGGACATCAACAGCACCTACCATGCGCCCGACGAGATTGCGGCGCTCATGGCGGAGCTGACCGGCAGGCCCGTGCCAGACGGCTTCGCCCTGTTCCCGCCGTTCAACGCGGACTGCGGCAAGAACATCTTCCTCGGGAGGAATGTGTTCGTCAACAGCGGCTGCAAGTTCCAGGACCAGGGCGGCATCTACCTGGGCGACGGCTGCCTCATAGGGCACAACGTCGTGATGGCCACGCTCAATCACCACATGGACCCCGCGCGACGCGGCGGCATGGTGCCCCAGCCCGTCAGGCTGGGCAACGACGTCTGGGTCGGGTCGGGGGCCATCATCCTGCCCGGCGTCACCATCGGAGACGGCGCGGTCGTTGCCGCGGGCGCGGTGGTCACGAAAGACGTGCCGGCGCGCACCGTCGTCGCGGGTACCCCCGCGCGCGTCATCAAACGGATCGAATAAGGCGCGCGACGCGAACGCGAACGACGGATGGTGCGGGCCCCGTGAGCGACGAGCGGTGCGAACCCGCGGGCCCGCGAGCGACGATCGGCCCAAACCCGCAAACCCGCGAGCGACAGACGACTCGAGCGGGGGTATGGGCGAGGCTCCTCGTAGGACAGTTTCTCAGAAAGCCCCGTTCTCCACAAGCTGCTCGTCAGCGCTTACGTATGAAGACTCGATCAAATCGGCCATTTCATCAGCGCTGATTCTGAGCCCCAGGTTCCTCATCATGTTGTCGTCCCAAGGTCGCTCTCTCGTAAAGCGCCTCACTTCGGAGACGACGCTCGAGGGCACCGTTATCTTTGTCCCTGGCGCGAACAGCGCGCACAGACGCAGCACGTCTCTTCGGTGCTTGTTTATCTCGTCGCTATGCACGGATTTGCCCGCGGCTCTGGCATCACGGAGGTTCGCCCATGCATGAATCTTGAAAACCGGGAGATAGTGAAGGCCGAGCACCGGGATGCCCTCCACGATCTCTGTGCCGCGATCCAGGAGGTCGTAATACTCGTCATCAAGCAAGATGGCAGATAGGCTGCCGGTCGCATCGATGTTTTGGAACCTCCCAAGGTCGGTCTCGATGCCCTCAAGGTGGTCGGGCCGCTTGCTGAGCAGCTCGATCTTGGGAGGGAAGCTCTTGTTGCTCGGCTTCTCGAAGCGGTACAGCACGTATTTGTCGGCCTTGCCTTTGTTTTGATAGCCGCCTTGCCTAATGAAAGAGACGAACCGCCTGTAAAACGCATCGTCGAAGGATTCGGCCACTATGACCATGTCAATGTCGTGGGTGGCTCTCTCTGGTGCGCCATACTGCGCCAGGATGAGGTTGCATGCCGTGCCGCCTATCACCACATACCGGGTCGGATACTCCTCGAACCACTCTCGGAAAACATCTAATCCCTGTACCATGGATACCCCCTTAGCGCCTCTCTGAGGGCGATCGAAATCCGCTCGTCTTTCTCGCCGATGGTCATGAACATGGTGAAGGGGTCGACCATTCCGCGCTCAGCAAAAGGGGTTGGATCGTACGAGAGTCGCTGGACGACGCATGATTCCTCAAGATAGCCGACATCAAGGCTCTCATCTGGCTTGACGTTGGGACCAGTTGCAACGACCATGTTCGACGGCGGCACGAGCTCGCTTCTCAGAGCCAAAGCCGACAGACCGCTGGCCAGCGCATGGTCCTCCATCGCGCGAATGCCGGTTTCGATCGACTTGACCGGGTCTCCGAAGAGCTTTTTTCCCTTGCGGAAGAGCTCTGCCCTGTCCGGAACGAAGTACTCCCTTTTGCGCTTCGTCTTTCCGCCGACCTCGTAATCGATGAGGCCTGCCTCGGAAAGGGATGAAAGCGCCCTCGAAGCCCCTGCAGCCGATATTCCCACCAGCTCCCGCAACCCTTCTTGCGAGAGGGGTTCGCTTTCCAAGAGGCAATAGAGAAATGCCTGCTGTTGAGCTGGTGTGAAGGCTCTGACCGCCGGCTTTCTCGTTGCGGCTGCTTTGAGCGCGACGGCGAGTTGCGGAAGGTACATATCACCCCGCTCTGTCAGAAACCCCCGTCTCATTGTCATGAGCGAACGCTTTTGGGATGCTGTCGCGGAAGGAAGAAAGATCGTCACAGGCTCACCGACGGCTCTCTCGAGCGCATCGAGGCGCTTGAGAGGCTCTTCCGCATCGGAAGTGCTTTCGGCGAATAGCACACTAGAGCCGAGGGCGTTCCCTCTATATAGGTTGAAGCTTCCGGAAAGAAAGGGGCTGAGCGGTACTTCGTCGTTTGCGCAATCGACGATCGCCGATCCATCTACGGCGCGCCGCAGAATGCTTTGTATGCTGTGAGAGGTACTATTCATCAGTGCCCTTAATATTCCACTCTAATTCAAATATTTTATATTGTTGAAATATTAACACGTTTATGGAAGATTTCAGTCCCGACTCAGCTATGACTCAGAATAGCACGGTCCGCTTCTTTGGACGTTTGAGGCAGTCTTTGTGCCAACTCCTAGAATCTCGTATCGAACGATTTGCTTTTGTCACCCCCCTGTAATAATCTGTTGTGTGGGTGAAAACACCTGTATACACGCATGTTTAGTGTTGGTAAAGCTCATGCGGGGATAAACGTTTGATACCCCCTCGTCATGAGCGCAGGCGTGTGATGGAAACCGCAAGCGCGCGGTCGCAAACGCGCGCGTCTTGCGGCAAGCCGCGAAGATGAAGCTGGGTGGTAGAGATGTTTGAGCGGATCATCGATGCAAGGGGAACGCTTGAGGGCAAGGTCCTCTCCGTGTTCTTGTCGGTTGTGCTCGTGCTGAGCATGACGAACGTGTTTGCGTTCGCCGAGGCTGACGCGAACGCTGGCACTACGGGCGAGCCCCAGATGGGGCAGGCCGTCGTGGAGAACAGCGAAGGGGTGAGAATCGGCGAAGCGGAGGTCACCTTCAACTTGACCAACGCTTATGTCGAAGTGCGCGGTCAGAAGCTCACCGGCCCCGATGTCGTGACGCTCAAGGTGTCCGACTCTGCCGACCTTGTGTTCAAGGCGATTGCCGAGAACGGCTATGAGGTCGTCAGCGTCAAGGCCAAGAACTCCGCAGCTGCGAACGTGCCCGTCACCACCCAGGACGGCACGTACACCATCGCTGCCGAGTACGTCAACAACACCCTCGAGGTGACGGTTGAGACCGAGCTCGCCGAGCTGGCCGAGCCCACTCCCTCCGTGACCGACGCCCTGACGGGCGACTCCGAGTATTCCACGGAGGAGCAGGATTCGGCTGCCGAGGCCGAGGGAACTGAGTCTGCGACCGACCAGCCTGCTGCAACCGAAGAGGATGCGGAAGCTCCTGAGGATAAAGAATCCGAATCCACCGATGCGGAAGCAACCGCCGATGCAACCGCGGCCGACGAAGAAACCGTCACCGTCCATGCTGACGTGAGCAGCCCCGCTTTCGAGGACTGGGCCTACGTGGACGACGTGATTGTCAAGGTGACCGCTGGCGAGGGCATCCTCCCCGAGGGCACCACCGTGCAGGCGAGCCGCGTTGAGCGTCAGGACGTGATTGACGCCGTGAGTAATAAGGTGGAGACGCAGGACAAGGAGCTCCAGGACGCCGTAGCTATCGACGTAACGCTGCTCGACAAGGACGGCAACGTCATCCAGCCTGACGGTGCCGTGAACGTCTGCTTCTTTGACGCTGATCTTCAAGGTAGCCAGATAGGTGTTTATCGCGTTTCCGATGACGCCGCGAACGTAGAAACTATCGGCGCGCGCCAGGCTGATCCTGATGTGCAGAGCTTTGACGTAGACCACTTTACTATTTATGTAGTGGCGGGCTCGACTGAAAATAAGTATGTTTCCTACGCCTTCTACAAGGGTGATACGGAAATCAACAAGCAGTTTGTTCGTGTGGGCGATATGCTGTACCAGCCATCCGTGCAACTTAACCCTAACGAGAAATTTAAAGGCTGGAAAGTCGGCGAAGAGTCGTTTGATGGCTTTGGCGTGACGACCGAAGAGATGTTCAATGGTTTAAATGGGACGCTCCAGGACAACGTTAACAACGTCAAAGAAGTGAGAGTTGATGCTGATATAGCTCAGATCGTGAAGATCAACTTTATTCAGATTATCAACGAGGAGGTCGATGGCGTCACAACCGAAAAGGAAGTGATTGTCGATACGCAGGAAGGCGAGGTTAACGCCACGGTTCCTTATGCAGATCCGCAGATTGATGTGCCAGCAGGTCAGGCTGTCGTCGGCTTTTCAACTGTAAAAGGTGCGAGTAATGCAGAGTACGATCTCTTTGGCGAGATTAAATGCGGTGAGTCCGACATAAACCTTTATGCAGTGGTGAAGAATGCCCACTGGATTACTTATGACGTTGATGGCGGCAGCCCCGTCGAATCACAATTTGTGCTTTCTGGTGGGAGGCCCGTGCAGCCCGCTGATCCTACAAAGCCTGGATATAAGTTCGATGGCTGGATCAATAGCGAAACCAACGAGGCTTTCAGCTGGAATGCGGAACTCACCGAAGACGTAGCGCTTAGGGCCCAGTGGACGCCAGACCAGGCAAATGTTCTTGTTATCTACTGGAAGCAGCGCCTGACTGACGACGTAAATGCTGCCGATGATCAAAAAACTTATGACTACTGGGACTCTCTCAGTGGTACTGCTCAAACTGGCAGCACTCTCGATGCAAGTCAATACGTACAACAGAAGAGCGCGCCGACAGGGTTTAAGCTTAACGAGATTAAATCCGATTCGAGTGTAGAGGTGAAAGCTGACGGAAGCACCATCGTTAATGTGAAATACGATCGCGTTAAGGTGACGGTGAATTTCAAGGGCGGCAGACAGCTTAAATGCGGTAAAGAAGCGCATGAGCATCGGGGTTGTGAATGGGGGTATACCTGCGGCAAAGAAACGCATAGGCATAATGCACAGAATTGCGGTCTCATCTGTAGCAAAGAGGAGCATACGCATGGCATTGTATGTAAGATTTTAGGCTGCAACGTAAAGCCACACGAACATGAAGATGGGTGCTATGCCTGCGGCAAAGAAGCGCATGAGCATCGGGGTTGTGAATGGGAGCATACCTGCGGCAAAGAGGTGCATTCGCATGTTGATGGATGCTACGAATCAGTGACCCGTTCCTATACGGGCCTATTCGGTGCGCCCCTGCCCGAGGGTGCGTGGGACTCTTCTTGTTTCTGGAAGCAACAAGGCAGTAATGACGGTGCGGTACTGTTAACCAGCTTCGACCTCTATACTGCTGGGTATAAGGAGTCTGAGCAGGATAAGCACAAGGATCATTCTTACACTTTTGCCTACAATAGAACACCGAGTTCGAACTCGAACAGCATCCTGTACTATAACGAGCAATACAATGGCTCATTTGTCTTGGCTCAGACAGTAAGAATGTCTTCCGACACTCTTACTGTTCAAGAAAAATATGAAGGCTATGAGTTGTTTAAGTATGCACGCGGCGCTGAGCAAAATGAAGGAAAGCTCACTAGAGATTGGTGGGATAACAAAGATAACGCATATGAGGGTCTAAGGTTAGAGGATTTTGGTTCGGTAAGCATCGCTTCCCTCCTCAAGAAGTACTCGTTTAAATACTATGACACGGGTACCCCCTTAGAAGAGGTCACGGACGTCAAATACACCACGCCGCTGAGCGGCTTCGCGAGTTACAGACCCAGTAATCCTCCCGAAGGCAAGACCTTTGACTGCTGGTGCGCAGACCCCGGCCTCACTACTCCGTTTGACTTTAGCACCACGATGCCGAACGAGAACGTGGCCGTGTATGTGAAATGGAAGGCGGAGACATATACCGTCGAGTTCGTTAATGGAGAGAGCACGCTGTCTTCTCAGAAGGTTGAGTACGGAGAGAAAGCAACCGCTCCTCAATCGCCAGTAAAGGAAGGCTACTACTTTGGAGGTTGGCAGACTTCGGACGGCATCGTGTTTAATTCCGAAAGCCCCGTCAAAGAGGGTCGCACCTACTATGCCCATTGGATCCCGAAAGGCGAGATCACGGTCCAGTATATGTTGGACAAGAACACCGAGTCTAGTATTGAGGATCCCAACAGCTACCGTGGTTCAGCTAATGCAATCGTGCGCGACGGCTCGAGCTTAAAAAAAGACAATGAGAAGTTCTTGTATTGGACCGAGAACAGCGATGGTAGCGGTGAAGCTCTCTATGCTGGCGATCGCATTAGCATGGAAACTGCCCAAAATGGCGTAGTGAAGCTTTACGCAAAGTTTGGTCCGCAGAATATTGCAGCGACGCTCACCTATGATGCCAATAATGGTACGGACGAGACGTACACCGATAACATTATTAATATAGAACAAGCTTCGGTGAAGTCTCTCGAAAGCGTTGACTTTACAGCGCCTGATGGCTATACCTTTGCGGGTTGGAATACAGCGCCTGATGGCGAGGGCACGTATTTTGCGGCCGGCAATCCGATTTATGTTAACGATACGGAGGTTGCGAGCAACAAGCTTTACGCAATCTGGCTCAAGATCGAAGCAGATGATCAGGAATACACATATGATGCTGCTGATCACGAATACGATCGGTCAAATGTAACCGTCAAGATAAAGCATTCCGGTGCCGATGTTGACTTGACTGATCAGTTCAATATCTCGGTCGTTGAAAAGGATGGCCAAGGTACCACCATTAAGAATGCTGGGACGCTAGAGGTGACCGTTGTCGCTACGGACAAGGTTACCGGCTTAATAGCTCTCAGCAAAGATGTGAAGGTGACCATCACCAGGGCCCCGCTCAAGGTGACCACCGAGAGCGCCTCCCGCGAGTACAACGGCCAGCCCCTGACCGCACCCGGCGAGGTTGCCGGCCTCCAGGGCGGCGAGGAGGTCACGTTCAGCG
>NZ_JAAKEC010000028.1 GCF_011038975.1 Adlercreutzia sp. ZJ176 | reverse complement strand
GCCTTCGAACATGCGAACCCTGGAGATCTTTTCGTCCAGAAGGCCCCGGCTTCGACCGTGGGCGACCTCGCCGAGGCCGTGCAGGAGGTGTTCGGGCGCACTGGCACGCGCGTCATCGGCACTCGCCACGGAGAGAAGCTCTACGAGACGCTCATGACCTGCGAGGAGCGACTTCGCGCTGAGGACATGGGCGACTACTACCGCGTGCATGCCGACACCCGCGACCTCAACTACGACAAGTTCGTAGTGGAGGGAGATGTTAAGACCCAGGCCGAGGAGGCATACACCTCCCACAACACGACAAGGCTCGACGTGGCGGGCACGGTTGAGAAGATAAAGACCGCGGAGTACGTGCAGCTCGCCCTGGAGGGTCGCGAGCACGAGGCGGTGCAGTAGCGTGAAAGTGCTCGTCACCGGAGCCAAGGGCATGGTGGGTACGGCTCTTTGCAACGCCTTGCGCAACGTCCGTGACGGCAAGGACCGCACACGGCACGACTTGAGAATTGAAGAGGTCTTCGAGTACGACCTGGGCTCGACGCCGGAGGACCTCAAAAGGTACTGCCGGGAGTGTGACTTCGTGTTCAACCTCGCCGGCGTGAACAGGCCCGAAGATCCCGCCGAGTTCATGGAGGGCAACTTCGGGTTTGCGAGCGAGCTGTTAGGCGAGCTGAAAGCTGCTGACAGCAAAGCTCCCATCATGCTGTCTTCCAGCATTCAGGCAACCTTATCGGGCCGTTTCGGGGATAGTGACTATGGCAAGAGCAAGAAAGCGGGAGAAGAGCTGTTCTTCGACTATGCGAAAGAAGCCGGAGCCAAGGTGGCCGTCTACCGCTTCCCCAACCTCATGGGACACTCCCGCCCCAACTACAACTCAGCAGTGTCCACCTTCTGCTGGGCGACTGCCAATGATCAACCTTACACCGTCAACGATCCTAGCGTGGAGCTCGAGCTTCTCTACATAGACGACCTCGTGCAGGGCATGCTCGACCTGCTGGAAGGCAAAGAGCAGCATTGTGAATATGAAGGCATTAAGGTTGTTCCTGCTGAAACAGGATGCTTCTGCTACGTGCCGACCACTCACAAAGTGACCTTGGGACGCATCGTTGAGCTGCTGCGGGAGTTCAAGGCAAGCCCCGAGACCCTCATGATGCCGTCCATGCCTGAGGGCTCCTTCGAGAAGAAGCTCTACAGCTTGTATCTTACGTACCTTCCGACAGACAAGTTCAAGTACCCTCTGCGCATGAACGTCGACAGCCGTGGCAGCTTCACTGAGCTTGTGCATACCCAAGATTGTGGCCAGGTGTCTATCAACATAACCAAGCCTGGCATTACCAAGGGTCAGCACTGGCATAGCTCCAAGTGGGAGCTTTTCATCGTGGTCAAGGGCCACGGGCTCATTCGGGAGCGCAATATCAATACTGGCGAGATCGTCGAGTTTGAAGTGTCAGGCGACCAAATTGAAGCAGTTCGCATGATTCCCAGCTGGACCCACAGCATAACCAACCTCTCCGATACCGAGGACTTGGTCACCGTAATGACCTGCAACGAGGTCTTCGACCCAAGTCATCCCGACACCTACTATGAGGCGGTGTAGGCCTGTGACATCCTTCAAGAATGACGGAAGACTAAAGCTCCTGATCATCGTGGGCACGCGTCCCGAGATCATCCGCCTGTCCGAGGTGATCAAGAAGTGCCGCAGGTACTTCGACTGCCTGCTCGCCCACACGGGCCAGAACTATGACTACTCCCTCAACGGCGTGTTCTTCCGTGACCTGGAGCTTGACGACCCCGACGTGTATCTTGACGCCGTGGGAAATGACTTGGGCGAGACCATGGGTAGCATCATTGCGAAGAGCTATAAGCTCATGGCGGAGGTGAAGCCGGACGCAGTCTTGGTTCTGGGTGATACCAACAGCTGCCTGTCGGTCATCGGCGCGAAGCGCCTGCACATCCCCATCTTCCACATGGAGGCAGGGAACCGCTGCAAGGACGAGTGCCTGCCCGAGGAGACGAATAGGCGCATCGTCGACGTGATCTCCGACGTCAACCTCGCCTACTCCGAGCACGCCAGGCGCTACCTCAAGGACACGGGCTGCGCCCCGGAGCGCACCTACGTGACGGGCTCCCCCATGGCCGAGGTGCTCCATAGGAACTTAGAGAAGATCAACGCGAGCGACGTCCACGAGAGGCTCGGCCTCGAGAGGGGCGGGTACGTCCTGCTGTCGGCCCACCGCGAGGAGAACATCGACACGCAAGCCAACTTCGAGAGCCTGTTCGGGGCTATCAACAGGATGGCTGAGAAGTATGATATGCCGGTCCTCTACAGCTGCCACCCCAGGAGCCGCAAGCGCCTGGAATCCTCCGGCTTCGAGCTGCACCCCCTGGTGCGCATGCACGAGCCACTCGGGTTCCACGACTACAACTGCCTGCAGGCGAACGCCTTCTGCGTGGTGTCCGACTCGGGGACCCTGCCCGAGGAGTCCGCATTCTTCGCGAGCGTCGGGCAGCCCTTCCCGGCGGTGTGCGTACGCACCTCCACCGAGCGCCCCGAGGCGCTCGACAAGGCGTGCTTCGTGCTCTCCGGCATCGACGAGAGGGGGCTCCTGCAGGCGGTGGAGCTCGCCGTCGCCATGGAGCGCGACGGCCTGCACGCAGCCCCGGTCCCCGACTACTCGGACGAGGACGTCTCCGACAAGGTGGTCAAGGTCATCCAGTCCTACACGGGAGTGGTGAACAAGATGGTGTGGAGGAAGCCGCTGTGACGGAGCCCGGCGACACGCTGACGACCGACGCCCTCGTCGACGAGGCGCTCGCGCTGGGCGAGGGCCTCGGCCGCCCCCTGCGATACGCGCAGGTCAACAGCGTGCCCAACGGCTCCACGGGCGGCATCATGACGAGGCTGCACCGCGAGCTGCTCGAGAGGGGCGTCGAGTCCTTCGCCTGCTGGGGGCGCGGCCGCGACGCCGAGGACGACCATGGGTTCAACTTCGGCTCGAAGCCCGAATTCTACCTCGACGTTCTCCAGACCCGCCTGGACGGGCGCGCGGGATTTCACTCCAAGGCGGCGACTTGCCGGCTGCTCGCGAGGCTCGACGAGATCGACCCCGACGTGGTGCACCTGCACAACCTGCACGGCTACTACGTGAACGTCGAGATGCTTTTCGGATGGCTCGCCGAACATCGCTGCCAGGTGAGGTGGACGCTGCATGACTGCTGGGCGTTCACGGGCCATTGCGCGTACTTCACATATGTGAAGTGTGCGCAATGGAAGTCCCACTGCGCGTACGAGGAGCCCTGCCGCCAGCTGTCCACATACCCGAAGACCCTCTCCAAGCGCTCCTGCGCGAGGAACTTCGAGGACAAGAGACACATCTTCAACTCGATCCCCGCCGACCGCATGACGCTGATCGTTCCGTCGCACTGGCTGGAGGGGTTGGTCAGGCAGAGCTTCCTGTCCAATTATCCCGTCGAGGTGCGCCACAACGTCGTGGACAGGAGCGTGTTCAAGCCCACCCCGAGCGACTTCCGCGAGCGATGCGGCATAGGCGACCGTTTCATGATTCTCGGCGTCGCGAGCCCTTGGACCGAGCGCAAGGGGCTGGGCGACTTCCTGCGTCTGAGCAACGAGCTTGATGAGAATTACGTCATCGTTATCGTTGGGCTTACGAAGAAGCAGATCAGATCTCTTCCCAGAGGGATCATCGGCCTTGAACGCGTCTCCTCGCCGCAGGAGCTTGCAGTCATCTACTCGGCTGCAGACATGTTCTTCAACCCCACGAAGGAGGACAACTATCCCACCGTCAACCTGGAGGCCGAAGCCTGCGGCACGCTGGTTGTCACGTATGATGTCGGTGGGTCCGCAGAGACCACCAAGGATCCTCTATCACTGTCGGTGGCTGGCTTTGGCGAAGCTCGCGAGGGAATTGTGACCATGGCGCTGCTTCGAAGCGTTGCGTCTTCGGAAAGCGTGACAGCGTGAGCCCCTACATTGTCCTGGGGATCATTATGGTTCTGCTCGCCGCCCTAGGAGCATCTTCGAAGTGGTCGAACATTTGCTTTGCGATCAGCTTCCTCGTCCTCACGTTGTTTTTGACGCTGAGGTTTGGGCAAGGAACAGACTGGCTCAGCTATAACTACATTTTCGCATGCGCACCCGACGTTGTTGACTTTGGCAGTTACTTTTATACGAAAGGCGTTCACGCTGAGCTTGGCTGGAAGGTTCTCAACAACATATGGAAGGCGCTTGGTTTTGGCTACGTTGAGCTGTCCGTTGCGTTGTCGCTGGTTGACATGGCTTTGCTGGGCCGATTTGTTCGTCGTTATTCGCCAAATGGCTCACTAAGCTTGCTGCTTGCCTTCCCTGTGGTCTACCTCGTCTACTTTTTCTCTGTCATGAGGCAAGGCTTGGTCATTGCCGTGTTTCTTGGCATCATGATTGATTTATTGAGAGAAGGCAGGGCGGTTCGGTATTGCCTCCTCATTGCTCTTCTGTGCTCTATTCACTCCATAGCTATTGTTTTAGCTGTCCCCCTGATCGCAACGCGCCTGTCCTTTAGGTCGCTGAGCGGCGTTCTAGGTGTGAGTGTTGTTTTTGGCGTCGCTGTCGCCCCCTTCCTTGGAGCGATTTTGCCAACAGCTTTGGCGACATACTCTGGAGGCACTTTTTCTCCGGTTGCGGTGCTTTATCGAGTGGTGATGGCCTCACTCATATATATGATGCACTTTTCAGTAAAGAACTCGGCAGAGAAGAAGGATGGCAGCGATGCTCCTTCTTTGTTGCTCAAGGTCTATATTGTGGGACTTGCCCTATACTCGATTTGTATGGGAAACGACCTTATAGCCAGCAGGCTTGCTGCGCCATTGCTAGCCCTAGAGATAGCGATCATCCCCATTCTGGCCAGCCAAGGCGCTTCTAAGTTGGTTATGCCGCTCATGTTGAGCGTGCTTCTCATGGTTGGAGTCATGACCGTGAAGAATATTAGTTCCTTCGTTGATCAAGGGCCGTATTATTCCTATGTGACAGTTTGGAATTATCCGTACATAACTATTTTCAATCAAAGTGATATATACCTTTACTGTAACAATAGATACCTTCCCTATTTGAGAATAGGCGGATAAAACAAATTGCGAAAAGAGAGAGCTTGTGAAACCAGAAGTCTCAGTCATTTGCATTACGTATAACCAAGTTGATTACATACAGGATGCTCTTGACGGGTTCGTGAACCAGGAGACCGACTTTTCCTACGAAGTCATCGTGCACGATGACGCCTCGACCGACGGAACCGCGGACGTTGTCTGCGAGTACGCGGAAAGATACCCGAATCTAATAATGCCGATTTTGCAAACCAAGAACCAGCTCTCGCTGGGAAAGGGCGGCATACGTGATTATGCCCTCCCTGCTGCCCGTGGGAGGTTCGTCGCATTATGCGAGGGGGACGACTACTGGATATCGGCGAAGAAGCTCCAGGTCCAGCATGACCTGATGGCTTCCAATCCTGGTGTGTCGCTGTGCGTGCATAATGCTCTCGTAGTAGACTATGGGCACAACTGCCTCTTTCTCTCCGAGTCCTCTTCGGGAAACCGCATGAAGAGTATGGAGGACGTGGTCATCGAAGGTGGGGGCAGGATCAACCCCACGGCCTCCATGTTCTTCAGGAAAGAGCTGCTAGGAGAGGGTTTCGCTGGGGCTCCGGTTGGCGATCATTTCTACCTGATGGACTTGGCGTCGAAAGGTGACGTCGCCTGGATTGCCGAGCCGATGTCCGTCTACAGGCTGATGTCCAGGGGGTCGTGGAGCGTGCGGCATAGCGGAATTGATGCTAAGGCGCAAGAGGGCTATTGCCGAGCCTACGTCGGGGCCTTAGATCAGGTCGAGAGCAGAAACCCCGGCAAGTACACAACCTCTATTCAGGCGCGTAAGAAGTTTCAGCTTGATTTGCTCGGCGAGGAGGTGCTCACAGCGCTCTTTGCGGGCGGGGCGATCAGATTGCCTCGGCTGTTTAAAGAGGCGACGAGCGGGAAAACGATAGCGAAGGCGATGACGAGGCGCTACCTGCCGCCAAACGCCCAGAGATTCGTGGGGAGGGCGTATGCGATACGGAATGCCAAGAGGGCGGGCACCCTTGTCTCCAGATCCACGAAAGACCTGCCGGACTGGGCTCTGCCCCTTTCTGGCAAGGGTGCTGGCAAGGCCTGATGCAGGTCGAAGGGACGATGAAGAGGAGAACCGTTTCGGCTCTCCTTTGGAAGTTCTTTGAGCGCGGTGGTCGCGCGGTCATCGAGCTCGTCGTGCAGGTTGTCATGGCGAGGCTGCTCGCGCCGGACGACTTCGGGGCGCTGGCGATCATGCTGGTGTTCGTCAACGTGGGCAACGTGATCGTGCAGTCGGGGCTCAACACGGCGCTCGTGCAGTCGTCCGAGGCCGACGAGGGCGACTTCTCCACGGTGTTCTGGATGTCGCTGGCGGTCTCCGCCGTTCTCTACGCCGCCGTGTTCCTCGCCGCGCCCGCCGTGGCCGCCTTCTATCACATGGGGCACCTCGCCTGGCCCCTGCGAGCCCTCGCGCTCGTCCTAGTCGTGAACGCGTACAATGCCGTGCAGGTGGCCTGGGTGCAGCGTGAGCTCGAGTTCCGCAAGGTGTTCACGGCGACCGTGGCGTCGGTGGTCGCAAGCGGGGCCGTGGGGATAGCCGCGGCGATCGCTGGTGCGGGCCTCTGGGCGCTCGTCGCCCAGCAGCTCTCCTACCAGATAGTCAACTGTCTCGTTCTTGCAGCTCAGGTTCCCTGGAGGCCGCACCTCGTGTTTCGAGTGTCGCGGGCGTGCGAGCTCTTCTCCTTCGGATGGAAGCTCCTCGCCTCGGGATTGCTCGACACAGGTTACCGGTCGCTCTCCGACCTCGTCATCGGCAAGCAGTTCTCGGCCTCCCAGCTCGGCTACGTCTCGCAGGGCAATCGCTATCCACAAGCCTTGGGCTCCGTGCTCGACGGCGCCATACAGCCGGTGATGCTGTCGGCCGTCTCCCGCGTGCAGGACGACCTCTCCTACGTGAGGCGCCTCGTGCGCCGCGCGCTCAAGACCTCGTGCTACCTCGTCATGCCGTGCATGACGCTGTTCGCGCTGTGCGCAGAGCCGCTCGTGAGGATGCTCTTGGGGGAGCAGTGGCTGCCCTGCGTGTTCTTCATGCAGGTCTACTGCCTCACCTATGCGCTCCTGCCCATCCACACTACCAACCTGCAGGCCCTGAACGCCATGGGGAGAAGCGATCTGTTCCTGAAGCTCGAGCTGGTCAAGAAGGCCTACGGCGTCGCCTTCCTGCTGGTCACGGCCTTCGTGCTCCAGGACGTCTACCTCATGGTGGGGAGCTACCTGGTGACGGGGGTGATCTCCACGTTCGTGAACGCGTATCCCAGCAAGCGCGTGGTCGGCTACTCGTACGCCGAGCAGCTGCGCGACATAGCCCCGGGGGTGGCTTTGTCGGCTGCGTCGGCGGCGCTCGCGTGGCCGGTGAGTCTCTTCGCCCTGCCCGATGCGGCGACGATCATTCTGCAGGCGCTCGTGATGGGTGCGGCGTACCTGGGGCTCTCCAGGCTCCTCCGCGTCGAGGCCCTCGAGTACCTGCTGGCCACGGCCCGCGAGATCGTCGCGGGGAGGAAGCATCGCGCGGAGGGCTAGGCCGTGGCATCAACTGAACTCATCTGTTTTGGGTAAAAGCACATTGACAACCGAAGAGAGGGAGAGAGTGGGTAAGGAGAACCGCGTACTGGTGACGCGCTCGTCCATGCCGCCGCTGGAGGAGTACGTCGAGGAGATAGCGCCTTTGTGGGAGTCGCACTGGCTCACCAACATGGGCGAGAAGCACAAGGAGCTCGAGGCGGCGCTCAAGGAGCGCCTCAAGGTCGACGGCATCGCCCTGTTCACCAACGGGCACTCGGCGCTCGAGTGCGCGATCGAGGCGCTGGGGCTGGGGTCGGACGGCAGGCGCAAGGTGATAACCACGCCGTTCACGTTCGCGAGCACCGCCCACGCGATCACCCGCAAGGGCCTCGCGCCCGTGCTCGCCGACGTGAGGCCGGATGACTACACGTTGGACCCCGAATGTGTTGAGAGGCTCGTCGACGAGGAGACGTGCGCGATCGTGCCCGTCCACGTCTACGGGAACCTCTGCGACGTCGACGCGATCCAGGAGATCGCCGAGAAGCACAACCTCAAGGTGATCTACGACGCGGCCCACGCCTTCGGGGTGGAGCGGCGCATGCCCGACGGCACGTGGAGGGGAGCTGCCTCCTTCGGCGACGCCTCCATGCTCAGCTTCCACGCCACCAAGGTGTTCAACACCGTGGAGGGCGGAGCGGTGTGCTTTTCCGACCCCGCGCTCAAGCCCGTGCTCGACCAGTGGAAGAACTTCGGCATCACCGGCCCCGAGGACGTGGAGTACGCCGGCGGCAACGCCAAGATGAACGAGCTCTGCGCGGCGATGGGGCTTTGCAACCTGCGTCACGTGGACGAGGAGATCGCGAAGCGCAAGGCGGTCGCCGAGCGCTACTGGGAGCTGCTGGACGGCGTTCCGGGCGTGAAGGTCTGCACGCCGCCCGAGGGCGTCAGGCACAACTACGCCTACATGCCCGTCGTGTTCGACCCGGGCGCCTTCAGCGCGACCAGGGACGACGTGCTCGACGCGCTCGCAGAAGAGGGGGTGGGCGCTCGCAAGTACTTCCACCCGCTCGTCAGCGGCTACGCCTGCTACGCAGGGATGTTCGACCCCGCCGACACGCCGGTGGCGCGCGAGGTGGCCGCTCACGTGCTGACTCTGCCCCTCTACGCCGACCTGGCGCTCGCGGACGTGGACAGGATCTGCGGGATCGTGAGGGGGTGCACGCGATGAAGAAAGCCCTCGTGCTGGCGGGCGGGCTGCCGCAGATAAGGCTCATAGAGGACCTGAGGAGCCGAGGGTATCGGGTGATTCTGGCCGACTACTACGAGAGTCCCGTCGCGAGGTCTCACGCGGACGTCTTCTACCAGGAGAGCACGCTCGACGTAGAAGCGATGCGCAAGATCGCAGTCGACGAGGGTGTTGGCCTCATAGCGACCTGTTGCACGGACCAGGCGCTGGCCACTGTCTCGCTGCTCTCCGAGGAGCTCGGTATGCCCTGCTACGTGGACTCCCGAACGGGCCTTGCCGTGACGAACAAGGCTCTCATGAAGAAGGTGTTCTCCGAGAACGGGATTCCGACGGCCAGGTACAAGACGATTCGCCCTGACGAGGACCCTGCGAGCTTCGGCTACCCGGCCGTGGTGAAGCCCGTCGACTGCAACAGCTCCAAGGGCGTCCGGAAGGTGGCCTCGGACGAGGAGCTCGCGCGTGCCATCGCAGAGGCAAAGCTGCTCAGCAGGACCGGCGAGGCCATCGTCGAGGAGTATGTCGAGGGCGAGGAGCTCTCGGCAGACTGCTTTGTCTGCGACGGCGTTGCGCACGTCCTCTGCGTTTCCCGCAACGACAAGATAGGGAGCCGCGACGGCTTCGTAATCAGTCGGGGGTTCTGCTCTCCCGAGGTGAGGGGCCGGCACCGAGAGGACGTCGGGCGCATAGCTCAGGCCATCGCCGAAGCCTTCTCCCTCGGCGATGGCCCGATGCTCGTCCAGCTGCTGTCGAGTGATGAGGGGCTGTCCGTCATCGAGTTTAGCGCGCGCGCCGGCGGATGCACGAAGTACAGGGTGATCGAACTTGCGATGGGGTTCGACGTCATCAAGGCGACCGTTGACGTCATCTTGGGCTTGAGGCCCGATATGAGCGTATTCGACAGCGGCAAGCTGGTCGTCGACGAGTTCGTCTATTGCTCGTCGGGCACGTTCGAGCGCCTCGAGGGGTTTGACGAATGCGAGGAGAGGGGCCTCATCGACGGCGCGTATCTGCTCAAGTGGCGAGGGACTGCATTTGACGGATCGGTTGGCTCCAGCGGTGATAGGGTCGCCTCGGTCGTGTTCGTCGCCGACGACTTCGAGGACTACCGGAGGAAGCATGACGCCGTCTGGGGGTCATGCCGCGTGACGGACTCGGACGGCGGGGACATGGCCAGGAGGGATCTGCTCGAGTACGGCGATATCGCGGAGGCGCGACGAGGGAGGCACGGGTGATCGAGCTCGTCGGCAGTGGTGCGGAAGGCGGCGGCTACGCGTACTTCGAGAACAGGGAGTGCGAGTTCTACCCCTGCCATGGCGTTGAGCACATCAACTGTCTGTTCTGCTACTGCCCCCTGTACCACGACGAGGGATGCGGGGGAGACTGGGCCGACCTGAACGGCGCGAAAGACTGCTCCGCCTGCACGTACCCGCATGTGAGGGAGAACTACTACTCCGTTATCGCCCGACTGTCGGGCAAACATGGGAGATGACGAACATGAGCGATGCCAAGAAAAAGACGATACTGGGGGCCTCGATAGGCAACTGCGTGCACGTGGCGGGAGTCTACCACTTCCTGCAGCTGGCGGAGAAGGAGGGCTACGAGTGCCACTTCCTCGGCCCCGCGGTGCCCGTCGACCGCCTCTTCGAGGAGATCGAGCGGCTGAGACCCACCATCGTGGGGATCAGCTACCGGCTGACGCCGGAGAACGTCGTGCCGCTGCTCGACGAGGTGGAGCGCAGGGCGCAGGATCTTGACTACGACCCGATATGGGACTTCGGGGGCACCAAGCCCGTCGCCGACGTCGCGAGGCGGTACGGGATGTTCTCCTACATCTCGGACGGGTTCGACGACATCAACGACAACATTCGGTTCCTAAGGGGGGAGGGCGCCGGCGGGGGCGCCGAGAGCTATGGGCGAACGCTCCTTGAGAGGATCTCGAAGACGCGCCCCTACCCCGTGCTGCGGCACCACTTCGGCTTGCCCAGTGTAGAGGAGACGGTGGAGGGGGTCAGGGCCATCGCGGAGGCGAAGGTTCTTGACGTGATCTCCCTCGGCACCGACCAGAACGCCCAGCAGTTCCTGTTCGACCAGCGGCACATGAACCCCGAGCTCGACGGCGCCGGCGGGGTGCCGGTCCGGACGCGCGACGACTTAGCGAGGCTCAAGGAGGCGTCGCTGACAGGCAACTTCCCCCTCATGCGCTGCTACTCGGGGACGGCTGACGTCTTCGAGTACGCGGAGCTTTTGGCAGACGTGATAGATAACGCATGGGCCGCCATCCCCCTGTCATGGTACAACGAGCTCGACGGGAGGGGCACGAGGCCGATCGAGGGGTCGATCAGGGAGGCGCAAGAGCTGATCAGGTGGCATGCCCGGCGCGGCATCCCCGTGGAGATCAACGAGCCGCACCACTGGGGTCTTCGCGACGCCCATGACGTGATCCCCGTGGCGATGGCCTACGTCAGCGCGTACAACGCGAAGAAGCTCGGGGTCGAGCACTACATCTCGCAGTACATGTTCAACAACCCGAGCGGGCTCTCCTTCGGCATGGACCTGGCCAAGATGCTCGCCATGAGGGAGATGGTCGAGTCGCTCGCTGATGACGGGTTCCACGTCTACAGGGAGACGCGCGCGGGGCTGCCCCTGTTCAATGCCGACCCCTGTGTCGCCAAGGGCCAGCTCGCGGCCTCAACCTTCATGCAGATGTGCCTAGAGCCGCACATAATCCACGTCGTGGGCTACTGCGAGGCCGACCACGCAGCCGGCCCCGAGGAGGTCGTCGAGAGCTGCAAGATCGTCCGCGGCGTGATCCGGCATACGCTCGGGGAGTCCTTCTCGATCGACAAGGACCCCGCGATCCTCGCGAGAAAGGACGAGCTTGTCGCCGAGGCGAAGACGCTTCTCGGGTTCATCTGCGACAAGTACGCGTACGTGGACGACCCGCTCGCAAGCTCGGACGTACTCGCCGACGCCATCAAGGAGGGCTTCGTGGACGCCGTCCACATCGTGAAGGGCGGGAAGTTCAAGGGTGATCTCGTCACCGCCCTGCGCGACGGGACGTGCGTCGCTGTCGACAGGGAGACGGGGGAGGTCCTTGACGAGTCGAGGCGCTTGGCGCGCCTCGAGGAGAGGGAGGCGAGGGAGGCGGCTGCGGAGAGCGCGGCCGTAGAGCTTGGACGGCACGTCGGGGCGTTGGCCTGATGGACGAGACGGCTCAGCACAGCCACGGCCAGTGCCGTGGGCCGGTGTTCGTCTGCGGCGCTGGCCACCAGGGGCTGTCCATGGCGGCGCACCTCGCCATCAGCGGGCATGGAGTGACGCTCTGGAACAGGACACTCGGGAACATCGCGGAGGTCGCGCGCACCCTCGAGATAAGATGTACGGGCGTGGTGAGCGGCGTCGGCAAGATCAAGGCGGCGTCTGACGTGATAGACGAGGTCGTCGGCGACCTCATCATGGTGGCGACGCCGAGCAGCGCGCACAAGGACGTCGCGAGGCGGCTCGCCCCCTTCGTTCACGAGGACATGGTCGTCGTCCTGAACCCGGGGAGGACGTTCGGCGCCATCGAGTTCGCCCAGGAGCTTCTCGCCAGTGGGGTGAAGTCCCTGCCCCACATCGCGGAGACTCAGACGATAGCCTACACGTGCCGAAGGGACACCGAGGGCAATGCGGTGATCCACGCTATCAAGGACGGCGTCAGAATCGCGACCCTGGGAGACGACATGGACGTCGTTATGGCGGCGCTGCCGGCATGCCTCGCCCCCCACTTCGAGCCGGTCTCCTCGGTCGCCATCACCTCGCTCGGCAACGTAGGGATGATCCTCCACTGCGCTCCCGTGCTCTTGAACTGTGGGTGGATCGAGACGGAGGACGTCGACTTCAAGTACTACTACCATGGCATCTCACCGAGCATAGCGGGCTTCATAGAGAGACTCGACCGCGAGCGCATCGCGGTGGCCCGAGCCCTGGGCTTCGAGGTGGAGTCCACGGCGGATTGGATGCGCAGGGTGTACGGTGTCGAGGGTGAGGGGATCCTCGAGTGCATACGGAACAACCCGGCCTACAGGGAGATAGACGCTCCTCCGACGATTCGGTGCAGGTATGTCCTCGAGGACGTACCGAACGGGCTCGTCCCTCTGGCTGACTTGGCGCTCCAGCTCGGAGTGCCTGCGCCGTGCGCGAACACGGTCATAGACCTCGCCGACGAGGTCATCGGCAGCGACTTCAGGTCGACGGGGAGAAGGTTCCCCGTCTCGGTTCTTGAGAAGTACATAGGAGACATGAGGGTGGAATCATGAAGGGAATGATACTCGCGGGAGGGTCGGGCACCCGGCTCTACCCCGTGACCAAGGCGGTCAGCAAGCAGCTGCTGCCGGTGTACGACAAGCCGCTGGTGTACTACCCGCTGTCCGTGCTCATGCTCGCCGGCATACGCGAGGTGCTGGTCATATCCACACCCGACGACGTGGGCGCCTACGAGAGGCTGCTCGGCGACGGCTCCGACCTGGGCATGAGGATCAGCTACGCCGTCCAGGACCATCCCGACGGGCTAGCGCAGGCCTTCGTCATCGGGCGCGGCTTCATCGGCGGCGACTGCTGCGCGCTCGTGCTCGGCGACAACGTGTTCCACGGGCACGACCTCACCCGCGTCCTCCTGCGCGCCAGGGGCAGGGTCGAGTCCGAGGGCGGCGCCGTCGTGTTCGGCTACCCCGTCAGGGACGCCCGCGCCTTCGGCGTGGTGGAGTTCGATTCCGCGGGGCGCGTCGTCGGCATCGAGGAGAAGCCGGAGAATCCGAAGAGCAGCTACGCGGTGCCGGGCCTGTACTTCTACGACCCCCGCGTGTGCGAGATAGCAGCGGGCGTGGAGCCCTCCGCGCGCGGCGAGCTCGAGATCACGAGCGTCAACAGCGCCTATCTCGAGGCCGGCGAGCTCAGGGTCGAGCTCATGGGGCGCGGCATGGCGTGGCTGGACACCGGGACTCCGGAGGGCCTGCTCAAGGCCGCCGAGTACGTGGAGGCCGTGCAGTCCAGGCAGGGCTTCTACGTGGCCTGCGTGGAGGAGATAGCCTACAGGCGCGGCTTCATCGGCGCGGATAGGCTCCGCGAACTCGGCGAGGCGCTCGCGAAGACCGCTTACGGGCGCTACCTCGCGGCCGTGGCCGACGAGGAGCTCGGGCGAGGGGGCGTCTCGTAGTGGTCTTCTCCAGCGCCGTGTTCCTGTTCCTCTTCCTCCCCGCGGTGCTCGCGGCGTACTTCGCCGTCCCGGGCCGCGCGGCCAAGAACGTCCTTCTGCTCGCGGCCTCCCTCGTGTTCTACGCGTGGGGCGAGCCCGCCTACGTGGCCCTCATGGTCGCCTCGATGGCGGCCAGCTGGCTCTTCGGGCTCCGCGTCGGGGAGGGCCGCCCGGGGAGGCGCGCCTGGCTCATCGCCGCCCTCGCGTTCAACCTCGCCGTGCTCGGGTTCTTCAAGTACGAGGGCTTCCTCGCCCGGAGCGCCAACGCGCTCATCGGCTTTCCGCTCGTCCCCGACCTGGAGCTGCCGCTGCCCATAGGCATAAGCTTCTACACGCTGCAGGCCGTGAGCTACGTCGTCGACGTGTACCGCGGCCAGGTGGCGCCGCAGCGCAACGCTCTCTACCTCGGCATGTACGTGGCGATGTTCCCGCAGCTGGTCGCCGGCCCCATCGTGCGCTACTCCACCATCGAGGAGCAGGTCGAGGGCAGGGTAGAGACGCTGCGCGGGTTCGCCCAGGGCGTGCGGCTGTTCGCGGTCGGGCTGGCCAAGAAGTGCCTGCTCGCCAACACGGTCGCGATCCTCGCCGACCAGATGCTGGCGGGGGGGGGTTCCTCCGTCGGCGCCGTCGGCGCGTGGGCCGGCCTCGTCGCCTACACGTTCCAGATCTACTTCGACTTCAGCGGGTACTCCGACATGGCCATCGGCCTGGGGATGATGTTCGGGTTCCGCTACCTGCGCAACTTCAACTACCCCTACATCTCCAAGTCGGCCACCGAGTTCTGGCGGCGCTGGCACGTCTCGCTGGGGTCGTTCTTCCGCGACTACGTCTACATCCCCCTGGGCGGCAACCGCTGCGGCAGGGCGAGGTGGCTGCTGAACCTCATGGTCGTGTGGGCCCTCACGGGCGTCTGGCACGGCGCGGCGTGGAACTTCGTGCTCTGGGGCCTGTTCTACGGGGCGCTCCTCGTCCTGGAGAAGACCTGGCTCCTGCGCAAACTTGAGCGGCTGCCCTCCGCGCTCCGGCACGCCTACGGGATGGCCGCGGTCATGTTCGGCTGGCTCGTGTTCTGGATAGAGGACCCCGCCGCGTTCGGCCAGTACCTCCTGGCCCTCGGCGGCGCATACGGGGCCACGGGGTCCTCCACCATGTGGGAGCTCGGGGCGTGGGCCTACTGGCCGATGCTCCTGCTGTGCGCGGTGGCCAGCACGCCCGTGCTCCCGTGGGTGCGGGCCAAGGTGGTCGAGCGCGCGGGCGGCCCGAGCGCGCGGGGCTTCCTCGCCCGCGACCTGCCCGACCCCCGGCGCAGCTCGGTCGAGGGCCTCTGCGACGGCCAGGCGTGGGTCGACTCCCTGCCCGAGGGCGCCCCGCCCGCCGCCCGCCGCGCCGTGTGCGCCCTGGCGGTGGCCGCCGACGCCGGCGCGCTCGCGCTGCTCGCGCTGTCGGTCCTGAGCGTGGTGGCCGGCACGTTCAACCCGTTCATCTACTTCAGGTTCTGAGGAGGATTGCGACCGGTTCTAGGCAAAATGTTAGGTAGTAAACCGCAATAATCAACTCGCCATCAGGCAAAACACTCTTAATTGAACGTATCTTTGACAACTAAAACACCTGTTCAAACCCGTTTTTGGGTACAACGAC
>NZ_JAAKEC010000027.1 GCF_011038975.1 Adlercreutzia sp. ZJ176 | reverse complement strand
ACTGTAGGCCCTGGAGGCTTCAGGAAGGCTAGAAAGCGGACCGTCACGCAAAAACAGGCGGAAAACGTGTGGGCATGCGGAAGATGGTGAAAACCATGCTAAATCCCACACGTTTTAGCGGTTACCCAATAGGAACACTGGGCGTCGGGGAGCCGACCAACTCCTTATCGTCAGCAGCAAAAACCTCACTTGACCAGCAGTTTTACGAGCGGCGCCCGGAAGTGCTTTCCTGTGACTCAACCTATTATACCAGTCCCGGATTCTTGTCTTTTGGCATTTTCAGAGCTTATCGGAAGCCGGCTTTTCAGGTGGTGGCAGAGAGCCCTGGCCTCGAAACTGCCGGTAGGGTAATTTCGAGGGAAACAAAAGATACAGTTCGCTTTCCCACCGAAATCAGCGAAGAAGGGCGGCGCAAATATTCTGAAAAGAAGAGATCTCCCAAGCATCTAGAGGTCATGAGCGGCGTATTGGAATTGAAGGTGGCAGCTTAGATGACAGTTGGAACCGGTAAGGCTAGGGCGCTCGTCAAGGCCACGCCCCTCGTCGTCCTGGATGTCGCGGCGACGGTGGTGGCCTACGTGGCGGCCGCGTGGAGCACGGGCACGCTCGGCACCGTGCTGGACGCGGGCGGCTTCGCGCAGACGGTCGCGCTGGCGGTGCTCGTCAACGTCGTCGTGTTCGCGCTCGGGCAGATGTACAACTCGCTGTGGGAGTACGCGAGTGTCGACGAGCTGGCGCGCGTCGCCCTGGTGGCCCTCGCGGCCTCGGCGGCCGCCGACGTCGTCGCGGCTCTGTCCACGGGGAGGGTCATGCCCCCGCAGGTCTACTTCGTTGCGTGGCTCATCCTCACGGCCGTGTGCGGGGCGAGCCGCTTCGCCATCCGCCTGTACTCGGGTCGCAAGGGCTGGTCGGTGCTCGGCGTGAGCGAGAAGAGCGGGCTTCCCCGCTCCCTCGTCGTCGGCGCGGGAGAAACCGGCTCGCTCACCGTGAAGCGCATGCTGGCGGGCAACCCCGACATGCCCGGCTTCCCTGTCGCGCTCGTCGACGACGAACCCTCCAAAGTCGGGAGGTATATCCACGGCGTGAAGGTCCTGGGCACGTGCGACGACATCCCGTCCGTCTGCGCATCCGACCGGGTGGACCAGATCGTGCTGGCCGTGCCGAGCGCCACCAAGGCGCAGCGCGACCGCATCTACGAGCTGTGCATCCAGACGGGCGTGCGCACGCTCACCCTGCCACTGATCCAGGACATGCCGCGCGACCTCGACGACAGGATCCCCCTGCGCGAGGTCGAGGTGTCCGACCTTCTGGCGCGCGAGGAGAAGGCGCTCGACCTTTGTCAGATGGGCTACGTGGCCGGAAAGCGCGTGCTCGTCACGGGAGGGGGCGGCTCCATCGGCAGCGAGCTGGTGCGCCAGCTGCTGCCCGCCAAGCCGGCGAGCATCGTGCTGTTCGATATATACGAGAACACCACCTACGAGCTGTACCACGAGATCAAGGGACGCTGCGAGAAGGAGGGCATCGGGCTTGAGGTGGAGATCGGCTCCATCACCAACCCGTCGGCGCTCGAGAAGTGCTTCGACGAGCACGCCCCCCAGGTGGTGTTCCACGCGGCGGCTCACAAGCACGTGCCGCTCATGGAAGCCAATGCCCGGGAGGCCGTGGAGAACAACATGTTCGGAACCTTGAACGTGGTGCGCCTCGCCCATGAGCGAAAGTGCGGCCACTTCATCTTGGTCTCGACCGACAAGGCCGTGAACCCTGTCAACGTCATGGGCGCCACCAAGCGAATGTGCGAAATGATCGTGCAGCATTACGCCGCCCGTTCCGAAACGGTGTTCGCCGCCGTGCGCTTCGGCAACGTGCTGGGAAGCCACGGCAGCGTCATCCCGCTGTTCAAGCGGCAGCTCAGGGAAGGCGGCCCCATCACCGTCACGCATCGCGACATCACGCGCTACTTCATGACCATCCCCGAGGCGAGTCGTCTGGTGATCACCGCAGGTGCCATGGCGTGCGGTGGGGAGATCTTCATACTGGACATGGGCGAGCCGGTGCGCATCTGGGATTTGGCGGAGAACCTCGTGCGCCTCTCCGGATTGGAGCCGGGCCGCGACATCGAGATCAGGGAGACGGGCCTGCGTCCCGGTGAGAAGCTTTATGAGGAACTGCTCATGGATGGCGAGCATACTATCCCAACCGACAACGCCGATATCATGGTGTTAACCGGCGATGCCCTCGACGTAGAGACGGTGAAGGCAAAGCTCGAACAGTTGAGCTCTTGTCTGGATAAGAGCAACGACGAGATCAAACGAGTGCTTGCAGAGGCTGTACCCACTTATCACCCTAAACACGAGAACGTAGAGAGGAGCGTCTATCGGTGACTACCAAGATGAAGATCCCCTTTTCTCCACCGGATATCACTGAAGCTGAGATTGCCGAGGTTGCCCAGGCTCTGCGCTCGGGGTGGATTACCACCGGCCCGCGCGTGAAGGAACTTGAGAGGCGGCTGAAGAAATACTTACAGGTTGATGGTTGCTGCTGCCTGAACTCACAGACCGCCTGTGCTGAGATGGCACTGCGTGTTCTGGGCATCGGGCCGGGCGATGAGGTCATAGTGCCGGCCTACACCTACACGGCCACCGCTTCGGTGGTTTGCCACGTAGGCGCGAAGCTCGTACTTATCGACTGCCAGCCGGGCAGCTTCGAAATGGATTACGATGCCGTTGCTGCGGCTATAAACGAGAAAACAAAGGCCATCATTCCTGTTGACTTGGGTGGTGTGCCTTGCGACTACGACCGCATCTTTGCGATTGTGGAGGAGAAGCGCTCCCTGTTCGGGCCTAAGGGGGAAATCCAGGAGGCTTTGGACCGCATAGCTGTCTGCGCCGACACTGCTCACGCGCTGGGCGCGGAATGGCAGGGCCGGATGGTCGGCTCCATTGCTGACTTCAGTTCATTTAGCTTCCATGCAGTGAAGAATTTCACCACTGCCGAGGGTGGTTGTCTTACTTGGCGCACCGTTCCCGGTATTGATGACGAGGAACTCTACCGGAGGCTGCAGCTTCTAAGTTTGCACGGCCAATCCAAGGACGCGCTCGCCAAGACCAAGCTGGGGGCCTGGGAGTATGACGTGGTCGGTCCCTGGTACAAGTGCAACATGACCGATGTCATGGCCGCCATCGGTCTGGCGCAGCTCGACCGATATCCGGCCATGCTCGAGCGCCGCCGCGAGATCATCGGGCGCTACGACGAGGCTTTCAAGTCGCTCGATATCGAGTCTCTGCCGCACTACGCGGAAGGCTACTCGTCATCAGGGCACCTCTACATATGTCACGCCTTCGGCATCGGCGAAAAGCAGAGGAGCGCCCTCATCGAGGGCATGGCCGAGCGCGGCGTCGCCTGCAACGTGCACTACAAGCCTCTGCCCATGATGACGGCCTACAAGGAGTTTGGTTTCGATATAGCAGACTTCCCAAACGCCTACGCTCAGTTTGCCAACGAGGTGACGCTGCCATTGCACACTTGTCTGACCGACGAGCAGGTTGGCTATATCATCGAATCATTTGTGGATGTTATAGCAGCGATCAAGGGGGTTTGATTTATGCTCTTGCTGATTGGTGCAGCTAGTTTTATTGGCGTTCATACTGCCCATGAATTGATCGACAATGGATGTGATCTGATAGTTGCAGGTAGAAACGGAAAATTCAAGAATCATTACAGTCGACTTGGCGTTGGGTACATTGATTTTGACCTGAGCAGATCCGAAGATATTGATAAGCTTCCGACAGAGAGCGTTGACGGAGTAATCGTTACAGCTGGAATGCTGCCCGCCAATTCATGTGCAGACTTAAACTCGAGTGATAACGCCGCCGACTATTTCGAGTTGAACGTCATCTCGACTATTCGTTTACTGGAGTATTGCCGCGCGAACGGAATCAGTCGCCTCCTCCAATTCTCTTCTTATGCCGACACGATCAACTCTTGGAGCGCAAATCGGGCGTTGACGGAGGATGAGCCCAGGAGCTACAGGTTCACAGGTGATCACGCCGTGTACGTTTTCTCAAAGAACGCCATGGTCGATGTGATGGAGTACTACAATCAGCAGCACGGAATGAAGAACATCGTTTTTCGACTTCCTCCTGTACTGGGGGTTGGTCCTCACGGGTCGCTGATGGTGAACGGCACGTTGAGGAAGTCCGGCCTGCAGATTTTCATGGAAAAGGCCCGAAGTGGCGATACTATAACCGTTTTTGGAGACAAAAACCTTTCTCGCGATGTCGTGTATGTGAAGGACGTCGCTAGGGCGGTGCGCATGGCTATGGGGAGCGCGGGCGCTTCCGGGCTATATAACATGACGGCGGGCCGTGGGGTAACCCTGCAAGAGCAGGCTGAAGTGATCGCAAGGGTTTTCGCCTCTTCTCCTGACAGGATTTCGAGAATAGAGTACGACCCAAGTGTCGAGAACAACGCGCCTTCATTCCTTTTTTGCATGGACAAGGCGAGGAGGGATTTCGGATACGAACCCTATTTCACTGACTTCTCCCTGCTGATGTCCGACTTCAAAAAGGATATAGATCTTGAGCTCTACCGCGATCTGTTCAATTACTAGGTCTCTAGATGGATGTAAATAAGCCGAGCTTTCTCTATAACAGAGTGATCAAACGTGGAATTGATTTCCTCGTTTCGTTGCTTGCCCTGCCGTTGGTTTTCCTGGTGGTGGTCGTCTCAGCTGTTGCGATCAAACTCGACGATGGTGGTCCCGTGTTTTACAAGGCGAGGAGAATTGGTTTTAACGGACGAATATTTGATATGTACAAGATTCGCTCGATGAGGGTTAATGCGCCGGACGTACGTCTTGCGGACGGGTCGACCTACAACTCGGCGGACGATGACCGGGTGACTAAGTTTGGCGGGTTCGCGAGGAAAACGAGTCTTGATGAGATCCCTCAACTGCTCAACGTCCTGAAAGGCGATATGGCCTTGATAGGCCCCCGCCCAGACTCGGCGTTCTACTTAGATCATTACACCCCCGAGGAGCGTGTCATACTGACCGTCCGGCCGGGCATATCGGGATACAACCAGGCCGTCAACAGGAACTCTGTTGGCACCAAGGAAAAGCTGGCAAACGACATTTTGTACGTAGAGAACATATCGTTTTCCTTCGATGTCAAGATTATTGCTTGGACTGTAAAGACGGTCCTTGCCTCAAGAAATGTCTATAGGAGCGAGGAGTAGGATGGGCAACAGGAAGATTATGATCCTTGGGGCGAGTATTCTGCAGCTTCCTGCCATTGAGAAAGCACTAGAGATGGGGCTCAGCGTCGTTGCCGTGGATATGAACCCCAATGCGATTGGTTTTGCTGTCGACGGAATAGAACGCGAGGTGATCAGTACCGTTGACATAGAGACCGTGCTCGAGAGCGCGAGGAGTCACGACATCGACGGGATAATGACACTCGCGAGTGACATGCCTACGAGGACCGTCGCCGCTGTCGCTAGCGAGCTGGGTCTGCCTGGGGTCTCCAGGGAGACGGCATATAGGTCGACTGATAAGGCAGCTATGAGGAGGTGCTTTGCGGAGTACGGGGTACCTGTTCCGAGATTTAGATCGTGCGACAGCCTGGAAGAATGTCTCACGTCCTTCGATGCCCTCGGGGGCGATGCGATCATCAAGCCCGTGGACTCCGCGGGAAGTCGGGGGGTCTCCCTTGTAAGGGAAGGTGATTCCGAAGGGGCTAAGGAGGCATTCGGATACGCCGTGGCCAACGGGCGATCTGGTCAGGTTATCGTAGAGGATTACATGGTAGGGCCAGAAGTCAGTGTAGAGACGTTAAGTGTAGATGGGGTGTGCAACGTCATCCAGATAACGGACAAGCTTACGACGGGAGCCCCCCATTTTGTGGAGATGGGGCACACGCAGCCTAGCTACCATTCCTTTTCGGTAAAAAGGCAGGTCGTCGAGGTGGCCATCTCGGCTGTCGAGGCCGTTGGCATAGCCAACGGGCCGTCTCACACGGAGATCAAGATCACTCCTGATGGACCGAAGGTGGTCGAGATAGGGGCTCGTCTCGGCGGGGACTGCATAAATAGCCATCTTGTTCCCCTTTCAACAGGGGTGGATATGGTGGAGAACTGCATAAGAATTGCGCTCGGTGAGACACCGCGCTTGAATATGGGCATTTCAGGTGGGTCTGCCATCAGGTACGTAGAGTGCGATCACGGCATAATCGAATCGATCAATGGGGTTGACTATGCAAAAAGTGTCCCTGGGGTATATGCCGTGGGTTTTCAGAAGGGCATCGGAGATGCCGTTGGGGAGATCGGAAACAGTGTTGATAGGGTTGGATTTGTAATCGGCTATGGAGACTCTCGTCAAGACGCTGTCGATGCCTGCGAGAAGGCTCTGTCCATGATAGAGGTCAAGGTGTCTCGGGGATGAAGATTCTGAAGATGCCTGCATATTGTGACCCCGAGCAGTATTCGAGTCTTCACCTGAATCACGATCTTGACGAGGGGTTTGCCAAGGCGGGGTTCGACACGCTGAAGATCGCTCCTCAGCCGACGCGCGGTGTCGACGAGGAGACGTGGAGAAAGTACACTTCCGTCAGTAGCGAGACGATGCTTGACGGGCACGTAGTAGTCGAGAGATTCCCGATGTGTCGAGAGGGTAGAAACCCAGTCAAGCGCGCGATGAGGTATCTTTTCGTCAACATCAAGCAGGAGATTAGGGCAAAAAAGATTCAAGATGCCGACGTAATCTTCGCGAGCAGTACACCACCTATCCAAGGCTTAATGTGCGCGAGGGTGAAGAAGGCTCTCGGAGTTCCGATGGTCTATAACCTGCAGGACATATTCCCGGACTCCCTGGTAAATGCCGGAATGACAAAAGAGGGTTCCCTGATATGGCGAATCGGCAGGAGGATCGAGAACAAGACCTATAGGAATGCGGATAGGATCATCGTCATTAGCGAGTCGTTCAAGTGTAACATCATGGCGAAGGGAGTACCTGAGTCAAAAATAGACGTCGTGCCAAACTGGATCGATTCATCAGATGTCTTTCCGGTTCCTCGGGATGAGAACAAGTTGTTTGAACGTCTGGATGTTGACACTGGCTGTTTTTACGTATGTTATAGCGGAAATATCGGACATTCCCAAGATTTCGACTTACTGCTGGATGCGGCTAAGATTCTTCGATCGGAGATTCCCGATCTTCGCTTCGTTATCTTTGGCGATGGAGTGGCAAAGAGGAAGCTGGTGGCGAGGATCGAGGAGGAGTCTCTGAGTAACGTCCTCTGTTTTCCGTTCCAATCCTACGAGGACATCCCTGAGGTGTTCAGTTTCGGGGACGTTGGACTTGTCATATCAAAAAGCGGTATCGGGAGGAGTTCCATTCCGAGCAAGACCTGGAGCATTATGGCAGCTGGAAGGCCAGTGCTTGCTTCGTTTGATCTTGATAGTGAGCTTTGCAGACTTGTCAAAGATGTTCGGTGTGGTGTCTGTAGTGAGGCTGGCAGTATAGGTAGTTTCCTGCGCTCAGTAAGATATCTGTACGAGGATCGTGAGTCGTCAGTGCGGATGGGAGAAGCTGGACGTGCCTACATCATAGAAGAGCTGAGCAAAGAGAAGTGCGTCGGCGCATATGTCGATTCCGTTCTCCGCACAATCGAAGGCTTCAGGAAGACACCGTCTGATTGTTGAGGTTCCGAAAATCGTTGCCAACAAGCTTTTGTTTTGTGAATTTGAAAATGAAGAAGGACGGTCAATGAGAAAGATCCACTTGGTGCTGCTCTCAGGGGGAAGTGGCACGCGCTTGTGGCCGCTCTCGAATGGGTCACGCTCCAAGCAGTTCCTCAAGGTGCTGCGCGACGAGAGGGGCAGGCACGTTTCCATGGTGCAGCGGGTGTTCTCTCAGATCGAGCGGGTGACTGCAGAACTGGATGTGACCATAGCCACCTGCGAGGCGCAAAAGGAGTCTATTGAGCGACAGATCGAGGGCGGCTACTCTCTCGTACTCGAGCCCGAGCGGCGTGACACGGCACCTGCCATCATGCTCGCTTGTGCGCACCTGGCTATGAAGCAGGGGGCTGGCCTCGGCGACACCGTGGTCGTCATGCCAATCGACGCCTTCGCCGACCAGGCCTACTACGACCGCGTCCTGCTACTCGACGAAGCTGTGCGATCGGGTGCGGCGAAGCTGGTGCTGTTGGGCGTGGAGCCCACCTATCCCTCCGAGAAGTACGGCTATATCGTGCCCGCCTCCCGCGAGGGGGATGCGTGGCCCGTCGGACGCTTCACGGAGAAGCCGGACAAGCAGCAGGCCGCCGAGCTTATCTCCCAAGGCGCCCTCTGGAACTGCGGCGTGTTCGCGTTTCGGCTGGGCTACCTGACGGGCATAACCAGCAAGTACGCCGACGCGGAGGGCTACGAGGAGCTCCGCTCCCGCTACGCTGAGTTGCCCAAGATTAGCTTTGACTACGAGGTGGTGGAAAAGGCGTCCTCGGTCGCCGTTGTGCCCTATGCGGGCATGTGGAAGGACTTGGGCACTTGGAACACGCTCTGTGAGGAGATGGCTGAGGAGGCATCGGGTCGCACGGTGGGTGTTGAAACCTGTGAGAACTCGCATGTGGTGAACGAACTAGGAATGCCGCTTGTTGCACTCGGACTGCACGATGCGGTTGTCGTTGCCACGCCTGATGGCATCCTCGTGGCTGACAAAGATCAGAGCAGCTACATGAAGCCGTATGTAGAACAGGTCGCCGAGTCTCGCCCTATGTGTGAGCGGCGTCGTTGGGGAACCTACCGCGTTATCGACTCGAGTGTCCATCCTGACGGGGCGAAGTCTCTCACCAAAGAGCTTGTCATTGAGGAGGGTTGCCAGCTTAGCTACCAGCGCCACGAGCACCGCTCCGAAATGTGGACGGTGGTGTCGGGCTTCGGCGAGGTGGTGCTCGATGGTCTCTCACAGCAGGTACGTGCCGGCTCGGTCATATCCATACACCCCGGCCAGCTGCATGCGGCACGCGCCCTTGAGGAGCTGCATGTCATCGAGGTGCAGGTGGGAGACGTCCTGGTTGAGGAGGACATCGAACGCTTCGGGAACTATTGGCAAGAGCAGGAAGGACCCGCATCGGCATGAAGAAAGCCTTGATAACAGGCGTGACCGGCCAGGATGGCAGCTACCTCGCGGAGCTGCTGCTCGAGAAGGGCTACGAGGTGCACGGAATGATCCGCCGCTCCTCGGTTGACTTCCGCGAGAGGATAGCGCATTTGGAGGGGTTACCTAACTTCCACCTGTGCTACGGTGATCTTAACGACTCCATGAGCCTCGTGAACGCCATAGGTTCCATTCGCCCCGACGAGCTCTACAACCTGGCGGCTCAGTCCCATGTCCAGGTCTCCTTCGACGTGCCGGAGTACTCCGCCGAAGCGGATGCGGTCGGGGTCTTGCGTGTGCTTGAAGCAGTGCGCCTCACGGGGCAGGCGAAGTCCTGTCGCGTCTACCAGGCCTCCACAAGCGAGCTCTACGGCAAGGTCGAGGAGGTTCCTCAAAGCGAGAGCACCCCGTTCCATCCCTACAGCCCCTACGCAGTGGCAAAGCAGTACGGCTTCTGGATCGTTAAGGAGTATCGCGAGGCCTACGGCATGTACGCTTGCAGCGGGATACTCTTCAATCACGAGAGCGAGAGACGTGGCGAGACTTTCGTCACCCGCAAGATCACACTGGCGGCCGCGCGCATAGCCCAGGGCAAACAAGACAAGCTGTACTTGGGCAATCTTGACTCTCTGCGCGACTGGGGCTACGCCAAAGATTACGTGGAGTGTATGTGGCTCATCCTGCAGCAATCCGAACCTGATGACTTCGTCATCGCCACGGGTGTGCAGCACTCGGTGCGCGAATTCTGCATGCTGGCGTTCCATCATGTTGGCATCGAGCTTGAGTGGCAAGGGGCTGGTGTTGATGAGAAGGGTGTCGACAGGGCGACGGGCAGGGTGCTCGTGGAGGTGAGCCCCGACTTCTACCGCCCGACCGACGTTGTGAACCTGCTCGGCGACCCGACCAAGGCTCGTGAGAGACTCGGCTGGAACTCGCAGTCCACTAGCTTCGAGCAGCTGGTGGAGTTGATGGTAAAACACGACATGGCCAAGGTGGCCGTGGAGCGTGAGAGCGAGCATGTGAGCGAGAATCTCGCCGAGTACTTAGAAAAGGGTGTGGTGAGGTAGATAACCATGGAGAAGAATGCCAAGATATACGTCGCAGGACACCGTGGCATGGTGGGCAGCGCTATCGTGCGCCAGCTTGAAAAAGAAGGTTATTCTAGCATCATCACGCGTACCCATGCTGATCTTGACCTCATACGTCAAGATCAGGTGGAGCGCTTCTTTGAGGTGGAGCGCCCTGAATATGTGTTCCTAGCGGCTGCCAAGGTGGGCGGCATCGTTGCCAACAGCAACGCTCTTGCGGATTTCATGTACGAAAACATAACGCTCGAGATGAACGTCATTCATTCCGCATGGAAGAATAACTGTAAGAAGCTCTTATTCTTAGGTTCGAGCTGTATCTACCCGCGCATGGCGCCACAGCCGATGCCGGAGTCCTGCCTGCTCACAAGTGCGCTTGAGCCCACTAACGAGGCCTACGCACTCGCCAAGATATCGGGCCTGAAGTACTGTGAGTATCTCAACCGTCAATACGGTACCGACTACATATCAGTTATGCCCACCAACCTCTATGGTCCCAACGACAACTACCACCCCGAGCACTCCCATGTGCTGCCGGCGCTCATCCGCCGTTTCCATGAAGCGAAGCAGGTAGGGGCTGAGTCGGTGACCTGCTGGGGTGATGGCACGCCTCTGCGCGAGTTCCTCTACGTGGACGACCTGGCCGACGCCTGCGTGTTCCTGATGAACAGCTACTCGGGCAACGAGACCGTGAACCTCGGCACCGGCAGGGAGCTCACGATTAAGGAGCTCGCAGAGCTGGTAGCTGAAATCGTGGGCTACGAGGGAAAGATAGAGTGGGACGCCTCCCGCCCCAACGGCACGCCGCGCAAGCTCCTCGACGTGGGTAAGCTCACATCGCTGGGCTGGCGCTACAAGACGGAGCTCGAGGACGGCGTTCGCCTGGCTTACACGGATTTCCTCGGCAACCCCGTGAGGGCTGAGAGGTAACTTCTTTCTCAGGACAGAGGGTGGTGGAGTGATAAGAAAAAAGGCCTTTCCGAAAATCGTGTTGCCGTTAGGCCAAACAGTGTAGCGGTGAATACGAGTTCTTTATTGTAGCCGTAAATCATGATTTGAATGAGACGGAGGGATTTCTTAAACAATCCAGTGAGGGCTGAACGATAAACATGAATAGATATCTTCAAGTAGTTATGCACAAGATTGGTTGTCTTTTTGGAAAGAGCAGCTTTAGCTCTAATGCATTCGATTCGACGATTGATAAAACAGCTGTATTGCGCCAGAACGTGCGTTTTTATGGAAGCAGCCTTGGCAGATACAGTTATATTTGTAGAGATTCGTTGATTCAGCATACAAACATTGGTTCCTTCTGTTCCATATCCGAGGGTTGTGTAATTGGATTGCCGTCCCATCCAACAACATTTTTGTCTTCTTCTCCAGTATTTCTTTCTGGGGGTAATTATCTGAAGAAGCACTTTGCAAATGCTCCATATGACGATTGCGAAACAACGTGCATCGGAAGCGATGTTTGGATTGGCTGCAATGTTCTTGTTAAGAGTGGTGTGTCCATCGGTGATGGAGCAGTAATCGGAGCAGGGAGCATTGTGACAAAGGATATTCCAGCGTTTTCGATTGCTGTTGGGGTACCGGCAAAGGTTATTGGGATGAGGTTTGAAGATGAAGTTGTTGAGTTGATAAAGAAAATTGCATGGTGGAATTGGCCAGATGAGCGGTTGGTGGAAAACGGGGCATTATTCACTGGAGAAATTAGGGAGCCGATCGAATGACGAAAATCGTTCACCTTTGTCTGGCTAGTTTTTATGTAGACAATTACTCATATCAAGAGAACCTCCTGCCTAAGTATCATAAAAGGCTTGGGTTTGACGTGGAGATCATTGCCTCCCAGCAAACGTTCAACGAGCAAGGGAAGACAGATTATTTCCCACGCGGTCGTCGTGAATATGTTAACGAGAATGGGATTAAGGTAACAAGGATTGATTACAAGTCGAAGAATCCAAAAACCTGGGCATTTCGTCGATTTGTTGGCTTGTACGATGAGCTTGAGAAAGCTGCTCCCAATGTCTTGTTTATTCATAATGTTCAATTTTTAGACATGGATAAGGTGGTGCGCTATCTAAAGAAGAATCCTTCCGTCCGTGTAATCGCCGACAATCATGCCGACTATTCAAATAGTGCGACAAATTGGATTTCTAAATATGTGCTGCATGGGATCATATGGAAGCGAACCGCTCGGATGATTGAGCCATTTTGTGAGAAATTCTGGGGTGTTTTGCCTGCTCGCGTCGACTTCCTTGTCGAAAACTATGGGCTGCCAAAGAACAAGTGCGACCTGCTTGTGATGGGAGCAGATGATGACGAGGTTAATGCTGTTTTCGCTGATGACTTTCGTTTGAAAAAACGCGAAAGCCTCGGTTATTCAAACGCGGATTTTGTTATTGTGACCGGTGGAAAGATTGATCTCTACAAAAGGCAGACTATTTCATTAATTGATGCTGTCCGGGATATCGGTGGAAATGTCAAATTGCTTGTGTTTGGTCCGATTATTCCTGAATTGGCTGGCGAGGTTTCTTTGAAGATTGACGGAGATCGTGTCACTCATATTCCTTGGGCCAACACAAAAGAGTCATATGAGCTGTTCAGTATCGCTGATCTTGTTGTTTTTCCAGGAAGACATTCGGTTTACTGGGAGCAGGTTGTTGGCATGGGTAAACCTGTCATGGTGAAACGATGGGCAGGAACAGACCATATTGATCTTGGAGGAAATGCTCTATTCTTGGATGACTGTTCCGCAGAAGGATTGCGGAATGCTGTTAAATGCTTGCTCAATGCGCCGCAAAAGCTTAATGGTATGAAACAGGTTGCCGAAATTGAGGGCTTCCGGCAATTTGCATACTCTTCTATAGCTCGCAAGAGCGTCTCTTTTGATTCGAGCAAATAAAGGAAATAAGATTGATAAAGATTGGAATAGTAACAATATGTCTCCTTTTACTGCATGCGAACTATAAGAGAGGCCAGCTCATTTCTGCTGCTTCCGTGTGGGTTGCCTGTTACTTCGTCGTGTTCGTGGTGTGTCCATGCGTCAATGAAGGACCGTATTCAAACGAGCTGCTGATTGACAAGATCGCATTTGCTGGAATTGTTCTCTTTGCCTTCGGCTTGTTGATTGGCCGGCGAGTTTCGATTAGATCAGGGGAGGAGACGGCCAAGAAACTCAGTTGTCTTCAACCTGATTTCGCTTTGTCCGCAATAGGCTTTGGGCTTCTTTTCGTTCTGTCTATCTTGTATATCGCTCGTACGATAGGTATGTCTGGAGTGGCATCTGTTTTGAATGGGTCGTTAACATCAAAGCAGCTTGCATTGGGCGAAGAGGGCGGTGGTACCGCATTGCTGGGATGGATTCAGCAGTTCATGGTTCCATGCGTTTTGGGAATGTGGTTTTCCAGAAACAACAAGAAAGAAAATCGCCTTGCCATATCCTGTCTTGCTTTGTTTTCTTTGGAAATGGCTTTGTTTTCTTTTACAAGAATTTTTTTCATATGCACGCTTCTCGTAGTTGTCATGTATGAAATGAGAAAAAAGTCCGCTAGGAGCCAAGCTTTAATCTCCCTTGCGTTTATTGCTTTAGTGTTGGTTGGTATGACGGCTCTGAATGTTATGAGAAGCAATGGATTGGACGATCTTGACTTGAAGACCGTGCTTGATTTTGACATGATTCTCGAAAGTACTGACTTTCGCTACGCCTACATTTATTTTGATAGGATTTTGGACGTAGATTCTCCCTACATAAGTCCAATTGTGTATCTTCGATTTGTTTTCATTTTCATTCCAAGGTCGATTTGGCCGGATAAGCCGCTGACGCTTAACGTTCAGATGATGCAGTATTACAGGGGAACGAGCGATACTGCTGGTTCAGCTGGTTTCAGCATTTTGGGTGAAGCGTATGGCGTGCTCGGATTTATTGGTTTTTTTGTGTATCCGGTTGTATGGGGCCTGTTGTGTGCGGGCTTCGACAAGGGTTATTTTAAGAGGCTGAATTCGGGCCAGAGCGTGTCGTTTCGGGATTATGCGTTCTTTATGTTCTGCTCTTTTGTATTGATTAGTGCGCACCGAGGCGATTGGGGCACTTATGTAGTAAATATTGTTTGGTGCTACCTTGCTCCGATGTACTTGCTGTGCAAACTAAAAATTGCAAGATCCGAAATAGGCGCGCATTCTGCGCAGCGAGGTTTGGGTTCAGGTGAAAAACGCCAATAGTCTCTTATCGCGCATGGCTTTGCTGAGGTTCAAAATAATGAGAGATTGGGATGACTGGGCCTGCGACTAAAAAACAAATTGCATTTGACATGATGCTAAATATTGCCGCCAGTGCACTGCCGCTATGTGTATTACAGCTAATAGTGCTTCCTCTGATTGCTGCAGAGGTTGAAGGAGACGCTTATGGCCTCATTGTAACCATACTATCTGTCTTCAGCCTCGGACCTGGTGTTTTGGGAACAGTTCTCAATAATATTCGGTTGATATTTGAAGGGCGATATAAAGAAGCAGGATTGTCAGGTGACTTTAATTACCTTTTGATTTTGTTTTCCGTAATTAGCGTTGTGTTTGTAATCGCATCATGTGTTCTGTTGGGCGATACGAATTTTATAACCCTGATCGTTCTTGCGTGTACTTCAATTACGTGGATCGCATCAGGTTACTTCATTGTTGCTTTTAGGATTGCAATTAATTATCGAGCAATTTTGGTATGCAGCATTTTTCAATCGGCGGGTTATTTGCTCGGCATGCTTCTGTTTCGAATTTGCAGGCAATGGGCGTTGATTTATTTTTTTGGGCAGTTGCTCGCGCTTGCATTTATCGTGTCAAAAGGCAAATTGCATAAAGAGCCTATCAAAAAAACCGTTCTCTTCGGACCGGTAACAAAGGAATCCATTGAGCTTGCCTTGTCTCATTTCCTTTCTTGTATGATGACCTATTCTGATCGCATCCTTTTGTTTCCGCTAATAGGCGGCGCAGAAGTAGGTGTGTATTACGTGTCGACGCTTGTCGGAAAAATTGTCTCAATGGCGGTGAATCCGATTAATAGCGTGGTTCTGACCTATTTGGCAAAAAGTACAAAGAAATCAGAAAAATCTTTCTACCTTGCTTTGGGGGTTGGCTTTGTAATCTGCGTTGTTGCGTATGTGGTAATTTTGCTTATTTCCCGTCCAGTGCTTGGGTTTTTATATCCGGGTTTCGTGGAAGAGGCAATGACCTATCTGCCAATTACGACTGGCACCGCATTGGTATTCGTGCTCATATCTATTGCTCAGCCGTTCACTCTAAGGTTTTATTCGATGAAGTGGCAAATGTTGATTAACGGAAGTACCTGTCTTGCGTATGTTGCACTAGGTATGGGTTTGTATGCCCTCTGGGGTCTCATGGGCTTTTGCACAGGCGTTCTCATTGCATACGTAATTCGATTTCTAATCATGCTTTCGATATACAGGTTCAAAAACCCAGATTCTGAAAGCATTAACATTAAATAGGAGAAAGGGATATATTTTGAGCATTGTAGCTGCTGGTAAATGCGCTGCAAGAAGAGCGTTGCGTGCTTATTTGGGCGCTCGAGAGACTGAGACGATAAAAGACGCTTTGAAGAGGCGTGAAATCGAGAGACACAAAAAACGTGACAAGTGTTTTTATGGTGGCGATGATCTTCTGCACGCTTTATCTTCAATAGGAGTTGCACCTGGAGATACGATTATTGTTCATGCTGCCTGGAGGTCGTTTTATAACTACCAAGGGCCTGGTCCAGAAGGTGTGATTTCTGTTCTTCGCGATACCGTAGGAGACGAAGGAACTATCTTAATGCCTTGCTACGGAAAGCAGAAGGGGTATTTGGATGTAAATGAAACGCATTCAATAGCTGGAGTTCTTTCAGAGGTTTTTTGGCACCAGGATGACGTAAGGAGGTCGCTTACGCCTCATTTTTCGATGGCTGGAGTAGGACCGAAAGTCGATTTGTATTTTTCAGAAGAGTTGCTTTGCCAATACGGTTTTGATGACTATGCACCATATTCAAAAGCTATCGACGATGGTGCAAAGGTGCTTTTGCTGGGACTTGGAGAAGATACTGCGAAAATTAGCGCGTTCCATCGATCTGGCTGGCTTTTGAGGGAATGTAAACCTTTTACGTCTGTATGGGACTCTCCTGTTGTGGCAATTTTGGTTGATGAAAGCGGGACTAGGCGCTCGAGGACAATGCTTCCGAAGCGTCCAGGCGTTTGTAACGACGATAGGGTGTTTCGTCGCATCTACAAAAATGTTGAAAAACAGACCGTTAATTTAGGCAGACTCGACTTGGTTGCTTTTGATGCTTCGGAGGCCGTTGAAAAGGCTGTAGCAGCAGGTAATGAGGGTCTGATATTTTACAAAGGAATCTAGTGTCGTTAAACCGATAAAGCAGGTTCTAGGCAAAATGTTAGGTAGTAAACCGCAATAATCAACTCGCCATCAGGCAAAACACTCTTAATTGAACGTATCTTTGACAACTAAAACACCTGTTCAAACCCGATTTTGGGTACAACGACCT
>NZ_JAAKEC010000026.1 GCF_011038975.1 Adlercreutzia sp. ZJ176 | reverse complement strand
CGAGGTGACCATCTGCGGCAGGGCGAAGGAGGTCCCCGTGGGGTTGAGGGTAGTTGCGAGGAGAGATGGCGACAGAAGATCTGACAGCTGAGGAAGCGGTACAGGTGGCACGTGCCTGCGGGCGCGCGTCTGTCCCCTTCGCGGTACAGCATGTGACCGCAGGCGCGTCCTGCGCCCCCAACCCGCACAGCCTCCTGCTGGGTCAATTGACCCAGCGGGAAAGGACTCGCATATGAGCTACGCTCTGCGAGTGGAGGACCAGGAGGCGGTGCTCGGCGAAGACTCTCCTCGCGGCGCCAAGGATCGGCTCGCCTCCGAGGCCGCTTCCCGTCGTGACGGCAGCTCGTCGTCCGCATGGCCGACCTCCGGGGAGCTCACCGACGACGAGGCCGCGGAGATCCTCGCGGGGTCGAGCTCGGGGCTGCGCCCCGACCTGTCGCGCCGCGGCTACCGGCTCGCGAAGCGCGCGTTCGACATCGTCGCCTCCGGCGCGGCCATAGCGCTCCTGCTGCTCCCCGGCCTCGCGCTGTCGGCGGTCATCTGCGCCAAGAGCCCGGGTGCCGGCCCCCTCTACGGGCAGGTGCGGGTGGGGAGGCTGAACCCCGACGGCACCTACCGTCTCTTCCGCATGTGGAAGTTCAGGAGCATGGTGCCTAACGCGGATCGGATGCTCGACGAGCTCAAGGACAGGAACGAGGCAGACGGCCCGCTCTTCAAGATCAAGGACGACCCCCGCGTCATCCCCGGCGTCGGGCAGTTCATCCGCCGCCACTCGCTCGACGAGCTCCCGCAGCTGATCAACGTCTTCCTAGGCGACATGAGCCTCATAGGTCCCCGCCCGGCCCTCCCCGGGGAGGTCGTGCAGTACGACGAGCGCGCCAGGCGCCGCCTGACCGTGAAGTGCGGCTGCGGCGGCCCCTGGCAGGCCGGTTCCCGCAGCGACGGCACCTTCGATGAGATGGTCGACCTCGACTTGGACTACGTCGAGAGGTGCTCGACTGGCTACGACCTCAGGCTGATGGCCGGCACCGTCAAAGCCATGATTACCGGGGAAGGGGCGTACTGATGCAGGCAGCTCGTAGCGAGAGGATGGTTCTCCTGTGATACACCTGGTGCTCTTGTCAGGCGGCTCGGGCACGCGCCTGTGGCCGCTGTCGAACGGGGCGCGCTCCAAGCAGTTTCTCAAGGTGCTGTGCGACGGGGACGGCGGCCATGTATCGATGGTCCAGCGCGTGATGTCGCAGGTGAGGAGGGTCCCCGCCGACCTCGACGTCACCATAGCGACCTGCGAGCAGCAGCGCGGCTCGGTCGAGCGGCAGGTCGGGGGCGCCTACTCGCTCGTGCTCGAGCCCGAGCGGCGCGACACGGCGCCGGCCATCATGCTCGCCTGCGCCCACCTCGCCTGGGAGCAGGGGGCCGGCGAAGATGACACCGTCGTCGTGATGCCGATAGACACCTTCGCCGACCAGGCCTACTACGACCGCGTGGCCGACCTCGATGAGGCTGTGCAGGCCGGCGTGGCCGAGCTCGTGCTGCTCGGCGTGGAGCCCACCTACCCCTCGGAGAAGTACGGCTATATCGTGCCGGCCTCCCGCGAGGGGGAGGCGTGGCCCGTCGGGCGCTTCACGGAGAAGCCCGGCGAGGAGGAGGCGAGAGAGCTCATCTCCCGGGGTGCCCTCTGGAACTGCGGCGTGTTCGCGTTCAAGCTGGGCTACCTGACGGACGTAGCCGCCAGGTACCTCGAGGCTGGCTCGTTCGAGGAGCTCCGCTCCCGCTACGGCGAGCTGCCGAAGATCTCCTTCGACTACGAGGTCGTGGAGAGGGCGTCCTCGGTCGCCGTCGTGCCCTACGCGGGCACGTGGAAGGACCTCGGCACCTGGAACACGCTCTGCGAGGAGATGGCGGAGGCGTCATCGGGCCGCGCGGTGGGAGCGGAGACCTGTGAGAACACGCACGTGGTGAACGAGCTGGGGCTGCCGCTCGTGGCCCTCGGGCTCGCAGACGCGGTCGTCGTCGCCACGCCCGACGGCATCCTCGTGGCCGACAAGGCGGCGAGCAGCCAGATGAAGCCCTACGTGGGGCAGGTGGCGGAGTCGCGCCCCATGTGCGAGCGGCGCCGCTGGGGCACCTACCGCGTCATAGACTCGAGCGCCCACCCCGACGGGGCGCGCTCGCTCACGAAGGAGCTCATCATCGAGGCGGGACGGCAGCTCTCCTACCAGCGCCACGCGCGGCGCGCCGAGATGTGGACGATCGTCTCCGGCTTCGGTGAGGTCGTGCTCGACGGGCTCACGCGTCAGGTGCGCGCCGGCTCGGTCGTCTCCATACGCCCCGGCCAGCTGCACGCGGCGCGCGCGATCGAGGAGCTGCACGTCATCGAGGTCCAGGTGGGGGACGTCCTCGTCGAGGAGGACATCGAGCGCTTCGGGGACTTCTGGGAAGAGCGAGAGAGGAAGGGCTGCTGCTAGCATGGGCGAATGCACGGGAAAGAAGGCGCTGATAACCGGCGTGACGGGCCAGGACGGCAGCTACCTCGCGGAGCTGCTGCTGGGCAAGGGATACGAGGTGCACGGCATGGTCCGCCGCTCCTCGGTCGACTTCCGCGAGAGGATAGCGCACCTGGAGGGCGCCCCGAACTTCCACCTGTGCTACGGCGACCTCAACGACTCCATGAGCCTCGTCGGCGCCATAGGATCGATCCGCCCCGACGAGCTCTACAACCTGGCGGCACAGTCCCACGTGCAGGTCTCCTTCGACGTGCCGGAGTACTCCGCCGAGGCCGACGCGGTCGGGGTTCTGCGCGTGCTGGAGGCGGTGCGCCTCACGGGGCAGGCCGAGACCTGCCGCGTCTACCAGGCCTCCACGAGCGAGCTCTACGGCAAGGTCGAGGAAGTGCCTCAGAGCGAGAGCACCCCCTTCCACCCCTACAGCCCCTACGCGGTGGCCAAGCAGTACGGCTTCTGGATCGTGAAGGAGTACCGCGAGGCGTACGGCATGTACGCCTGCAGCGGGATACTCTTCAACCATGAGAGCGAGCGGCGCGGCGAGACGTTCGTCACCCGCAAGATCACGCTCGCGGCCGCGCGCATAGCCCAGGGCAGGCAGGACAGGCTGTATTTGGGCAACCTCGACTCCCTGCGCGACTGGGGCTACGCCAAGGACTACGTGGAGTGCATGTGGCTCATCCTGCAGCAGCCCGAGCCCGACGACTTCGTCATCGCCACGGGCGAGCAGCACTCGGTGCGCGAGTTCTGCACGCTCGCCTTTCACTATGCGGGGATCGAGCTGGAGTGGCGCGGCGAGGGGCTTAACGAGAAGGGCGTCGACAGGGCGACGGGCAGGGTGCTCGTGGAGGTCTCCCCCGACTTCTACCGCCCGACCGACGTCGTGAACCTGCTCGGCGATCCCACCAAGGCACGAGAGGTGCTCGGCTGGGACCCGCGCTCCACCAGCTTTGAGGGGCTCGTCGAGCTCATGGTAAGGCACGACATGGAGAAGGTCGCCGTCGAGAGGGAGTCCGAGAGGGTTCGCGAGAACCTCGTCGAGCACCTCAAGAGGGGAGTGGTGAGGTAGATGGCCATGGAGGGGGACTCGAGGATATACGTCGCGGGGCACCGCGGCATGGTGGGCAGCGCCATCGTGCGCCGGCTCGAGGCTGAGGGCTACTCTAACGTCGTCACGCGAACGCACGCGGAGCTCGACCTCACGCGCCAGGACCAGGTGGAGCGCTTCTTCGAGGAGGAGCGCCCCGGCTACGTGTTCCTGGCGGCCGCCAAGGTGGGCGGCATCGCCGCGAACTCCGCGGCGCCCGCCGACTTCATGTACGAGAACATGGCGCTGGAGATGAACGTCATCCACTCCGCGTGGAGGGCCGGCGTGAAGAAGCTCCTGTTCCTGGGCTCGAGCTGCATCTACCCGCGCCTGGCGCCCCAGCCCATGCCCGAGTCCTGCCTGCTCACAAGCGCGCTCGAGCCCACCAACGAGGCCTACGCGCTCGCCAAGATATCCGGCCTCAAGTACTGCGAGTACCTGAACCGCCAGCACGGCACCGACTTCATCTCCGTCATGCCCACGAACCTCTACGGCCCCAACGACAACTACCACCCCGAGCACTCCCACGTTCTGCCGGCGCTCATCCGCCGCCTCCACAAGGCCAAGGTGTCGGGCGCCGAGTCGGTGACCTGCTGGGGCGACGGCACGCCTTTGCGCGAGTTCCTCTACGTGGACGACCTGGCCGACGCCTGCGTGTTCCTGATGAACAACTACAGCGGCGACGAGACCGTGAACCTCGGCACGGGAAGGGAGCTCACGATCAAGGAGCTCGCCGAGCTGGTGGCTGAAGTCGTGGGCTACGACGGGAGGATCGAGTGGGACGCCTCCCGCCCCAACGGCACGCCGCGCAAGCTCCTCGACGTGGGCAAGCTCACGTCGCTCGGCTGGCGCTACAGGACGGAGCTCGAGGACGGCGTGCGGCTGGCCTACGAGGACTTCCTGCGCAACCCCGTGAGGGCTGAGAGATAGCGCGCGTAGAGGGCATACCGACCTGCGACATCATGGGCGTCGGAATCGCAGCAGTAGGGATGGACCAGCTCATCGGCTACGTCACGTCCCACGTCGGGGAGCTCCGCGGGAACTACATCTGCGTCTCCAACGTCCACACCACCGTCATGGCCTTCGAGGACGAGGGGTACCGCGCGATCCAGAACGGCTCTGCGATGAGCATCCCGGACGGGGGCCCTCTCTCCTCCGTGGGGCGCAGGCGCGGCTTCGCGGGCATGGAGAGGACGACGGGACCCGACCTCATGCTCGCCCTCTTCGAGGGGGCGCGACAGCATCCCCTGAGGCACTACTTCTACGGGTCGAGCCAACGGACCCTCGACGCCCTGTCCGCCGCGCTCGAGGCCGACTACCCCGACGTGCGGGTCGCCGGCATGTTCAGCCCACCGTTCAGGGAGCTCACGCCGGAAGAGGACGCCGGACATGTCGAGATGATGAACGCAGCGGACCCGGACGTCGTATGGGTGGGCCTCGGCGCGCCGAAGCAGGAGAGGTGGATGGCCGCGCACGAGGGCAGGGTCAACGCCTTGATGGTGGGCGTGGGGGCGGCCTTCGACTACCTTGCTGGAAACATCAGGCGCGCCCCGGCGTGGATGCAGAGGGCGAACCTCGAGTGGGCGTACCGGCTCATGCAGGATCCCAGGCGCCTCGCCGGGCGCTACGCCTCGACCAACGCGAAGTTCGTGTGGCACGCGATGGTGAGGGGGGAGTAGCGATGGCGTCTGGCTGCAAGCCGCGCGTCCTGCTCGCCCACAACTTCTACCAGGTTCCCGGCGGCGAGGACGCGGTCTTCTCCAACGAGGGGAGGCTCCTGCGCGAGGAGGGGCATGGGGTGGTCGAGTACACCCGCCACAACGACGAGGTCAGGGGGCTGGCGGGCAGGCTCGAGCTCGCCAGGTCGCTGAGGTGGAGCAGGCGCACGTACGAGGAGGTCCGCTCCCTCATCCGCAGGGAGTCGGTGGACCTGGTCCACTGCCACAACGCCTTCCCCCTCATATCCCCCTCGATCTACGACGCTGCGCGCGACGAGGGCGTGCCCGTCGTGCAGACGGTCCACAACTTCCGGCTGCTCTGCCCGGGCGCTACCTTCTACAGGGACGGGGAGGTGTGCGAGGAGTGCCTGTCGGGCGGCTTGGGGCGCGCCGTGAGGCACGGCTGCTACAAGGGCTCGCGGGTCTACACCGAGGCGCTGGCCAGGGCCATGGAGTGGCACAGGGCCCACCGCGTCTACCGCGGCGTGCACATGGTGTTCCTGACGGAGTTCAACAAGACGAAGCACTTAAAGTTCGTTCGCGAGCAGGGCTGCGTCGCCCACGTGAAGCCCAACTTCTCCTTCCCCGTAAACCTTAGCGAGTCAAGGCGAAGTAATGGCAGGAAGCTATTGTTCGTTGGGCGGCTTGAGGAAGAAAAAGGCATCAAGCTGTTGCTTGATTTCTGGAAAGCCCAAGACTCGAAGTGCTCTTACGAGCTGGTCATTTTAGGATCGGGTTCTCTTGAGCGTGCAGTTGCCGATTGCCAAAGCTTTTGTTCCAATGTCAGTTTTCTTGGAAGGCTGGAGCATGGTTGTGTTCTTGAGCAGATTGCCAATTCAGAAGCTCTAATATTTCCAAGCTTGTGGTATGAAGGCTTTCCGATGACAATAGCCGAATCGTTCTCTCTAGGTGTTCCTGTTATCTCGTCAGATCTAGGGAATCATGGGCAAATTGTCAGAGAAAGCGGAGGCGGTGCATGTTTTTCCGTCAGCTCTAGCGATTCGTTTTGGAGCTGCGTGGATAGGGTTTGCTCTCGCCGAGAAGAATATGCTTACAGAGCAAGAAAATATTTCGAGACGAATCTTTCAAAACAAAGCAATTTAAAAATGCTGGACGAGATATACAACATGATCGCAAGCAGTCGGAAAGGAGAATATTTGTGACCGATTCGGTTGATGCAGTGAAGCCGGGCAAACAAGGGTGTCGAAAATATGTAAAGTACCCGCTTAAGGTTGTCCTTTTGCTTATTGATAAAGTAAGCAGGTCGACATATAAGAAGCTGTATCCGAAGTATTTGAAGTGGCTTGGGGTTGATGTATCAGATAGCTTCGCTGACTTTGGAGATCCTTGGATAAGTCCATCATGCATATTCGACGCTTCTGCTTATCACTTAATCAAACTGGGAGATGGCGTTACCGTTTCATACGATGTTTCGCTTCTTGTTCACGATTGGAGTATAGACAAGCCTTTATGCCTTGAAGGTCGGCATGGATGCCTGCTGGGGCCTATTGAAATTGGACAAAACTCCTTTATTGGTGCAAGATCTGTTGTTTTACCGAATACACGCATTGGAAAGAATTGTATCGTTGGTGCAAATGCAGTTGTTAAAGGAACTTTTCCGGATGGGTCGGTCATTGGTGGAAACCCTGCAAAAATAATTGGTCAGACGGATGCATTTTGCGTGAAGCACAAGGTTAAGCGAGATATCTTTTACACTGATGAATCAACGTTTGCCTAATGTGTGATTGGCTGTACTGAAAGGGTTGTCTTGACCAAAGTTTCTGTTGTTGTCCCCATCTATAAAGTCGAGCTGTATCTAAGAAAATGCATTGAATCCTTGTTGGCTCAAACTCTGAAGGATGTTGAGCTTGTTCTTGTTGATGACGGATCTCCTGATCGGTCGGGAGATATAGCGGAGTCGTATGCTCAACGAGACCCAAGGGTCAAGGTTGTCCATCGGGAGAACGGAGGGCTTGGGCCGGCCCGTAATACCGGAATAGAGGCTGCAACTGGCGAGTACATTGGTTTTGTTGACTCTGATGACTGGGTTGATGCGGATATGTACGAAAGGCTTTACCGTGCTGCCGCAAACGACGATGCAGACGTCTGTTATTCGGGTTTGCAGCTTGTTAGGGATTCCGGGAGGAGGAAACGTGTTCCAATCAGTTTCTCCGGTTCTGCATTTAAGGAAGGGGAAATACATACATTTTCTCTGAATTTCTACGGTGCAGCAGCGAAAAAAGGATCTGTCAGGATTCATGCGTCGGTATGTCCAGCGATATATAAGAGAACTTTGCTAATGGAAAACAATATAAGGTTCAGAAACGTAAGATCTGAGGATCATTTTTTTAATATCGAAGTATGTAGGGCGTCTTCGATGGTTGTATGCGTAGAGGGGACGCCCTATTGCTACAGAAAGCAGGGGCAATCTTCGATAACAAATGCATTTAATCCTAATTCGATTGAGCAATTCAATAATTTTTTTATCGCTCTGCTTGATGAAGCCTATGGCGAAAGCGAGGCGTATTGCGAGGAGTGCATTATTAGGGCACAAAGATCAATTATCGATTACAGTATAGAGTTGATAGAGAAGATTACTGAAAGTGTTACCGATCACCGGTCTTCGATTGAGTACTTAAAGACAGTGATGGCACTTCAATCCGTAAAAACCTCGGTGCTTTCTTACCCGGCGAACTGTATGGGCTTTATTTCGAGAAGATATCTAGTTTTGCTTCGGCGTAGAGATGCGGACTCGTTGTTGAAGTGGTCTAATCTCGTAGTAGCGGTAAAAAAGCTAGTCAGGATAGTTCTTTGAAGCGCTTTCGAAGAACACCCGTTATTGTGGATGGTGGAAGCTCTGCTTTTAGGCTGCTTTTTTCCTCACTGCTGCTACTGTCATTGACCGTTCATGCCTTTGAAAGCATAGCTCCTCAGCTATCGATTCTTTCTTTCTTCTGCGACTTGATTGTATCAGTACTGACTGTTTCCATGTTCGTAAATATCAAGCGCTTGGCAAATGCGCCTTTACTTCCTTCCATGATGATTATGGTCCTCGTTGTTTTTGATCTAGTGATGCTGTTTTACAGATCAACGGATTTGACATTATTTTTATGGGGAGCACGTAATCAGTATCGCTTTCTTCTTCTGTTTCTAGCGGTAATCGTTTTCTTGAAGGAGTCCGATCTGCCGCACTTCGTTGATCTTATGGATAAAGTTCTTATTCTCAATCTATTCGTTGTAACCGTCCAGTTCTTTGTATGTGGCGTAAGGGGGGATTATTTAGGGGGAACATTTGGAGTCGGGCAAGGCTGCAACGGCATGCTGAACATTTTTATTTGCGTAGAGTTTGCAAGTGCGTTAAGTCGCTATATGGCTGGTGAAATTCCAGGAAAAAAAGCTGCCTTTGTTGCTTTTATCTGTCTCTATTGGGCGGCTCTCGCCGAGCTGAAGTACTTCTATCTCGAAGTTGCAATCATTGCCTTAGTTGTTATATTGGGGTCCGGACGTGATATCGAAAAGAAGGTAAAGATAGCGCTAATTCTCGTTGCTGGGCTGATTGTATCAACCAATACTCTCGTCATGCTATTTCCTAGTTTTGTTGACTATTTCAATCCTGGATCAATGGTTCATTATTTCACTCATATTGGATACGGCGTAGGGGGCTTTAATCGGTCAACTGCATTATCAATATGTCAGACATTGTTTTTTAACAATGATTTTGGTCTTTGCCTTGCGGGTTTGGGGTTAGGAAATGCCGAATATTCGGATCAGATAGCGGTTTTCAATAGCGACTTTTACAAGACCTACAAATTGTATGGATATAACGGTTATCTCGATTCTATGATATTTGTCGAACGCGGATATCTTGGTCTTGCGTGGTATATCGTGTTCTTCGCCTTGTCAGGCTTTGAGTCTTGGAGAAAGATGAAGGTCACCTCTGGTTATGCTAATGCTTTGATGGTGATGTGCTTAGCGTTGTCTTTCATATTCTTACTTGGCTTGCTATACGATTCCGCTCTGCGTACCTCATCGAGCGGTTATATAGCTTTCTTTGTAATGGCGATTCCCTTTCTTGTCGGGAAGCTCGAAGGGGATTCACTAGAGGGTAAGCTCAAAGGGCAGTCCTTATGGGCACGATAGCAGACAGACTAGTATGTAATGTCGCAGGTCTTTCGCTGATTTGCGGAATGCTCGGGTATCCGGGATTTGGACTTTCCGAAAACCGTGTTGCCAATAGGCTCAAAACATTAACTTGAACAGGCGTTTTGTGTGAGAACTAAGGGTATCCAGGATTTAGTGTGGACGATTCGAGCAAAAGCTTAACCTGATCTGCGGTGATGAATGCAAAATACAGTAAAGTCGATGGCAGTTCTGCCAAATTAGCCTGATTTTTGGGCGCACCTGCCCAAGCCCCTTGCGGGGGCATTTCAAAAAAGTTGATGTCGAACCTTAAAAAACTAGACCAAGAGCCCCGCCTCCGGGCAGCCGGAGGGCCCGCCTTCTGCGGCCTGCTAGTTGTAGTTGGGCAGAGCCACACCTTCCTTGCTCATCGGCGGGTACCCGAATGCGAGCAAAAGGCGCCGCCTCATGTTCTCGAAGTTCGCGAACCCGCAGGCGCGGCGCTTCATGTCCTTGATCTTGCGGTTGTCGTTCTCGGCGTAGGCGTTGGTCTTTCCCGTCCTGTAGGCGTTCAAGACGTGCTCCTCTGCTTCTTTAATGCTGCCTGCCGCCATGGCTATCTCCTTGATCCCGCAGTTCTGGGCCTGGCTTATCCAGTCGCCGAGGGCTTTTTTCATCTCCCGCCCATTGGCGAAGTCCGTGTCGGCCCACACGTAGAACGCTTGCAGCCTTGCGTAGGCTTTTGCGAGCTCCTCGCTCGTCCCGAGCAGGTATTCGACGCGGCAGGCGAGGGGTTCTTTTCCGGATTCGATACGTTTGGCATCCAAGTCCTCGAGACGGGGCTTCCTCATCAAAAAGAGCTTGCGCGCCCCCTTGAGGTCTTGTTTGACGCTGATACATGCTTCGCGTTGCAGCCTCGCGCGAACCTTGTCGAACGCCTTGGTCACGCAGCGTACGACGTGGAAGCGGTCGACGCGCACCTCGGCGCAGGGAAGCCATCTCTCGGCGGCGTTGACGAACCCCCAGCGCATGTCGCAGCAAAGGCAGTCGACCGACCCGAGTTCTCCTTCGCTGAACCGGGAGAACCATGCGTCGAGGGTCTCCGGCCTGCGGTCGCGCAGGACGTCGACCAGCACCCCGCGCTCCCCGTCGACTGCGTATGCGCCCGTCTTGCCGGCGTCCGTGTCGGCCTCGAGCTCGTCGACGCGCAGCACGCGCGGCAGGTAGGGCTCCGGGACGGCCATCGCGTCAAGAACCTTGCACGCCATGTCCTTGCTCGGCCCGAAGCGCCGCGAGATGGACCTCGCCGACTGGCGGCGCATGAGCTCGACGCCGATGAGCGTGACCAAGTCATTGGTCATATGGGAGCTCAAAGGACTCTTGAGCTCATCTGCCTCAAGCCACGTGCGCTTACACATGGGGCATCTGTAGCGTCTCTGCCTGATCCTGACCGCGGTGGGCATGCCTCCTATGGGGGCGCAGAACATGCTGCGCTTCTCGTGGCCGTGGACGTTCCCCCTGCCCCCGCACGTCGGGCACGTCCTGTCGCGGGGCTTGCGCGATATGTGGATGACGGAGGCGCATCCTTGGTTCTCGATGCGCTCGATGGCGTAGAACCTCGGTATCCCCGCGAGGTGCTTGATGCTGTTCACGCCATCGCCTCGCATTCCGCGCTTCGCTTCTCCGTGGTGCCGATTCTGCTTCTCATGGTGTGCCTCCTTATGGCATGGAGGCAGATCGCCATAGGGGTCCCTGGGAAGGTGGCCGCCTTCCCAGGGACCCTGCCTGAAAGCCGCCCGCTAGGCTTTGGCGCGGTTCTCTGCCTCCTGATGGCTAGCTCAGGCAGCCCATTAAGGCAAAGCAACACCAGATTCAGAAAGGCCCGTGCTTGCGGTGTCGCTCATCAAGCGCAACGGCCCCAACCGCCAGGATTTGAGAAACAGCGTCAAACTCAGAAAGGCTCGATTATGATCCCTAAGATAATTCACTACTGCTGGTTTGGCGGAAATCCCTTGCCGCCGTTAGCGAAAAAGTGTATCGAGAGCTGGAGACGGTACTGTCCTAATTACGAAATACGTCGATGGGATGAATCGAATTTTGATCTAAATATAAGTCCATACGCTAGGGAGGCGTACCAAGCTAAGAAGTGGGCTTTTGTGACTGACTATGTTCGGCTGTACGCGCTCGTAAACTTCGGCGGGATCTACATGGATACTGATGTTGAGATAGTTAAGCCGCTCGACGCCCTTCTCGGATACGAGGCAGTCTCAGGCTTTGAATCCGAGACGATGATCCTAACAGGGTTCATGGCGTCTGAGGCAGGACAGCCTATGTTTGTCAAGTTCCTGAATGACTACAGCAATCTTCACTTCGTCAAAGAGGACGGCTCGTTCGACAAAGAGACAAATGTCAAAAAGATAACCCGCATCTGTACGAGATACGGTTTCGCGCCAAACAATATGATGCAAACTGTCAATGGCCTCACTTTGCTGCCGAAAGACTACTTGTGTCCAAAAGACTTTGCGACTGGTGTCGTTAGGATGACGGAGAATACGTACGCTATCCACCATTTTGATGGGTCTTGGTTGTCAGATGAGGAAAGGTATTTGGTCCATGTTTCGAGAAAACTGCCGCGATTTGTTCCCGAGGCAATGCGTGGACGCATCGGTCGGGTCGCCTCATTGATGAAGTATCGTGGTGTTAGTGGAGCGGGAAGGTATCTTCTTCAAGCAAATAATCAAGAAAGATGAGTTCAGAAAGAGCCAGAAGTGCTTCGGTTTTCTCGGATACGATGCGGGGGTTTGATATGAACAAAATACTCGCTGTGTTTGGAACCCGTCCAGAGGCAATAAAGATGCGTCCGCTTGCGAACGAGCTGAGGTCTCGCTCGGATGAGTTCGAAACGGTGGTGTGCGTCACGGGCCAGCATCGCGAGATGCTCGGCCAGGTGCTCAACGTGTTCGGAGTCGAGCCCGACTATGACTTGCGCATCATGAGGCCAGGGCGGACGCTCTTCGACATCACGAGCGACGTGCTGCTTAATATAAAGTCAATTTTGGATGCCGAGCGTCCGGATTGCGTTCTCGTGCACGGAGACACCACCACCTTGTTTGCGGCTGCGCTCGCGGCGTTCTACCTGCAGATACCCGTGGGGCACGTAGAGGCGGGACTTCGCATCCATGACATCTGCAGCCCATGGCCCGAGGAGTTCAACCGTCAGACGGTGGACATCATCAGCCGTTGGTACTTCGCTCCCACGGAGGCGAGCCGCCAGAATCTCCTTCGCGAAGGAAAATCCGACGAGAGCATATTCGTCACCGGCAACACGGGCATTGCCGCGCTTCGAACGACGGTGAGGGACGGCTACTCGCATCCCGAGTTCAAATGGGCCGAGGGAAGCCGCCTCGTGCTCATAACTGCGCATCGCCGGGAGAACCTGGGTGGGTCCATGTGTCGCATGTTCCATGCTATCCGCCGTGTCATGGAGGAGAGACCAGATGTGAAGGCTATCTACCCCATCCACATGAACCCGCAGGTGCGCAAAGTGGCGCACGAGGAGCTAGACGGCTTTGACCGCCTGCGCATCATCGACCCGCTGGAAGTGGTTGACTTCCGCAACTTCATGGCTTGCAGCTACCTCGTTTTGACCGACTCGGGAGGCATCCAGAAGGAGGCTCCGTCGCTCGGCAGGCCCGTGCTCGTGATGCGCGACACCGCCGAGCGCCCCGAGGGCGTGGCGGCAGGCACGCTCAGACTCGTGGGAACCGACGAGGAAGTGATCTATCGTGAGTTCTCAAGGTTGCTTGACGACGCAGGCGCTTATGCCGTGATGTCTCGTGCGAGCAATCCCTACGGCGACGGATATGCCAGCGCGCGCATTGCTGACGCACTGTCGAGAAGGTGTGCGTAATAATGTCGAAAATAGCCCTCATGACATGGTTCCAGTACCACAACTACGGCACTGCGTTGCAGGTGACGGCTCTGAGCAGAGTGCTCTCATCCCTCGGAAACGAGGTTGACGTGATCGACTACAGGGCGCATGGCAGGGTCGTCGCGGCATCGGAGGAAAGCTCTCTGGTGCGACTCGCCGGGAAGGCGCGCAACAAGGCTGCCTACCATCTGCTCAGGAGGCCGTGTGTCGTTCCCGCACGCGAGGAACTCTTCGAGGCGTACCTCGACGATCGGTTGTCTTTCACCTCCCCCTGTCCGACTCTGGCCGATCTCGAGGCTCTCAACGATGTCTACGATACGTTCGTCTGCGGAAGCGACCAGATATGGGCTCCCAGCGTGTTCGACCCGCATTACTTTCTCAACTTTGCGGCCGAGTCCAGGCTCAAGGTCGCGTACGCTCCGAGTGTCGGCTTGCCCGAGGTCCGTGACGGGGATGTCGCGCGAAGGATGGGGGAGCTCGCGTCGCGCATCGACCGCCTGTCCACCAGGGAGGAGTCCGGCAGCGGGATAATCTCGGAGCTCACCGGCAGGAAGGTCGCCACGGTTCTCGATCCCACGTTTCTTCTCAGACCTGATGAGTGGGCGGGAATCGCAGGGTGCGAGGCAGACGGAGGGGGATGCGGCTACCTGCTCGCGTACATGCTTGGCAGCAATGAGTTGCAGTGGCGTCGGGTTTACGAAATCGCCGAGCGCAAGGGGCTTGACGTCCGCGTCATCCCCGTGTTCCAGCGCGACCTCAAGCGCAAGGGTTGCCTCACCCGCCCCGTGGGGCCTCGCGAGTTCGTCGCGCTTGTCGCGGGCGCATCCTACGTGTGCACGGACTCGTTCCACGGCGTCGCGTTCTCCATCAATTTCAAGAGGGAGTTCTGCGCGTTCGAGCGATTCCGGGAGGGGGATCCCGTCAACCAGAACTCCCGGGTCCACAACATCCTCGCAAGGACGGGCTTGGAGGGCAGGCTCGCCGCCAGGGGCAAGGGAATGGACGACTTGGTCAAGCCGATAGACTGGACTCCGCCTTGCGATCGGCTTGACCAGGAGCGGGAGGCGTCGCTGTCTTGGCTGAAAGACGCGCTCGCCTCGGCTGCTCCGCCGGAGTCTCACAAGAACAACGTCCTTCGCAACCGCTCCCTGTGCTGTGGGTGCTCGGCGTGCGAGGTCGTATGCCCCGTCGGGGCAGTCGGCGTCTCCCTCGACGCGGAGGGCTTCTGGCGTGCGGAGGTGGACGAGGCTGTCTGCATCTCCTGCGGCAAGTGCCGTGCGACGTGCCCCTTCATCGAGCGGTCGACGTCGCTTCCTATAGGGGCAGGCTCGCTTTACTCCTTCAAGAGCTCAGATGCAGCTCGCCTGCTCTCGTCGTCGAGCGGCGGCGCGGCGGCGGCTATCGCCGAGAGGGCGTCTGCCGAAGGCGCCGCGACGCTCGGCTGCGCGTTCGATCTTGAGGGCGGCGGGGCGGCCCATCGCCTCGTTCTGCCCGGCGACGCGGAGGGGCTTGCGTCTCTCGCCGGAAGCAAGTACATGCAGAGCAGGATGTCACCTGCCCTCGCCGAGGCGGCCGTCCGCAAGGAGGAGGTTGTCGTATTCGGCACGCCCTGCCAGGTCGCCGGCGCGCGCAACCTGCTCGCACGCTGCGAGGGCGTGACCTACGTAGACCTCATCTGCCACGGCGTGCCGAGCCGTCATCTTTACGAGCGTTACCGCGAGTGGCTCCATGGGACGTACGGGTTGAACCCGAGCATCGTGCGGACGGAGTTCCGCTACAAGCCACGCGGGTGGAGAGAGAGGTATGTATACTCGACGGACGGAGAGAGGGAGGCGTGCCTGCACCAGAGGAAGGACCCCTACTTCCTCCTCTTCGAGGCCGGCCAGTGCTACGCTGGCTGCTGCTATGAGTGTCCCTGGCGGTCGGCGAGCGCTGCTGACGTTCGACTCGGCGACTATTGGGGGCCGAGGTTCGAGGGGGATGAGACCGGCGTGAGCATGGTTCTCGCCATGACGGATCGCGGGCGCGAGGTGACTGGCGCTCTGTCGACGGCAGGGGCCCTGAAGGAGCAGCCGCTCGAGGACTACATCTCCTGGCAGCAGACGAGAAACGAGCCGGAACCCGTCTTCAGGGAGAGGCTGCTCTCGCTCCTCTCCGATCCCTCGATCTCCATCGAGGACGTGGCGGGCGAGTTCGCCGAGCCAATAGCCCGCGAGAGGGACCTGCGCCGGTCGATTGCTCCCTTGGCGCGCATCGCCAAGCGAGTGTTGGGGAAGAGCCACCGATGACTTCCCGACGCTATAAGGAGCTCTCGGCCAACACGGCGCTCTTCGCCATCAGCACGTTCGGCTCGAAGCTCGTCCAGTTCCTCCTCCTGCCGCTCTATACGTCCGCACTGAGCACGGCCGACTACGGCATGGTTGACTTGGTGCAGAGTACGGTCTCCTTGCTCGTGCCGGTACTCACCCTCAACGTGCAGGACGCGGTGCTGCGGTTCGGGCTGGGAGGAGACGCCGAGTCCGAGGAAGTGCTTTCGATCGGATTGAGGTCGGTAGCGGGTGGGGCGTGCGCGCTCCTCGTCGTCCTGGCTGCGGCCACGATGCTCGGGGCCGTGCCCGTGGACGAGGCGTACACGGCGTTTCTACTCGCGATGTTCCTGCTGGGGTCTCTGGGCAATGTGCTCACGATGCATCTCAAGTCGCAGGGCCACATTAGGCCGCTCGTCGTGAGCGGCATAGGCGGCACGCTCGTCACCTGCGTAGCTGCGGTTCTCCTGCTCATCGCAATCCCTCTCGGGGTCGTCGGCTACATGGCCGCCATGGCGCTAGGGAGCCTCTTCTCCGTTTGTGTCCTGCTCGTCGCGGAGAGGATCTCGCTGGGGGTGATCCTCTGCTCGCGCCCCGGATTGTTCCGGGCCATGGCGATGTACAGCGCGCCCCTCATCGCCAACAGCCTCGCATGGTGGGTGAGCGACCTGAGCGACCGCTATGTTGTCGCGCTCATCTGTGGCGCGGCGGCGAACGGCGTCTACGCGGTGGCGTTCAAGATCCCGACTATCCTCTCCACGCTGCAATCGATCTTCTACAACGCTTGGTCGATCTCCGCCATCAAGGAGTTTAACGAGGACGACGAGGACGGTTTCCTCGGCAGGATGTACGGGCTCTACTCTTGCGCCATGTGCCTCGGCTGCTCCGTGATCATGCTGCTCGACGTCCCGCTTGCCCATATTCTCTACGCCAACGAGTTCTTCGAGGCGTGGCGTTACGTTCCCTTCCTCCTCGTCGGAGTCCTGCTGAACGGGCTGTCTTTGTTCGAAGGTTGCATCTACGCCGCGGCTCGGCGCACGAAGGAGGTGTCAGCCACCACGATCGCGGGCGCGGTCGTGGGAATCGGGTCCTGTATTGTGCTCACCTTCGTCATAGGCCCGATGGGGGCGGCGATCGCCACGTTCCTCGGCCATCTTGTCACATGGGGGGTGCGCACGATGGTTCTGGTGAAGCGCGTCACGAGAATAAAAGTGTCCTGGCCGACTGAGATCGCCGGCCTTTTGGTTCTCGTGATCCAGGCGACGCTCGCCATCTGGTGGGGAACCCAGCCCGTTCAGCTTATTGCTTTTGTTGCGCTGGTAATTATCTATCGGAGGCGCTTGGGTGGCGTTGTCGGGGTGGTTTCCCAAAGGTTTTCCTGATTCGTCGGTTCTAGGCAAAATGTTAGGTAGTAAACCGCAATAATCAACTCGCCATCAGGCAAAACACTCTTAATTGAACGTATCTTTGACAACTAAAACACCTGTTCAAACCCGATTTTGGGTACAACGACCTACGCCCTTGATAGGGCTGATTTTTGAAGGTTCGATTTTTAGTGCCCTACGAGCACAGGTAGGCCAGGGGCATCACTACCTTCTTGCGCAACAGCGCGGCGTAGATCAAG
>NZ_JAAKEC010000025.1 GCF_011038975.1 Adlercreutzia sp. ZJ176 | reverse complement strand
CAGGGCGACGACACCGGGGCGCCCGCTCGTTGGGGAGAGGGGCTAGTGTGGTCTGAATTCCATCGTTCGACCCCATATCCTTACGGTGTCGAATGATTTCCTTTACACACTTTTCTGCCTATATGCCCAGTTGGCGCACGCGATTGTGCGGCCAGTTGTGGTAGACTTTGATGCGCTCGACATCAGGCCCCCGTAGCTCAGCGGATAGAGCGTCGGTTTCCTAAACCGTGCGTCGGAGGTTCGAGTCCTCTCGGGGGCGCCAGCAATCTCGCAGGTCAGCGGCTTTCTGCTGCTGGCCTGCTTGCACTTTATCGCAAAGAGAAAAGCGGTGCGGGAAAACCCCGGGAAAATTGTGAAGTCCACCAAGTCCCTCGACAAGTTCAAGGCGAAGTTCGGAAAGCGCATCGGAACGCAGGTCGTGTTCCGTCCCAGGCCCTTGGCGGTCGGCGAGGACAGGCTGGGGCTCTCCTTTGCATGCGCTTCTGCCTGTAGCGCATTCGCCCGCTCTAGCGCGGCCGCCGGGCGCGCGGACGAGCGTGCGAGCGCCAGCACGCTTACGGGCCATTGGCTGCGCAGCCGCCGGCCCGTTTTGCGTCTGGAAAGAGAATGGGCCGGCTAAGGAGGGGTACCTTGCCGGCCCTGAGGAGGGGGATGATGCAGCGATTCGAATCGCTGCAAACTGCTTTTTAGGGGTATAAAGCAGTGCAAGCTTGACGGGAGGGGAACCACATCAAGTTGCCGAGGCTCATTATAGGCGTCCGCCGCGCGATTCGCGTCTTTGCGCGCGCCGGCTCGGCTGGAGCGGTGGGGTTTTGGCGGTGAGTTGCGCGCGTGCGCTCGGGCGACTCCGCTCACCGTCGGCGGGCTTCCGCTCGCCCCGGGCGGGTTTCTGTGTATCATGGCAGGAAAGACTATCCCGCGCCCGCCCGCGCGTCAGCAGGCGGGCGCGTCATCCGCGGAGGAGCTTCCCATGCCTGACATCAAGCTGCGACTCAACAAGGACATGCTCGTGCTGTCGACGCCGGTTCTCTCGGCCCTCGCGCGCCTCGGCATCGACGTCGAGCACGACGTCGAGTTCACCCTGCTGCTCGAGCCCGACACGCTTGAGGACGCCTACAAGCTGGAGTTCATCGCCGGCGCGCAGTGCCTCGTGGCGGCGACGGCGTCGGTGACCCCAGCGCGCCTGGCGCGCGCGGGCATGGAGGATCGCGCCGCCGAGGTGGTCAGCGCCGCCCTCGGGGCGGTTCGCGCCCAGGTGCCCCAGCACGTGCTGGCCGAGATCGGGCCGTGCGGGCTCCCGCTCGACGCGTCTTCGAAGGCGTCGCTTCGCGAGAACCTTGACCAGTATGCCCGCGCTGGCCGCCTGTTCGCTCAGGAGGAGTTCGACGCGTTTTTCCTCAACGGCTTCTCCACCTGCGCCGACCTCAAATGCGCGCTCATGGGGCTGAGGAAGGTGAGCGACGCGCCCGTCTTCGCGTCGGTTGACGTGGCTGCCGACGGCACGCTGCGAAGCGGCCGCGGCACGCTCGAGGAGGCCATGGGCATCATGGAGGACCTTGGGGCCGACGTGGCGGGCTTTTCCACGTGTGCTCCCCAGGAAGCTGCCGTTGACCTGGCCCGCCGCGCGGCGAACGCCACGGCGCTCCCGCTTCTCGCGCAGCTCGAGGTGCGCGAGCGCAATGCGCGGCAGCAGGGCCCCACGCCCGAGAACCCCTACTACGTCCCCGACGCCATGGTCGCGGCCGTCGACGCGCTGCGCGCTGCGGGCGTCCAGTTCCTGCGCGCCGTCGGCGACGCCACGCCGGCGTACTCCGGCGCCCTGGTGGCGACCACGATGGGGCTCGACGCCGTCGTGCGCGAAAGCGCGGCAGGCGAAGGGGAGGGCGGCGCTGGCGCTGGCGCCGCGGGTGCCGCGTCTGGTGCAGGTTCTGGTGGCGACGGCAGCGCGCCGCATGAGAGCACGGCTCCCGATGCCGCGCCTGCGGCGAGCTCTTCCGCCGTCAGCCCGGCCGCTTCCGACCCGGCCGCGTCCGCGGGCGCCATCGAGGACGAGCTTGCCGACTTCATCGCCCGGGCGCGCGAGCGCGTGGCCGCGGCGCTCGGCGACAACCTGGCGATCGTGGAGGCTGACGGCCCCCGGATCGAGGGGCGCTAGGCATGCCGCGCAACCATGTTGGCGCCAACATCGACCGCAGCGAGTTCTACGGCGTCCTCCAGCGCATGGTCGACGCGCTGTTCCAGGACCTCGAAGGAGAGGACGCCACGGTGCGCCGCCTCGACGTGGTGCTCGCCGCCGAGACCTACGATTTGCCAGACGAGCTCATGCGTCTCGTGGGCCTGCTCCCGCCGGGCGACTACACGCGCCTGCGCCTGTGCGACCAGCTGAACTCCGCCATCACGGGTCACGCCTGGGGCCAAGTGTACGGCACGGTGAGCTAGCCCCTCCTTCCTTGTGCCACTGAGAAGAGCGCCCGCGTCACGTGCCCACCTCGTGTCATCCTGAGCGGAGCGCCGTAAGGCGCGGAGTCGAAGGATCTGGCCGCGGGCGGGTTGCGCATGTGAGCGTGCCATGCTTGGGGCCAGATCCTTCGACTCGCTTTGCTCGCTCAGGATGACATAAGGAGAGGCTGCTCATCCAGGATGACATGCGGGAGGCTGCTCGCTCAGGATGGCACGGAAGTGAGGCGCGCATTCCCCCACGTCCAAAGAGCGAGAGAGTCCCAAGCCCAAGGGATGGCATGTCCCTTCATGCCCAAGGGACGGCATGCCCTCCTCACACCTAAGGGACGGTATGCCCCTCCCCATGTCCAAGGCGCAAGCACCCCCCCCTCAACCTTCTCCCGAAAACATTTCTGTAGTTTTCAGCTTGGTAAAAACACAAAACGTTCGCTTGCGCGAAAGCTGGCGCGCGGGTACTATATATACGCGGTTTGAGAGCAGTAAGGCACAACATATTGTGGTTTGCTGAGGTGAAAAAGCTGTGGAAAGCATGTTGAAGGAACAAGCGAAACCACAGGTCGGAATGAAGAAACACAAGGGCATCTGGATAATGCGCGCTGCACGGTTCGGACGCCCTATTTTGTGGCCGCTCGCGGCAACGCACGCAACAGCGCTCGCGGCAACGTCCACGGCAATGCGCGCAGCAAATGCTCGCGGCAACGCTCGCGGCAACGGACGACTCGGCGAAAGACGAAAGGAAGAGCACGCATGGTAAAGACCATCATCAAGCGCGACGGGCGCACGGCAGAGTTCCACCAGGAGAAGATCGCCGAGGCGGTGGAGAAGGCGTTCCGGGCATGCGCTGCCATGCAGGACCGCGCCGTGGCTGACGAGATCGCCGCGAAGGTCGTCGCCAAGCTCGACGCGGGCGCCATCGAGGGCACGCCCACGGTCGAGGGCGTGCAGGATCTCGTGGAGGAGACGCTCATCGAGTCGGGCTTCGTCCAGACCGCCAAGGCCTACATCCTGTACCGCGCCGAGCGCAACCGCGTGCGCGACGTGAACTCCCGCCTCATCCAGACGCTCAAGGACATCACCTTCTCGAAGGCGGCCGACTCCGACATGAAGCGCGAGAACGCCAACATCGACGCCGACACGGCCATGGGCACCATGCTCAAGTACGGCAGCGAGTCGGCCAAGCAGTTCTACGAGATGTGCGTGATCGACCCGCGCTACGCCAAGGCGCACCGCGAGGGCGACATCCACATCCATGACATGGACTTCTACACGCTCACTACCACGTGCTGCCAGATCGAGCTGACGAAGCTCTTCAAGGGCGGCTTCTCCACGGGCCACGGCGTGCTGCGCGAGCCGAACGACATCTCGAGCTACGCGGCGCTGGCCTGCATCGCCATCCAGTCCAACCAGAACGACCAGCACGGCGGCCAGAGCGTGTGCGACTTCGACTACGGCCTGGCCGTGGGCGTGCGCAAGACGTTCCGCCGCCTGTTCAAGAAGCACGTCGCTGAGGGCATCGACCTGCTGACCGACATCGAGGACGACCGCGCGTTCGCCGAGGCCATGCTCGCGCGCGTCGAGGAGGCCACGGGCGTCACGGCCAGCCTCGACATGGACCCGGCGTTCCGCGCCGGCGTCATGGGCGAGCTTGAGGCCGCGGGCGTGAGCACTGATGCGGCCGAGAAGGTGATCGCCTACGCCGTGAAGAACGCCACGCGCGACACCGACCGCCAGACCTTCCAGGCCATGGAGGCGCTCGTGCACAACCTGAACACCATGCACTCCCGCGCCGGCGCGCAGACACCGTTCAGCTCGGTGAACTACGGCATGGACACGAGCCCCGAGGGCCGCATGGTCATCCGCAACATGCTACTCGCCACCGAGGAGGGCCTCGGCTCCGGCGAGACGCCCATCTTCCCCGTGCAGATCTTCCGCGTGAAGGAGGGCGTGAACTACAACCCCGAGGACCCGAACTACGACCTGTTCAAGCTGGCCATGCACTGCTCGGCGAAGCGCCTGTTCCCCAACTTCAGCTTCCTCGACGCGCCGTTCAACGCGCAGTACTACAAGGGCACGCCCGAGACGGAGATCGCCTACATGGGCTGCCGCACGCGCGTCATGGGCAACGTGTTCGACCCCGAGCGCGAGGTCACGCCCGGCCGCGGCAACCTGAGCTTCACGTCGATCAACCTGCCGCGCCTGGCCATCCGCGCCAAGGGCGACCTCGACCTGTTCTTCGACCTGCTCGACTCAAAGCTCAGCCTGGTCACCGGCCAGCTTGACGAGCGCTTCGAGATCCAGGCGCGCAAGCACGTGTACAACGCGCCGTTCTTGATGGGGCAGGGCGTGTGGATCGACTCCGAGAAGCTCAAGCCCACCGACACGCAGCGCGAGGTCCTGAAGCACGGCACGCTGACCACGGGCTTCATCGGCCTGGCCGAGTGCCTGGTGGCGCTCACCGGCAAGCACCACGGCGAGTCGGCTGAGGCGCAGCGCCTGGGCCTGGAGATCGTCGGGCACATGCGCTCCTACTGCGACCGCATCTCGCGCGAGCGCGGCATGAACTACACGCTCATCGCCACGCCGGCCGAGGGCCTGTCCGGCCGCTTCGTGCGCATCGACCGCGAGCGCTACGGCGTGATTCCCGGCGTGACCGACCGCGACTACTACACCAACGGCTTCCACGTGCCGGTGTACTACGACATCAGCGCGTTCGACAAGATCGCCATCGAGGCGCCCTACCACGCGCTCACCAACGGCGGGCACATCAGCTACATCGAGCTCGACGGCGACCCGACCGAGAACCTCGAGGCGTTCGAGAGCGTCATCCGCTACATGAAGGACTGCGGCATGGGCTACGGCAGCGTGAACCACCCGGTCGACCGCGACCCGGTGTGCGGCTACAACGGCATCATCGAGGACGTGTGCCCCAAGTGCGGCCGCACCGAGGACGAGCACAACCAGCCCTTCGAGCGCATCCGCCGCATCACGGGCTACCTGGTGGGCACGCTCGACCGCTTCAACGACGCCAAGCGCGCCGAGGAGCACGACCGCGTGAAGCACGCCATCCCCACGCAGCGGTAGCATGGACATCAAGCTTTACGGTGCGGTCCCGGACTCCATCGTGGATGGGCCGGGGCTGCGCTATGCCGTGTTCGTGCAGGGCTGCTCGCACGCGTGCCCGGGGTGCCACAACCCCGAGAGCCAGCCGCGCGAGGGCGGCACGCTCACCACCACCGACGCGGTGCTGGCCGAAATCCGCGCGAACGGCCTGGTGCATGACGTGACGCTGTCGGGCGGGGAGCCGTTCGAGCAGGCGGCGGCCTGCGCGCACCTGGCGCGCCAGCTGAAGGAGGAGGGCTACGGCGTCTGGGCGTACACGGGCTACCTCTACGAGGACCTGGTGTGCGTGGCGGAAGGCGGCGAAGGTGCGCCTGCGGAAGGTGCCGCGCCTAGTGCGCCAGCGGAATGTGCCACGTCCGCGGAATGCGCCGCGCCTAGTGCGCCAGCGGAATGTGCCACGTCCGCGGAAGGCGGCGCATCTGCGGAGAGCGTCGCGCCTAGTACGTCCGCGGGATGCGCCGCATCCAGCGCGCCCACCGCTCCCGCGCAACCCCCCGCACTCGCACCCTCGACCCCGCAGCTCGACCCCGCCGCCGTGCGCGCGCTTCTGGACAACGTTGACGTGCTGGTGGACGGCCCCTTCGTGCAGACGCGCAAGTCGCTCTCGCTCAAGTGGTGCGGCTCGTCCAACCAGCGCCTGATCGACGTCGCGGCCACGCGCGCCGCGGGCCGGGTGGTCACGTGGGAGCCGCCGAGCTTCGTCCCCCAGAAGCCCCCCTCGTGGTAGCGGAGGTGACCAATCATCATGGAGCTTAACCCCGAGGAGCAGACCGAGGGCCTGCACGACTTCATACAGGGCATCGTGGGCGTGGAGTGGCTGAGCACGCTCATCACGGTGGTGCTGGCGGCCGTGTTCACGGCGGTGCTCGCGCACGTGGTGACGAAGTTCCTGCGGCACCTGCTGAGCCACGACAACTCGCCGCTGCCCTCGTCGAGCATCTTCGTCAACATCGCGCGCGTGGTGGTCTGGTGCGTCGGCGCGAGCGTGGTGCTGTCGAGCTGCTTCAATGTGGACGTGAGCGCGGCCGTGACGGCGCTCGGCATCGGCGGCATCGCCATCTCGCTCGGCTTCCAGGATACGCTGGCGAACCTGATCGGCGGCCTGCAGGTGAGCATCACCGGGCTCGTGGAGCCGGGCGACCACATCGACGTGGGCGGCCAGCGCGGCATCGTGCGCGACGTCACGTGGCGGCACACCACCATCGAGAACACCGTGGGCGAGCGCATCGTGGTGCCGAACTCGGTCATCAACAAGACGGCGCTCGTGAAGCTGCGCCCCATCTCGGTGATCGTCGTCCCCGTGGTGGTGACGGCGGCCGGCGAGGCCATCGAGCGCATCGCCGCCGACATGGAGCAGGCCGCCAACGCCGCCGTGGCGCAGGTGTGCGAAGTGGAGAAGCCCGCCCGCACCTACTTCTCGGAGGTGACCGACTACGGCTACCGGGGGACCCTCACCCTCACCATAGCCGATCCCGCCCAGGCCGTCTTCGCGAAGGATGCCACCCTGCGAGCCATAGCCCCCTTCGCGCACGCAAATTAGGAAACGCGCGCGAAGGGAGAGCGCGAGGAGCGCGCTAACCAGGAGCACGCGCGAGGAGCGCGCGCAAGCTAGGGAAGGCGCGAGCGCAAGGAGCGCGCGCGAACTAGGAGCGCGCAAGGCCCCCTTATGTCATCCTGAGCGGAGCGCCCGCAGGGCGCGGAGTCGAAGGATCTGACCGCAAGAACAAGGCGCCCCCATACGCCATTTCGCCCGCAACGCGACCCGCGCACCCGGCCCACAAGGTCACTGCCAACAAAGAAGCAGCACGTCAGAGCAGAGCCGCCGCCCGTATCCGGGCGGCGGCTCTTTACGCGCGGGCGTATTCTATTCTGCACATACATTTGATAACATATATATGTGCAAAGTTAGAACAGAAAGAGGAAATGATGGCAGCAAGCAGCTTGACCATTCGTTTGGATGACAGCCTGAAGGAAGGTGCGGCTCGCGTCGTGGAGCACTACGGCCTCGACCTCTCGTCGGCAACCCGAGCCTTTTACACGCAGATCGTGAACACGGGTGCGATTCCCCTGTCATTCGACTACGAGCAGCCGAATGCGGAGAGTTTGGTCGCCATCCGAGAAACCGAGGAGATGATCAAGGCCGGCAGCGGCGAGAGCTTTGCCACCGGTCATGACCTTATCCGGGCTGCGCTCTCATGACCAGCCAGCTTGAGGCGAAGTTCGCGCCAGCCTTCGGCAGGGACCTCAAGAAGAAGGCGGCAAAGAGGAACTGGGACCTTAGCGAGCTGGAGAAGGTCATCGACTTGGTGATCGAAAACTCCGCCGAGTCTCTCGAGACGCTCAAGACGCGACACAACATGCACCGGCTCTCTGGGAAATGGGGAGGAAGCAACGAGTGTCACGTTGCCAATGCCGCCGACTGGTTGGTCATATGGCGGGTGAACGGCGACATAGCCTATTTCCAGCGTACGGGCTCGCATGGCGAGCTGTTTCGCTGATGCGCTTGGAGCATCGATCTTGTTCTATTTTTCCTCAAATTCGTATACATGTAGATCGTTCATTACGAAAAAATACTCGTTTACGCTTGCTTTACATTTAGAGGCACCCTATATTGAAGATATCGATAGCGGGAGATTGCTGTCAACGCGTTTGGCTGGGGAGTCGAGGCGCCTGGCGCGTTGGCGCAGGAAACGGAGCAAGAAATGGAGAACACGCGGAAGGTGAAGGGATCCCTGCGTCTGGTGCTGGCAGCGCTGCTGGCAGCCTGCGCGATCGCGCTGTGCTCGGCTCTGTCGCAGAGCGCCTGGGCGGCAGGCGAGGCGGATACGGATACGGCTACGGCCACAACCGGAACGACGATTACGAAGGACACCACGCAGGAGGAGCTGAATACGTGGGCGGGCGAAGGCGCGATCGATATCATGAGCGCCAACAACGTCACCACGGTCAAGCTCCTGAAGAACTTTAATTTCCCCAACGGAAACCAGCCGATTATATTCGGCGACGTATTGAACGATCCGAATGCCGTGATGGTGCTTGACCTGAACGGCCGTACCATCAGCTCAACCACGATAGTGGTCCAGTCTGGCTGCAACCTGACCATTAGGGACTCGGGCAGTGGCGGCAAGATCTTCATGGACACGAGCGCCAAGTCCAACACCGCGGTTTCCGCCGTCGTCAATCAGAGTAAGCTCACCATTGAGAGCGGCACCTTTGAGGCGAAGATTCATGGGGACTTTCCGTCAACTGGCGTGATCGGCTCCGCCGTGGCGGGGGTGAAAACCGTCATTAACGGCGGCATGTTCACGAGCAACTGCAGCGCTATTAGTTTTTCGAGTGGGACCACTACGGTGAACGGAGGCGTGTTCGATGCAGGTACCTATGGCGTTGTTTCGAGAGGCACAGCCGTGGTTGAGTTCCCTGTTGGTTCGCAGGCCGAAGTAACGTCTGTTAGCGTTCCTATCGTGGTGGGAAAGCAATATAAAAGCGACACGACTGCTGGTCAGGCGCATATAGCAGGTGGGTATTTTGAGGGAACAGGGACTTCTGCCCTCGTGGGAAGACTCGGCGTCGCTACCGCGGAGGACTTGGTGGAAATAACCGGAGGAACCTTCACCAACAGCCCGATGGGCTACGTCGAAGCTGGCGTCCCCGTTGTGAAGAAAGCCGCGTCGTATGTGGTGGGAGCTGGCGCGACGGCTCTCGTTGAAGGCGCGAAGCTCGGAGACGCCCTGACGCTCTATCAGTACGGCTCGGATATCACCGTTGCTGAAGGCGTGCAGATCACCAACAGCACGGGCGGCGTCATCACGGTGAACGGCAAGGCCGTGGAGAACGAGGGCCAGGTAACGGCGACGCACAACGCCGCCAAGACGGAGGCAAAGGAGGCGACCTGCACGGAAGCAGGCAGCGCCGCCTACTGGCATTGCTCGATCTGCGGCTTGTACTACAGTGACGAAGCTTGCACGCAGCAGATAAGGCTAGAGGACACCGTGGTTCCCGCCACGGGCCACAAGACCGAGGATGGCAAGTGGGGTTACGACGTGAGCACGCATTGGGCCCTCTGTGACGTCTGCGGCGTGAAGGCGGGCGAGGCCGAGCCTCACAGGTTCGTCGAGGGCGCGTGCTCCGTGTGCGCCGCCGCCGACCCGACCTACGTGCCCGCGTCCGTCGAGGGCGAAGGTGACGTCGCCGCCGCGAAGAAGCCCGCCGCCATGGCGCTCGCCCAGACAGGTGACGCCGTGCCCGCGGCTGCCCTCGCGGCCTTCGCCGTGGCTCTCGCCGCAGCCGCCGTGTGCGGCGTGGCCGCCTTCCGCCGCCGCAGCGCGCGGTAGCGAGAGGCAGCACGACCGCTTGCGGGCGCACATCCCTCCCGCCTCATCCTGAGCGGAGCGCCCGCAGGGCGCGGAGTCGAAGGATCTGGCCGCAAGAACAAGGCGTCCGTCTATGCCCCTTCGCCCGCAACGCGACCCGCGCGCCCGGCCCATAAGGCCGCCGCAAAACAAGAAGCAGCACGTCAGAGCAGAGCCGTCGCCCGCATCCGGGTGGCGGCTCGCCTGCTTTTCGCTTCCCAAACTTTACATTTCTTACGCCAGCCTTTACCTGGGCTTTCCTTTTGCCTGACCTTTTTTTGATCGCGCCCCCCGATCATGGTGCTTGCAGGTTTCAGATCGCGTGCTTTGGCGCGCGATGCGGTAGCGGGCATGGGGCTCGGCGCCGCACGAAGACGAAAGGGAACAAACGTGAAGAAACGTATTTTGGGAATCGCGCTCGTCGCCGCGCTGGCGCTCGGCGCATTCGCCATCACGGGCTGCGCCTCCAGCAACGGGGGAAGCTCCAGCGACAGCTCGGCCTCGTCCGCCAGCGGCAGCGCTACGTCGGGTGAGATCTCGGTGTACTCGCGCGAGGACGGCTCGGGCACGCGCGGCGCGTTCATCGAGCTGTTCGGCATCGAGCAGAAGGACGCCTCGGGCACCAAGGTTGACATGACCACCACCTCCGCCGCCATCACCAACTCCACCTCCGTCATGATGACGTCGGTCGCGGGTGACCCGAACGGCATCGGCTACATCTCGCTCGGCTCGCTGAACGACACCGTGAAGGCGCTCAAGATCGACGGCGCCGAGGCTTCGGCCGCCAACGTGAAGAGCGGCGAGTATAAGATCGCCCGTCCCTTCAACGTGGTGACCAAGTCCGAGCTCTCCGCTGAGGCGCAGGACTTCATGACGTTCATCATGAGCGCTGACGGCCAGAAGGTCGTCGAGGAGGCGGGCTACATCGCCGTGGCTGACGGCGCGGCGGCCTACACCCCCAGCGGCATCTCCGGCAAGGTGGTCGTGGCCGGCTCCTCTTCCGTGACCCCGGTCATGGAGAAGCTCGCCGAGGCTTACAAGGCGATCAACCCCGGCATGACCGTCGAGGTGCAGCAGTCTGACTCCACCACCGGCGTGAACATGGCGGTCGAGGGCACCTGCGACATCGGCATGGCGTCCCGCGAGCTCAAGGACTCCGAGACCGCCAAGGGCGTCGTGGCCACGGTCATCGCCCAGGACGGCATCGCTGTGATCGTTGCTCCTGACTCCTCCATCGACGAGCTCACCTCCGAGCAGGTCATGAAGATCTACACCGGCGAGATCACCGACTGGTCTGAGATCGCCTAGCGACACTCTCCCCTGTGAGTGGGGGCAGGCCGATTCCCGGCGGTCTGCCCCCGAGTCTTGCTCTTGCCCGCCCCTCTCCATCTCTGCCAGGGCTTCGCGTCTAGGCACCCTGGCGGGGCGGGCCTCCGGAAGCAGCGAGGGCGTGCGGGACATCCCCCGCCCTCTGTCGTTTCTCCGCCCTGCGCCCCTGCCGGGGCAGGCTCTCGAACGAAAGGGCCTCCTTGCTCCCCGCGGGGGGCGGGCTCTCAGGACCGCCTAGGGCTTCCGCACATCGAACGAAAGGAAATCATGTCTCAATCTGCTGTGAAGGAGGGGTTTGCGCGAGCGCTCTTCGTGGGCGCAGCGGCCGTGTCAGTGCTAGCCGTGGCTCTGATCTGCGTGTTTCTGTTCGCGAACGGCCTGCCCGCCATGGCGCAGATCGGAATCCCCGAGTTCCTCCTCGGAACCACGTGGCGTCCGGCGAATGACCTGTACGGCATCTTCCCCATGATCATCGGCTCCATCTACGTGACGGCGGGCGCCATGCTGGTGGGCGTTCCCGCGGGCTTTCTGTGCGCCGTGTTCCTCTCGCGCTTCGCGAGCGGGCGCGTGGCGGCGACGCTCAAGCCGGGCGTTGAGCTGCTCGCGGGCATCCCGAGCGTCGTGTACGGCTTCTTCGGCCTGGTGGTCATCGTGCCGCTCATCCGCGACTACCTGCCCGGGCGCGGTCTCTCGCTTCTGGCGGCGGCGCTGCTTCTGGGCATCATGATCCTGCCCACCATCATCACCGTGGCGCAGAGCGCGCTCGACGCCGTGCCGCAGAAGTACTACGAGGGCGCGCTGGCGCTCGGCGCTGACCACGAGCACTCGGTGTTCCGCGTGGTGGTCCCCGCGGCCGCCTCGGGCATCATGGCCGCCATCGTGCTCGGCGTGGGCCGCGCGATCGGCGAGACGATGGCCGTCATCATGGTGGCGGGCAACCAGGCGGTGATCCCCGGCTCCATCTTCGACGGCGTGCGCACCATGACGGCGAACATCGTGCTCGAGATGGGCTACGCAGCTGACCTGCACCGCGGCGCGCTCATCGCCACGGGCGTGGTGCTGTTCGTGTTCATCCTGCTGATAACGATGCTGTTCAACGTGATTAAGAAGCGAGGCGAGGCGCGATGATGGCTCCTTGGGACATGACGGCGGCGCAGCTTTCGGCGGCGTTGCGCATCGCGAGTGATGAGTGGGCCGCGCGCGAGGCCGAGGTCGCGCGCCGTCGGCGCATGGTGAGCGCGCTGCTGCGAGGGCTCGTGTACCTGGGCGCGGCGGCTACCGCGTTCGTGCTGGCCTTCCTGGTGGGCTACATCCTGGTGAACGGCGTGCCCTACCTCACGCCGAGCCTGTTCGAGTGGACGTACACCTCCGACAACGTGTCGCTCATGCCGGCGCTCATCAGCACGCTGATGATGGCGGCGCTCGCGCTGGTGATGGCGGTGCCCATCGGCGTGGGAAGCGCCATCTACCTGGTGGAGTACGCGCCGCGCGGCTCGCGCTTCGTGAACATCGTGCGCACCACCACTGAGACCCTTCAGGGCATCCCGTCGATCATCTACGGCCTGTTCGGCATGCTGTTCTTCGTGACGGCGCTGCGCTGGAACCTGTCGCTTCTGTCGGGCGCGTGCACGCTGGCCATCATGGTGCTGCCTGTGGTGATGCGCACCACGGAGGAGGCGCTGATCGCCGTGCCTGACGCGTACCGCGAGGGCGGCTTCGGCCTCGGCGCCGGGCGGCTCCGCACGGTGTTCCGCTGCGTGCTGCCGAGCGCGGTGCCCGGCATCCTGGGCGGCGTGATCCTGGCCCTCGGCCGCTGCGTGGGCGAGGTGGCCGCGCTGCTGTTCACGGCGGGCACTATCGCGCAGATCCCCGACTTCGTCGCCGGTGGCGCAGCGGCGGTGTTTGACTCGTGCCGCACGCTTGCGGTGCACATGTACGTGCTGGCCAGCGAGGGCCTGCACGTGAACGAGACGTATGCGACCGCGGTGGTGCTGCTTGTGGTCGTGGTAGTGCTGAACGCGGCGGCGACCTTCGCTGCTAAGAAGATGAGGAAAGGAAGCGGCAATGACTAGCGGGACGATGGAGCGCGAGAAGACGCGGGAGGCAGTGGGTGCAATGAGGACGTCGGTTGTGCCGAGCGCGGGCGCGGCTGCCAGCGCGGGCGCTGCAGGCGGCATGGCTCCCGCAGCGATGGACAAGATGGTCGTGAGCAACCTCAACCTGTACTACAAGGAGTTCCATGCGCTCAAGGACGTGAGCCTCACGTTCCCGGAGAACCAGGTGACGGCCCTCATCGGCCCGTCCGGCTGCGGCAAGTCGACGCTGCTGAAGAGCCTCAACCGCATGAACGACCTGGTGGAGGGCTGCCGCGTCGAGGGCTCGATCACGCTCGACGGCTCTGACGCGTACCGCGACGTCGAGGTGAACGACCTCCGCCGCCGCGTGGGCATGGTGTTTCAGCAGCCCAATCCCTTCCCCATGAGCGTGTACGACAACGTGGCGTTCGGTCCCCGCACGCACGGCATCAAGAAGCGCGCCGAGCTCGACGAGATCGTGGAGCAGAGCCTGCGTGACGCCGCCATCTGGGACGAGCTGAAGGACCGCCTGAAGAAGAACGCGCTCGGCCTCTCGGGCGGCCAGCAGCAGCGCCTGTGCATCGCGCGTGCGCTTGCGGTGCGCCCCGAGGTGCTGCTCATGGACGAGTCCACGAGCGCGCTCGACCCCATTTCCACGGCGAAGATCGAGGAGCTGGTGGCCGAGCTCAAGAAGAGCTACACCGTGATCATGGTGACGCACAACATGCTGCAGGCCCTGCGCGTGTCCGACAAGACGGCGTTCTTCCTGCTCGGCGAGATGGTCGAGGCCGGCGACACCGACACCATCTTCACGAACCCGGGCGATCCCCGAACCGCCGACTACGTGGCCGGCCGCTTCGGGTAGGAAAGACCAAGGGGAAGGGCTTCGGAGGAGCTTCGGAGGAGCTTCGGAGGAGCTTTCCCTCCCTCACATACACAACGGCCGAGGGGCCTCTGGCGTGATACGAGCCAGAGGCCCCTCGGCTTTTTCCGTTGTAGCTTCGAGCGGCCCGCCGATGATATAATCCCCGTTACAGCAGCGTGTACCATCCAGAGAGGAGGAGTGTTGTGACCAGGCGCAATGAGGCAGTGTTGAGCAGCGATGGCCCCATGACCAGCTTCTCTTACGGGCCCCATACCATCCGCTTCCGGACTTCTCGTCATTTGAGTCGCTACCTCGACGTCATCACCTGGGACAAAGGCTATATCGTGTGCACCGCCCAGTACGACAACAGCGACGAGCCGGAGGAGGAGTACATCGACCTCATCCCGATCCTCCAAAACCTCTACTTCGATGCTGATGCATTCGTGGAGCCTATTCAGAAAGTGAGCATTCGCTATGACTGACGCTCAGCTCATGCAGATTGCCGACGCCGCTGATCTCATCGTGAACGGTTACGCCTTCGCCAAAGAACCTGATCAAATAAGAGTGCATGCACGTTCATGCCAGCGACTCTAGGCTCACTGAGCAAGGCTCCGCTAAGTTCTTTGTCAAGGGCAACGGCGATACGGTATTGAAAGAGCGTGGGGCTCTCAACGACCGTGAGATTTTGAAGATACAGGCCTTCATTAAGGAGAACTACCGAGATATGTACAAAACCTGGGCTGCCAAAAGCGACAGGGGCTTTTACGGCATGTAAGAAAAACCAAGGGGAGGGACTTCGAAGGATCTTCGGAGGAGCTTTTCCTCCCTCACATAGGCAACGGCCGAGGGGCCTCTGGCGTGATACGAGCCAGAGGCCCCTCGGCTTTTTCTGTTGCAATTTTGAGCGACCCGCCGATGATGACATCAGGCGGGTCGTTTGGGTGAGAAGGGATGTTTTCCGTCATCAAAAGGTAGACTTTTTGAGCAGCCCTAGAACTCGGCTCCTGGTGTTGGTCACGGTCGCATTCGACCTGCCCTTTCTTTCAGCCCTACCAGACTAACCTTCCCCCAACAAAAAGTCTACTTTTTGCAGTTTGAGCTAGCGAGCTTGCATGCAGGCTTAAATGCAGGTCCAAGTTCGGGCTTGGGTTCGGTTTCGGCGCGGCATTCGACCTTCTCGCGAGCACGAGGAGAAGAGCGCATGTCCACGAGCACGTACGCGGCGCAAGCCGCAGCGTACCCCGCAGCGCGGGGTGAGACGCGCGTGCGCACGGGCCGTCGCTTGGCCTCGGGCGCGCGAGAAACCTCGCGGCGCGGCGCATCCTCGGCACGTGAGGGCAATGGCCTTGCGGGGCCGGCGCGCTGGTACGTGGCGCGTGTGCACGAGGGTCGTGAGGAGGCTGCGGCACGTGACCTGAGGAGCCTGGTTGACGAGGAGCTTCTGCACGACTGCTTCGTTCCCAAGGTCCAGCTGCTGCAGAAGCGGCAGGGCCAGTGGGTCACGGTGGAGCGGCTCCTGTATCCCGGCTACGTGTTCGCCGTCTCGGGCAGCCCGCGCGGGCTTGACCGGCGGCTGGGCTCCCTTTCTTTTCCAGTGCATCTCATCGGGCGGCAGCGCACGGCGTACGTGCCGCTGACCGAGGGTGAGCAAGCCTGGTTCGAGTCGGTGCTCGACAGTCGGCGCACGCTGCGTCCGAGCACGGGCGTCATCGAGCGTGACCAGGTGCGGGTAGCCGAGGGGCCGCTGAGCGGTTTCGAGGCGCGCATCCGCAAGGTGAACCGCCACAAGGCGCTCGCCTTGGTGGAGGTGAGCATGCCCGATCGACCGGTGCTGCTGCGCGCGGCGCTGGCCATAACCAGCCGAACGTAAGGGAGGCTGCGGCATACCTTGCTGCCGTGAACGGCGCCGCGCTCGGCGCATGTTGGCATCAGGGGAACGAACACGTTGTCAAACCGACCGGAGAGGACGGACGGCGAAGCCATGCCTGTACTGAAATCATCGCAGTCAAGCGATGGCTTCCCGGAGGTGCTCACCCGCCATGCGTTTTTTGTGCGCGGCGTGCCGTGGTACGTCGTTCAGGTGAGGGCGGGCCGCGAGGACCATGCGCGCGAGCTGATCGCGGAGGCGTTGAAGCTCGAGGAGAAAGCCATGCGCGAGCGGGCGGAAACCGAGGGCAAGCAGCATGCGGGGCTGCCGGTTGCGGAGGAGGTCTTTGTGCCGAAGGCCCGTGTGGGCGTGAAGCGCGGCGACAAGTGGCTTCCTGGCGAGGAAGTGCTCATGCCGGGCTATCTGGTGGCGATCGCCCGCGACCCCGACGCGCTGATTCGCGCGCTGAGGAGGACGCGCGGCTTCGTGCGTGTGGTGCGGCAAGACAACGTGGCAGTTCCCCTGCCGGAGCAGAGCGTCCGGTGGCTCGAGGAGCAGACCCAGCGCGGCAAGAGCGCGGTGGCGATGTCCGAGGGCTACATCGAGGACGGCAAGCTCCACATTACGAGCGGCCCGCTCGCGGGTCGCGAGGCCCTTGTCCAGAAGGTGAACCACCGCAGGAAGGTGGCCTACCTCGAGATAGAGGCTCATGGCAAGAAGATAAAAGCCCAGCTGGGCATCAAGATAACCAAGAAAAAAGAGTGCAAGAAGAAGCGAAGACAGAAATAGCAGCAGCGTGCGAAGGCGTTGCAGCATCGAGTGCGGCGGGCGCGGAAGGCGCGCCCGCCGCCTCTATCTGCCCGCGCGACCTCCCGCTGGGTCAATTGACCCAGCGGGAGGTTGTGATTGACGAAGGACAGCAATGACAGTCTCGGGGCCCACCATCGTTTCCCTGATTGCGCTGTTCGCAATCGCCCTCGTCGTGACGCTGGCTACGACGCCGGCCGCGGGCAAGGTCGCGTGGAGGCTCGGCGCGGTCGACTATCCGAGCGGCCGCAGGGTCAACACCAGGCCGACGCCGCGAATGGGCGGAATCGCGGTCATGCTCGGGCTGATCGCCGCCTTCGCCGGCGCGCTGGCCCTCTCCGGGCCCCTCGGGTGGGAGCCTGCCGACGTCTTCCCTCCCGAGAGCGGCGTCAGCTACCTCGGCGTCGCCCTCTCCGTCCTCGTCATGTTCCTGACCGGCGCGATCGACGACGTCCGCCACCTCACGCCGATGAGCAAGCTCCTCTGGCAGGCGGTCGCGGCCTGCGTCGCGGCTGCGAGCGGAGTCCTCGTCGGGGACCTGATCAGTCCTGTTGACGACAGCCTCGTGACCCTTGGATGGGTCGCGTACCCGGTGACGGTCTCGTACCTCGTCTCGTTCGCCAACATCATCAACCTCATCGACGGCATCGACGGCCTGGCGACGGGCGTCGCGGCCATGGTCGGCGCCACGCTTCTCGCGGTCTCCCTCATGGCGGGGCGCCTGGACGCGGCGGCCCTCGCGGCGGCCCTCGTCGGCGCCGCGCTCGGCTTCCTGCGCTGGAACTTCAACCCGGCTAAGATCTTCCTGGGCGACTCAGGCTCGCTGACGGCAGGCTTCTGCCTCGGCCTGGCGGCGCTCATGGGAACCACGCACGTCACCAGCATCACATCGCTTCTGGTCCCCATGGTCATGGTCGGCGTCCCCATACTCGACACGCTCGCCGCGATCGTGCGGCGCACGCGCGTGGGCGTCAGCATAGGGACGCCCGACAAGGGCCACATCCACCACCGGCTCCTCGGCAGGGGCTACGGGCAGAGGGCGGCGGTCGCCATAATATACGGGTGCACGGCCCTGCTGTGCCTGTG
>NZ_JAAKEC010000024.1 GCF_011038975.1 Adlercreutzia sp. ZJ176 | reverse complement strand
CAGGGCGACGACACCGGGGCGCCCGCTCGTTGGGGAGAGGGGCTAGTGTGGTCTGAATTCCATCGTTCGACCCCATATCCTTACGGTGTCGAATGATTTCCTTTACACACTTTTCTGCCTATATGCCTCGAATGATTTCCTTTACACACTTTTCTGCCTATATGCCGTATGTCACCGGACGGGAGCGGCGTAGGAAGAGTTGGCCTATGGTTGGGCATCGGTGCGCGCCTTCGCGCACAGGCATTTTCGTCCCATAGACAACTAGGGCCAGTCCCAGTAGGACCGGCCCTTACAAAACCTCGAAGGTTTTTGCGTCTGCAAGCATAGTGAAATCAAAGCCCCGCCGCGTCAAGCACCTTCGGCGCGACGGTTCACAAAAAGCAGATGTCGCATTTTTTGCCTTCCAGCGTAGTAGAATCTCCATCCATACCGGCAAGGTCTGACGCGGGCGGCGCCTTCTGAAAGGAGGTGATCGCCATGATCGAAAAAGTTCTTTTCATAGCGGCCGCGATAGCGACCGTCGCGGGGTTCGTCCTCGAAGTATGGAGGGAATGCAAATCGCGAGCAGATGACGAGGGCAGGAACAAAAGAGGGCGATAGCACCACCTATCGCCCTTAAGCCAAACCCACGCCGCCCGTAGCACTGTTGAGAGACAGACGGGCTTTGCCGGTACGCCTGCATTATAGCATCTTCGCATCCAGATGGAACACCGTCGCGCCTCGTCAATCCTTCGGCACTTCAGGCAGCGCCAGCAGCCTTTTCGCGCTGCCAAAAGTTGTCATGGAAAATGTTTGGCAAAACGGCGCAGGTATGCTTCACGGGGAACTCCGTTTACCTAAGTCTGCCAAAGGTAGAGCGGCCTTCAGCGGGTCATTCGATAGAAAACCCCGTCTCACCTGGTGAAACGGGGTTGAATACGTGGTGGTCGATGAGGGATTTGAACCCCCGACCTTGTGCTTGTAAGGCACCTGCGCTCCCGCTGCGCCAATCGACCACGTTATGCGCGCCGCCATGCCGGCTCGCGCGTGTCTAGGTATTTTCGCACAGGCGAAAACGATTGGCAAGCTTCGCCGCCGCCGGCGCGGCCGGCACGCGAACCACGCGCAGGCCGCGAGGCCCCGGACGCCGCCATTCGCCGGCAGCCTGAACGCCGCCCAGCCGGTGTGCCCGCCAGCAGCCCGCCAGCCGCACGCGCCCGCTGGGCGCCGCCCCTACAGGCTCACGAAGCTGTCAGGGAACTGCTTGTTCGCGTTCAGCACGTCGACGCTCGTGTCGCCGTAGCGGAGCCACTCGGTGTCGGTGGGCTTGCGCTTGATCATGGCGTTCTCCATGATCTCCTTGAGCGCCTTGGTCTTGAGCGCGTACTCCTCCATCTGCGCGAGGCGGCCCTCCAGCTCGATCTGCTGGCGCTTGCGCGCCTTGTCCTGGATGTCGTCGCCCGGGATGATCGCGTAGAAGTCCTCGGCCTCGAGCGTGAACCCGGCGTGATCGGCGTACGCCTCGAGCGCCGAGTCCTCCCTCAGGCTCTGGATGGTGCGCTCCTTGACGTCGGCGTACAGCTGGTCGAGCGTCATGCCGCGCTGGCGGCAGAAGTCCTCGATGGTCATGCCGTTGCGGCTGATCATCTCCTCGAGGCGGTAGTTCGCCGCGTAGAGGGACTCCTCCACCAGGTCAGCCGGCAGCTCCTCAACCAGGCGCTTCGACAGCTCCTTGCAGATGGCGTCCTGGTCGGAGAGCTCCTGCACCTCGCGGTTGTCGCGGTACATGTTGTAGCGGATGAAGATCATCAGCTCCTCGACGTTCTTGAAGTCCTTCGTGTGCGCCGCCACCCACTGGTTCGACAGGCGCGGCTCCTCGCCCTCCTTGCAGCACTGCAGCTTCAGCCAGCGGAGCGCCTGCTCGCGGATGACCTCCTCGGGAATCCTTACCTCCTCGGCAATGGCGTACACCGGGTCGTACGAGGTAAGGGTAAAGCGTTGTTTCGCCATGTGGAAAACCTCCAAGTGAAATACGAGAAACGAAAGCCCGCCGCCTGCACGCGCAGGTGGCGGTCAGGATGCCCTAGCGGTAGTCGATCCCCTGGTCGCCGCCGAGGAGCTTGGTCTGCTCCTTCATGTGCTGCGCCTTCTCCTGGGCCGACACGAAGTGCTCGGGGGCGTCCTCGATCTCGAGGATCTCGACTTCGAAGGTGAGGCTCTTGCCCGCGAGCGGGTGGTTCAGGTCGAACTTCGCAACGCCATTCTTCACCTCGAGTACCGTCGCCGGTACGGGCGCGCCGTCCTCGCTGCTCGACAGCCAGATGCGCTTGCCCACCTTCACCTCGGTGGGAATCTGCTCGAGCGGAATCTCGGCCGTGTAGTCGTCGAGGTACTCGCCGTACGCCTCGTACTCGCTGATGGTGAACGTCTTCTTCTCGCCCACCTCGCTCATCGCGAGGATGGCCTGCTCGAAGCCGTCGATGGCCATGTCCATGCCCGTCTGGAACTTCATGGGGTCCTCTTCGTTGGCGAAGCCGAACACCGTGCCGTCCTCGAGCGTGCCCTTGTAGACGAGCGTCACCGTAGATCCAAGTTGCATCGGTAATCCCCTTTCAGGATTGGTTCAAGCCGCCTGCGAAGCCCGCAGGCAGAATAGATACCTTCGTAGAACGCCTGCTTAGGCGTCGGCCACCACCGTCACCTGCGCGTTCTCCACCAGCCAGTCGGTTGCCTTCGTCTGGCGGCACATCTTGCGCACGTCGGCCATGCGGTTGGCCTTCTCCCACGCCGCGCGCGTGGCGGCCGGGTCGTCGTCGCCCTCGAACATCTTGTCGATGTCCGCGTCGGTGAGCTCAAGCCCCAGCTCGCGGAAGAGCGCCTCGAGCGCGCAGTCGATGGCGGCGCGGCGCTGCGCCTCGGTGGCCACGTCCTCCTTCATCTGGTCGGCCTGGATGCTGTTCTGGAGCATCCACTGCTGGAGGTTCGTGCCCTGCTTCTCGAGCGACTGCATGAGCTCGCGCCCCACGTCCTGGCGGATGAAGTCCACGTAGTAGCCGGGGACCTCGCCGTCGAGGCGCTCGATCACCGCGTCGATCACGCGGTCGACCTTGAGCTTGGGGAGGTCCTTGCCCTTCTGCACGCTGATGCTGTGGCGCATCTGCTTGCGCATGTCCTCCACGCTGGTGCAGCCCACCTTCGCGGCGAGCTCGTCATCGATCGCGGGGAGGATGCGCTTGCGAAAGCTCTTGATCTCCACCGCGGCATGCAGCTCGCCGTCGCCGAAGTCGGAGCCGCCCTCGGCGTCCTTCGCCTCGAAGTCGAACTCGAGCGTGTCGCCGGCCTTCGCGCCGTAGATTTTCTCGTCGAACGACGCGGGCATGATGCCCTCGCCCAGGCCGATCATGCGGCTGGCATTGGAGAGCCCGGAGATCACCTTGCCGTGGTTGTCGACCGAGACCACCGCCATCATGTAGTCGCCCGGCTCGGCCACGTGGTCGGGGTCGGCGATCTCCTCGAAGGAGTGGTAGTAGTCCTGCAGCTCGGCAAGCTGGCTGTCCACCTCCTCGTCGGTGACCTCCTCGGGGGGCATCTCGATGGAGACCGGCTCGCAGCTCGTGAGCTTCATGGCGGGGGCCACCAAGCCCGACACGGTGAACGTGAAGGGACGGCCCTCCTCGAGCTGGTCGGTCACGTTGAACTGCGGCTCCTCGATGAAGATCACGTCAGCCCCGTCGATGGCTTTGAAGGCCAGCTCGTTGATGAGCGTCTCAGCCACGCCGCCCATGGCGTTCGCGTGCCCGCCGACGCTCTGCTCCAGGATGGCGCGCGGGGCCTTGCCCTTGCGGAATCCCTTGAGGTCACGCTGGGCGATCTGCCCGAAGAACTCCTTGGCGCTCGCGTCGACTTCCTCGGCGCTCGCGGTAATGGTGAGGACCAGTTCCTGGCGCTCGCCGTCATCCTCCAGCGCCCTATCCTTTACTTGCACAGTCTCTCCCCCTGTACATGAACTCGCTTGCATTTCTCAAAACGCGCCTCGCGCGCTTCCGCGTATGAGACACGTTCTGCTATTGTAGCGCACCCTCCCCGTTTTCCCTAGGGAGGCCCCGCTCATCCTGGCTCAAAGTCGCGAAATCCGCCTGCTAGCGCGTGCGCAGGGCGCTGATGCCGCCCATGATGAACGTGTCGATGGACTGCTGCAGGCGCGGCCAGTCCTCCGCGCGCACGCCCGAGAGCGCCACCGCGTAGCAGCCGCTCAGCTGGAAGCGCAGCATGGCGTGCGCGTGCGCCTCCTCAAGCCCCGTCGCGCGGTACGTCGCCACCATCTCGCTCGCGTACGCCCCGGCCTCCACGCGCTCGAACAGCGTGGGAAGGAAGCGCGTGTCCCGCACGAGCGGCAGGTACTTCCCCGCGTTGCGGATGGCCACGCAGAACGGCTGCGCGTCGGTGCGTCGCGCCGCGCAGCCCTCGCAGCCCACGAACGCCTCGAGCGGGGGGATGCGCGCCGTGAAGTCGTAGGCGAGCTCCTCGTAAGCCTCCTGCACGTTGCCGAAATGCGCATACAGCGTCGAGCGGCTCACGTGCGCCGCGCGCGCGAGCTCCGACATGGTGATGCTCGCCAGCTGCCTTGTGCCGAGCAGGTCCAGAAGCGCGTCCTTTATCGCCTCGCGGCTGCGCCGCGCCCGCGCGTCAGTCATGGGCCTCCTCCTTCGCCTGGGGTTTTGCGCACGTTATCGTACATATTGTACGATTCTGTACGCCACGCGCGCGGCGCGTTTCCTACAATCACAGCAAGTCAACGAAGGAAGCAGGAGGTGACGCCTCATGAAAACAAGCAACGACGCGCTTCTGGGCCTGCTCGGACGGGAACACGTCCAGTTCGTCGTCCCCACATACCAGCGCCTCTACTCGTGGAAGCACCGCCAGTGCGAGGAGCTCTGGCTCGACGTGCACCGCGCCGCGAAGTCGAACCTGACGCACTTCGTGGGCACGCTGCTCTACGAGCAGGACGCCGAGGACGCGGCCGGCATCACGCGCCTGGCGGTGGTCGACGGGCAGCAGCGCCTGACCACGCTCACGCTGATGCTCGCGGCGTTCGCCCGCTACCTCGACGCGCACGCCGACGCCGACGCAAGCGTCGACGCCGCGAGCATCGAGCGGCGGTTCCTCAAGACGACGCCCGCCGACGGCGCGGCGGACGCGGCGGGCGCGACCGGCACCTCAGCAGGCGCGGCGGGCACCCTGGCCGACGGCGGCACCTCAACCGGCGCCCTGGCCGACGCCGCCAGCCAGGCCAAGCTCCTCCTCTCCCGCACCGACCGCGACACGCTGCTCGCCGTCGTCGCGCGCGAGGAGCTGCCGGAGAACCCCTCGGAAAACGTCATGGCCAACCTCGCCTTCTTCGAGGGCAAGATGGCCGAGGACGGCTTCGACCCAGCGGCCTTCTGGCGCGGCGTCAACCTGCTGTTCGTGGTGGGCGCGCAGGTCGACCGCTCCGACAACGCGCAGCTCATCTTCGAGAGCCTGAACTCCAAGGGCCTGCCGCTCACCACGGCCGACCTCGTGCGCAACTACCTCCTGCTCGCCGAGACGCACGCCGAGCAGACCCGCCTCTACGACGAGTACTGGTCGCCCATCGAGGGCATGTTCGCGCCCGACCCCGGCTCGCTGCGCCTCGACAACGCCATCCAGGGCTGGCTCTCGCTGCGCTTCCGCAAGGTGCGCGCGAAGGGCACGGGCGAGGTGTACAGCGTGTTCAAGCGCTACGTGGAGGACGAGTTCGAGGGAACCACCGAGAGCTTGCTCGCCGAGCTGCGCAACTTCAGCCTCGTGTGGGCGGAGAACTACCGCTACCACGCCGTGAAGAAGTTCCGCTCGTCGTTCAACTGGGCCATCAACGGCGCGCCCACGCTCGTGGCGGACCGCAAGCTCAAAGAGACCGACCACGAGGGGGCCGCGCAGAAGTACAACGAGGCCATGTCGGCCGTCGACGCAGCGCAGTAGGGAGGCGTCATGATCATCAGACAAGAAACGCTCCTCGACTTTTTGGGAGCGCCGGACACCCAGCTCGTCATCCCCGTCTACCAGCGCGTCTACGCGTGGAGCACGCGCCAGTGCGACCAGCTGTGGGCCGACGTCATGCGCGCGGGGCGCACGGGGGCCACGCACTTCACCGGCACCGTCCTGTACGCGCACGAGCCGGGCGACGCCGCCGGCGCCGAGCGCCTGCACGTCATTGACGGGCAGCAGCGCACGGCCACGCTCACGCTCCTGCTCACCGCGCTGCGCGACTACCTGGGCGAGCTTGACCTCACGCTCGAGGGGACCACGGCCGAGGACATCACGCGGCGCTACCTGCGCGCGCCGGGCGCACTCGAGGCACCCGAAGGCGCGCCCGCGCCGAAGCTCCTGCTCTCGCGCGTCGACCGCGCCACGCTGTCGGCCGTGCTCGAGAAGACGGAACTTCCCGAGGAGGACGACCTGTCCGCCAACGTCATCAGCAACTACCGCCACTTCCGCGAGAAGATGGACGAGCGCTTCGACGCCGAGGACGCCGCCGCGCTGTGGGGCGGCCTGCAGCGGCTCGTCGTGCTGGCCGCCGAGCTCGAGGACGAGGACCGCGCGCAGCTCATCTTCGAGAGCCTGAACTCGAAGGGCATGCCGCTGTCCACCGCCGACCTCGTGCGCAACCTGCTGCTCGCCAGCGCCAGCTACGACGAGCAGACGCGCCTGTACGACCGCTACTGGGCGCCCGTCGAGCGCATGTACGGTGAGGAGGGCGGATCGGCGCGCCTGGCCGCCGCGCTGCACGGCTGGCTCGCCGTCACCGCGCCCAAGCTGCGCGTGAGCAGCGCCGACGAGGTGTACGCCGCCTTCAAGACCTACCTGGAGGACATCCACAGAGGCTCGCTCGAAGAGCTGCTGCGGGGGCTCAAGGGATTCTGCACCACGTTCAACGAGCGCTCGCAGTCATCCGGGTCGGCGACGGCGCAGCGGCACTCCCAAAACGGCAACTCCCTCGAGAACACCATCGCCAGCAAGAAGCTGTTCGGCGACTAGCGCGAGGCTTCCGCCACGTCGCGTCTCCCCTGTGGCGCGGCGTGGCGGATCCTCAACCCGACGAACCGCCGGGCGCAAGAATACGCTCCGCGACCAGCAGGCGAAGAAGCTACGCAAAAGCCCTGCCGGCAAGAAGCCCGCTGCAATGTGCGGTGGGCTTCTTGCGTTTCATCTCAAGAGAGAGCGGTTCAATGTGGCTATCCAAGACTTCCACCGCAGTCTCCCCTTATGCGGGGTCGGCGGAGTTCAGCCTGATGGCGCATGTTTGCAGCTCCTGCACGAGCGCGGGCGTCACGGGCTCGGCGGGCTCCTCCCCCGCCTCGAGCTGCGCGTCGAGCGCCAGGCAGCGGCGGATGAACCGCTCGTTGCCCTCGTCAATCATCCCGAGCTCGCGCGCGCAGGCGAAGCCGTCCTCAAGATCCGTCGACTTCGCCACGCGCCACAGATGCAGCGTGACGAGTCTCACCGACCCGCGAAACCGCCGCTCAACCGGCACTTCCATGCTCAACAACCTCCTCGAAACAAACGCATGCCCCTATCCCCCATTACCATCAGGGCCGCCCCCTCGCCTCTGCCATCCCGAACGCGGTGCCGCAGGATGCCGCCTCTATGCCATCCCGCGCGGCATCGCAGGATGCGCCCCGGACCATCCCGAGCAGACGGAACGGGTCGAAAGGTGCTCCCCCGCGTTGCAGTACCGCAGGATGCGCCTTCATGCCATCCTGAGAGCAGTATCGCAGGATGCGCCCCTATGTCATCCTGAGGGTAGTACCGCAGGATGCGCCCCAGACCATCCCGAGAGGGCGGAGCAAGTCAAAGGATGAGCTCTCCCCCATGTCATCCTGAGCGAGCGAAGCGAGCCGAAGGATCTGGCCCCGGGCACGGCGCGCCCGCATGCGCCATCCCCTCGCGACCAGATCCTTCGACTCCGCGCCTACGGCGCTCCGCTCAGGATGACACGGAGGAGGGCACCTGGGCGTCCGCGGACTCAAGCGTGTGTGTCCGCGTCATGATGGACGGGCACGCCCAAACCTCGTGGCATCAAAAGCAAGCGCGTCAGCGCTTAGCACTTTCCGCGACGAGGACGACCCTCCTCCAGGGCTTTCGGGATGACAAGGGCTTGTGGGAGCGCGAAGCGCTTAGCACTTATACGGCACTCGCCCCGCTCAGGACGGCCCACTCCGCTAGAGCTTGCTCACGTAGAGCGACACGGCCTCGTAGCGCACGTCCTCGTCCCCCGGCACCACGTCCACCGTGCTGCCCGGCTTGAAGCCGCGGTTCGCCTCCACCGCGTAGGACTCCACGACGGTCGCCTCGCCGAAGCCCGCAGCCGCGAGCCACGCCTCGTTCTCCTGCCGCGTGTGCGCCGCCTGGATGCAGTTGCCCAGCTCGCGGGCGGCAGCCACCACGTCCTCGTCGCGCTCGCGGTCGGCGAACACCGTCTCGAACACGAACAGGCCGCCGGGCTTGAGCACGCGCCCGAACTCGCGCAGCGCGCGGGCGATGTCGAAGAACAGCGTGTTCACGCTGTTCACGTACACCACGTCCATCGTGGAGGTACCGATGCCCGCCGCGATGAGGTCCTCGGGGTAGGCCGCGCGGAACTCCATGTTGTTGCGCGCCAGACCGCTGTCGCGCCACGCGCGCTCCATGCGGTCGCGCGCCTCGGTGAGGTGCGTCGCGCTCCAGTCGACGCCGACGACGCTGCCGCCGTTGCCCGTCATCGAGCTCAGCTTGAACACGCCCTTGCCGCGACGGCAGCACACGTCGAGGATCTTCTTGCCCTTCAGCTCGCTTGCCGGCAGGACCATCTTGCAGGTGCTCGCGAAGCCGTATTCGAACTCCTTGTCGGCGTAGTGCGCCACGATCGCCGCGTCGTCCGCCGCATCCGCCCCAGCGCCCGCGCGGGCCGCGGCGGCGCGCGCCTCCTGCACCGCCACGTGCGCGCCGTCGCACGCATCGGCCGCGCGCGTGGCGACGTCGGCCGCGTTCCCCACCGACGAGCGCTCCTCGCGCCCGCCCACGGACAGCCCCGCCACCGCGGCCGAGCCGGTGTCGCGCGCGCTCGCGCTCGCGCCGACGGCCTCTTCCGCGGCCTTGATGTTCTCGCTCAAGTCCTCGAGCATGCTCGCGCGCTCGGCAAGGCCCATGCGCGCCGCGTCAACCTGGAGCTCCTGGTTGTGCGCGTAGTACTTGTCGTTGCCGTAGTGCGCCACGAACTGCGTGGTGGGCTGGCGCGTGGCCAGCTCGGCGATGAACACGAGCATCTCGCGGCTCGTAAAGCACGCGTCCACGAAGTCGAAAGCATGGTCCATCTTCTCGCTCGCCGCCGCGGCGGCCGGCCTGATCTTCGCCACCTCGGCCTTGTACGCCGCCTCGACGACGCGGAAAGCCGCCTCGCCCGCCTCGGCCTTCTCGAGCGAGCAGCGCCCCATGAAGTCCTTCAGCAGGCGGATGACCAGGCGCTCCCGTCGCACGTAGGAGCCGGCTGCCACACCCGAGCCCACCTTGCGCGCCAGCGCGCGCTCGCGCTCCGCCACGCGCGTGCCGAGCGCGTCGGCAACCGCGGCGCCAGACAGAAGCTCGCCCTTCGCCGCGCGCAGCACGTCACGCAGCTGGACCGCCACGCCCTCCTGCTCGAGCACGTCGGCGCAGGCGCGCGCCAGCACATCGAGCATCAAGCTGATGAGCGCCACGCGCTCGTCGAACTCGGCCTCCTTCGCGCGCGCCTTGATGGCGTCGCTCGCCTCGCCCGCCAGGATCGTGTCCACCTGGTAGTCGGAGCGGTACTTCTCGAACAGCGCATAGTACACCGCAAACGCGTCGGCAATCGCGTCATCGCGCAGGAACTGCGCCACGAGCTCGCGGTTCACCGGCTTGCCCATCTCCTCGTACAGCGTGATGACGCGCGCGAGGTCCTCCCAGCCGCGCGCCGTCACGAACGCCTTGCCGCCGCCCGGCTTGCTCTCGACCTTGTAGAAGCACTCCTTCTTCGTCTCGAGGAAGGTGGTCACCGCCGGGTGCAGGCCGCACGCCGTGGCGTAGCCCTTCCACGCGGCGTAGTCGGGCTCCACGTCAATCTCGCGCAGGCGGTCGAGCGTCACGATGTCGAACTCGTGCACGCTGCGGTTGTACTCGGGCGGGTTGCCCGCGCACACCACCACCCAGCCGTCGGGCACCTTGTGCTTGCCGAACACCTTGAACTGGAGGAACTGGAGCATCGAGGGGTAGAGCGTCTCAGACACGCAGTTGATCTCGTCGAGGAACAGGATGCCCTGGCGCAGCCCCGTGCGCTCCATGTAGGCGTAGATGGCCGCCACGATCTCGCTCATCGTGTATTCCGACGCCTCGTACTCGAAGCCCTCGAACTCGCGGTGCTCGATGCGCGGCAGGCCCAGCGCGCTCTGGCGCGTGTGGTGCGTCATCGAGTACGCCACGATGCCGATCTCCAGCTCGCGCGCCACCTGCTCCATGATGGCCGTCTTGCCGATGCCCGGCGCGCCGAGCAGGAACACCGGGCGCTGGTGCGCCGGCGCGATCAGGTACATCCCGGCGTCGTCCTTCCTCAGGTACGCCTCGACCGTGTCCTTGATCTGCTGCTTCGCAGACGTTATGTTCATCTCAGCCCATCCTTCCCGTCACTTGGAAAAGCAACTTTCCAGCCTTGCCAGCCCTATCAGCCCTACCCGCCAAAGTCAGCGCGGGGCCGGGGTCCCACGGCCCCACAGACCTCGCAGCCCCGCAGCCGCCGCGGACCTCCGCCATCCGCCCGATTCGCCCCATCCGTCAGGACGGGCGAAGCATGTCGATCCCGTTCTCGTCCACCACGACCTTCATGGCCCACGGCGGCACGGGCGGCAGCATCCGCTCCTCGTCGTCCATGAACACGAACGCCACGTCGTAGTCGGGCGTCTTCTCCGGGAACGTGCCCAGGCCGTCGGTGTAGTAGATGAGCCCCTTCATGTCGGCGAGCTCACCGCGGCGGCGCAGCATCTCCACGTAGTCGAACGCGGGGCGGAAGTCCGTGCCGCCGAAGCCGCGCACCTGGAAGCCCTGCATCATCCGCTCCACGTCGCGCAGGCTCCCAAGGCGCGTGTCCGCCTGCACCTTCGCGTCGCATTGGATGACGTGGATGTTCACCTCGTTCGCATAGCTCTCCGAGCTCTTGAGCACGTCGAAGGTGTGGCGCAGGAACTTCCTCACCAGCTCGCCGCTCACGGACTCCGAGGTGTCGATCACGATGGCGAAGTCGCGCACGCGCTCGGTCTCCTGGTACTCGAGCGGCTCCACGAGCGGCATGTTGCCGTACAGGTCCATCCCGTAGGCGTAGTAGATGTAGTCGAACTCGTCCATGTTCAGCTGCATCTCCTCGGCGTGCACCATGAACCGGCGCAAGAAGTCGGTGTAGCTGTGCCGCTTGCGGTTGGCCAGGGCCAAGTTCGCCATCAGACTGCCGGCCGCGTCGCCCCACTCCTTCGAGAACGTCTCGAGGTTCATCTCGATCTGCTTGGAGATGTCCTCCCACTCCTTCTCCTCGCGCTCGGCGTCGCGCGGGTCGTGCTCGTCGCGCGCGCCCTCGGAGCGGTCGCGCCCGGCGTCCTCGGGCTCGTCGGCTCCCTCGGGCTCGTCGGGCTCGTCCGGGCTCGCGCCGTCGGCGTCCGCGCCCGCGTCGGCGTCCTCGGCGTCCTCCTCCGCGGCGTCGTCGGCGCCCGCCGCCTGAGACTCCTCCTCGCCCGCGCTCGCGTCATGCGGCGCGTCGGCGTCCTCGGGCGTGCTCTCGCTCGGCGAGTCCGTGCGCAGCGGATCGGCGGTCACGTCCGGGTTCTCGTCGTCCTCCGTCATCTCCTCCGCCGCGTCCTCGCGCGCGTCGTCGCCCTGCGAGCGCGCGTCGTTGTTGGCCGGCCACGCGCCGTGGTCGTCGCGCTCGAAGAGGTCGTGCCACGCGTTGAGCGTGCTGCGGCCCAAGCCGCGGTACTGCTGCCCCTCGGGGGTGAGCACCATGCTCTTGACCAGCGCGTACACCTTCCCCGGCAGCAGGTTCCCCACGAGCATCCGGATCTCGCTCACCGCTTGGCGGCGATCGGCGTCCTCCTCGCTCGAAAAGCGGCTGCCGCACAGGTCCATCACCGCGCTCTCCACGATGATGTCGCACGTCAGGTTCCACGCCTCGCGGTTGTCGTGGTCCTCGTTGAACGGGTGGCGGAAGATGCAGTGCATCACCAGGTGCAGGTAGTCGCGCACCAGCTCGTCGAACGAGAGCTGGAAGCGCCCGATCACGCGCGGCGGGTCGAAGAGCACGCGCTTGGCGTCGGTCGCCAGCGGGTAGGCCGCGCCCACGCGCATCGGCTCGAGGTCCATGCGCCACAGCGCCAGGTCGAGGAAGCGGAACTTGAGCATGAGCTGCACGCGGCACTCGTCGATGATGTCCCTGCCCAGGGCATCCTCGCGCTCGCGTCGGGCGAGCTTGGCGTCAGGCGCTTCGGGAACGGCCGGCATCGCTTCCTCCTACAGGTCGAAGTCGAACGCATCTTGCCCGAAGCGGGTGCGCTTGACCTCGAGCAGGTACCCCGTCATGGAGGCGTCCTGCACCGCGCCGACGCGGTCGATCACGCGGTAGAGGTTGTCGCCGTTGAGGTACCCCAGGTCAAGCAGGGAGTCGATCGCGCGCTTGTCGTCGTGCTTGGCGATCTCCACGCAGATGTCCTCGATGTTGTCGCGCAGGATGCGCTCGCACAGGCTGCGGTTCACCGCGTTCAGGTACACCGGGTCGCCAAGGCGCGCCATGATGCGCACGGCCTGGTCGTACACGCCGAGGCCCGCGTCGCTCTGGCGGTCGAAGCTGCTCGCGTTCACGATCGCGTTGTCGTAGTGCTCGAAGAGCATCTCGGGGTTCACGAAGCGCGGCACGCTCAGGGCGAGCATCTGCTGCTGGGCCCCGCGGTCGGTCTGCGGGAAGCGCCACTCGAAGAACGCGTGCCCCTCGACGGGCTGCGCCAGGTCGACGCGGATGAGCCCCACCAGATCGCCCACGGCCAGACCGCGGATGCCCACGTCCTGGATGCGGTCCGACAGGTGGATCTCCTCGAGCCCGCGGACGGCGTTGAACGCGTACGGCGCGATCTCGTCGACCTCCTCGGGCACGCGCGCGACGCGCTCTGAGCCCGTGCACAGAAGCACGCGCGCATGCCCGTTCGGCTTGCGCTCGAGCAGCAGGCCGGGAAGCGTGTAGAACCGCGCGTTGCCTGCGGCCACCGTCACCTCGCGCAGCGACGGATCGACGTTGCCGTGGTGCGCGCCGTAGGTCACGAGCGCGTTGAGCCCGACGTCCTCGAGCCCCGCCGGGATCTCGAGGCGCGTGATGACCGTCTCGAGGAGCGCCTCGTCACCGATGCGGCGCAGGCTCGCGGGGAGGTTCAGCTCAGCGAGCGCGCGGCACGACTTGAACGCCGCGTCGCCGATCTCCACGAGCCCCTCGGGCAGCACGACCGCGCGCAACCTCCCGTGCATGGAGAAGGCCCCGGTATCGATGCGCACGGTGCCGGGCTTCACCTCGTAGCGCTCCACCTCCGGGTCCATCATGCGCAGCAGGTGCAGGCCCTCCTCACCGCGGCAGTACAAGCAGCCCGCCTCGTCGAGCTCGAGGTGCGCCGAGCCCCGCGCGATGGAGAACGTGGCGTCAGGGCCCGCGTAGGTGAGGTCGCAGTGCGCGGCGAGCGGGTGTCCGAGCTCCTCCACCGACGCGGGGATGCGCAGCTCGCGCAGGCGCGTGCGCGTGAACGCGTCGTCGTCGATCGAGAGGAGGCCCTCGCGCAGGCGCACGCGCTCAAGCTGCGTGCAGCCGAAGAACGCCTTCTCGCCGATGTGTTTGAGCGCCGCCGGGGCGTCGAACGCGGAGACGCCCGTGCGCGCGTAGGCGAACGGGCCGATCACCTCGAGGCTGTCAGGCACCTCCACGTGTTCGAGGCGCGCGAAGTGGCTCAGGCCCTTCTTGGCGATCATGCGGCAGCCGGCGCGCACCGCGTAGTCGCGCCCCGGCACCGCGAGCGCCACGAGCACGCTGCCGTCACGGCTATAGAGCGCCCGCCCGTCGGTGGCAAGGAAGGGGTTGTCGGCGCTCACCTCGATCGACGTGAGCTTGCTCTTCGCGAACGCGCCCGGGGCCACCTCGCCGGCGCCCGCGCCCACCACGAGCACGCGCAGGCCCTCCAAGTCGAAGATACTCGCGTCGAGCTTGGCCAGGCCGTCGGGAAGCGTCAGGTGCTCGAGCTGCGCGCAGCCGCGGAACCAGTCGGAGTCGAACGTCGCGAGTCCCTTTGGCAGGACGGCACGCCTGAGCCGCCTACACCCGCGAAACGCGCAGAACCCCATGAGCATGACGGTGTCGGGGCAGGCCACCTCTTCGACGTCCGGCAGGTACGCGCAGGCGTCGGGCGCGAGCGCGACCACCGGCTTGCCCTCGACCTGCGCGGGAACGCGCAGGTTGGAAACGCGCGGCTCGCACCTCTCGATGCGCACCTCGGCGTCGTCGAGCACCACGTAGCGCCACGTGCTGCCCTCGTCGTCAACCCACGCGCGCTCGCGTGAGGCGCGCGCCGCCTCGATGGCCGCCGCGTGCTCGAGGGCGGCCCGCCGCGCCTTGAGACGCCGCTCGGCCTCGGCCATCTGCTCCTTCGAGGCGATTCCGTCGCTCAGCGCCATGGGAGTGAACCCCCCGAAGCACGCGTCGAGCTTGCTGAGGTCAACTGCGTACGAAACGCCCATGATTCCAAACTGCCCATCGGTCTTGCTGGTACTTCCCCACATCACGTCCATAATGCCCTTATTATACGCAAACTCGCCGCGAAATCGCCCGTCAGGCGCACGTCACGCGGCCCCCGAGCGCAAGAGAAGGCCCGTCTGAGCTGCGGCGCAGACGGGCCTTGAGATGGTTGTGCCAGCCCCTCGTCTCGTGGGGCTGGCCTCTGAGCCGACGCGACCGGAACCGCTCCGGCGTCGCCAGCGTGGCGCGGCCGGGGCGCCGCCGGGGCGCGCGGGCTGCCGCCGGGACGCGCTGCCGCCGCCCCCTACTCGCCCCAGGGCGCGCCGGCGGGGTTGAGCCTGCGGCGGCGCGAGAGCTCGTCGGCGAACATGATGCAGTAGCGCAGGCCCTTGAGCGTCACGTACAGGCTCGCGATCTCGTGCTTGGAGCCGTGGTTGAACACCTCGTAGGTGAGGTACTCGCGGTCGACCATCGGCTGGTAGACGGGGCTGCCCTCCACCTTGCTCAGCAGCAGGTTGGTGGCCTGGCGGCCCAGCTCGTCCTGCTTGAGCGAGATGTTGTACAGGATGTCCTCCTGCTCGGGCGCCAGCCGGCCCAGCTCCTCAACCTCCGCGCGGATCTCGTCTTCGGTAGACATGAAACGTCCTCCTTCAGTCGCTTTCCTTCCTTCAGGCAAACGTCCTGTCGCGAGGATGCTTGCCTGAGGGGACTCTTCGCAAACGCTATAAAGAAGGCCCGCCCCACGCAGTAGGGCGAGCCTTTCCAGACAGCGGAGCTCGTGCGAGCTTACACGCCCTGATAGCCCTTGGACGGGTCGCTGTTGCCGACGCCGATGCCGGTGTCGCCGGCCTCGTTGCCGGTGCGCTTCGTGGAGGTGTAGCCGCCCCAAGCGCGGGCGATGAACTTGTCCTTCACGAAGAAGATCTGGGCCTTCATGAGGTCAGCCTGGGCGATGCCGAACTCGGCCATGGCGCCAGCCTTGTCCTTGCCGTCGGCCAAAAGAGCGTTCAGCTTCTCAGCGGCCTCGGCGGCATCAAGTGCGAGGAATTCGTCGCGGGTCATATTTCCCTCCTTGTTAGTATCAAACGCGATGTCGTGGCCGCCAGCCGTCTCGCGCCGACGGCCACGACGATGTTACCACGTCAACTTACAGCTGGAACAGAACCATCGGGCGGTCGAACTCCGCCATCTTGGCGATCATGTCCTCGAGGGTGCCGTAGTACATGGACGCGGACTCCTCGACCTGGACGGCCAGCGGGCGCTGTCCGGCCTTGTCGCCGCCGGTTCCCCAGTGCTCGGAGAAGATCGACGTCGGGCAGGGGATGTAGAACCACTCCCACGCGTCGCCGTCGTTGCCCTCGCCCTTCTTGAAGGGGCCGACCTGGACCTCCTTGATGCCGAACTGGTCGAGCGGGAGGCCGAGCTCCTCCTTGCAGGCGATCTCGGCGGCGTGGTTGCCGGAGAAGTAGGTGTAGTCAACGAGCAGTGCGTACTTCTGGTCTGCCATTTAGTGCACTTCCTTTCAAGTTAGTCCTGGTCGAGGCTGCGGACGCGCTTGATGTTGCACATAACGCCCTTGTACGGGGCGCCGAAGCCAAGCTTGCCGATGTTCATGTGCGGGACGAGGCTGTTGAAGTTGGACTTCCAGACGCCGAACAGGTTGGGCTCCTCGCCGTCCTGCTCGGGGAACCACCAGCCGTGCGCGCAGTTCAGGATGCCGGGCTTCATGACGGGCGTGAGCTCGGCCTTGAAGCGGGCCTCGCCGAACATGTTGTAGACCTCGCACCAGTCGCCCTCGGTGATGCCGTAGGCCTTGGCGGTCTCGGGGTTGATCTGCACCCACGGCCACGGGTCGATCTGGCGAAGCGACGGCACGGCGCGGTGCTCGGAGTGGAAGGAGCTGTAGCGGCGCGAGCCGGAGGTGGAGATCAGCGGGTACTGGCCGGCCCACTCGGGCTTGCTGACCTGCGAGTAGTTGGGCTCCTCGTAGTAGGGCAGCGGGTCCTCGCCCCAGGACTCGTACAGGATCGAGTAGGCCTCGATCTGGCCGGTGATGGTGTTGAAGCCGGGGTTGCCGTCGAAGCGCAGCATGCCCTTCTCGTACTTCTCGTACTCGAAGCCGTGCGCGCCGGGCTGGTAGATGCCGAGCTCCTGGAAGGTCTTCCAGTCGTAGCCGAGCTCCTTGAGCTGGTCGCTGAAGAAGTCCTCCACGGCGACCTTGAGCGCGTCCAGGTCGAGGGACTTGCCGTCAGCCGGCTTGTACCACGGCCACCACTCGGGGTTCAGGCGCTGGCCGAACATGAGGCAGACCTCGATGTCGGACTTGCACTCGCCGACCTGCAGGGCCTTGTTCATGGGGCCCATGAACACGGTGTTGCGGCCGTAGTGGGTCAGCACGATGCCGTCGTGCTCGGCCCAGGTGGACATGGGCAGGAAGTAGTCGCCCACGGCCATGGCCGTCGGGGTGAGCGTCAGGTCCTGGACGACGACGAACTCGAGCTTCTTGAGGGCCTTGTGCCAGCGCTTGGGCTGCGCGGAGCAGGTCGGGGTCAGGAAGTTGGAGCTGTTGAACCAGCCCATCTTGAGGGCGTAGGGCTCGTCGGACTCCATGGTGTTCAGCGTCTCGTCGGGCTGCGTGGTCGCCATGCCCGTGGACAGGCCCGGCCAGGCGGCCGCGCCGATGCGCTTCTGCCAGACCTCGTCGCTCATCGCGCCGCGCTGGTTCATGCGCCACTTGCCCAGCAGCGCCGACGGGGGGCCGAGGGTCAGGCCGCCGGGGCGGTCGATCGAGCCGGCCAGCGCCGCCAGGATGATGAAGGCCTGGGACAGCTGCACGCCGTTCTTGTTCTGGTCGAAGGCCAGGCCCCACGCCCAGCCGATCGGGCGCTCGGTGCCGATGATGTGGGCGACGCGCCTGATGTCCTCGGCGTCGACGGTCGTGATCTCGGCGACCTTCTCGACCGGGTACTCGGCCGCGCGGGCCTTCACCTCGTCGAGGCCGTAGATCCAATTCTCGGCGAACTCGTGGTCGTACTCGTCGTTCTCGAACATGAGGTTCATGATGCCGAGGGCGAGCGCGGTGTCGGTCTGCGGGCGGACCTGCAGGTTGATGTTGCCGTCATGGGCGCCGACCCAGGTGATGCGCGGGTCGATGCTGATGATCTTGGTGCCGAGCTTCATCATGTCCACCAGGCAGTGGCCGAAGAAGCCGTCGCCGTTGGAGGGCAGGGGCTCCTTGCCCCAGACGACGACCCACTTGGAGAGGGTGTACGCCGGGTCGTGGTAGGAGCCGGGCAGGTGCCCCGCGTAGTCGAGCTCGGGGTAGCCGGCGCCCAGCACGTAGTCGGCGATGGAGCAGCGCGGGCCGTAGCAGGACCAGCCGGACTGCGTGTAGCAGCAGTTCGGGGACTGCAGCACCGAGAACGTCAGCGCGTAGTAGTAGATGCACGCCTCGCGGCCCGTGCCGCCGAAGCACACGATGGACTCGGGGCCGTAGGTGTTCTGGAAGTAGCGGACCTTCTCGCAGATCGTGTCGAGGGCCTCGTCCCAGGTGGTGCGCTCCCACTTGTCCTTGCCGCGGTCCTCGAACGCGCGCTTCATCGGGTAGATGACGCGGTTGTCGGCGTAGGTGTACTCGCGCAGCGCGAGGTTCATGGCGTTGACGCGGCCGGTGGTGATCGGGTTGTCGTCGTCGCCCTCGATGCGGACCAGCTTGCCGTCCTTGGTGACGACCTTGACGCCGTACCCGACCGGGTGGGACCCCGGGGGGGACCAGGTGTTGGAGCGGGTGACGACGGTGCCGTCCTCCATTACGGTCTGCCACTGTTTACCGTATGCCATACTTTCCTTCTTTCTTCCACGTTTCTAACATTACCGTAGAAAACTATTCGCGCGCTTTGTGGAAACGCGCTATCTGCAAACGCACCAGGTGGAAGTGTGGTTCTTCCGCTCGGCTGCCTGCGTCCTCCCTAGTTGGCGCAGGCTGCGCTTGAAGCTAAGGGATT
>NZ_JAAKEC010000023.1 GCF_011038975.1 Adlercreutzia sp. ZJ176 | reverse complement strand
GTGTGGCGCATGCTGACGGGGCCCAACTTCGCGTCGCCTTTGCTGTGGGACATGGTCGTCATCACGGCCTACCTCGCCATCAACGTCCTCGACCTCGTCTGGATGCAGAGGGGCGACGAGGGGAGGGTCCGCAGGCTGTCCTACGTGGCGCTGCCGGTGGCCGTCCTCGTGCACAGCGTGACGGCGTGGATCTTCGGCCTGCAGATCGCGCGGGCCTGGTACACGGCCGTCATGGCGCCGATCTTCGTGGCCTCCGCGCTCGACTCCGGCCTCGCGCTGCTGCTGCTCGCGCTGCTGCTGCTCGACAGGGCGGGCATCTCCAGGCTCGAGCCCGGCCTCATGGCCTCGCTCGCCAAGCTGCTGGCCGCGTTCGTCGCCGTGGACGCGTTCCTCATCGCGTGCGAGGTGCTCACGATGGCCTACCCGGGGGCCGGCGAGGCGGCCGCCCTCTCCGAGATGCTCTCCGGCGCCACGGCCCCGTTCTTCTGGGCCGAGGTCGTGGGCGGCCTGCTCGTGCCGTTCGCCGTGCTCGCCGCGGCCGGGAACCGCGATAGGCGCGGCGCGGTGGCGTTCGCCAGCGCGCTCGTCGTGCTGGGCGTGGCGTGCAAGCGCGTGTGGCTGCTGTTCACGAGCTTTGTCCACCCCAACGTCTACGGCGGGCCCGGCGTCTCGTCCGGCACCCTCGCCGCGCAGCAGGACCCCGCGGCCATGTGGACGCTGCTCGGCTCCTACGCGCCGACCCCCGTCGAGGTCCTCGTGGTCGTCGGCGTCGTGTCGGTCGGCGCGCTCGTGTTCATGGTCCTGTCGAACAAGCTGGTCGCGGGCGGGGTCGCCCCGGCCGGCCGCTCCGCCGGGGCCAGCAGCGCCGCCGGGGCCGGACGTGCCGCCGGGGCCGACGGCTCCGCCGGGGCCGCCAGCTCCGGCGGAGCCGGGCGTTCTTCCGGGGCCGACAGCTCTGCCGTCGCCGTCGCCGGCGCCCCGGCCTCCGAGTAGCCCCTCCCGAGGGCGCGCCGGGGCCCCGCCCCGGCCGCGCCCCTTCCCCCTCCGGCCCCCGCGCCTCCCACCCTCCCTTGGCGCGGGGGCGCCTTCGGCGCGGCAAGCCGCCGGCTGACGAGCCGCGCCACCCCCTTCGAGAAAGGACTTGTGATGAACTTCGACTCCCAGACTTGGACGGAGCTCTCCCGTGCGTTCGCCTTCTTGGGAAACTCCCTGCTCGCTCCCATGAGCCAGACGGAGCGGCACGGCGTTGACCCTTCGTTTTGGCGGGCGTTCCCCGACTTCGGGGACGAGGAGGCGGCTGCTGCCATCTCGCGCTGCCTCGCCTACGCCGAGGAGAAGCGCGCGACCCTCGATGAGGACGACCTGATTCGGGAGATCTCGGTGGAGTACACGCACCTGTTCATCGGTCCGCCGCGTCCCAGCGCTGCGCCTTGGGAGACGTTCTACCGCAACGCCGACGTCTCCGTTGGGTTCGGCGAGGCCACGTTCGAGATGCAGCGCCTTCTGCGTGAGGCCGGCTTGAGGATCTCGAACGAGAACAACCAATATGCGGACCACATCGGCATCGAGCTGCTCTATCTCGCCACGCTCTGCGAGCGCGCTGCCAACGGCGATGGAGACAGCGCCGAGGCCAGCGCCGCCTTTGCGGCTGACCGCCCCCTTGCCTGGATCGGCGCGTTCCGCCAGCGCATCTGCGGCGAATGCGCCGACGGGTACTACCGAGGCGTCGTCGAGCTCGCAAGCGCGCTGCTGTCCCTGGCAGCCCGCGAATCCGCGGAGCTGTCGAAGTAAGGACGAGCCCCGACCCCACGGTTCGCATACCCCGGAAGGCTCTTGGGGCCCGAGCAACCGACAACGCCTCCTTTGCATCCACGGCTCGGGAAAGCTGGCTGGAAAACGCCCGTTGTCGGTGCTTCGGGCCCCAAAAACCACCGACAACGCGCATTCTCCAGCCACTTTTCTCAAAAAGCCACCGATAACGGCCTCGTTTCATCCAGAATCGCCTGAGGGGTGGATGGAAAAGCGCCGTTGTCGGTGACGCCGTCGGCTATCGGCGCGCGGAGACCAGCGCTTGAGCCGCCTCACGCAGCACGCCGTCGCTTTTTTGCCGCTTTGGGCAAACTTGAAAACGACCGACAGGTCATTTGAAAACAGATGATTGGCTGGTCAGAGCGCAGAGACAGGCGCTCGTTTTGAGCGGCTCTGCTGCCGTTGCCGCGGGAAGGGCAGCGCCTGGGCGTCCCGACTTCCAAGGCAGCGCTTGATCATTCCGGCCCCCAAGGGCAGCGCTTGGGCATCCCAGCTCCCCCCTCCTGCCGCTCCCTACCCGAACCACGCGTGCGCCAAGGCACGCACGCCGGGCTCGATGTCGTCCTCCTCGATGGCCGAGAAGCCCACGAGCACGCATCCGGGCAGCGCGTTCTCCTTGCGGATCCAGTACTGCTCGGTGCCGTATATCTGCACGCCGGCCTTGCGTGCGGCGGCGATGAGCTCGGGCTGCGTGCGCCCGTCGGGCACGTTCACCAGCAGGTGCAGCCCCGTGCCGTTCTCCATCACCTCCACCTTGTTCCCCATGTGCTCGCGCAGCGCGTCGATGAGAAGCTCGTACTTGCGGCGGTTGCGCGCCTGCAGGCGGCGCAGGTGACGGTCCCACAGCCCCGAGCTCAAGAAGCGCGCGAGCACCGCCTGGGAGAGCCACGGCACCGCCGAGTACGCGCCGGAGAACACCTCGCGCCAGCGCTCGAGCAGCTCGGGGGGAAGCACGAGGTAGTTCATGCGCAGCGCAGGCGAGAGCGACTTCGAGAACGTGCCCATGTAGATGACGCGCCTGCGCGTGTCAATGGACTGCAGGGGCGGCACGGGGCGGTCCTTGTAGCGGAAGTCGCGGCAGTAGTCGTCCTCCAGGATGTAGGCGTTGTGCTCGGCGGCCCAGTCGATCAGGCGCTCGCGCGTGTCAAGCGGCATGTGCTTGCAGGTGGGGAACTGGCTCGAGGGCGTCACGTAGATGAGGCGCGCGCCGCTTGCGTCCACGTCGGCCATGAACGCGTCAGGCGTCTCCATCACGCGGCAGGGGGCCACGGTGAAGTGGTTGCGCTCGATCACCGCGCGCACGCCGTCATAGCCCGGGTCGTCCATGGCCACTACGTCGGTGGTGCCGTCGAACAGCGTGAGCAGGTTCTGCACGCTCGACTGGGTGCCGCCTTGGACGACGATCTGCTCGGGCGTGCACTTGATCCCGCGCAGGGCGCACAGCCGCCAGGAGATCTCGGTGCGCAGCTCGTGCTCGCCGAGCGGGTCGGCGTAGACGTCGGCGCGCTCGCGCTCCACGCTCAGCAGGATGTCGTCGGTGATGGTTCGCCAGCTCGCGGCGGGAAACGTCCCCTTCTGCAGGTTGCCGTACGTGAAGTCGAACCGCGCGGGCGCATCGGCGGCCCTCGCGGCGCCTGCGCCTTGCGCGCTCCCCGCGGACGCGTCTGCCTTCGCAGCCGCCGCCGCAGCCGCCGCCTCGCGGCTGTCCAAGTGCTCTTGGAGGAGTCCTCCTGTCTGCGCATGCGACGAGGGCGGCGTGGCCTGCAGGAACGAGGCGTCCTGGACGGTGTAGCCCGAGCCGGGGCGGCTCTTCGCGAAGCCCTCCTGCACGAGCAGGCGGTAGGCGGCCTCGATGGTGTTGCGCGAGCATCCCAGGTCGCTCGCCAGGCCGCGGATCGAGGGGAGCTTCGAGTGTGCCGGGTAGGCGCCCGACTCGATGCCGGCGCGGAAGTCGTCGAATATCTGCTGGTAGAAAGGAATGCTGGACGTTTCATCGAGGTGCATGGGCGCTCCGTTTCTTCGTGCTTCGCGTTGCTCAACGGGAAGGCGCGCTTTCGCGTCCTCACAATCCCATCTTATACGAGCGCGGCCGCGTGGGGGATGGGATCGTTCACATAATCGACAGATCGTCCCCATAAGTTCGCGACTGAGCGTCCCTTTTCGCACGGCCGCGCGCGCACGTAAGCTAGTAAATTGAAGAAGAGGGCGAAGAGGAAGGGAGGCCCTGGTGAGCTTGAGAAGCGTCGTTGCCGCGTGCGCTGCGGGCGTGGTTGCCGCGAAGGCAGCGCTCGACGTCGCGCTCCCTGAGCCCGCCCTGCTGCACCCGCCGGGAGCGCAGCATGGCGGCAAGTTCGCCGCGCAGTGCGTGAAGTGCGGGAAGTGCATCGAGGCATGCCCGTACCAGGCGCTTCACGCCGCTCCGCTCGACGCAGGCGCGAAGGCGGGCACGCCCGTCATCGACGCGCGCGCCCAGGCATGCCGCCTGTGCGCCGACTTCCCCTGCGTGGCCGCGTGCCCCACCGGCGCGCTTGCGCCCGTCGCGGCGCGCGAGGACGTGCGCATGGGCACGGCCGTCATCAACCGGGATCTGTGCCTGTCGTACAAGGCCATGCGCTGCGAGGTGTGCTACCGCGCCTGCCCGCTCATCGACGAGGCCATCTACATCAACTACGGCGCCCGCGAGGGCGATTCCATCCACGCGGTGTTCGCGCCGGTGGTCGTGGAGGACAAGTGCGTGGGCTGCGGGCTGTGCGTGGAGCGCTGCGTGGTGGGTGAGCCCGAGTGCGCCATTCGCATCGAGCCCGCCACCCAGCGCAGGGCGCGCGAGCAGCAGGGCGCGCAAGCAGGCGGTGGGTCCGGGCAAGGCGCGCATGAGGGCGGCGGACCCGGGAAGGGCGCGCACGCGGGCGATGGGCCCGGGAAGGGCGCCTGACCGGGGCGCAGGGAAGTGAACGAGCCGGCGGGCCTGACGGGGCGCGCCGGTTAAGCTCGAGGAAGCTTAAGGAGAAGGAGGGTTTCATGGACATCACACGTCGTTCGTTCGTGAAAGCCACAGCGGTCGCCCTCGCGAGTGCGGCCGCTGCGGGAACGATGTCCGGCATGGTCGGCTGCTCGAGCGCAGGCTCGGGCGGCGCCGCGTCGGGCGAGACCACCAAGACCGTGGGGGTGTGCCGCTTCTGCGGCTGCGGCTGCGGCGTCATCGTGGAGGCCAAGGGCGGCAAGATCGTGTCGGTCACAGGAGACCCGGACAACCAGTCCAACAAGGGCCTCAACTGCGTGAAGGGCTACTACCTGGCCAGCGTGCTGTACGGCGCCGACCGCCTGACCACTCCGCTCATCCGCGACGACAAGTCCACCAAGGGCACCGACGGCGGCCTGCGCGAGGCCACCTGGGACGAGGCGCTCGACCTGGTGGCGGGCAAGATGCGCGAGACGTGGAAGGCCGACAAGAGCCGCCTGGCGTTCTGGGGCAGCGGCCAGCAGCCCATCGTCGAGGGCTACTGCACCGCCAAGTTCTGGAAGGCGGGCCTGCTCTCCAACAACATCGACCCCAACGCGCGCCTGTGCATGGCCAGCGCCGTGGTGGGCTTCATGAACGTCTTCCAGACCGACGAGCCGGCTGGCTGCTACGCCGACATCGACGAGACGGACACCTTCGTCACCTGGGGCGCCAACATGGCCGAGGCGCACCCGATGCTGTACTCGCGCGTGATGGCGCGCATGACCAACGGCAAGGGCGTCAAGCACTACGACCTCACCACGCTGTGGACGCGCACGTCCGCCAACGCCACCAAGGTCCTGGTGTTCAAGCCCGGAAGCGACCTGGCCATCGCCAACGCCATCGCGAACTACCTGGTCACGAACGACCTGTACGACCACGCGTTCGTCGCCGACCACCTGCAGTTCAAGCAGGGCACCGAGAACATCGGCAACGCCACCGAGGACACCTACGACGCCTCCGAGATCGGCAGCAAGGTGGACGCGGTCACGGGCATCACCTTCGAGGAGTACGCCGCGCGCCTCGCCCCCTACACGCTCGAGTACGCCGAGGAGCTCTCCGGCGTGCCCGCGGCCGACATCAAGGAGCTCGCCGACGAGTTCGCCGACAAGAGCCGCAGGATGCTGTCGCTGTGGACCATGGGCGTCAACCAGCACAACCGCGGCACGTGGATGAATCACTGCATCTACAACATCCACCTGCTCATGGGCCGCTACGCGCGCCCGGGCGACGGCGCGTTCTCGCTGACGGGCCAGCCCACCGCCTGCGGCACGGCCCGCGAGGTGGGCACGTTCTCGCACCGCCTGCCCGCCGACCTCCTGGTGGCGCAGGAGGCGCACCGCCGCTACACCGAGGCCATCTGGAACCTGCCGAACGGGTATCTGGACGCCATCAAGAAGCCGGGCTTCCACACCATCAAGATCTTCCGCGAGCTGTCGAAGGGCAACATCGACTTTCTGTGGAGCGCCCACAACAACTGGGCCGTCTCGCTGCCGAACCTCACGCGCTTTCTGGGGCGCGGCGACAAGAAGGGCGTCATGGACGCGTTCATCTGCGTGAGCGAGGTGTACCCGACGCTATCCACCCAGTACGCCGACGTGGTGCTGCCCGCGGCCATGTGGGTTGAGCGCGAGGGGCAGTTCGGCAACGCCGAGCGTCGCACCGCCGTGTTCGAGAAGGCCGCCATCGACCCACCGGGAGAGGCGAAGTGGGACCTGTGGATGCTCATGGAGATCGCGCACCGCGTGCTCGACGGCGAGCAGATCGGCGGCGAGGACGCCTTCGACGTGCTGTTCGGGGAGTGGTATGACAAGCAGGCCCGCGACTTCAAGGGGGACCAGCGCGAGATCAGCCGCTCCGTCTGGGAGGAGTACCGCACGTTCTCGAACCCGAGCCTGAACCCCGACGCGGAGGCCATCAACAAGGAAGCCAAGCTCAAGATGGAGAACAAGCAGCTGGCGCCCTACGACCTCTACATCGAGAACCACGGCCTCACCTGGCCGGTGCGCGAGGTCGACGGCCAGTGGCTGCCCACCAAGTGGCGCTTCTGCGACGGCAAGCAGGAAGACGGCTTCGACGAGTACGGCGTGGAGATGTACGGCAAGCACGACCTGGCGGGTGGCGTGAGCTTCTACAAGAGCGCCGGTGCGAAGCCCTCGGTGGTCTTCCGCCCGTGGGAGCCGCCGGCCGAGCTGCCTGACGCGGAGTACCCGTTCGTGTTCTGCACGGGGCGCCTGCTCGAGCATTGGCACACCGGCTCGATGTCACGCCGCGTGGCCGAGCTCGACCGCGCGCTGCCCGAGGCGCTGCTCGACATGAACCCCGACGACTGCGCCTCACTCGGCGTGTCCGACGGCGACATGGTGCGCCTGACCTCGCGCTTCGGCACCTGCGACATCAAGGTGTCCACGGCAGGGCGCACGCGCCCGCCGGCGGGCCTGGTGTTCGCTCCGTTCTTCGCCGAGGAGACGCTCATCAACCTCGTGGTGCAGGACACCTACTGCCCGCTCTCCAAGGAGCCGGACTACAAGAAGACCTGCGTGCGCATCGAGAAGATCTAGGGGAGGTGCGATTTATGAGAAAGATTGCGATGGCTCTTGCCACGGGCGCGCTCGTGATGTCGCTCGGCGTTCTGGGCGGTTGCGCGGGAGGCGCGACGCCTGCTGCGTCCTCGGCACCTGACGGTGCCCCCGACCCCATGCCCGCAAGCCATGCGGGCCGCTTCGAGGATTTGGGCGCGAACGGCTGCTACGGCTGCCACGGCGCGAGCGACAAGGCGAACCCCCTGCTGGCCACGGCGACGATCGTCCCCGAGGACCACTTCGCCCAGGGGACGTACGCGTCGATGGCGTTCGACCCCGTTCGCGAGCAGTGCAACACCTGCCACCCGCAGGGATAAGTTGGTTCCGTTCGCCCTGACGGGACGAACGGAACCGCTCGACCTGTGCGGCAAACCTCATTTCTGGAAGGAGTTTCTCTTGGTTATCTCGAGCTTGGTGGTGGAGACGCTGCCTGAGCGCACGGACGCGGTGGCGCGTGCGCTGGAGCACGTCGAGGGCGTCGAAGTGCATGAGGCGCAGGGCTGCAAGCTCGTGGTGACCGTCGAAGCTGACTCGTCCCGGGCATCGCATGCGGTGGCGAGCTCGTTCATCGGCATCGAGGGCGTGACGAACGTGAACCTGGTGTACGTGAACTTCGAGGACGAGACGCTCGGCGCCGACGGCGGGGCCGCAGACGCAACCATGGACGCCGCCGCCGCGGGCGCCGCGGGCGTCCCCGGCGCGGCTGACGAGGCGACTGGCTAAGGAAGATCGCTTTTGAGCAAGAAAGACAAACATACTACCCATTGGACGGTTGCGCGACGCGTGGTCCAGGTCGGCATGCTCGTGCTGTTCTGCCTGCCGCTGCTGGTGGCGGGATGGGGGCTGCTCGGGCAGATGGCCGACGGCGACGTCGCCGTCCCCACGCCGGCCGAGGGCCTCTTCTACGGCAGCCTGTCGTCGTCGAGCGTCGCCGGCGTGACCGTCCTCGACCCCTTCGCAGCGCTCCAGGTGATCGCCGCCTCGAAGTCCTTCGACGTGGCGTGGCTGGTCGGCGCGCTGCCCGTGCTCGTGGTCTACGGGCTCATCCGCGGGCGCGCGTTCTGCGGCTGGGTGTGCCCGGTGAACCTGCTGTGCGAGGCCGTCGACTGGCTGCGCGCCAAGCTGGGCCTGCGCGTGGCGGAGCGCGTGTTGCCGCGCCGCGCCAAGATCGGCGTGGCAGCAGGCGTGCTCGTGCTCTCGGCGCTCGTGAGCGTGCCGGTGTTCGAGCTGTTCTCGCCGATCTCCGCCATCAACAAGGGCATCCTGTTCGGCTCCGTCTCCGGCGTGCTCACGCTCGCGGCCATCGTCGTGGTCGAGTGCGTGTGGGGGCGCCGCGTGTGGTGCCGCGCCGTCTGCCCGCTCGGCGGCTTCTACGAGGTGCTCGGCCGCGTGGGCCTCGTCAACGTGAAGATCGACCACGCGAAGTGCGTTCACTGTGACGCGTGCGCGCACGCGTGCCTCGCCGACCCCGAGATACTCGCCCCCGCGCTCGCGGGCGACGACGTGATCGTGCGCGCCGGCGACTGCATGGCCTGCGGCTCCTGTGTGGACGCGTGCCCGACGGGCGCGCTCAAGCTGGGCGTCGGGCGGACGCGCGCCGCGGGCGCGCAAGCAAAAGGCAATACCTGTGACGCTGTCGGTGCAGAGGTGAAAGGAGGCGATGATTCCGCCTGATCGGGGGTGCGTTCGCAACGCCTGAACCGTCCTCGAAGATACGGCGCAACTGTCACTTCAGCGTTAGCTGTTCCATAGGTATTTTGAAGGTAAGTGAAAAAGAGGGGAGGAATACCAGATGAAAATCAAGAGCAAGAAAAAAGTGCTCGCTGGTACGTGCGTATGCGCGATCATGCTCGTCGCCGGGCTCGTCGCGTGCGCTCCTCAGTCGAACACCACTGGCTCCGCCGAGTCTCAGATCATGCCTGAGCAAGACTCGTTCGGCGTCGTTGGGGCCGATGAGTGGGCGGGGCTGTACCCCAACCAGTATGCGACCTACGAGGCGAACGAGGCCAACGGGCCCGAGTCGGGAAAGCACAACTATCTTGAGCTGTACCCGGCCCTGAACACCATGTACAAGGGCTATGCGTTCGCGCTGGGCTATGACGAGGCGTCGAGCCACGTGTACTCGCTCCAGAGCGTGGCCAACACGCCGCGCACCACGCAGAAGGAGCAGCTCGCGAACTGCATCACCTGCAAGACCCCGCAGTTCACCGCGCAGGTCAACGCCGAGGGTGACGGCGTCTACTCGAAGAAGTTCAACGACCTGATCGGCACCTTCACCGAGCCGATCAGCTGCTACAACTGCCACGAGAACGACCCGAAGGAGCTCACCGTCGCCAGCAAGTTCTTCACTGAGAAGTCCATGGGCAACGACGGCGCCAAGGTTCCCATGGCTGCCCAGGTGTGCGGCCAGTGCCACAACGAGTACTACTTCAACCCCGAGACCAAGGCGACCACGAACCCCTACAGCGGCCTGGCTGCCATGACGCCCGAGGCCATCCTGGCGTACTACGACGGCCTGGGCTTCAAGGACTGGGAGCACCCGCTCACCGGCGCCAAGATGCTCAAGGTGCAGCACCCCGAGTTCGAGACGGTCTACGGCGGCAAGCAGATGCACATGGCTCAGCTGGGCTACTCGTGCGCTGACTGCCACATGGGCACGAGCGTCGCCGAGGACGGCACCTCGTTCACCAACCACACGTGGGCAAGCCCGCTCGAGAACGCTGACCTGATGAAGAACACCTGCTCCACCTGCCATGAGGACCTCGCCGGCCAGGTGAAGGCGTGGCAGGCCGAGGAAGAGGAGCGCGTGACGGCCATCAGCGAGAAGATCGAGGACTACATCAACAAGCTGGCTGCTGCCAAGGACACGCTGTCGGCTGAGGATCTGGCCACGGCTCAGAACCTGCACCGCACGGCCCAGTTCTACTGGGACTTCGTGATGGTGGAGAACAGCGAGGGCGCGCACAACCCCGAGCTCACCTTCGCGACGCTTGACAAGGCCGAGGCCGCCGTTGACCAGGGACTCGCTCTCGTCTCGTAACGTGAGTGCATCTGCGAAGACAGAGAGGAGGCAAGGCCAATGAGCGAAGAGAAGGACATCAAGACCGGTGAGGCGGGTGCCGCCGCCAAGAAACCGAGCGAGAAGAAGCGCAAGCGCGCCATCACGCTGGGCGTCGTCGCTGCCGTGATCATCGTGGCAGGCGCGGGCTTCTGGGTATGGCACGAGCAGCCGAGCTTCTGCAACGCCATCTGCCATGCTCCGCAAGATCCGATCAACGAGACGTATGACGGCGTCTTGGGCGAGGCGGGCTTCGACAAGTGGGGGAACCCGGTTGAGGACATGGGCGACCTTCTGGTCGTGCAGCACAAGGAGGCAGCTGGCGCGACGTGCCTGAGCTGCCATGTGCCCACCATCGGCCAGCAGGTCACCGAGGGCATGCTGTGGGTCAGCGGGAACTACCAGTATCCGCTTAACGAGCGCTCGCTCACCGACTTGAACCACTACCTGCAGGCTGAGGACGAGTCGGCGTTCTGCATGAACGACAGCTGCCATAACATGGCGCGCGACGACCTGGCGCGCGCCACGGCGAGCTACGGCAAGCGCAACCCGCACGTGACCGAGGTGAAGCACACCGAGATGGAGTGCAGCGACTGCCACAAGTCGCATCGCCAGTCGGTCAACGCGTGCTCGCGCTGCCATGACGACGTGAAGATCCCCGACGGCTGGCTCTCCGCTGAGGAAGCGGCTGAGATCACGAGTGCGGGCTTCAGGTACTAGGCTTGTTTTTCCCGCATGCGCGGGAGACATGAGGCTGACATGTGAGTCGGCTTGAGAGGGAGGCGGGCCCCACGAGGGCTCGCCTCCCTCGCTTTCTAGGGTCGTGACCCTGCGCGGCGCGTGCTCGTCGCGCTCGTCGCGTCCTTGCTGCGCATCTCCGCGAGGCGTTCGCGCCCGCTCTCCGCAGGTTCGGCAAACGAATGTTACACGTGAAACATTCGTTTGCCTGCTGGCGTGCGGGGGCGGGTGCGAGGGGTGCGCGGGCGCTACTTGTCCCAGGCGAGGAAGGCCCAGGTGATGACGCGGGGCTCGCGCAGGCGCAGGGCGCCCTGCGCGACGCCGTGGCTGTCGGGCGCGCCGGCGTCCTCGTTCGCCACGAGCTGGTCGGCGAGCCAGGGGTGCAGGCGCGCGCAGGCTTCCTCCAGCTCGGCGGGCGTGGCGAGCACGGCGGCGGCGCGTACCATGGCGTCGTACTTCGCGCACGCCTCGTCGAGCGAGTCGAAGGTGTCGAGGCGCGTGCTTCTGATGTAGCTCACCTCGGCTTGGATGCCGCGGCTCGCCAGGATGTTGAACGCGTAGAGGTAGTCGTGCCCGGTGGCGCCGACGAGCCCCGCGGCCTCAAGCGCGCGCTCGTCGGTGCGCGGGGAGGAGCCGGTCGGGAGCGTGATGCACACGCGGCGGCGCGCCACGCGCGAAAGGCGCATGAGCGCGGCCTCCAGGTCGTCCACGGCGATGGAGCGCGACGCCAGGCACACGTCGACGGCGCCTTCGCCCACGCCGTGGGCGTCCCAGTCGTCCTCCCAGCTCATGAGCAGGGGCGTGACGCACGTGACGCCCTGCGCCGCGAGCGTGCGTCCAAGCACGTCGAGCATGCCGCGCGAGAAGTCGGCGGCGATCACGGGATGCCCCGCCGTCCCCAAGGGCACGGAGAGCGCGCCCGTGCCGCACCCCATGTCGAGCACGGACTCGCCGGGACGCAGGGCCGCGCGCTCCAGGAACTGCGCGGCGTAGGAGCTCGGCGCGTCCTTGCTCGAGAACGTGGCCGCCCGCCTGTCCCAGTAGGCCGCGTCGTCGGCATGCCGCCGCAGCTTCTGCAAGGCCCGCCACTCAGTTCCCCAGTCATGGGAGGGGATCAGCGAGCGCGCCGACGTGAGGCCGAGGTCAGCGCCAGCGCCGGGCATCGGGCCGGAGCCAGTGTCGGAAGCAAGCCTTGCGCTGGCTTCGGCGCCAAGTGATTCATCGCCCATGGAATCCTCCTTCGTTGAGTATGATTCGTCAAATTATACTAGATGGGGAATCATCGTGCGCGTCACGGCGCGTCAAATTACCCTGGATGAGAGGGGGTGGGCGGGGCGGATGTGGTAGCCTGCTTGCAAGACCTCTTGCAGGACCCCTTGCAGGGCCTCTTGCAGGACCCCCTGCAGGGTCCTTGCGGGCTGTCGTGCGGTATTCGGGGGAAACCGTCCCTTTATGCGGCGGCGCGCTTGGGGCAAAGTACTGCATGAGAAGATGTGCGCCCGCCTGTCCGGGTGCTTCGGACAGGATGCGGAAGGGGATGCCTCGTGAATGCGAAGATGAAGAAGCGCCTGATCGCTGTGACGGGCATTGTCGTGATCGTGCTCATCGTGCTTTTGACCGTGGTCGGCGGCGGCACGGCGGCCAAGACCGTGACGGTGGCCGAGGCCGTCGAGAGCACGCCTGCCGGGCAGAAGATCCAGGTGTCCGGCAACGTGGTGGAGAACTCGTTCGCCACGGAGAACGACGTGCTCACGTTCAAGATCTACGACCCCGCGGGCTCGCCTGCCACGCAGCTTCCGGTGCGCTACGAGGGCGCCGCGTCCTCCACGTTCGGCAATGACGTGACGGCCATCTGCACGGGCAAGATCGGCGACGACGGCGTGCTGGCGTGCTCGGAGCTCGTCACGAAGTGCCCCTCGAAGTACGAGAACGCCGACGCGGCCCTCTCGGTGGCGCGCATGCTCGAGTACGGCGACGAGATCACGGGCACCGTGGTGAAGGTGACCGGCACCGTGGGGGCGGGCAGCCTGCAGGCCGCGGGCCTCGGCGACCGCTTCACGTTGGTCGACGCCGACGGCGAGGCGGCGGGCACGGTGAGCGTGATATTCGAGGGCGCCCTGTCCGACGAGGTGACGGACGGCGCCACCGTGGTGCTCACGGGCTCGATGAACGAAGACGGCAAGTTCGCGGCGTCCGACGTCGCTCTGAAAGGGTAGCTTATGTCGATGATCGGTTTGATCGGCCTGCTCGTCGCGTTCGCAGGCTGCCTCATATCCCTGGCGTGCCTGGGCGTGGCGCACGTCCTGCACGCGCGCGGGAGCGTCGAGCGCTCCGATGCGTTCGCCTGGGGCGGCCGTCTGGCCGTGCTCATGTCGGCCGCGGCGCTCACGGTGTGCTGCGCCGTGCTCGTGTTCTGCTTCATGAGCGGCGACGTCTCGCTCGACTACGTGGTGCACAACCGCTCGGACGCCACGGGCGAGCTCGCGTGGCTGTTCAAGCTGTCGGGCTTGTGGGCGGGCCGCGCGGGCAGCCTGCTGTTCTGGGCGTGGCTCATCGCGATGTTCAGCTCGGTGGTGGTCTTCGCCACGCGCAAGGACACCCGCCCGCTCGACAACGGCGCAGTGGCCGTGGCGCAGCTCGTGCTCGTCGCGTTCGTGGGCGTGCTTCTGTTCTCGGAGGAGAACATGCCGTTCGCGGTGGTCGACCCGCGCTACCTCAACCCCGATGGGACGCTGACGAACGCCGCCTCGATGCTCGGCATGAACGCGCTTCTGGAGCATTGGGCGATGGCCATCCACCCGCCCACGCTGTTCATCGGCTACGCGGGCCTCACCATCCCGTTCGCCTACGCCATCGCGGCGCTCGTGGTGAACGACGACTCGCCCGCGTGGGTGGAGCGCTCCACGCCCTTCCTCATGTTCTCGTGGCTCCTTCTGGGCGTCGGCATCGGGCTCGGCGCCGTGTGGGCCTACGTGGTGCTCGGCTGGGGCGGCTACTGGGGCTGGGACCCGGTGGAGAACGCGAGCCTCCTGCCGTGGCTCGTGGGCGTCGCGCTCATCCACTCGTTCACCATCTACCGCCAGCGCGGCGCGTTCAAGCGCTGGAGCGTCATGTGCGCGTGCCTCGCGTTCTCGTTCGTGGTGCTCGGCACGTTCATCACGCGCTCGGGGCTCGTGCAGTCGGTGCACGCCTTCGAGGGCGATCCGGTGTCGCTCGTGCTGTTCCTCGCGCTGATCGTGCTGTCGCTGCTCGCGGGCGCGGTCGGGCTGCTCGTGCGCCGCGGGAGCTTCGGCGCTCTCACGGCGTCTGACGAGGACATCGAATCGCTGGCGTCGAAGGACGCGGCCTACTACGTGAACAACCTCATCATGGTGGTGTTCGCGTTCCTCCTCGCCTACATGACGCTCTCGAGCGCCCTGCCGGCGTTTCTGCCGTTCGGCGGGCAGGCGCTCTCCGCCGGCACGTACAACGCCGTCGCGCGCCCCTTGGGCATCGTGTACTGCGCGCTCATCGCGGTGTGCCCGCTTCTGGGCTGGCGCAGGACCGAGGGCAAGGCGTTCGCGAAGCGGGCGCTCGTGCCTGGCATCTGCGCGGTGGCGCTGTTCGCGGCGCTCATGGCGTATTTCCTCATGGTGCTCCTGCCGAGCTACGACGCCATCGTGGCGGCGGGCGGCCCGAGCGCCGCGGGCCTGCTCGAGCAGGGCCCGAGCTGGTACTACAACGGCCTGGCCGTGGTGGGCCTGGCGGTGGCGGCGTGTCTGTTCTTCAACGCGGCGTTCATGGTGGCGCGCGTGCTGCGCAGCGCGGTCAAGCGCGCCGGCGCGGCGGGCGCCGGCGCAGGCGGGTCGGTACGGCGCCTGCTTCCGACGCTCGGCGGCGGCATCGCGCATGCGGCCATGGCCGTCATACTGGTGGGCCTCATCGGCTCGTCGATGTACGTGACCGAGGTCACGGGGTACGTGCCCTACGACGAGGCGACCGACACGGCGTCCGAGCCGTTCAAGATCAAGGACTACGAGCTCTTCTACACCGGCAACGAGATCACGCCCTCCGAGAACGGCGACGACATCCTCTACACGCTGCACTACGACGTGCTGAAGGACGGCGCGTACGTGGGTAGCGTGTCGCCGGCCGTGCAGGTGGTCCAGTCCACGCGGCAGCAGAAGCTCGTGGCGAGCGTGATCAGCTTCCCGACGGAGGACCTGTTCGTGGTGTACCGCGGCGTGAACGTCAACGGCGACTTCTCCATGGACGTGCGCGTGAACCCGCTCGTTAGCTTCGTGTGGGTGGGCTTCGCGCTGCTCATGGCGGGCGCCGTGGTGGCGCTGCTCGGCAAGCGGAGGGCCCCGCTCGCCGGGGCTGACGGGTCTGAGTCCGTCGACGCCGAGCTGGCCGACGCTGCCGCGCCCGCGGGCGCCGAGTCGGCAGGCGCGGACGAGCCTGGCGCTGACGAACTTGGCGCTGCCGCTGAGCCCGCCGACGCGGACCCCGCCTCAGCCGGCCCGACTGCCGCGGATGCGGGGGAGGCCCTCGCCGGCGGCGATCGCGACATGAGGTAGGTTCAAGGGGGTGCAGGCAGGAATGGATGCGGCCATCGAGGTCAGGGGCCTCACCAAGCAGTTCGGGGGGCGCCGCGCCGTCGACGACGTGAGCTTCGAAGTGCCCCGCGGCGCGTTCCTCTCGGTGTTCGGGCCGAACGGCGCCGGCAAGACCACGCTTCTGCGCATGCTCGCCACGCTCACGCGCCCGAGCGCGGGCGATATCCGCATCGGCGGCGTCGACGCGAAGGAGGAGCCTGACGCCGTGCGCGCGTCGGTGGGCCTCATCTCGCACAGCGCCATGCTCTATCCCGACCTCACGGCCGAGGAGAACCTGCTGTTCTACGCGCGCCTCTACGGCGTGCCCGACCCCAAGCGCCGCGTGCTCGAGCTGCTCGACGCGGTGGGGCTGCGCCACCGCCGCCTCGACCGCGTGCGCACGTTCTCGCGCGGCATGACGCAGCGCGTGTCCATCGCGCGGGCGCTCGTGAACGACCCGGCCGTGGTGCTGCTCGACGAGCCGTACTCGGGCCTCGACCCGCATGCGGTGGAGATATTCGACGCGCTCATCGGCAGCGTGCGCGCCGAGCGCACGTTCGTCATGGTGAGCCACGACTTGGAGAAGGGCCGCGCGCTGGCCGACCACGTGATGGTGATGGCGCGCGGGCGCGTGGTGCGCTTCGCGCGCGCCGACGAGCTCGACGCCGAGGAGTTCCGCGCGCTGTACCGCTCCACGGTGGGAACGGGGGTGGCCTAGATGACGCGCTCTCAGAAGGCGCCCGACGTGCGCCCCACGGCCCATGGCCCTGCGCCCGCCCCGCGCCCCACGGCCCCCGCAGCCCAGGGTCCCGCGCCCGACGCGCGCCCGCAGCGCCCCTCCGGCTTCGCGCAGTACAAGACGCTGCTCGGCAAGGACCTGCGCCAGGAGTTCCGCACCAAGGAGATGCTCGTCTCCATGGGCATCTACGCGGTGCTGGTCATCGTGGTGTACGGCGTGGCGCTGTCGTTTGCCCGCCCGGGCGAGGAGTTCCTCGAGGTGTCGGGCGGCCTTCTGTGGGCGCTCGTCGTGTTCACCTCGCTTCTGGGGCTCGGGCGCTCGTTCGCGACGGAGAAGGAGAACGGCTGCATCGAGGGGCTGCTTCTGGCGCCGCTCGACCGCGGCGTGGTGTTTTTGGCGAAGGCCACCTCGAACCTCGTGTTTCTGCTGGTGGTCGAGGTGATCGCCGTGCCGCTGTTCTGGTTCTTCTTCTCGGGCTTCGCGCACCCCGGCGCCGCCGCGCCGCTCATGGTCGCGCCGCTCGTGGTGGGATCGGTCGGCATCGCGGGCGTGGGCACGCTGCTGTCCACCATCACGGCGAACACGCGCGGGAAAGACGTCATGCTGGCGCTTCTGTTCGTGCCGGTGATCTTCCCGCTGCTCTACGCGTGCGTGTCGGCCACCACGGCCGCGCTCGTGGGCGGCGACGCCTTGGCGGACGTGTTCGGGATGTCGCTGGCGCTCGCCGCTGGTTACGATGTGATCATGATCCTGGCGTCGTGGGTGCTGTATGATTTCGTGGTGAGCTAACCTGGTGATGCCTCGTTGGCGAGCCGCAAGGCGGAAAGGACGGAGAAGGTGACGAAGAAAACCACCAAGCTGCCCGAGACGGGGCAGTGGCCTGATCGCGTGGCGCCGGCGGTGCTCGTCGCAGGCGCGCTGCTCACGACGGCGGGCTTCCTCATGGCGTTTCTCGTGGTGCCCCCCGTGGGCGGCGCCACCGTGGGTGGCGCGGAGCTCATCGGCGGGTCGCTCATCGCGAACAAGCTGCTCATCTCGCAGAAGATATTCTTCTTCCACATGCCGGTCGCCATGGTGTCGTTCTGCGCGCTGGCGTTCGCCGCGTACTACTGCGTGTGGTTCCTCGTGACGCGCGAGCAGCGCTTCGACACCTGCGCGAAGATCGCCATGGAAATCTCGCTTTTGTTCGTGGTCATGACCATGATCACCGGCGAGATGTGGACGCGCTTCGAGTGGGGCGTGTGGTGGACGTGGGAGCCGCGGCTCACCACCTACCTCGTGCTCATGCTCATCGTGATCGCGTACCTGGTGCTGCGCAACATGATCGACGAGCCCGAGCGCCGCGCCACGTTCTCCGCGGTCATCGGCATCATCGCCTTCGTCGACGTGCCCATCTGCCTCATGGTCACGCGCCTGATCCCCTCGTCCATCCACCCCGTGGTGGTGCGCGAGGGCGGCATGAGCCCTGAGATGGGCCTGTGCGTGGGCGTCATCATGGCGGGCATGCTGTGCGTGGGCTTCGCGCTCTACCGCCTGCGCTTCCGCCAGGTGCGCCTCGAGCAGCGCGTGGAAGCAGCCAAGGAGCTGCTGGAGGACTAGGCCGGGCGCCGCGGCGGCGCGCGTCGGCCGGGCCGGATGTCGCGGCGGCGCGCACTGGCCGGGCCGGGTGTCGCGGCAGCTCTCACTGGCCGGGCTGGGCGTTGCGGCGGTGCGCCCGCGCTGACCCTGCCCGACGTTGCAGCAACCCTCGCCGGCTTTTCGGGAAGGCGAGCTTGTTATGAAAGGAGCACTTCATGAACCCCATTCTCGTTGAGATCTACAGCACCGTGATCCCGTCGGCCCCGTACCTCATCGCGGCGTACGCGCTTCTGTGGGTGGCGCTTCTGGCGTACGTGCTCATGATCATGCGCGGCACCAAGCGCGCCGAGGCTCAGATGCGCTTGCTTGAGGAGGCTGTGGCCGAGCAGGTTTCCCGCTCCCGATCCGAGCGATGAGGCGGCTGCTCTTCCTGGGCTGCGCGTGGGCGTGCTTCGCGCTCGGCGCCGTCGGCGTGTTCGTGCCCGTGCTGCCCACCACGCCGCTTCTGCTCTTGGCGACGTTCCTGTTCGCGAAGTCGTCGCCGCGCTGCCACGCGTGGGTCACGTCGACGAAGGTGTACCAGACCTACGTCGAGGCGTTTTTGGAGGCGGGCGGCATCCCCGCATCCACCAAGGTGCGCATCCTCACCGTGTCGTTCGCGGTGATGACGGCCAGCGCGATCCTGGTCCAGAAGCCGCTCGTGTGGGTGGTCCTCGCCGGCGTGGCGGTGTTTCTGCTCTACCTCATGGTCGTGCGCATCCCCACCGTCGGCCTCGAGGCCGTGCAGAAGGCGCGCGAAGCCGAGCCCGAGTAAGGGCCCCATGTCCTGAGCGGAGCCGCGTTCGCCCAGCCCCCCATGTCACTGATAATAGTTACGGGTCTCGCCCTTCTGCTTCATCCTGGGCGGAGTGCTGCGTCCCGTCCCTCATGTGCGCGGGGTGGCGCCCCCTCCACGCTCTTTTCCCCATGTCATCCTGAGCGAGCGAAGCGAGTCGAAGGATCTGGCCCCGGGTACGTCGCGCCTGCATGCGCAACCCACGCGCGGCCGGATCCTTCTACTCCGCGCCCTCCGGGCACTCCGCTCAGGATGACACGGGGGGGGTACGGGCAAGACGCCACTTTGCCCCTTCGACCTCTTCCTCCTTCCCCGCGTCTGATGTTCGTGTCCCTTGCTCGCGACCAGATCCTTCGACTCCGCGCCCTGCGGGCACTCCGCTCAGGATGACATGGGGGGCAACTTAGGCGGGCACTCCGCTCAGGATGACATGGGGGGGCGGCCTAGACAGGCTCTGCTCGGTGACATGGGGGATGTGGCGCTCGCATGGGGAATGTGGCACTCGCATGGGGGATGCAGCGCTCGCATGGGGGATGTGGTGCTTGCGCTCGCGCGCCGTCCTTAGTACAGCGCGGTGATGCGGCCGTCCTCGGTTGCGAAGAGGACCTGGAGGATCTCGGGGCAGCGGCGAGCGAGCGCGCTGCCGCGCTTGGTCCCCAGGGCCAAAAGCGTGGTAGAGAACCCCTCGGCGTCGATGGACTTCTCGGCTATCACGGTGGCGCTCGCGGCGTCGGTGCGCACCGGCATGCCGGTGCGCGGGCTGAGGATGTGGTGGCAGAGCATGCCGTCGGGTGCGGTGAAGCAGCGCTCGTAGGTGCCGCTCGTGACCGCGCTACCCGAGGCGAGCGGCACGGCGCCGACCAGGCGACGCGGGTCGCGCGGGTCGCGGACGCCGATCTTCCACGGCGCGCCGCCGGGCTTGCTGCCGCGCACCACCACGTTGCCGCCCAGGTTGATGATGTAGCCGGAGAGCTTGTGCGCCCCCATGAGCTCGTCGAGCTCGTCGGCGATCCACCCCTTCGCGATGCCGCCCGCGTCCACGGCGGCCGCCTCGTCGGTCAGCTGGGCGAAGCGGCGCGCGGGCTCTCCGGGCTCTTTGGGCTCCTCGGTCAGCACGAGCTTCTCCCAGCCCACGTGCGCCGCGGCCTGCGCGAGCACGCGGGCGTCGGGTGCGATGCCCGCGCGGAAGTCCCACAGCCGCACGAGCGGCCCCACCGTGACGTCGAAGGCGCCCTCGCTCCTCGCGCAGTAGTGAAGCGCGCGCGTGAGCAGGTCGAACGTGCGCGGGTCGATGCGCACGCGCGCTCCGCGCGCGGCGTTTACGCGTGCGATGTCGGAGTGGGGGAGCGTGCGGGAGAACAGCCGCTCGTAGGCGCGGCACGCCGCGACGGCCTTGGTGAACGCGGCGCGGCAGGCGGGTTCTTTGCCGTAGGCGGACAGCGTGGCGGCGGTGTTGAACGCGAAGAACCTTGCCGTCATGAGGCCGGCCTCGTCAGGGTCGCTGACGCGAACCTCCTCCTCGCGGGGGATGGGGTCGAGCGCGCGGCTTGCCGCGTCGGCGGGGCGGGTGTGGGCGGAGGCTTCCATGCCCGCCAGTGTAGCATGCGCGGGGCGGTGGGACGGCGGGGAGCGTGGCTGGCGGGCATGGCCCGATTGCCGCGTTGGGGAAGCTGGATGCGACGCTCGAGTCGCCGCGGGACGCGAAGGCTGTTTCTCCGCCTCATGCTTCACCGCCTCGCCTTCGCCCCTCGGGCTTCATGGCGTATAATGGCGCTAGTTCTGCCGTGCGCCGCCTCGGCATGCGAGGCCTCGGCATGTGAGATAGGAGACACATGAAGGCACTGATTCCCGCCGCGGGTCTGGGCACCCGCTTCCTGCCGGCCACGAAGGCCCAGCCCAAGGAGATGCTGCTCGTCGTCGACCGCCCGGCCATCCAGTACGTGGTCGAGGAGGGCCTGGCCTCAGCCGCCGACGAGGTGGTCATCATCAACTCACACGAGAAGAAGGCCATCGAGGAGCACTTCAGCCCCAACCCCGAGCTCGTGGCGCTGCTGCGCGAGCGCGGCAAGGGCGCCTACGCCGACATGGTGGAGTACGTGGGCAACCTGAACGTGAGCTACGTGTACCAGGAGGAGGCGCTGGGCCTGGGGCACGCGGTGCGCTGCGCGGCCGAGAAGACGGGCGACGAGCCGTTCTACGTGCTCTTGGGCGACGTGCTCGTGCCGAACAACAAGATGCTGCCCGCCATGCAGGCCGTCTCCGACGCGCACGGCGGCGCGAGCGTGATCGCCGTCATGCCCGTGCCCGACGAGGAGGTGGGCCGCTTCGGCGTGATCGCCGGCGAGGCCGTGGCCGACGACGTGTGGAAGGTCGAGTCGCTGGTCGAGAAGCCCGCGCTTGCCGACGCGCCGAGCAACCTGGCCGTGTTCGGCCGCTACCTCCTGAGCCCGCGCGTGATGGAGCTTCTGGCTGATGTCGAGCCCGGCGTGGGCGGCGAGATCCAACTCACCGACGCGCTCGACGCCGTGCTCAAGGAAGAGGAGATGTACGCGCTCATCATCGACCCGGCCGACGGCTTCGACACCGGCACCGTGGAGAGCTGGCTCGAGACGAACAACATCCTCTGGAAGCAGAAACAGGGTCGCTAGCCTCACGGCTGCGCGAACTCCCTCTCGCGCCATCCTGAGCAGGCAAGCCCTCTTATGGGCATATAGGCAGAAAAGTGTGTAAAGGAAATCATTCGACACCGTAAGGATATGGGGTCGAACGATGGAATTCAGACCACACTAGCCCCTCTCCCCAACGAGCGGGCGCCCCGGTGTCGTCGCCCTG
>NZ_JAAKEC010000022.1 GCF_011038975.1 Adlercreutzia sp. ZJ176 | reverse complement strand
CCGGGGGCCGCCGGGGCGCCGGGCGCCGCGGGCGCGCCGGGGGCCGCGGGGGCGCCGGGCACGGCCTTCTCGCCGTTGAGGTAGGGGGTGAAGTCGCACTTGCAGAAGGGGCAGGACTTCAGGACGAGGCCGCCCATGGACTGGATGGGCTTGCCGCACTCGGGGCACTTGTTCGGGCCCGCGCCCGCAGAGGCATCTGCCGGTCTAAAACACATAAGGAACCCTCCTTGTCGATGTCGCCCGCGCACGCCTCGCACCAGTTTCGTGCAAAGCCACGCGAGCCTTCACTTCTATGTCCTGCGCGAGCCGCGAGGGCTCGCGCGAGTGACCATAGGCCTAGCGTCAGGTGCCACACGCGAGAACAGCTGTCAGCCGAAAGACATGACGCACCGCTGCAGGCGCCTCGCAGGGATGCTGCTCGCAAAGCACTGACAACGGAAATATACGTAAGGCGGGCGGGACGAGGTTCGATCCACGGGGTCGTTTTTCGTTTTCCGACCTCAACCCTCAGGGTTGATTTTCCTCACCCCGATCCAGACAATGCCTGCTCAGGGCTCTGTCGAGCTTTTTGGCCGTCACCGCGAATTTGCCCGTCCCCCCGGTTCGCACCATGAGATTTACGGCGGAGATGATGTATCATTATCAGACGATAGGGATGGGTAATTTTTAGAGTTAGCTCTAATTTTTGAGCAAGCGGCTCACATCGTACGACGGAGGGATACTGAGTGTCTGCAAGCTTTCCGCACATTACGATAAGCATCGCGCACAGCGCCGACGGATCAGACTCAGCGGGTGACCTCAACTCGCTGTGCATAGGCTTCGGGTTGTTCCAAGCGTGGCTCTACTTGGCCGTGTTCGGGCCGGACGCCATCTTCGCCGCGTCCGAGAGCTTCCCCGCGCTCCCCTACCTCACCCCCGGGCTGGCGACCATCGTGTTCGACGTGTTCTCGGTCGCCTTCACGGTGTCTTTGCTTCTGATCGCGTTCTCCAACCAGCTGCTCCTCAAGTTCTACGTGGGGAAGAACGCGCTCATCATGGCAACGGTGCTCGTCACGGGCGGCACCTACCTCATGTACCTCTCCTGCGCGGTCGGCGAGGCGGGCGAGTTCGTCGCGGGAGTCGCGGCCGTGGCCATGGGCGCGGGTGCGAGCTCGATGATCGCGCTGTGGGGCACGGCGTTCTCGCGCTATGAGTTCACCACCATCATCCTCAACACGGCGGCGGCCATCGTGATCGGCGTCGCCGCGTACTTCGTGTTCATCCACTGGGTGCTGCCGCCCGTCGCCGGCATCCTCACCGGCGTCCTTCCCGTGTTCGCCGCGCTCCTGCTGTGGAAGCTCACGCCCATCCCCTACTACCGCCGCCAGGAGATGCCCATCTTCCACCCGCTGCCCGTCCGCCGCATGGCGTTCGTGACGCGCTTCGGCGTCCCCACGTTCATCTTCGGCTTCAGCATCGGCGTGCTGCGCTACATCTGCGTTGACAAGATCCTGCCGATCAACGACATCACGTCGCAGCTCGTGGTGGGCGCGGCCGCCTGCGCGGGCGTGGGTATCATCATCGCGACGGTCGCGCTCACGAAGAGCGAGTCGCACTGGGACATGATCTTCCGCTGCCTCGTCCCGGTCATCGCCGGTTCGATCATGTTTCTGCCGGAGCTGGACTCCAACGTGGCGCTGCTGGCCAACTTCCTCGTGATCTGCAGCTACATCTGCTTCGAATGCCTCATGTGGGTGTTCTTCTCCGACATCTCGCAGGAGTTCCGCCTCTCCCCCATCTTCGTGTTCGGGCTGGGGCGCGGCCTGCTCACGCTCACCTCGTTCGTCGGGACCATGGCGGCGCAGCTGCCCACCATGGAGAGCCTGGCGTTTCTGCTCGGCGACGCGGACGGGGCGCTCTTCCTCATGTTCACGGTGATCCTCGCCTACGCGCTCATGCCGCGCCAGCGCGAGATCCGCGCGATCATCGACCCCACCCGCGTGACCATCGAGCCCGGCTACAGCGCGTTCCAGGCTGAGATCGACCACGCGGAGCCTATCGCCCCCAACGAGGACGGCGAGGTGACGGCCGAGATGGAGGCCGAGGCCGACGCGCGGGCGCGCGCCAAGGGGCGCTTCCACGCGCGCTGCGAGGAGATCGCCGACCGCTACCTGCTCTCAAGGCGCGAGACGGAGGTCATGTTCCTGCTCGCGAAGGGGCACAACGCGGCGTTCATCCAGGACAAGCTCTGCATCTCGAAGAGCACGGCGAAGACGCACATCAACCACATCTACCGCAAGCTCGACATCCACACGCAGCAGGAGCTGCTCAACATGGTGGAGGACCGCCTCGGCGAGGACGCCGCGAGCGAGGACCGCGGGAACGGCAACGGCGGAGGCGGCGGGAAGCCTGGCGCGAAGCCCAAGGGCGCGCGCGACATCTTCGAGCCGAAGCGGCGATAAGGGGGCAGAGGGCGAGAGTCCGCCGCAGGTCGTTCGTAACCGCCGCAGGTCGTTCGTAACGTCAGCGAGAAGGGCCCTGGTGCCCGCAATTGCCCCGCCTTTGCACCAAGCGGCCTTCGCGCCGCGCCGCGTGCAAAACAGTAAACAGGCCAGTGGCCTGTTTAGGACATACTATGCGCCCGAGAGGGCGCGCCCTGAGCGGCTAAGCCGATCAGGGCAAGGGCGGGTGCCAGGGCCCTTCGCAGCGTCGAGCAGTTCCGCCCGTCCGCCAGGACGGGCGGAACGATCTAGTTAACGCAATGGGTCTTCGTGCCGTTCTCCAGGTAATCCATGATCTCGGTGACGGCCATCTTCGCGCAGTTGTCCTCCGCCTCAGCGGTCGACGCGCCGAGGTGGGGCAGCACGAGAGCGCGCTCCATCTTCACCACGGCGGGATTCGCGAAGTCGGTGACGTAGCGCGCGACCTTGCCGGACTCGAGCGCCGCGGCCATGGCGGCGTCGTCCACGAGGACGTCGCGCGAGAAGTTCAGGAACACCGCGCCGTCCTTCATCTGCGCGATGGCGGCGGCGTCGATCATGCCCTTGGTGGAGTCCAGGGCGGGCACGTGGATGGTGACGTAGTCGCTGGCCGCGAGCAGCTCGGGCAGCTCGGAGGTGAACGCCATGTCCGCGGAGATGGCGGCGGCGCGCTCGGCGTCGAGGAACGGGTCGTAGCCCACGACCTTCATGCCGAGGGCCTCGGCCGCGCCGACGACCAGCTTGCCGATGGCGCCGAGGCCGATGACGCCGAGGGTCTTGCCCGTGATCTCGCCGCCCGCAAACGCCTTCTTCGCCTTCTCGGCGGCCTTGCCCACGTTCTCGTCGTCCGCGTTCTGCTTGACCCACTCGATGCCGCCCACGATGTCGCGCGCGGCGATCAGCATGCCCGCGAGCACGAGCTCCTTCACGGCGTTGGCGTTGGCGCCCGGCGTGTTGAACACGGGGATGCCGGCTTGCGCCAGGGCCTCGAGCGGGATGTTGTTCACGCCCGCGCCCGCGCGCGCGACGGCCTTGAGGTTGGCTGGGATGGGCATCTCGTGCATGTTGGCGGAGCGCACGAGGATGGCGTCGGCCTCCTCGATGTTGTCGGTGAGCTCGTAGTCGTCGGTGAGCAGGGCCAGGCCCTCGGACGAGATGTTGTTCAGGCAGTGAATCTTGTACATTGATTCCCCTTAGACGAAGGTTTGCGTGCTGCGCAGCCCGCGGGCGCGCGCTCGCGTCCCGGATCGTTGCGTGAGGACGAGTTTACCACCAACGCCAGGCGCCTGCGCGCGGGCCTTCCAGACGGCTTCCAGGCGCGCCCCAGCGTCGGCGAGCAGAGTGGTGGGGAATGAGCCCTAGGACTGCACCCCCGCCGCCAGGACCACGATCAGGATGACGGCCGCGACCACCACGACGGCGCACAGCGCGATGCCGCGCACGAGCAGCTTGCGGTCGACCGTCTCGTTCGCGAGCTGTGACATCCTGCGCACGGGCGCGGCGCCAGGCGCCGGAGCGCCTGCGGCAGCGTCAGGCGCCGAAGCGCCCTGCGCGTCCGCAGCCGCGGGAGCCTTCGCGCCTCTTCCCAGCCCGCCTGCGAGGCGGGCGCGCTTCTCGTCGTTCGTGAGGGGCTGGTTGTCAGTTACATTCGCCATGGCAAAGCCTTTCGAGATCGTTCGGATGCCAGTATACGCCAACAACCGCCTCCAACGAAAAGCAGCCCGGCGCCGACGGCCGAGCTGCTTTCCTGTGTTTTAGACTGTACTTACTATATGACATAATCTATTACTCGTCAATACCCCATTTTCGCTGTTTCGGCGCCAGAATGGGCAGTCCGGCGGAACCAGCAGCAATGCCGGAAGCGCCCGGCATGCAGCCCTCCGCCCGCGACAGGCCACGGGTCGCCTGCGCTTTCCTTCGCGCTGCCAAAAGGCTCTTTTCCGAGACCCTCCCCGCGCCCGCAGCGGGCCGAAGGCCGCAAGCGGGATCCCCTTTGCCCCTCCCCCTGAGCAGCCAGCGAGCTAGCGGGTGATGGGCTGGTCGGGGTCGGCCGGGGGAAGTTTCAGGAGGGTCTTGACGAAGTCCTTCGTGCGGGCGCCCACCTCGCGCAGGCTGTAGCCGAGCTGGTTGTCGTAGGCGCCCTTGTCGGCGGGCGCGCCCTGCGCGTCCATGCCGAGGCCTTGCGCGATGGCGAGCGCGCGGTAGAGGTGGTAGGCCTGCGTGACCACCACCGCGCTCTGCGCGCCGTAGGTGAAGTGCGCGCGGTACATGGAGGAGTAGGTGTCGTAGCCCGCGTGGTCCACGTAGACGTCATCGGCAGGAACGCCGAGCTTGACGCAGTAGTCCTTCATGGCGTCAGACTCGTTGTAGTGGGAGTCGCGGTTGTCTCCGCTCACGATGATGACGTCGGCGGCGCCCGCCTCGTAGAGGTCGCACGCCACCTCGAGGCGGTCGGCCAGGATGTCGGACGGCGTCCCGTCGGCGAACACCGACGCGCCGAGCACCACCACCGCGTCGGCATGCGCGCCCGCGAGCTGCGACACGGTGTGCACGTCGTCGCGCGTGCTGGCCACGGTGTACACGTTCGCCACCACGACCAGCGCCGCGAGCGCCAAGGCGCACGCAGCGGCCAGCTTCAACACGCCAGCCGCTGCGCGCCCGAGAAGGCTGCGCTCCTTCTGCTGCTTTCTCCGAGCGCTCATCGCGCGCCTGCCCCAAAAGGCGAGAGGCTATTTCGCAACGATGTTCACCAGGCGGCCGGGGACGTAGACGACCTTCTTGAGGTCCTTGCCCTCGAGCGCCCGCGAGACGGCCTTCTGCGCGGCGGCCTTCACCGCGTCCTCGGCGGCGTCGGCGGCCACGGTGATCTTGGCCTTCACCTTGCCGTTCACCTGCACGGCAAGCTCCACCTCGTCGGCCTTGGCCTGCTCGGGGTCGAACTCGGGCCACGCCTGGGCGTGCACGGAGCTCTCCGCGTGCCCCAGCGCCGTCTGCCACAGCTCCTCGGCCCAGTGCGGCGCGATGGGCGCCATGAGCTTCACGAGCACGTCGGCCACCTCGCGGCTGAAGGAGCCCGCCTTCGCGCACCCCAGCCGGCGCTCGGGCGAGGCCGCGCGCAGAAACGCGGAGGCGGCGTTCACGAGCTCCATGATCGCCGAGATGGCGGTGTTGAAGTTGTTGCGCTCGAAGTCCTCGATGACCTTGCCCACCACGCGGTGGCGCTCGCGGCGCAGCTCGTCCATGGCCGCGTGCGTCGTGTCCTTGTCAGCCTCGGTGCCGCCGAACAGGGTGTCCTCGCCCGCTTCGCCCACGAGGTCGCACACGGTGCGCCAGGCGCGGTTCAGGAACTTGTACATGCCCGCGAGGCCGTCCTCGTTCCACAGCTTCTCCTTGTCGGGCGGGCCCATGAACAGCACCGTGGCGCGCACGGCGTCGGCGCCGTAGTTGGCGATCATCTCCTCGGGCGACACCACGTTGCCCTTGGACTTGCTCATGACCTCGCCGTTCGCGTCGAGCACCATGCCCTGGCACAGCAGGTTCGTGAAGGGCTCGTCGAAGGAGAGCATCCCCATGTCGCGCAGCACCTTCGTGAAGAAGCGGCTGTAGAGCAGATGGAGGATGGCGTGCTCGATGCCGCCGATGTACTGGTCGACCGGCATCCACGCGTTGGCCTTAGCCGGGTCGAACGGCGCCTTCTCGTTGTGCGGGTCGGTGTAGCGCATGTAGTACCAGCTCGAGCACGTGAACGTGTCCATCGTGTCCGTCTCGCGGCGCGCGTCGCCGCCGCAGACGGGGCAGGTGCAGGCCGCGAAGCCCTCGTGCGTGGCGAGCGTCTCGCCCGCGGCCAGGTCGATGTCCTCGGGCAGCCGCACCGGCAGGTCCTCTTCGGGAACGGGCACCACGCCGCAGGCAGGGCAGTGGATGGCCGGGATGGGGTTGCCCCAGTAGCGCTGGCGCGAGATGAGCCAGTCGCGCAGGCGGAACTCCACCTTGCGACGGCCCGCGCCGCGGCGTTCGAGCTCGGCGACCACGGCCTCCTCGGCCGGCGAGTGCTTGCCGCCCACCAGGCCCGTGTAGGGGCCGGACTGCACGAGGATGCCCTCGGCCGCGTAGGCGCACTCCCAGTCGACCGTGGTGACCGCGCGGCTCTGCTCGTCCTTGAGCTGGGGGTACAGCGGGTCGTCCTCGCCGAGGATGATGGGGATGATGGGCAGGTCGTACTTGCGGGCGAACTCGAAGTCGCGCTGGTCGCCGCAGGGGACGGCCATGACCGCGCCGGTGCCGTAGTCGGCCACCACGTAGTCGGCCACCCACACGGGAACCTTCTCGCCGTTCACGGGGTTCACCACGTAGCGGCCCGTGAACACCCCGTGCTTCTCGCGGTCGCCCTGGGCGCGCTCCACGGCGCTCACCTTCGACGCGGCCTCCACGAGCTCCATGACGGGCTTCTCGTACTCCGTGCCGGCCACCAGGTCATGCAGGCCCTTGTACTCGGGCGCGAGCACGAAGAAGCTGCAGCCGAACAGCGTGTCGGCGCGCGTGGTGAACACGGTGATGGTCTCGTCGGTGGGGCTGCCGTCCGCGTCGCACAGCGTGAAGTCGACCTCGGCGCCCTCCGAGCGGCCGATCCAGTTCGCCTGCTGCTGCTTCACGCGCTCCGGCCAGCCGTCGAGCTGGTCGAGGTCGTCGAGCAGCTCCTGCGCGTAGTCGGTGATCTTGAAGTACCACTGGGTGAGGTCGCGCTTCTCCACCTCGGAGTCGCAGCGCCAGCAGCGGCCCTCGATGACCTGCTCGTTCGCGAGCACCGTAGCGCAGCTCGGGCACCAGTTCACCGGCGAGTTGCGGCGCTCCACCAGCCCGCGCTTCCAGAACTGCAGAAAGATCCACTGGCCCCAGCGGTAGTACTCGGGATCGCACGCCACCACGGTGCGGTCCCAGTCGTAGGAGAAGCCCATGCGCTTGAACGACGCCTTCTGCGTCTCGATGTTGGCGTACGTCCACTTCGCGGGGTGGCTCTTGTGCTTGATGGCGGCGTTCTCAGCCGGCAGGCCGAACGCGTCCCAGCCCATGGGGTGCAGCACGTCGAAGCCGCGCATCTTGGAGTAGCGCGCGATGACGTCGCCGTAGGTGTAGTTGCTCACGTGCCCCATGTGGATGTCGCCCGAGGGGTACGGGAACATCTCGAGGACGTACTTCTTGGGCTTGCTCGCGTCCTCTTGGACGGCGTTGAGCCCCGCCGCCTCCCAGGCGGCCTGAAGCCGCGGCTCAATCTCATGCGGGTTGTAAGGTTTCATAAACGACACTCGATTCCTCTGACGTTCTTGGCGTTGGAGACAAAGTGGGAACAGTCTACCACGGAACGGCTCCGCCGACAGCACCCCGCTGTTCAAGGGCGCCTTTTCCCCGGACCTGAGGAGGACGGCGAAGAGGCGGGGCGCGCCTTGGACATGGGGCCCTCTCGTTCCTCGGGCGTGAGGACTCTCTCGCCCCTTGGGCGCGGGGGAACGCGTCCCTCCCCCCGTGTCATCCTGAGCGAGGCGTGGGGCTACGCCCTCCCTTCGTGTCATCTCGAGCGAGGCGCCTGTGTCAGGCGCCCACTCCGCGTCATCCCGGGCAGCAGGTTGTCCTTGTGTGTCATCCTGAGCGAAGCGCCCGCAGGGCGCGGAGCCGAAGGATCTGGTTGCACGCGGGCTGCGCAGGCGGGCGCACCGTGCCCGGGGCCAGATCCTTCGGCTCGCTTCGCTCGCTCAGGATGACACGGGGGATTGAGCGTCAGGCGCGCTGGCGAGGCAGCAGGCTCGTGAGGTCACCCTTTGACAGCAGCGTGATGCGACGCGTGGCGCGCGAGATAGTGGTGTAGAGGCGATTCCGCGCAAGGCGGCCGCCACCTGCGGGGAAGGCGCGCTCGCTCGCGTCGGAGATGATGACGTGGTCGAACTCAAGGCCCTTCGCCAGCTGCAGCGGGATGAGGACGACACCGCTTTCGGGGAGGGCGTCGCCCTTGCCGATGAGGGCGAGGGTGGCTTCGCCCGCAGCTTTCCCGACGTTTGCGCCGAGCAGCTTCGCCAGCTTCTTCGCCTCGCCCTTGTGCGGCGCGATCACGGCCGCGAGGCCGCCGCGCTCCCGCACGTCGGCGCCCGCCTGCGCGACCGCGCGCCCGAGCGCCTCCTCCCATGCGGCCTCGTCCGCGCACGTGACGACCTCGGGCGCCGCGTCCTCACGCTGCACCGAGGCCACGCGCACGCGGTCGCCCTCGGGGATAAGCCCCGCAAACAGCGCGGTGATCTCGGGCGTCGAGCGGTAGCTCGTCATGAGCTGGCAGACGGCCACGCCGGCCGGCGCGTCATCACCGGCTGCAGCCACGCCCGCCCCCGCGCGCGCACCCGCACCGTCACCAGCCGCAGCCGCGCAAACCCCTGCGCCCACACGCACCGGCGCGCCGTCGCCAGCCAATGTGCCATCGGCCGCTGCCGAACCCGCCCCCATGCCGCCGCCCGCCGCCGCACCAGCGCCCGCTGCCACGCCAGCGCCCGCACCCGCCGCCTGCGCGAACACCTTCCGCACCTCGTCGAACGTCGCCGTCCCCTCCGCGATCGCCTGGTTCTCGTCGCCGAGGAGCAGGAAGTGCGCGCGGCGGAAGTAGCGCGCGAGCACCCGGAGCTGGGCCACCGTGTAGTCCTGCACCTCGTCGATCATCACGTACTTCGCCTGCGCGTTCCCCAGGCCCGTGAGCGCGATCTTGAGGTAGAGCCAGGTCACGGGCGCGAGGTCGGTCGTTCCCAGCAGGCGCATGCCGATGCGGTCGACGCGCAGCCACTCGTCGTTCTCCACGGCCGCGAGCACGCCTGCGTGGCGCTCGCGCAGGTAGCGCAGCGCGAAGGACGCCGCCTCCCGCTCGTCCTGGGGGTCGGCCACCTCGCCGAACAGGCGCAGCTGCTCGTCAAGCGGCAGCGCCGCGACCTCGTCCTGCGCCTCCTCGCGCACCGCCATCTGCGCCAGTTTGCTCTCCACGCGCCGCAGCAGCTCCTCGCGCACGAGCGTCACCTGGTGCGGGCCGGCGGTCGCCTTCGCAAACTTGCCGAACACCTGGCGGATCTGCGCCGCCGAGAGGAACCGCACGCCGCCGTCCCTCACGTCGCGGAAGTCGTCGGGCTCGAACGCGAAGCCCTCCAGGGCCGCGTCGATGCGGTCGAGCAGCTCGGGCGGCACGGGCGTCTTGGCGGTGCCGCGGTCGGGCGGCAAAAGCGAGGCGGCGAACTCGTCCCACGTGAGGATCTCGGGGTTGCGCTCCCCCAGGTCAGGCAGCACGTTCTCGATATAGCGGCGGAACAGCGCGTTCGGCGTGACGAGGAACACCTCGCGCGCGTCGAGCGTCTCGCGGTTCTGGTAGAGCAGATACGCGATGCGCTGCATGAGCACGCTGGTCTTGCCGCTGCCGGCGATGCCGCCCACCAGCAGCGCGGGCACGTCGGCGTGGCGCACCACCTGGTTCTGCTCGCGCTGGATGGTGGCCGTGATGGCCCTCATCTGCGCGCTGCGCTGCTGCGAGAGCGATGCGAGGAGCAGCGCGTCCTGGATGGCCACCGTGGTGTCGAAGCAGGCGTTCAGGCGGCTGCCCGCGATGTCGAACTGGCGGCGCAGCTTGAGGTCCACGTTGATGGTGCGCCCGTTGGCCACGTAGGACGTGGGCCCGTTGTCCTGATTGTAGTACACCTCGGCCACGGGCGAGCGCCAGTCGACCACCATGCGCCGGCAGTTGTCGTCCGAGATCCCGGCCGTGCCGATGTAGAACGCGCGCGGCGCGGCATCCGGCTTGTACTGCAGCTCGACCTTCGCGAAGTACGGCTGGCGCAGCAGCAAGCGGATGCTCGAGAGGCGCTCGGCGTCGAGGCCCTGCGCGACGTTGTACGCGTCGATCACGCGGTTCATGGCCGCGAAGTCGGCGTAGGTCTCCATGGCGTCGGCGTAGGTGGCGAAGTTGGGCGCGAGCTCCTCGGACATGGAGAGCTTGTCGGCCGCCGCCTGCTCCCCCGTGCGCTCCATCTTGGCCACCAGCTCGCGCGCCATGCGGACCAGCGCGTCATAGGTGGACGTGAGGTGCGCCTGCTCAGCGGCGAAGACGGGGTCGGAGGCGTCATCGGGGGCGGGGCTGGCCGACCCGACGTCGTCAGAGATTGGCGCGTCCGCGCCCGCCCGTTCGCACTCCCCCGTCACCTCAGCACCTTCGCGCATCTCTTCCGGCATAGGCCCTCCTTCGTCAGTCGCCTGATTCTAGCAAAGACGACGAGGTCCCGCGAGGACTACTTCCCCGCGGGACCTCCAGTTGACATCCCAAAAACGCGTCGTCCCTACGACCCGCTCGAGTCTCCCGCCCCCTCAGGGCTCTCGTCCTCGATCACCGTCGTATCCGCGTTCTGCACCTTGCCGTCATAGGTGAGCGTCGCGTCCCCGAGCACCTCACTCGGATCCCCTCCTGCATCCACCACGGCCATCAGGCGCGCCCACTGCTCAGGAGCCTCCTCGGTCAACCACAAGCCCGTCTCGTCGTCGAGGCCGCCCTGGTAGGGACCCGTGCACGTGTAGACTGTCACGTTATCCGCCTGGGCCATCTTCGTCGCCCAGTCAATCAGGTCGCTCAGGGGGATATCCGTTTTAACCATGCCTGCAAGCGTCTGAATGTGCCCAGGGATCTCACTCACCGGCGAGGAGAGAACCTGCTTCATCACGCCGAGCATCATAGCACGAATGTTCGCTTGTCGAACGGCATCCCCTGCATCGGTAACGTCGGCGTAGTCGGTGCGCATGCGAGCCAACGCCACCGCCTCGTTGCCGTCGAGCACCTGGGGACCCGCATCGAGGTGAACCATCGGCTGATCCTTCGTGTAAACCTGGTAGTCAATGGCATAGGGAACGTCCACCATGACGCCGCCGAGATTGTTCACCACCTGTTCAAGTTGATCGAACTCAAGCTCGACATAGTGGGAGATGGGAACCCCCGTGAGCTGAGACACCGCTTCGACGCAGGCCACCTCGCCCTGCTCGGCGAACACCTGGTTGAGCTTCACCGTGCGTCCGTCAATTTGATAGGGCGTATCACGAGGAACCGACACCATCGTGATCTGGGCGTTGTTGAGGTCAACGCGGCAAAGCAGCATGGCGTCACTGCGAGCACCGTAATTCTCCCAATGGTCAGAGCCTATGACCAGCACGTAGAACGGCTCCTGGTAGTCAGCTTCGGTCAGCGCCCCGGCGAGCTCGTCTGCATCGCCCTGGTAGGCCATGCTGTCCTTGATGCCGTTGTAGTACAAGCCAGCCGCAGCGCCCACGCCGACGATGGCCACCAGCAGAACCGCAAGCACACCGACAAGCGCCTTCTGCCACCCGCGCATCTTCTTCTTGCGCTTGCGCTTCTTGATGACAACCTGCCCGTCATGATAGCCGTGAGAAGAGCCGTGCTGCCCTCCCGAAGACGGGGGAAAGGCCGCGTAATCACCGCTTGCGCCCGAGAAAGGCTGGGCATGTCCGCCGTGAGCTGCCGATGACGAGGAACTCGCGGGCGCCGCCCCGGACGGACGCGCCGAAGGACTCGCCTGCGCAAAAGCCTGACGGCGAGGATCATTGCTCCGCGCTGCGCCAGAGCCCCCGCTTGGCTGCCGACGACCCGTCGCCTGACCGGGACGTCGGCGCTCCGGCATGGCATGAGACGCCCCCTGCGGCCGCCCCGCAGGCGACGAAGGCCCTTGGGGCGATCCCGCGCCTTCGCTGGAATAAGAGGCGTGATTGCCTCGACGATGTTCTCCCTCGTTATGCTGCGACACCAACAGTTCCTCCTGTGAACTAGCGTATAACACCTGTTTGAGTCTTGCGCATTATCACACAGAAAAATGGGGGCGGGGGTTCGTACGCGCAATCACCAGGACAAAACCGCATATCAAAACGCAGGCGGAGCAATCGGGGGCAAACGCCGCCTCATTTTCGCCAAAGCGCAACGACGTATTTGCTTGATGCGCGCCACGTCGAAACGGCGCTCTCGCCTAAACGATGCGCGCATCCGAGAAAAACCTGAGGGATCTCCGTTGCAAAACGTGCTAGGCGTTTCGCGCTATGATAAGCGCCTTCGCAAGAGCATTCGCACGATGCAGGCCTGCCCAGAAAGGAGACGCCCATGAGCACCTCAGCCGCCCATCCACCTTCGCCCAGCAGCATGCTTTCCGAAAAGAGCGAGAACTTCGCTCGCGAAGCACTTCGCGATAACCTGAAAAACTTCGCCCGCTCTTTGGCAAGGCTCAATGACGCCGAAAGGGACCTCATCAGCCTCCTTGGCGGCCTCGAAGAGACTCTCGCAGCCGTCCCCCAGCAAAGCTCACTCGAAGGACCCTCCCTCAGCGAAGAGCGCTTCCAGGCAGTCCCAAGCCCGCCGCGGATAACCCCCTTCCAACAGCCTCACCCCACGAAAGTGCTGCGCGCAAGAAGGCGCAGTCGGCTGCTCTGAGAAAGACGGTTGAGGGCCAGCGCCTCTACGCGTCGCGCCCGTCGAGGATGTCGCTGATCTTGTCGTGCACGGACGCGAGGCGCTCGAGGTCGACGTAGGTGAGCTGGCCGCGGCGGCGCATCGTGTCGCGCAGCTTGAACAGGGTCGCCTCCACGCGCGCGACGTCGCGGTCGAGCTCGCCCATGAGGTCGGCCACCGTGGCGCTGAACTCCTCGAACACCACCGCCGCCTCGCGCTTGTCGCGCGGCTTCTTCTCCTTGAGCACGCGCGCGAACTCGCGCTGGTAGCCCGGCTCCTGCTTGACGAGCTCGAGCGCCGTCATGGAGCCGAGCTCGCCGCGCTCGTAGGGCTCGTAGAGCTCCGGGACGAGCTTCTTGGCGATGCGCGTCTGGCGCTTGTAGGTGCTCGCGGTCATGCCGAGCATGCCGGCGATGATGTCGTCGGTGGGCACGGCGTGCCATTCGGGGTGGTCGGCGCGCAGCTCGGCCACCTCGGCCTTGAGCTGCTCGGACTGGCGGATGCGCTCGTCCTTGGAGACGGGGCGGAAGATGTTGGCCGAATGCAGGATCAGCAGCGCCTCGGCGTCCGAGAGGCCCCGGGCCACGCGCGCGTCGACCATGCGGAAGGATTCGTCCTCGTCGGCGAGCTTGCGCAGCGCGCGGGTGCGGCGGTGGCCCGAGAGGATCTGCAGCCCGCCGTCGGCCACCTCGCGCACGTAGAGCGGCTGGATGAGCCCGACCGCCTTGATGTTCTCGGCGAGCGACTCGATGGCCTCGGGGTCCATGGAGTAGGAGTTGGAGGGGTGCGCCCTCAGTTGGGTGACGTCGACCTTGCGCTCCTCGACCGTGAAGCCCGACCCCGGCGCGAATCGCGTCGAGTTCGTGTCATTGCGCCTGCTCACCGCCACAAGCATCCTCCCCTTAATCCTGAGTTCCCGGTCCTAGAGCTAGCTTCTGGCTCCAAACCACCGAATACGGACCAACCCTCAAAGCCGCGTTCTAGGCACTGAGCCTCAAGCTCCAGCCCCGAGACCAGCCCCGAAAGCCAATCCACCAGGCGCATTATACACTGGGAGCGGAATGAGCAGAGTCTGCGAGCAGCTGCTCGAACACCCCTCCCATTTTGATGAGGGGCTTCACGTCAGCATGGTGAACAGATCCGTCCGAGAAGTAAGCGTAAACCGTGAAGTCCTCACCAGGTACCGCTTGAACAACAGCGGGCATGTAATCCACCGTACCTCCTTACATCAAAGGGGCAATGACGTTCAACGGGCGACCATCTTTGGCGAGCTCCCAGTTCTGCATGAGCTCATCCTCATGAAGCTCTGACCAGGCGAGAACGAACTTCAGCTGCCGGGAGGATGTGGTGCGCGTCGCCCGCTGCGACAAGCAAGCCCTCCTCCTCGAAGCCCGACACCCGCGTCGTCGCCGCGCTACACAACGATCACATGCGGCTCCCCGTAAAGGCCAAGGAGCTCATCGTGGGTGAGAAGCAGCATGTCGGAAACCTTGGACTGGGCTACGAGCAGCCTGTCGAGCGGGTCCCCGTGGGCGCTGCCGACCGCTTCGCAGTCAAGGTCCTCGTAGGCGACGATGGCCGAGGACGACAAGGCGATCAATCCCTGCGATAAAGCCGTCTCAGCATGCGACGGCTTCCCCTTCATGATTCAGCTGGTGGATCGAGATAGACCCAGAACATTAACTTGACCAGGCAATTTATATGAGATTAATGGGATGATTCGACTTGACGAGGCGCTCGAGCGGCGATATGCCTGCTTGGCGGATAGGACGGGAAGGCCTTGCTCGTGCTACTGCAAGCGCGCCCCCGAAGAGGCCATCGACCACCCTTGGCGCCCGCGCAGGAGGGCGCAGGGTTGCTCGCCCTGCGCCCTCCCCATGCGGCCACGCGGCCCATGCAGCCCACGCGGCCCATGCAGCCCACGCGGCCTATGCGGCCATGCGACCACGCGGCCCATGCAGCCCACGCGGCCCATGCAGCCCACGCGGCCCATGCAGCCCACGCGGCCTATGCGGCCACGCGGCCACGCGGCCACGCGGCCATGCGGCCTGGCCCACGCGGCCCACGTGGCGCTCCTGATTTATGCGGCGGGCTCCTGCTGGGTGATGCAGTGGATGTTGCCGCCGCCGAAGACCACCTGCTCGGACTGCACGCCCACGCACTGGTAGACGCCCTCGCCCCATACCTCGTCGTAGATCTGCTGGAGCGTGTCGACGGCCAGCTGGTCGTTCTCGTCGCCGTACTGCGGCACGATCACGCCGTAGTTGGTCACGAGGTAGTTCATGTAGGAGGCGATCAGCGGCTCGTCGGCCACGCGCGGTTCGGCGTTCTCGTCAGCGTCGATGGAGTCGCAGGAAGCCTGGTCCATGTACAGAGGGTTCGCCGGCATGGGCAGCTTGTACACCTTCAGCGGACGGCCCTTCGCGTCCACGGAGGTCGAGAGCGTCTCGTACGCCTCATGGCACTGGCTGTAGAAGGGGTACTCCGGGTCATCGGTCCAGATGCAGGCCATGACGCCGGGCGCGATGAACGTGGCCACGTCGTCGATGTGCCCGTTGGTCTCCGCGGGGTCGATGCCCTCCCTCACCCAGATGACCTTCTCCACTCCCAGATACTTCTCCAGCTCGTCGGTCATGTACGCGCGCAGCTCTTCGCTCCAAGGCTCGAACTTCCTGGCGTACGCAGGCCAGATGGTGTCCTCTTCGGCCTCCTCGGCGAGCACGGCCGAGGCGGTGCGGCCCGGAGAGAGCAGGCACTGGTCGGTCACCACCACGGTGCCCTCGCCGTCCACGGTGATGGAGCCGCCCTCGAGGATCATGTCATCGGGGCGGTAGCGGCGACAGCCCGCCAGCTCGGCCATCTTCTCGGCGATCTGCTCGTCTTTGTCCCAGGGGAAGTACAGGCCGTCGACATGTCCGCCGTACGCGTTGAAGTGCCAGTGGCAAGCGCGCTTGCCGCCCTTGCCGTCGATGACGAACGTGGCGCCGGTGTCGCGGAACCAGGCGTCGTCGGTGGTCATCTCGATGACGGTCACGCTCTCGTCATCCTCGAAGACCGCCTTGCAGTTGGCATAATCGGCCTGGTTGGCGCACATGTACACGGGCGTGAACGCGGCGATGGCGCGCGCGATGGCGGCGTACTGCCTTTGGGCGGGCTTGGCGCCGTGCGCCCACGTGTCGGTGCGGTGAGGCCAGCCCATCCACACGCGCGTCTGCGGGGCGAACTCGGCCGGCATGTAGAAGCCGTCAGCCGCCGGGGTGGAAACGGATTCGGGAATCGTCTTCATGGGAAGTCCTTTCGCGATGTTATTCGTCAAGCGCTTCCGCAGCTTCACCTGCGAGGCGCTCTTCGGCCAGCTCCGGGGTGAGGCCCTTGAACTCCTCCTTGCGGCCTCGCGCTGAGATCACGCGCACCACCTCGCCCATCAGCAGGAACACCACAAAGATCACCAGCATGGGCAGCTTGTCGGCCACTTCCTCGCCCGACAGCGGCACGATGGTCGCCACGATGGCCAGCACGAGCTCGATCACCGGGATGGCCAGGATGACCTTGCAGGCCGTGCCCGAAAACGGGAAACGATACACGCGCGGGCGGTTCGCGTCAACCTTGCGCAGCTTCAGAAACGCCGGGAACATGGGGATGTAGGTGAGCAGCAAGAACACGACGCTCGTGGCGAACAGCGTCCAGAACAGTCCCTGGGAGATGCTCTCGTCGGGGATCAGCTGGATGAGCAGCACGGCCGAGGCGACCACGCCGTTCACCACAGCCGCGCCGGTGGGCATGCCGGTCTTGGGGTTCACGTGGGAGAACACGCGCGGCAGGTTCTGGTTCTTCGCCGCGTACTCGGCTACCGCGTTCACGCCGAAGGACCAGGACGCCATGTTCGCGAACAGGGTGATGAGGAACACGACGGCGATGATGATGAAGAGGGGGCTCGCTTCGCCCACCATCGTCATGACGGCCACGATCATGCCGAAGTCCGGGTCTATCTGGTCGGCCGGAATAGCCGCGCCGATGCCGAAGCCGCAGAACAGGTAGATGGCGCCGATGGCCAAGCCGCCCATGATGATCGCCTTGGGGATGTCGCGGGCGGGGTTCTGCATGTCCTTGGCGAACGTGCACACCACCTCAAAGCCCATGAAGTTGAAGATGATGATGGACAGGTACCCGAGCGCGGCGGTGTTGGTCACGTCGGGCAGGAAGGTCGCCGGGGACATGTCGTTGGCGAAGCCGTTCATGCACGCAAACCAGATGCCGAGCACGCCCACGCTGATGGCCACGAGAACCTTCAGCACCGCGCCGCCGTTCAGGATCCACTCGGAGTCAGACACCTTCGAGAAGCTCATGAACACGACGATCCACACGAAGACCAGCTCGATGAGGAGCGTGATCGGCAGGTTCGCCTCGATGTCGACGCCGAACACCATGCCGAGGATCGGCGGGAACAACGTCGCCAGGCTGGCGATCCACAAGGGGAAGTTGATCCAGTAGTACCAGCCGATGCGCGCGCCCCACTTGTCGCCGAGCGCGTCGCGCACCCAATCGTAGATGCCGCCCTCGGAGTCGTAGGTAGTGCCGAGCTCGGCCACCACCATGCCGTAAGGCAGAAGGAACGTAACGATGAGGAAGATCCACCAGAAGAACTGCTGGTTGCCGATGGCCGCCGCCGGAGCCGCCGCCTCGCACACGAACACCACGCAGATGACTGAGAGGATGACGCTTACGAAGGAGAACTTCTTCTTACCGCTCATGAGGGTAACTCCTTAATGTGAGGAATTGGCTTGACGGAGCTACAGGCCGCGCTTGCCGAGTTTCGCCATATGGGCGTCGACTGCGGCCTGCGCCTCGTCGGCTGCGGCGGCATCGCGCGGGCCCTGGGGGCACAGCGTCGCCAAGATGGCGCGGATGGAGTGCTTGCGGTTCTCTGCCTCCACCCAGCACAGGCTGCGCTCGGGGTCATCCATCACCGCGTCCACGACCTCCTCGCCGCGCGTGGCCGGAAGGCAGTGCATGAACTTGGAGCTCGGGTTGGCGAAGTCCATCATCTCGGGCGTCACCTGGTACTTCGGATAGAACACGTCCAGGTAGCTGGCGCCTTCCTCCTCCTGGTCGTACAGGCCGTACCACACGTCGGTGTACACGAAGTCAGCGCCCTTGATGCACTCGATGTCGTCGGAGATGGTGATGGTGCCGCCCGACACCCGGCAGTTCTCCTGCCCGATGGCGAGCAAGTCCACCTTGTTCTCCACCTGCAGGCCGCCGTCGGTGATCTGATGGCCCTTCGGCCCGAACTGAACGAAGTCCATGCCCATCTTCGAGGCGATGAACATCAGCGACACGCACACCTGGGTGGCGTCGCCGATGAAGGCGAGCTTGCAGTCCTCGATCTTCTTGCCCTCGGGCAGGTTCTCGATCATGGTCATGAGGTCGCCGAGCTCCTGGGTGGGATGGTTGTACTCGCTCATGCCGTTGACCACCGGCGCGGCGGAGTACTTCGCGAGGTCCACCACGTCCTTGTGGCGGTCGACGCGCGCCATGAGGATGTCCACGAGCGAGCCCATCACGCGCCCCGAGTCCTCGATGGACTCGTGTCCGCCGAGCTGGATGGAGCCCGGGCCGAAGAACTGCGCGTGGCCGCCCAGGTCGGTCATGGCGGTCTCGAAGGAGATGCGCGTGCGGGTGGACACCTGCTGGAAGATCATGCCGAGCGTCTTGTTCTCCAGCAGGAGCGGGTAGCGCCCGCCCTCTTTGATCATCTTCTTCATGGCGATCGCCAGATCCACCATGTCCAAAAGCTCTTCCTTGGTGAAGTCGTTGGTATCAAGATAATCTTTGACCATGGAATCCTCCTTAGGGACTCTCCTCGACCCCGCGCACCTTGGCGGCGGCGCCTTCTCTTCCGCAGCTCTTCGTCATGGAACCTGCGGCTCTTGACTCGCATCATGGAGTCGGCGCGGATGCTTGGAAAGTCTCGTCGGAGATTATTTTTCACACGACGTGGCATAACGCAGGCTTATATCCAAAATAATCCCGCAGAGCGAACCAGGTGACGGGGCTTTTGTGCTTCAATAGGCTCTATCGAGCCGCCGCAGTTCACCTGCCGGCAAAAGCAGTCCAGCGAGCGTCAATAAACCAATCCCGATCGGCAAACCGAACCTGAGTTTAGACGAGGAGCATTGCGTGGAAACTGCTTTCTATCTCTACACCCTTCTCATCATGGTCGTCTGCTTGGTGGCGGGGTCGGTGTCGCTGTCAGCCTACTTCGTGTCGCATCGACGCTCGTTTCTCTATGCGTTCTCCATGCTGATCTTCTACTTCCTCGATCTGGCGCTCATTTTCCAGTACGAGTACCTGGGGCAGAACATCGCCTACTCGTTCGAGTCGTTCTACGCCATCGATCATCCGGCGCTGCGCATCCTCATGGGGCTGGGAACCTTGCAATCGCTCTGGATGGTGGTGTGCGACCACCTCAACGAGCGGCGCCCGCTGCTGATCGTTGCGCCGGCTGTTGTCTTCACGGCGTTGTCGGCGATCATCATCGTCGCCCTGCCGGAGACCGCATTGCGCCAGTGGCTGTTCTACACCATGCGCCAGGTGTTCATGCTGTGGTGTCTGGGTTATGCGCTGCTGCGCTACTGCACCACCACGAGCAGGGCGGAGAAGGCCCGCCTGCATCGCCACGAGCGCCTGTTTGTCGCGACGACCGCGCTGGTCTTCATGATCGTGCTCGAGGACGTACTCATGATCCTCGTGCTCGACCCGGACATCATCGGCAACGCCACGCTTTTACCCCTCTACATCTCCGAGCGCAACTTCTCCGAGAACATATTGATCGTCATGTTCTCCTTCGTCATCCTGCGCGCCGCGTCGGCCACCTTGCACCTGCGCTTCAAAGAGCCGCCGATGCCCGAAACCCCCGATCTGAGCGCCTATATCGACGACCTGCTGCCCGCCTACAGCGAGCGCTACGGCCTCACCGCCCGCGAGCGAGAGCTGCTGCGCCTGATCCTCCAGGGGAAGAACAACCAGAACATCGCGAGCGAGCTGCAGCTGGCCCTCGGCACCGTGAAGGCCCACGTGCACAACATACTGAAGAAGACCGGCCACTCCACCCGCCAAGACCTCATCCAGGACTTCTGGAAGGGATGAGGAGGGGGGGCGCGATAGACGCCGCAACCCCATGCCGCGAAACGACGCTTGGCTATCCGTAGATGTCGCGCCTGTGCCCTATCTCGATGGCCAGCACGACCAGCTCGTCGTCCCTGATCTCGCAGAGCATGCGGTAGTCACCCACCCGGTAGCACAAGGAGGCATGAGGCGGTAACTGAGCCGCAAGTCTGACGCGTGCTCGGTGCATCCCGACGAATTCTTGTGATATTCAGCACATTAGAACTTGCGTATTCTTGTAGAAATGGACTCTTGTGAACTGACGTATTCTTGCATTTTCCATCGGGAGGCCCCAGGATGTTCAAGCGAAAGTGCTACGACAAGCTGCTGGAGTGGAAAAGCGCATCCGCGGGCAAGAGCGCCGGCGCTCTGCGCGTCGCCCGCTGCGATAAGCGATCCCTCCTCCTCGAAGCCTGACGTCCGCGTCGCCGCCGCGCTACACAACGACCACATGCGGCTCCCCGTAAAGGCCAAGGAGCTCATCGTGGGTGAGAAACAGCATGTCGGAAACCTTGGACTGGGCTATGAGCAGCCTGTCGAACGGATCCCTGTGGGCGCTGCCGACCGCTTCGCAGTCAAGATCCTCGTAAGCGACGATGGCCGCGAGCGAGACCGGGAGGAGGCGCAAGCCCGACTCCTCGCAGGCCTCCGCGAACTCACGGGAGGTGAACGGGATGCTCCCGGGCCTTGCCACCGACTTGATCGCGATCTCCCATACCGAGATGTCGCTCACATAGATCTCGTTGCCGGCGTCGAGTATGACCTTCCTCGCCGAGGGCGACAAGGCGATCAATCCCTGCGATAAAGCCGTCTCGACATGCGACGTCTTCCCCTTCATGATTAAGCTGGCGGAATGTCGCTCGTGGCAGGAAGCAGGCACCACCTCGTCGACTGCGGCATGAGGAACTACCTGCAAGGCTGCAGGGACGCCGACCAGGGACGCGTATTCGAGAGCATGGTCCTCCAGCAGCTTTCCTGCGACGGATTTGGGGTGTCCGTCGGAAAACTCAGGAACGGCGAGGCGACTTCGTTGCGACGCGCGGCGACGCGAAGGCGTACGTGCAGGTAACCGAGGGCATGTCCGATGCCGAGACGATGGAGCGCGAGCCGAAACCGCTTCGCGCGATACGTGACGCGTATCCGAAGGTGGTCATCGTCATGGGGGGGGGACCGCCCCGCGGAAGTCGACGGGACCCCTCCCGATCTCGACCCAGTGGCTGCCGTCCTCATGGCCAAGCCCAGCCCTCTCCCTCTGATTCTCAAAGCACCTCACGATGTGTTACAATGCAATTCTGATAGACGTACGTTAGGAGCTCATCATGAGCACGATGACCATCCGCTGCGACGAGGCGGACAAGCGCGCCGCCGCCGAGGTGGCCGAGTACTACGGCTTCGACCTGTCGAGCGTCACCCGCGCCTTCTGGAAGCAGATGGCGCGCACCCGCAGCATCCCGCTGGAGCTCGGCGGCCGCGAGCCGAACGCGGAGAGCGTGCGCAGCATCCGCGAGGCGGACGCGATCGTGGCCGCGGAAGGGACGGGGGAGTCCTACGACACGGCCCGGAGCCTCCTCGACGCGGCGAGGGCCTGAGGGCCATGGGAAGGCTCCGGGTCCAGTTCGCCCCGTCGTTCAGGCGCGACCTCAAGAGGCTCGACAGAAAGCACGTCGACGACGCGCCCCTGGAGGAGGTGAGCGCGCTCATGTAGCGCGCAGACACGCGCTACGACCTCTTCAGGTAGCCGATCGGTTCCTTCGTCACGAGAGGCGAACAAACCCGAAGCGAGCTAGCCAAAGACCACGAAAGTTACGTGAAGGGAGATTTAGCATGGTTTTCGCCATCCTTCACGTGACCGCACGTCTCTGCAGCTACCCGATCAGCCTGTTTGCGTCGACGTCAAAACCCATGCTCTTAAGTTCTTTCAATAGTGATAGCTGCCACCCGTTCTTGTGGGAAATGAAACCGATGCCCACAATGTCGCTCGGCAGTTCCGCATCTTCATCGACAAGCAGGATGACGCGATCGCGACCGAGACGGCCGATGAACATGCCCGCCTCGAACACAACGTTCTGGCGAGCGCGATGGTGCAGCTCTCCGCCGCAAAGACGCCCCTCGTCATCGGCGGTCATAAGCAGGATAGCCGCTCGAACGTCAGAATGCGCCTCCAGCTTCTCAATAATGGTCATGCCGCCGTTGGCCTGCTCGAACAGCACAACCGGCTCGATGCCCTGTTTCTCCAACAGCATCTTGACCTCAAGCCGCGCAGCGTCATCATGGCCATGTACGATGAATATCCTCCCGCTATCGCCTACGACATCGAAGCCAGACCCCGCGACGGCCTCAGGCCAGCAAAGCTTGGCGTTGCAGTCATCCATCATCGCGTCCAAGCAAGCGATCGCTGTAGATATGCCGCGGCAGAAGTCCTCGGTCGCATGAGGCGGCATAACGTCTTCGGTCCCGCAATACTCAGTTGCAAAGCTTATGGACTCAATCTGCTCCCTATAGCCCATCGCAAGCTGCGAATGCTCGTCGAAGAAATGGCTGACTTGAGCACGCCATGCCGCAAATTCGGAACTGACGACTGTTTGCGAGTTAGCCCCGTTAAGCAACTGAACCGCTTTATCCCTAAGCGTCCGAACGCCTGCGGCCTCTGCGCTCGCAGCTCTTTCACCAACACTGATACCATCCCGCTTCATACCACGGTCCTCAGCTTGTCTCTCAGCTTCCGCGCGTCACCGAGATTGTCGTAGACAACCTTAGCACCGACCGCGACTGCTCGAGGACGATAGCGATCAAGACCACTCCTTATGCCGTCAAGGTCAGAGAACGTCGACACGGTGTCCTCGATCAGATCGTCATCGCATCGACCCTCGGCCAAGGCCGCTTCTAGCTTATCAATGCACTCGAAAACAACCCCCATATGACCACTTTCTCAGAAAACTGAATCTGACAATTGTCCCATACGCTCTTTCGTACACCCCCCATTATTGCTAGCCCTTCGATCTGCGCGCCTCTTTAGGGCATCTATCGTATTTAAGCTTGCGCAAAGGCGCCATCGCGTTGAAGAAGTTCGGCTTGAAGTAGTCCAGCAGGAATTCGGGGAACGCTGACAAGACGAATACTCTCCCCTCTTCCCTCAGCAACCGCCGCTCTTCGTGGAAGATTGACTCGGGGGTGGCGAGCGCCCGATAGGACTCGAACGTTAGGTCGTCGATGCCGAGTAGGCACTTACATCTCAGTGCGAAAGAGGAGGTCGCGCCCTTCCACTGCACCGAACCCATATGACACCCCGAATTCGGGTTGCCGTCCCCGGCAGCGCGCTTGTAGCCTGCGATTGATCCGGCATCGACATAGCAGTTCGAATAGGCCTGGCACTGATCTGCGCGGAAATCGTACAGAGCCTCGACCATCGGGTAGCTGATGTAAAGCTTTCCGTTCTCCGTCTCGTTGTCGAAGGCGGCCAGCATCTCGCTTGCTAAAGCGTCGGCTTCCTTTGCCGGGAAGTAGTTCTGATGGGGGTCATAGTCGAAGAACAGGTAGATCTCGTCCACCGAGCCCCTGCTGATCCCTTCGAGCACCTTGGCGGCAGAGGGAACCGACTCACGAAGAACCTCAACCACGTCGGTGTCGAAGTCGTCGGCCGCCAGGAGCTTGTAGAGCATGTATATGTTCTGCTCTGCCGGAAGGCAAATCACGTTGACCCTGCGATCCAGGAAGCAGCTGGCCATCTCCCTAGCGAAGCGATAGTCCCTGTCAAGCCCCTCGACGATGAACAGCGTCGTCGGGCTAGGCATCGAAGGTACCTGCCTTGAACATCTTCTGGATGTTGTGGGCTGCGCGCAGCTCCTTTTCGGCCAGCTTGTCCAAGGAGCGAACATCGCCGTCCTTGAGGATGAAGTAGGCGTCCGGCCTGAGAAGGTCGTTGGACAGCAGGTCGGTGTTGTGGGTCGTCAGGAAGACCTGAACGTCCTCAACTCCCTTCAACATCGAGACGATGGCCTCGGAGAGCTCGAAATGATAGAAGGCGTCAAACTCGTCTATGAAGACGAGGGAGGCCTCGCTCATCCTGATGAACCAGTAATAGTACAGAGCGAGCGACTTAGTTCCCGTGGACGCGATCGAGCCGAACGGCACGCTCGTCTCCACGAACCTGCAGTAAAGCTCCGGAAGGCCGTTCACGTCGACCGAAACGAGCTCGTAGTCGATTCCCTGGGCGGAGAGGAACCGCTGGAACTCCACCACCTTCCCCTCGCGGATGATCCCCCGAGTGAAGCTGTCCGACCCGACGGACAGGCCCTGATAGCCGCGCTCGTCGAGGGAATAGAACATAAGCATTCCGTCGACGAACGAGACGAACGAGATGAACGCCCTGGTGGCAGCGCTTTCCTGCAAGATGGCGTTGCTTCTGACGAACTTCACCCTGGACAGCTTGTCCGTCTCGGCAGGCAAGGCGGACGACAGCATCAGCGACTCGGCGCCGGCAAGGGACACATGCCCTTTCCTCATGGCGAAGTCGTAGCTCAGAACCTCTTCGCCGCCGATGCTGAGGCGCTCGTAAACGAGCGTCACGGGATCCGTCTTGCCGTAGCGGTAGACGACCTCAACGCCGTCGAAGAGGAACTCGTACTCGAACTCGGCCATAGGCTTCTTTGAGTCGAGGCAGAGGTAGGGATAGTACTTCTGCAGCAGCTTCTCTTTGTCGGTGAGGTGCAGAATGATGTCGAACATGGCCAGTGCCAAATTCGACTTCCCGCTGCCATTCGCACCGTAGACCATGCCCTTGGTCTTTGTCCCCTCGCGCACGACTTCCCGGTTGAATCCGTAGTTGGCCGGGTCAGACAGGTCGAACGTCATCCTCCTCTCGAAGGACTTGAAGTTCGAGACCGAAAATCTCCTTAACATGGCTGGCGCTCCTTTCGTACCCTGCAAGAGAAAATACCTGGCATGATTCCAGGTGTCAAGTAAATATGTAATTTTTTTACAGCATAGTCGGAATAAAAATTCACTGAGGAGCGGGACGAGAGAAGGAAAGGCAAGGGGCTGCATGCTAGCCCCGAAGAAGAAGACGGTTCACGCACGCGGCGGGTTTATCCCAGCATAGATCTCAACGATGGCTTACACTAATCTTCGGGATTTAGTTCCCGAGCCAGCCTCCAGAGCACCACCTAAAACAAGCGTCGATCAAAAAAGCAGGATCAGATTGCAATGCCAACAAAAGAAAACGACATCAAAGGAACTGAGCCTTGCATCATTGCCTATTTCGACATTCTTGGTTATAAGGACTTCCTGAAAAGCAACGACAATGATGAGTTCGCGCTGTTGTCTTCGATTGACGAAGAGTTCTTCAAGCTCAATCAACTCAACAAGAATAAGGGCTTGGCGCCGATAGGCCTTAGGACTAAAACGTTTTCCGATAACGTCGTATTAGCGATAAAGTCTACGTCAGACTTGGAGGAGAAAGAGCCATTTGATTTCCTAGCAGCTTTGCTGTGCATTCTCCAGTTGCGTTTTCTCGAACGGCACAACCTCTTAATTCGCGGAAGTCTTGTTTTCGGAGACATTCTGGTCAACGAAAGCATGGCTTTCGGAAAAGGCCTGATTGACGCTGTCGCTGCCGAAAACGAGAGGTCAAAGTTTCCAAGAATTCTCATTGACGAATCTGTCGCGAAAAAGCTTGGGCACAATATGAGCCGCCTCTCTTTCATCAGACGGGATAACGACGGTGAGTATTACTTGGACTTCTTTCAGGCTGTAGGTTTTTATACGGAGAATGCGCGAAATGCTGGGTGCTTAGCGAAGATTCGGGTCAATCTGGAGAAACGCATACGAATGTACTGCAAATACAGCCAAAACGTCAAAGTTGACTCAACGATACTGGCCAGAGACCGCATCATCTCCAAGCATCTTTGGATGGTGGAGAAGTTTAACGCATATTGCAACGAGAACGGGGAAGTCGAGCACTCAGTAAGATACCTACCCGTGCTCAACAAAAGGCTGATGAAGTACGAGCTCCGGGTTAAGTCCTAGCCCACTGGCCCACGATCGTCCCATCCATCAGCGAGGAGAAATCCCTGAGAGCCACGCAAGACCTGGACGAGATGAGGCTCAGGGAGGCCACCAAGGTCGTGCGCGAGGGCTGCGCCGAGACGCTGGCCTACACCCGCTTCCCCATGGAGCGCTGGAGGCGCATCCGCACCAACAACGCCACGGAGCGGCTCAACCGGGAGAGCAGGGGTAGTGTGCCCATTGTTGGTGTTTGGCGACTCCGCTTTGGAGGGCAGGCCGTAGGGCCTGGCCGAGAAAGCGGAGCATCATCTAGAGCATGATTGCCTTACCGCATCTTAAGCGGCCCTCTTCCCGATGGCAACACTCTCGTCCTTGGCTATCTCGATTATGGCCGCGGCCTTCCTGGCGACCTATTCGCCGCCGCATGCCTCCTACTCGGGCTCGCGCCGCTCGAAGGCCTTCGCTATCGACGGGTTGCTGAAGTACCTCCTCGTCGACCAGTCCTCGTCCTGCTCCGCGAGTACCGTTCCGACGAGGCGGACGAGCGATGCCGTCGAGGGGAAGACCTGCACTACGCGAGAGCGCCTCTTGATCTCCCTGCTCATGCGCTCTTGCACGTTGCTGGTGCAAAGCCGCCTCCTGCGCTCTCTCGGGAAGCCGGGGTACGCCAGGGCATCCGCCTCGGCCTCCTCCAAGAGCTCTCCCGCGCTCTAGCACAGGCTCCCGACCTCGTCGACCACCCGCGAGCAGGACTCGCGCACCAGGCGAGGGTCCTCCTCCCTGAGCACCGACGCGACGATCCTACCTATGAGCGACCTAGCGCGCTTGGTCTTGGCGCAGACGCGCGCGAGTAGCGCTCCATGGGCTCGTCCGGGAAGTAGGAGCCGATCCTGAGCTTCGGGGTCCTCATCGTGATGGCCCCTGAGCTTGCGCTCGCGATAGCCGTTCCTCGTGTTCTCGGAGGAGTCGGGTAACCGCTAAAACGTGTGGGATTTAGCATGGTTTTCACCATCTTCCGCATGCCCACACGTTTTCCGCCTGTTTTTGCGTGACGGTCCGCTTTCTAGCCTTCCTGAAGCCTCCAGGGCCTACAGT
>NZ_JAAKEC010000021.1 GCF_011038975.1 Adlercreutzia sp. ZJ176 | reverse complement strand
GGGCCGCGCGAGCCGCGGCGGGCGCGTCGGACGCGCCGGGCGTGCGGGCCGGGACGGGGCGGCCGGCGCGCGGGGAGTCCCGGGCGGCCGCAGCGCAACCGCCCTGTTCGTGGCCAGCTGCGCGCTCAACGTGGCGTGGCTCGCGCTCTTCCACTTCGGGCAGACGGCGATCGCCCTTGTCGTCATCGTGGCGCTGTGGGCTGACCTGGCGGCGCTCTACGCCGTGGTGCGCCGCGACGGCGCGGCGGGGCGCGCGGGCGCGCCTGCGGGTGCGGGCCTGCGCGAGCGCGCGATGGCGGCGCTCGGCTGGGCGCCGATCTCCCTCTACGCGGCATGGACCACCGTGGCGGTCATCGCCAACGCGTCGCACGTCGCCACGCGCCTGGCGGGCGGGGGCGTGCCGCTGGTCGGCGAGCTCTCCACGCTCGTTCTGGCGGCGGGCGTGCTGCTTCTGGGCTACTTCATGCGCACGCGCTACGCTGACGGCGTGATGCAGGCGGTGTTTTTGTGGGCAATCGTGGGTGTGGGCGTGCACGTGCTCGACGCGTCGCCGCTCGTGGCGGTCATGCTGTTCGCGCTGGCCGTGTTCGCCGCCGTGGTGACGTATGTGCCAGCCGGCGCCCTGCGCGCCCTGAGGGCGCAGGTCGCCGCGCGCTAGGCGCGCCGGAGCGCGAATGTGATGTGCCGCGCGCTAGGCGCGCTGGAGCGCGAACGCGCGACGCTGCCGCACGTTAGGTGGCGCTCGACCGCGAGCGCGCGACGCGATGCCTGCGGGCTCGAGCGCCGGCGCGTAAGCTCACGCGCGCCTGCGAAAGCGCTCCTTGCGAGCGCGCTTTTCTCCTTCGGGCGGGCGGCCACAGGGTCGCCCGCCCTTTTTTCGCAGAAGGGTCTTCCCCAAACGGGTCAACGGCGTAAGCTGAGGCTTGGAGAGACGTTCCCGAAGGCGGGGGAGGGGAGGGTGCCATGAGCGCACTACCTGCGGTGATAGAGGCGCGCGGCCTGACCAAGGACTACGGGCGGGGCCGCGGCGTGTTCGACGTGACGTTCGCAGTCGCGCGCGGCGAGGCGGTGGGGTTCCTCGGCGCGAACGGCGCGGGCAAGACGGTGACCATGCGCGCTCTCATGGGATTCATACGTCCCGGCGCCGGCAGCGTGAGCATCGAGGGGCGGCGCTGCTTCGCCGACCGGGCGCGCATTCAGGAGACGCTCGGCTACCTTCCCGGTGAGCTGGCGCTTCCCGAGGACATGACGGCGAAGCGCTACCTCGCGTTCGTGGCGCGGATGCGCGGCGCCGATGAGGCGCAACTGCGCCGCATGCGCGCGCTCGCCGACTTCTTCGAGCTCGACGTGCGCACGCGCATCGGGCGCATGTCGAAGGGGACCAAGCAGAAGGTGGGCATCGTGGCTGCCTTCGCGCACGCGCCGCGTGTGCTGCTGCTCGATGAGCCCACGAGCGGCCTCGACCTGCTCATGCAGCAGCGCTTCGTCGAGCTCGTGCGCGCCGAGAAGCGCCGCGGCGCCACCATCCTGCTCTCGTCGCACCTGCTCGGCGAGGTGGAGCGCACCTGCGACCGGGCGCTGTTCGTGCGCGGCGGCCGCCTCGTGTCCGAGGAGCCTGCCGCGAGCCTCACGCTCGAGGAGACGCTCGCGCACCTCTACGGCGCGGGCAACGTGGGGCGCTCATGGGACGCGCCCGGTGCCGCCTGCGCTTCCGGGGACGCCTCCGCCCCGGCGCCCGACGCACCCGACGCGCCCGGCGCCGCCTGCGCTTCCAGGCGCGCCTCTGCCTCCGCGTCCGATACGTTTGACGCGCCCGGCGACGTCCGCACGTCTGGGGAAGGGAGGGCCTCGTGAGCGCAACGCTGATAGGGCGCCTTTTGCGCGCCAACGCGCCTGCCACCGGCGCGTTCTTCGTCGTGATCGCCTTCTACGCGGTCATGGTGGCCTACCTGTTTGACCCGTCGCTCGCCGAGAGCCTCGACGCCATGATGGCCGCCATGCCCGAGCTCTTCGCCGCCTTCGGCATGGCCACGGCGGCCACCACGCTCACGGACTTTTTGCTGAACTACCTGCAGGGGCTCATACTCACGCTGCTTCCGCTCGTGCTCATCATCATGATGGTGAGCGTGACGGTGGTGCGGCCCGCCGAGCGCGGCTCTATGGCGGGCCTGCTCGCGCTGCCGACGAGCCGCGTGCGGCTTGCGGTGAGCTTTGCGGCGGCGATCGTGCTGCTGCTCGCAGCGCTGCTCGTGCTCACCACCGTCACGGAGGTGGCGTGCTCGGAGGCGCTGTTCCCCGGGGAGCTCGACGTCGCGGGCCTCGTGCGCGCCAACGCGGGCCTCTTCGGGCTGTGGCTCTTCATGGCGGGCGCGGTGTTCGCCTCGGCGTGCGCGTTCGCGCCTTCGGGCGCGGCGCTTGGCGTGGGCGGCGGGGCATGCTTGGCGTTCTACCTCATGCAGATGGCCGCGGGCGTGGGTGAGGGCCTCGCGCTTCTCGGCGACCTCACGCCGTTCGCGCTCTACGACGCGTACGGGCTGGTGGCGGGGGAGGCGGCTGCCGTGGTGGGCGCGCTCGCTCTCGCGGCGGCGGGCGCGGCGCTCTTCGCGGCGGGCGTCGCCGCCTTCGCGCGGCGCGACCTCAGCGTGTGACTCGGCGCCGAGGTCAGGCGCCCGGGCCGTCGGCGGGGTCGCCATCCGGGCCGTCGTCCGAGGTTCCGCCCAGGCTGTCAGCGGGGCTGTCGTGCGGAGCGCCGCTCGGATCAGCGTTCGAGACTCCGCTCAAGCCGTCGTTTGGGCCGTCGGCGGGGCTGCCGCTTCCGCCCCCGCCCAGGCCGTCGCCCAGGCGTTCGGCGAACTCCGGCCGGTAGGCCCACAGCTGCGTCATGTCGAGCCATACGTTGAACTCGCATATCAGGTCGTCGACGTCGATGGGCTGGCGCAGGGCGCGCTTCTCGTGCAGGTATCCGTCGCCCATCCAGATGAGCATGCGCATGACGCGGTTCGGCGTGATGCCGGCGCGGAACTTGTCGCGGCGCACGTGGGCGAAGTAGCGGTCGGTCAGCACGTCGACCTGCTCCCAGTTCCAGCGGTTCATCACGTCGCGGATGTCGCGGTGGCTGGGGTAGAACGCGCGGAGGGAGAACTCCATCATGTAGGGGAACCGCTTGATCGCGTCGCCCTTCTGGCTGACGGTGTAGCGCAGAAGCTCGAAGAAGTCGTCGATCTCCCAGAAGCGCTCGTCCACCACGATCTCGGTCGCCTTCTCCATCAGGTAGTCCATGAGGTACAGGTACAGCTCGCGCTTGTTGCGGAAGTAGAAGAACAGCAGCCCCTTCGAGATGCCCGCGCGTCGCGCGATGTCCTCGGTGCGGGCGTCCTTGTAGCTGAAGCGGCCAAACGCCTCCACGCCCGCGGCGACGATGGCCTCGCGCTGCGCCTCGGGCAGCGCGTCGATGTTGCCGTGCTTGGTCATGGGCCCCTCTCTGCACGTTTTTGCTTGCGAAGTGGCGAGAAACGCGCGATTTGATACCGCTTTGGGAGATCACTCGCGTCGCTAGCGCTTCTGATGGCCGATCCGCTGCCGAAAACCCCTGGTCATTGTTTGCCCTGGATAACATTTAAGCTGATTCAGGGCCTCGCCTGGTATCAGATCGCGTGTTTCTCGCCACTTTACCCATGGTAGCGTGTTGACTCGATTGCGGAAGGGGGCAGGACGCTTTGCTGCGTCGCGTTTGGGGGTCGGCTGCGTCGCAGCCGAGGGGCTTGCCGCGGCCGTTGCCCCTGGCTGCGGCGCCTGCGGTGCCAGGTCGTCGGCCGCTGGCCGCGGCCGAGGGCTTGTCTCGGCCGAGGGGCTCGCCGTGCCTGAGGGACTTGCCGCGGCCGAGGGGCTCGCCGTGCCTGAGGGGCCGGCTGCGGAAAAGCTGCTATCATAGGCGCACTATGGATGCGAGGAGGAACATGGAGCTTCTGGCGCCGGCGGGCGGCATGGAGCAGCTGCGAGCCGCGGTGCGCTTCGGGGCCGACGCGGTGTACCTGGCGGCCGACCGCTTCGGCATGCGCGCCCGCGCGGCCAACTTCGCGCTGGCCGACATCCCCGAGGCGGTGGCGTTCGCGCACGCGGCGGGGTGCAAGGTGCACGTCACCTGCAACGTGCTCATGGGTCCGGACGACATCGACGCGCTGCCAGCCTACCTGCGCGCGCTCGACGCGGCGGGCGTCGACGCGCTCATCATCGGCGACCTGGGCGCGTTCGCGCTCGCGCGCGAGCATGCGCCTCACGTGGACCTGCACGTGAGCACGCAGGCATCGGTGGCCAATGCCGCCGCGGCGACCGTGTGGCACTCCCTCGGCGCGAAGCGCGTGGTGTGCGCCCGCGAGATGAGCCTCGACGACATCGCGCGCCTGCGCCAAGACGCGCCGCCCGACCTGGAGATCGAGGCGTTCGCGCACGGCGCCATGTGCATGGCGGTCTCGGGGCGCTGCCTCATCAGCAGCTATCTCACGGGGCGCAGCGGCAACCGGGGCCACTGCACGCAGCCGTGCCGCTGGAGCTACACGCTCGAGGAAGAGAAGCGCCCGGGTGAGCACTTCCCCATCGAGGAGGACGGCCGCGGCACGTTCATCATGAACGCGAAGGACCTCAACATGATCGAGCACCTCGACGCGCTTGCGCGCGTGGGCGTGGACTCGATCAAGATCGAGGGGCGCAACAAGAAGGCGTTCTACGTGGCCACTGTGGTCGGGGCCTACCGCCGCGCGCTCGACGGCGCACCCGCTTGCGAGGTGGTGCCCGAGCTCTACGCGGTGTCGCACCGCCCGTACGGCACGGGGTTCTACTTCGGCGAAGCTGAGCAGGCGTGCGCCTACGACGGCTATGAGCAGGAGGCGATGCACGTGGCCGACGTGACGGGCTGCGAGGACGCGCGTGGGGCGGCTGCTGCGGGCGGAGTGGCTGCCGCGCGCGGGTCATCCGCCGCGTGCGGGACGACTTTCGCGGGCGATTGCGATTCCGCGGGCTCGCCCGCGCGCGAGGGCGCGGCAGCCCCCTTCCGCCTGCTCGCGCGCTGTCGCAACCGCTTCGCGGAGGGCGATGAGCTCGAGGTGCTGAGCCCGCATGCGCCCGTCCGCGCCGTGCGCGTGCGCAGCCTCACGTGGCTGCCCGACCCGACCGAGGACGACCCGGCCCCCGCGCCCGTCCCCGTGCCGGTGGCCAACCGCTCGTGCAACGCCTACCGCTTCGAGGCGGAGGGGCTTGAAGCGCCTGTGCCGCCGGGCAGCTTCCTGCGCGTGCGCGCCTTTCGCCGCTCGGCGCGCCACGGGCAGCCTGAGCGCGCGTGAGGCCATCGGTGAAACAGAACACGCGCTTTCGCAAATTCGAAGCATCCGCAATGCGATGCGACGGGCTGCGTTCGCGCGCAGTCACCGTATAATGTCCCGCATGAAAAACGTAAAGGACATATTCCAAAGCCGCGCCTGCCCCGTGTCGTTTGAGATCTTTCCGCCGAAGGGGGAGCTCACGCTCGAGGCTGCGCGCGAGGTGGCGGGCGGCATCGCGCGCGTCGCCCCCGACTTCATCTCGGTGACGTACTCGGCGGGCGGCAGCGGCAACGGCCAGGCCACCACGGCCATCGCGGCCATGATCCAAGACGAGCTCGGCATCCCGAGCGTCGCGCACCTCACCTGCGTGAGCGCCACCGACGCGTCGCTTGAGGCGGCCGTCGCCGACATGCGCGCCCGCGGCGTCACCACGGTGCTCGCCCTGCGCGGTGATCTGGTGGAGGGGCAGGAGCCCTCGCGCTTCCGCTACGCGGCCGACCTCATCCCGCTGCTCAAGGACGCAGGCTTCTGCGTGGGCGCCGCGGCCTACCCCGAGGGGCACATCACCTGCGAGGACGCCGCGCTCAACATCGAGCATCTGAAGGCGAAGCAGGACGCGGGCGCCGACTTCTTCGTCACGCAGCTCGCGTTCGACAACGAGTGCATCTACCGCTTCCTCGACGCGGCGGACGCAGCGGGCGTCACGGCGCCGATCACCTGCGGCATCATGCCCTTCATGAGCAAGTCGCAGATCTCGCGCATGGTGTTTCTGTGCGGCGCGTCGCTCCCCTCGTCGGTCATCAAGCTTCTGGCGAAGCACGAGGACGACCCCGCGGCGCTGCGCCGGGCGGGCGTGGAGTACGCGTGCGCTCAGCTCGTCGACTTGGCGGCGCACGGCGTGGCGGGCGTGCACGTGTACTCGATGAACCATCCCGACATCGCGGAGTCGACGGCGCAGGCGCTGCGCCAAGCGGGCTTCTGCGGGGCGTGAGCATGCGCCTTGAGGCCCGCGTCGACGTGGCGGAGGCGCTGAGCTACCTGGGGCATGCGGGCCAGGACCTCGGGCCTGAGCTTGCGGCGCGCCTTGAGCGCGCGGCGGCGCTGTGCGCGGGCATGGCGCCTTCGGGCATGGCGCGCGCCTTCCCCTTGGAGTCGTTTGAATGTGACGAACGGGGCGTGCCTTGCGGCGTGCGCCTGCGCGGCTGCGCACTCGAGCTCGCGGGCTACGACGTGGCGCGGCATCTGGCGGGCGCGTGCGAGGTGGTGCTCATGGCGGTGACGCTCGGCTTGGGCAGCGAGTCGATCCTGCGCCGCGAGGCCGCGCTCAATCCCACGGACGGGCTTCTGGTTGACGCCTGCGCCTCGGCGCTTGTGGAGGACGCGGCCAACGAGCTCTCGCGCCTGGTGGAGGAGCGTGCCCGCGCACGGGGGCTGCGCGCCGGCGCGCGCTTCAGCCCCGGCTACGGGGACCTGCCGCTCGGCATCCAGCGCGCTTTCCTCGACGCGCTCGGCGCGGGGCGCGCGCTCGGCATCTCCGTGACGCGCGGGGATCTGCTCGTGCCCGCGAAGAGCATCACGGCGGTGGCGGGGCTCTACCACGTTGACGCGGCGCGCGGGCTGCGTGCCGAAGGCGCTCCGCACGTCCCCGCCGCGTCCGCGGAGAACGCTGGTCGCGCCGCTTCTGCCACTTCGCTCGCCGATGTGCCTCCTGAGGGCGGGCCCGCCGCCCCTCGCGTCCCCGTGTCTCCTGAGGGCGGGCCCGCCGTCCCCGCTCCCTCGGCGCGCAGCTGCGCGACCTGCCGCCTCGCGCCCGTCTGCACGCTCCACGCCCAAGGAAGGACCTGCCATGGCCGCTGACCTCAACCAGCTTCGCATCAAGGACGCCCACCTCAGGGCGGTGCTCGAGGGCCGCGCCTTCCTCGTGGAGGACGGCGCCATGGGCACCATGCTGCAGGCCGCGCGCCTCACCGACTCGGGCGAGCTTCCCGACCTGCTCAATATCACGCACGCCGACGCCATCACGGGCATCCAGCGCGCCTACGTGGAGGCGGGCGCTGAGCTCGTCACCACCAACACGTTCGGCGCCAACGCGCTCAAGCTCGAGGGCCGCGCCACGGTGGCCGAGGTGTTCGCCGCCGCGGCCGAAAACGCGCGGGCAGCCGGCGCGCGCTACGTGGCGGGCGACATCGGGCCTTCGGGCGCACTCTTAGAGCCGCTCGGCACGCTGTCGTTCGACGCGGCGTACGATCTGTTCGCCGAGCAGGTGCGTGCGGCGGACGCGGCGGGCTGCGACCTCATCGTGATCGAGACGATGACCGACCTGCGCGAGGCGAAGGCGGCGGTGCTCGCGGCGACGGAAGGTTGCGACCTGCCCGTGCTCGTCACCATGACCTTCGGCGAGGACGGGCGTACGTTCCTCGGGACCACGCCGGCGGTCGCGGCGGCGACGCTCACCTCGCTCGGCGTGGCGGCCATGGGCGTGAACTGCTCGCTGGGCCCCGCCGAGCTCGCCGGTGCGGTGCGCGAGATCGCGCGGTTCGCCCGCTGCCCGGTGATCGCCAAGCCCAACGCGGGCCTGCCCCACCTGATCGACGGCGAGACGGTCTACGACGTGGACCCCGCCGACTTCGCGCGCGCCATGGAGCCGCTCGTCGAGGCGGGCGCCTCCATCGTGGGCGGCTGCTGCGGCACCTCGCCGGCGTTCATCGCCGAGCTGGCGAAGCTGGTGGCGGGCCGTGATCCCGCGCCGCGCCGCGCCGAGGAGGCGCTCGTGGTCACGAGCGCCCAGGAGGCGGTGGTTCTCCCCGCGGGCGTGCCGCGGGTGGCCGTCATCGGCGAGCGCATCAACCCCACGGGCAAGAAGAAGCTCAAGGAGGCCCTGCGCGCGGGCGACTACGACTACGTGGTGGGCGAGGCGGTCTCCCAGCAGCATGCGGGCGCGGACATTCTCGACGTGAACGCGGGCCTGCCCGACATCGACGAGCCTGCGGTCCTGCGCGCGGTCACGGAGACGCTGCAGGCTACTGTCACCACGCCTCTGCAGATCGACTCGTCCGACCCGGTTGCGGTGGAGGCGGCGGTGCGCGGGTACGCGGGCAAGCCGCTCATCAACTCCGTCAACGGCAAGCGCGCGAGCCTCGAGGCGGTGCTGCCCGTCGCCAAGCGCTACGGGTGCGCGCTCGTGGGGCTCACGCTCGACGACGAGGGCATCCCGCCCACGGCCGAGGAGCGCCTGCGCGTGGCCGAGCGCATCGTGCGCGCGGCCGAGGCGGCGGGCATCCCGCGCTGCGACATCGCCATCGACTGCCTGGTCATGGCGGCGGCCACCAACCAGGCCGAGATCGCGCAGGTGCTGCGCGCGGTGACGCTTGTGAAGGAGCGCCTCGGCGTGCGCACGGTGCTCGGCGTGTCGAACGTGAGCTTCGGGATGCCCCAGCGCAACCTGCTGAACGCCACGTTTCTGGCGGCGGCGTTCGGCGCGGGGCTCGACATGCCCATCATGAACCCGCTCTCGGCGCGCTACCGCGACACGGTGGCGGCGTTTCGCGTGCTCAACGGCCAGGACGCGGGCGCGGCGCGCTTCGTGGGGGACTACGCCCAGGCAGCGGACCCCTACGCGGGCGGCGGACCTTCGGCAGGTGCGGCCGGCCCCGGGGGCACGGCAGGCGGCGTCGCGGGCGCGACGGCTGCGGCCGGCGCGGGCGGCCCCGGGTGCGCAGCCGGCGCGGACGCCTGCCCCATCGCGGTCACGCCGGCGTTCGCCGACGCGGCCGACCAGGTGGCGCACATCGCGCAGCTCGTGCTCGCGGGCCGCTCCCAGCCCATGGCGCAGGCCACGCGCGACCTGCTCGAGACGCACGAGCCGCTCGACGTCATCAACGACGTGTTCGTGCCCGTGCTCGACGTGGTGGGGGAGCGCTACGACGCGGGCGCGTTCTTCCTTCCGCAGCTCATGGCTGCCGCCGAGGCCGTGAAGGCGGGCTTCGACGTGGTGCGCGACCGCGTGCAGGGCGCGAGGTCGCCCGCGGGGTCGGGGCCGGGAGGCGCCCCAGGCACAGAAGGCGCCTTGGGCGCCTCCGAGCCGGCGTCCGAGTGCGCGATCATCGTGGCCACCGTCGAGGGCGACATCCACGACATCGGCAAGAACATCGTCAAGATGCTGCTCGAGAACTACGGGTTTCCTGTCATCGACCTGGGGCGCGACGTGCCGCCCGAGCGCGTCCTGGCCGCCGCCCGCGAAAGCGGCGCGCGCCTCGTGGGACTCTCGGCGCTCATGACCACCACGGTGCGCGCCATGGAGCGCACCATCGAGCTTCTGCACGCCGAGCTTCCCGACGTCGCCGTCATGGTGGGCGGTGCCGTCCTCACGCAGGACTACGCCGACCAGATCAAGGCCGACTTCTACGCCAAGGACGCCGCCGAGTCAGCCCGGATCGCCACGCGGTACTTCGCCGCCCGCGCGTAGCCCGCCTTGCGGCTCGCGCGCCTGCGCCGCGGCCCGGTTCGCAGCTCCCGCCGCGGCCCGGTTCGCAGCTCCCGCCGCGGCCCGGTTCGCAGCTCCCGCCGCGGCCCGTACCGCAGCTCTCTCCATAGCCCGCAGCGCGGCTCCCACTGCGACCCGCGCTGCAGGCGGGCTGCCCGTTTCCGCCCCTCGCGCCCCCGCAGCGCGCGCGTCGCCAACTTTGTCAAACTTCACCGCGGCCCCTCATGCGGTTTTGGTATCATAGAGACAACGTAATCCTCGGAAGGAAAGGGGTCGTTATGGGAGTGAAAGCAGCAGAGGTGCTCGAAGTATCCTACGATGACTTGCAGGTCTACCTCCATGCCAACCATGCGGTGTACATGGAAGTCGACGGAGCCACCTACTATCTGACGGACGTGAACGATCGCTATTGGCGCGTCCAAGACACCACGCAGCTCAACGAGAAGGGCCATTACATGGACTGTAGCGAGCTGGTGCCCACCATCTCCGAGTTCCTCGAGCTTCCGTTCGCAGACGGCCAGTCCATCAAGGACCTGTTCGACAAGGCCACCTTCTACGCCTCGGTCAAGCCCGAGTAGCACGAGGACAACAAAAGAATACGCACGGCGGGGCGGCTTGCAGGCCGCCCCGCTTCGTTGTGCTATCATCCGGGTTGTAAAAGACGAGAGGCCGCTCGTGGAAGCGCAGGTGCGGCCGCAACCCGAGAGAGGGAAAACCATGGCAGAAGAAGAGTGCACGCACGAGTGCTCAAGCTGCGGCGTCGCAGGCTGCGGCGACCGCACGGCTGACGCAGGCCCGAGCACCCTGGAGACGAACAAGCGCTCGACCATCAAGCACGTCATCGGCGTGGTGTCCGGCAAGGGTGGCGTGGGCAAGTCGCTCGTGACCTGCCTTCTGGCGAGCGAGCTCAACAAGCGCGGCAAGAAGGTCGCCATCCTCGACGCCGACGTCACCGGCCCGTCCATCCCGAAGTCCTTCGGCATCAAGGACCACCTCACGGCCGACGCCGACGGCATCAACCCCGCGGTGTCCGCCAGCGGCATCCCGGTCATGTCGGTGAACCTCATGCTTCCCCAGGACGACCTGCCGGTCGCATGGCGCGGTCCGGTGGTCACCGGTGTGCTGCGCCAGTTCTGGTCCGAGACGAACTGGGGCGACGTCGACTACATGCTCATCGACATGCCTCCGGGAACCTCCGACGTGTTTCTCACCGTGTTCCAGACGCTGCCGGTTGACGGCATCGTCACGGTGTCGGCGCCGCAGGAGCTCGTGGCCATGATCGTGGGCAAGGCCGTGAACCTGGCGCGCTCCCTCGAGGTGCCGGTCCTCGGCCTGGTGGAGAACATGGCGTACTTCAAGTGCGACGAGTGCGGCAAGAAGCACTACATCTTCGGCGAGCCCCAGGGCGCGACCGTGGCTGAGAAGTACGAGATTCCCGCGGTGGCCACGCTGCCGATGGATCCGGGCATCTCGCACATGGTCGACGAGGGCAAGGTCGAGGAGTGCGCGGTCGAAGGCGCGCTTGACGCCATCATCGAGCAGATTGCGAAGGCCGCAGCCGAGAGGGATGCCAAGTAGCAACCGCGGCGACCGCTCCAGGCGGCGCGGCGGCCAGGAGGTCGGCTGCGCCAAGCGGCCAGCTGCGTCAGACGGTCGGCTGTGCCAAGCGGCTGGCTGGTGCGGGCTTGTAGCGAGGGCCGGCGAGGAAGGGCGCATCGGCGCGGAGAAAAATTCTCAAAGTTTTTCTTTGACGCCGCGCAAGGTTGTGCTAATATATTTCTCGCACTTTTCGGGGCATTAGCTCAGCTGGGAGAGCGCATGGCTGGCAGCCATGAGGTCAGGGGTTCGATCCCCCTATGCTCCACCAATTTCTCAGGTGCGAACTCGAAAGGGTTCGCACCTTTTTCTTTTTGTGCGAGTAAGATGCCCTTGAGGGAGAACCCACGCAAAGGAGCATCGCCCCATGGCAGAGCCCACAAAAGAGCAGCAGCGTGCAGAGCTGCACAAAACTATCTGGTCCATAGCCGACGATCTGCGTGGCAGCGTGGATGGCTGGGACTTCAAGCAGTACGTTCTGGGCATGTTGTTCTACCGCTTCATCTCCGAGAACCTATGCGACTACCTGGCAAGCGAAGAGGCGAAATCGGGCAACGTCGGGTTCGACTACGCAAGTCTTTCCGATGAAGAGGCCGAATACGGGCGCGATGAGACGGTCAAGGAGCGGGGCTTCTACATTCTCCCCTCCGAGCTGTTTCAGAACGTGCGTGTCTTCGCGCGGCATGACGAGAACCTCAACGAGACGCTTGAGCGCGTGTTCAAGAACATCGAGGGTTCGGCAGTGGGCTCGGAGTCCGAGGGCGACCTCAAGGGTCTCTTCGATGACATGGACGTGAACAGCGCGAAGCTGGGCAACACGGTGGCCGAGCGCAACAAGAAGCTGACGACGCTGCTCGAGAAGATCGGGTCGCTCGACTTCGGCAGCGACTTCAAGGAGAATCGCATCGATGCGTTTGGCGACGCGTACGAGTACCTCATGACCATGTACGCGTCCAACGCCGGCAAGTCGGGCGGCGAGTTCTTCACGCCACAGGAGGTCAGCGAGCTTCTGGCGCGCATCACGCTCGTCGGGCGCACGGAGGTTGGCAAGGTGTACGATCCGTGCTGCGGCTCGGGCTCGCTGCTGCTGAGGTTCGCGAAGATCCTCGGGGCGGACAAGGTACGCAAGGGCTTCTTCGGCCAGGAGATCAACCTGACCACCTACAACCTTGCGCGTATCAACATGTTCCTGCACGACATCAACTTCGACAAGTTCGACATCGCGCTCGGCGACACGTTGAAGGACCCGCGGCATTGGGATGACGAGCCGTTCGACTGCATCGTCTCGAACCCGCCCTACTCCATCAAATGGGAGGGGAAGAAGAACCCGCTCAACATCAACGACCCGCGCTTCAGCCCGGCGGGCGTGCTTGCGCCTGACAGCAAGGCCGATCTCGCCTTTACCATGCACATGCTCAGCTGGCTGAGCACTGACGGCACGGCGGCCATCGTCGAGTTCCCCGGCGTGCTGTACCGCGGCGGCGCCGAGGCGAAGATTCGCAAGTACCTCGTGCAGAACAACTTTGTCGACGCGGTCATCCAGCTTCCGCCCGACCTGTTCTTCGGCACCACCATCGCCACGTGCATTATCGTGTTGAAAAAATCGAAGGGCGCAAGCGACGTTCTGTTCGTAGACGCGAGCGCCGAGTTCGAGCGCCGGGATTCCAAGAACAAGCTGATGCCCGACAACATCCAGCGCATCATGGACGTGATCGAGCAGCGATCCGAGGAGGATTACTTCAGCAAGCGCGTTCCCAACGACGACGTGATCGCCAACGACGCCAACCTGTCGGTTTCGTCTTACGTTGAGAAGGAGGATACGCGCGAGGAAGTGGACATAAAGGCGCTCAACGCCGAGATAGCCCGCATCGTGGCGCGCGAGCAAGAGCTGCGCGAGCGCATAGACGCCATCGTGGCCGACTTGGAAGGTGAGGCGTCATGAGTGAGAAGAAGCCCTGGGCCTTCGAGCTGGAGGGTGTGTTCAGAAGGGTAAGTCTGCCCAAAGTGCAAACAAAATCGCCCAAAGTGCAAATTTTGCACTTTGGATTGCACTTTGGAGGAGCTTGTCGTGCTGAGGGTGTTGCCATGGGGCTTTGACATTTGAGCAATGCGACAGCTGCTTATAGAATCTGGATAGTTCAGATGTGCGAAAAGGGGCGGAGATGAGCCAAAAAAGCAGGAAAGTCGATGCAGCACGTTCTTCCGTTGAGAATCCTTTGGCAAAGGGTGAAATCAAGCAAAGAGGAGATGGCAAAAGAGGCAACCTCAGAATACCGAGCGCTCAACGAAGTGGCAGAGGGTGGGGAAATTGGATGAGATTAGTGCATTTGTGAACAGCTTGGGACTCAGTTCGATTACTTCAGAGGCGATCCAAGTTTTCTGCGCGGTTACCTCTCTGGTTGTTGCGGTCGTTATAGGCGTTCTTCAGGTTTGGCAGAATGTAAAGATGGGTAGATTCGAACGAAGGCAGGATGAGCGCGATGAGCAGAGACATGCTGCTGAAGTCAAGGCCCAAGCCATTTCATTTGTATCGAAGTACTACAGTGATCGAGGTCTGATTCCTCTCTGCGCTATTGCGGCTATGTACGATAGCCTTTTCTACTACACTCGTGAGATGTATAGAGAGTTTTGCTGCTGTACGGAAGAGGTCCAAAATCGTATTTTGGAGTATTGCGAGCTCGATCTAAGGATTTCTCTGCGCGAGGATTTCTACCATGAATGTCTCGAGGCAATCGAGAGTGCCTTGAAAGAGCGTTTTCCAAACGATGATGATTTGCTCTACGAAAACGGGAAATATCTCTTCAGAAGTCTAAGGATCTATGGCTCTGAAGCCATGCCTTACACCGAATTCGAATACGACAATCACTTAACGGATATCTTAGCTAGTGCCTTCAGATTTGCAGACACCACAGCTACGCCTTTAGCTGATCTGAAAGTTGAATACGGCTTCGAAATATGTCCTGAAATAGAAGCGTGTCAACTTGTAACCACTATTGCTAGATACTCGGCAATTTACGCTGTCATCGAGAAGAATGATGCGAGCTACGGTAGTCCTGGGGGGTATGATGATGAAAAGATCTCCACCATGGAGGATCTTTTCCTTTTGGCGATGTTCGATATTTACACCAACTTGGTGCTAAAGGATTAGCTCATGGGCAGGATTGAAGAGTTGATAGGGCGCTTATGCCCCAACGGAGTGAAGTATATTCAATTTGAGGAATGTTGCTCTTATACAAGAGGTGTAACTTATCGAAAAGAGCAGGAGACGAGTGGTCGTGATTCATGGATTGTTTTGCGTGCGAACAACATTACGCTTGAGTCAAACACCCTGAATCTTAATGAGATCAAACGAATCTCAAAGAGTGTTCGCGTGAGGGATGATCAAATACTCCGAGCGGGTGACATTTTGATTTGCGCTGGCAGCGGGAGTAGGGAGCATATTGGAAAAGTCGCATTTATAGAAGAGGATGCAAGATACACTTTCGGTGGGTTTATGGCTGTCATCAGGTCTGATTCCAAGAAGATAGATCCTCGGTTCGTGTTTCATCTGCTTACCGGTCGATCATTCAAGGAACATCTTGAGCTTAGATTAACCAGCACGACAATAAATAATCTAAATTCAAGGATAATGTCTTCGTTTCTCATTCCTGTTCCCCCTATGGAAGTGCAGGAAGAGATCGTTCGGGTGTTAGACTCCTTCGCTGAGCTTGAGGCTGAGCTTGAGGCTGAGCTTGAGGCTGAGCTTGAGGCGCGGAGGCGCCAATATGCCTACTACCGTGACAAACTCCTTGATTTTAGCGAACGGGGGGGGGTACCTCTCTTGACGCTAGGTGAGATCGGCGTCCTGACGCGAGGGAAGAGATTCACCGCTGCGGACTATGTTGTGGACGGAATCCCTTGTATTCACTATGGGCAAATCTACACAGATTATGGTTTGTCGGCCCATGAGACCGTTTCTTATGTAGACGAGTCGTTGAAGGGCTTTTTGAGATTTGCTGAGCCAGGGGATCTGATTTTTGCCTGCACAGGTGAGAATATTGACGATCTGTGCAAGGCTGTTGTGTGGCTTGGCGAGGATCCAGTTGCTTACCATGATGATAGCTACGCGCTTCATCATGAGCAAAATCCAAGGTATATCGCTCATGCTGTGAGGACAAGCAAATTTGCTGCACAGAAGATCCCTCTGATTTCGGGAACAAAAGTGTCGCGAATATCTGGGAAAAGACTCGCCTCTATTAGCATTCCCGTCCCTTCCCTCGAAGAGCAAGCTCGCATCGTGGCCATTCTTGACAAGTTCGACACCCTGGTGAACGACATCTCAGAGGGACTTCCGGCCGAGATCAAGGCGCGGCGCAAGCAGTATGCCTATTATCGCGACAAGCTGCTATCCTTCAAGGAGAAGGTCGCGTAGGGGCGAAGATCTGGCGTACCGCTTGGCATGAGTTTGCGGGCCATTGTTAGGTGATGGCAATGTGGGTGCGGTGATGCATTGCCAGGTAGCGAAAGGGCAGGCGTATGGACGAGAGGATCAAAGATGTAATTCACCAGGCTGTCGATGATGCTGGGCGCTATCCGTTCCTCTTCATAGGCTCTGGTCTTTCTCGTCGCTATTGCGGTACCCCAGGCTGGGAAGGCTTGCTGTCAGAAGTTTGCGCGGAGGTGTTGGATGATCCCTACGCCTATGCGCGCTTCAAGAGCCAGGCGAGGATCGCTGTTCGGAACGCTGAATCCGACTCGGAGTTACCATTGGTCGCTACTCTGATGGAGGGTGAGGTGAATCGCGCTCTCTTCTCGGCTGGCAAGTTTGGCGGCTTTCGCGAGCGTCATGCTCGTGAGCTAACCGGAGATGCCTCCCCGATGAAGATCTACGTGGCTGACAAGATAGCCAGCTTCACTGTGGCCGATAGTTCCGAAACGGAGAAGCTTGCCCGAGCGGGAAAAGAAAAGGTTGCCGGTATCATCACGACGAATTACGACTGCATGTGCGAAGTGCTCTTTCCTGAATTTACGACTTACGTTGGCGAGAGTGACCTTCTTTTCTCCGACCAAGCGTTTTCGCAGGAGATTTACAAGATCCATGGTTCTGTCTCAAGAGCGGACAGCATTGTGCTGACAAGCGCCGATTACGCTCAGTTTGCTCAGAAGAGAAAATATCTATCGGCGAAACTCCTAACTCTCTTCGTTGAATACCCAGTGGTATTCCTTGGGTACTCCATTCAGGATGAAAACATTAAGTCGATATTGGGTGATATATGTGAGTGCTTGCCTGACGAAAAGCTTGAGCGGCTGAGCAAGCGGCTGATCTTCGTTCAGCATGCGAAGGAGACCGCTGTTGGCGAGCTTGCCATGAGCTTCGGTGGCAGAACGCTTTCGATGACCAAGATTGCCACTGATGATTTTGAATCAATTTACGAGGCGATGCGCTGTTCGAGGAAAATGTACAGCACGCGATTCATCCGCGAACTTCGAGGCAGTGTATTTAGGCTTGCAGAGCGCATCGACCCAACTTCGGACGTTGTGGTTTCCGGCATCGACAATGTGCTGAACGACTTGAGCCCTGATCAGAAAATCGTGATAGGTCTTTCGGTTTCGCCCGCCAACATAGGGCGGCCAATTTCGCCGGAGGACATCTTCGAAGATGTCGTGCTTGACAACCTACACTATGACCCGAAGTTTGTCGTCGAGAACTATCTGAATATGTACGTGCGACAGCGGCCCAACAGCATGCCTGTCTTCAAGTATACGCGTGGGCTTGACGGGGAGGTTGGCAAGGACATAGCGGCTTACCTGCCAACTCTCGCGTCTGTCGATAGCTATCGAAGTAAAACGATTCGGAAGTCGATGTCCTCTACGCGCCGGCGATTCGAAGGACTTCTCAGCATCAAGGGTCTTGAGGAGGCATGTGCACCGAGCAGCCCATTCGCATTCATTCCCTGCCTCGAAGAACGCGAGATCGATGTGGACGATTTGGAGAGGTTGTTGAAGCAGGCGTTGGTGGATGTTGAATCCGATCAAGGCAAGAAGAAGGCGCTGCTCAAGAATTCGAATTTCCGCAAGTGCATTCGTATCTATGACTATTTACGCTACGGAAGACAGGAAGTCCCCCAGCCTTTACCAATAGTCCGGATGACGGCATCCGAACCTAGCTCCAGCTGAGGGGCATACTCCCAAGTTTCGCGCGGTTGTCCGCGCGAGAGAATTCTACCAAAGAAATGTGGAGATTAATCGTGTGCTGGCTACGTTTCTCGCCGATTGGCTCAGTTTGACGACATCGGCTGGCCAAGGAAAAGCAGCCGCTGATTGGCGACGCTGCGGAAGGTTGTCATTTGCAGTATGCCTATTATTGCGACAAGCTGCTATCCTTCAAGGAGAAGGTCGCGTAGGGGCAACGGAGAGGCAAGGAGCCGGGATGACGCTTGAGAACAAGTTGGGCATTACCGACCAGGTGGAGTTCGCGCGCATGAAGGGCATCGACGCAAGCTACCATTGCGAGGGTTACGCCGTATGCAAGGTGAGGGACTTGCAGGCGGACGCGGATGACGAACGATAGGGGAGGACGCGTGCTCAACCAGGAAAGCGCAGGGGAGAAAAAGCGCTACGAATACGAGCTCACCGGCCTCGGCAGCGGCGCCTCGTATGCATCTGACGACCTTCCCGGCAACGTCGTCTTCGACATCATGGCCTTTGGAGGCCGATCCACGGTGTGCGCGGTCTCTCCCCAGGAAGGCAGCCGCTCGACGGCGTATCAGTCCGAAGCCCAGCTTGAAGCGGCCTTCATCAAGCAGCTGCAGCGCCAGGCGTATGAGTACATCGAGGTTGGCAGCGAAGGGGAGCTCGTCGGCAACCTTCGCCGCCAGCTTGAATCGCTCAACGGCATCGCGTTTACCGACGGCGAGTGGAAGCGGTTCTTCCAAAGCAGCATCGCGGCCGATAACGAAGGCATCGTCGAGAAGACGAACCGCATCCAGAAAGACCATGTCCAAGTGCTGGTGCGCGACGACGGTACGAGCAAGAACATCAAGCTCATCGACAAGGCCAACATCCACAACAACCGTCTTCAGGTGATGAACCAGTACACGCAGGAAGGCTCGTACGAGAACCGCTATGACGTGACCATCCTCGTCAACGGCCTGCCGATGGTGCACGTGGAGCTCAAGCGCCGCGGCGTGGCCATCAAGGAAGCGTTCAACCAGATAGAGCGCTACCAGCGCGACAGCTTCTGGAGCGGCTGCGGCCTGTTCGAGTACGTGCAGGTCTTCGTCGTATCGAACGGCACGCACACCAAGTACTACTCCAACACGACGCGCATGGGGCATATCGAAGAGACGCGCTCAAGCTCGAAGGGCGCCAGGAAGAAGACGAGCCACAGCTTCGAGTTCACCAGCTGGTGGGCGGCGGCCGACAACATGCCCATCTGCGATCTGGTGCCGTTCACCTTGACCTTCTTCGCGAAGCATACGCTCTTGAACATCCTGACGAGGTACTGCGTGCTCACGGAAGAGGGTTTGCTCCTTGTTATGCGCCCCTACCAGATCGTGGCGACGGAGCGCATCCTGAACCGCGTCCTCGTTGCGGAAAGCAACAAGAAGATGCTGGGGACGGCCGCGGCGGGCGGCTATGTGTGGCACACCACGGGCTCAGGCAAGACGCTCACGAGCTTCAAGACGGCGCAGCTGGCGAGCGCCATGGAGGGCGTCGACAAGGTTCTGTTCGTGGTCGACCGCAAGGACCTCGACTACCAGACCATGCGCGAGTACGACCGCTTTGAAAAGGGCGCCGTCGACGGCAGCGAGTCGACGGCGGTGCTGGCGCGGCAGCTGGCCGACCCCGAGAACCGCATCTTGGTGACCACCATCCAGAAGCTCGCGTGCTTCATTAAGAAGAACCCCAAGCACGAGGTGTATGACAAGCACGTGGTGATCGTCTTCGACGAGTGCCATCGCAGCCAGTTCGGTGAGATGCACCAAGCCATCACGAAACACTTCAGGAAGTACCACCTGTTCGGGTTCACAGGTACGCCCATCTTTGCCGAGAACGCCGGGTCGGGCAAGAACGTGCACCTTCGCACGACTGAGCAGGCCTTCGGCGAGAAGCTGCACACGTACACCATAGTGGACGCCATTCGCGACGGCAACGTGCTGCCCTTCCGCATCGACTACATCAAGACCATCAGGGAGCGCGACGACTTCCCCGACGAGAAGGTCTACAGCATCTACCGCAAAGGGGCCTATGAGGCGGCGGATCGCGTCGACCTCGTGGTGAACTACATCCTCGACCACTACGAGCAGAAGACGAAGCGACAGTACTCGTACAAGCTCAAGGGGCAGCGTGTCATGGGGTTCAACTCGCTGTTCTGCGTTGCTTCGGTTGACATGGCGAAGGTGTACTATGCGGCGTTCAGGCGCATCCAGGCGCAACGAGCCGCCACGCCGCTCAAGGTGGCGACCATCTTCAGCTTCCAGCCAAACGAGGCTGATGACGGATGCGGTCTGCCTGATGAGTCCTTTGACGTAGCCAGCCTCGACGCATCCTCGCGCGATTTCCTGGAGGCGGCCATCGCCGACTACAACGCCTTGTACTCCACGAGCTTCGATACTTCGTCCGAGGGCTTTCAGGGCTACTACAAAGACCTCTCTGACAAGATGAAGCGCCGTCAGATAGACCTGGTCATCGTGGTTAACATGTTCCTCACGGGATTTGACGCCACCACGCTCAACACGCTGTGGGTTGACAAGGACCTGCGCGCCCACGGGCTCATCCAGGCGTTCAGCCGCACGAACCGCATCTTGAATTCGGTGAAGGACTTCGGCAACGTCGTCTGCTTCCGCAACTTGGAGGATGAGGTCAATAGCGCCATCAGCTTGTTCGGGGACAAGGACGCCCACGGTGTGGTGCTGCTCAAGCCCTACGCAGAGTACCTGGGCGAGTACCGGGATCGGCTGGCTGATCTTTACGGAAGCTTTCCTCTGGGCGACGTCATCGCAGGGGAGGAGGCGGAGAAGAGCTTCATTCGCCTGTTCGGCGTGATCCTGCGCTTGCGTAACGTCCTCGCCTGCTTTGACGAGTTCGTCGGCGATGACCCCATGAGCGCGCGTGACGAGCAGGACTATCGCAGCGTGTATGCCGATCTCTTCGACAAATACCGCAAGCCGGACGTTGACGCGAAGATCATCAACGACGACTTGGTGTTCGAGATTGAGCTGCTCAAGACCGTGGACGTCAACATCGACTATATCCTGATGCTGGTTCAGAAGTACCACGACACGAATTGCCAGGACAAGGTGATCGTCGCCGACATCGAGCGCGCGATCGGCTCCACGTACGACCTGCGCAACAAGCGCGATCTGATCCACGCGTTCGTCGACTCGCTGAACGCGAGCAACGACGTGACTGAGGACTGGAGGCGCTACGTGGCGGAGGCCGAGGAGCGCGAGCTTTCCTCCATCATCGAGGAGGAGAGCCTCGATGCCGACGCGACGCGCGCTCTGGTTTCGCGGGCCTTTGCCGAAGGGGGCATCCCTGAGGTTGGCACCGAGGTCTCGGCGCTCTTGACGCGCAAGCCGTCGCGCTTTGCGCCGCAGAACGCCTATGCGGAGATAAAGCAGCGCGTCCTTGACCGACTGAAGGCGTTCTTTGAGCGCTTCAACGGCTTGGGGGTGTAGAGTTCTCGCACCGCCCTCTTCCCTTTCTGCTTGGTTCAGCTACAATTCATCTTTAGCAAGTATTAGATTTGATCCCATAGCGAGTCGTGCCACGAGGCTTCGGGGCGGCTTAAAGGAAGGGAGCGGCGCGCATGCTTTTCAAGAACATCGGCATTCTCGACGAGAACCTCGACTACCAGAGCGGCCAGTGGGTCGGCGTGAAGGACGGCCGCATCGCGTACATCGGCGCCGCGGCACCGGCCGACGCCGACGCGTACGGCGAGGCATACGACGGCGCGGGCAAGCTCATGATGCCAGCGCTCGCGAACGCGCACGCGCACGCGCCCATGACGCTTCTGCGCGGCTATGCCGAGAACCTGCCGCTGCAGCGCTGGCTCAACGAGAAGTGCTGGCCCTTCGAGGGCAAGATGACGCCCGAGGACATGTACTGGGGCACGGTGCTGTCCTGCGCCGAGATGGCGCGCTACGGCACGGTGAGCTTCTCGGACATGTACTACGCCACCCCCGAGCGCGTCCAGGCCGTCACCGAGGCGGGCATGAAGGCGAACCTCTGCGAGAGCGAGCTGTTCTTCGAGCCCAAGCCGTTCTCCGCGTACGCCATCTGCGCGAAGATGGAGGACTTCGTGGCGCGCTACCACGGCGCAGCCGACGGGCGCATCCGCATGGACTACAACATCCACGCCGAGTACACCTCCAACCCGCAGACCTGCGCCGACATCGCGGCCATCGCGAAGGAGAAGGGGCTGCCCATCCACTTGCACCTCTCCGAGACCAAGTCCGAGCACGAGGAGTGCAAGCAGCGCCATGACGGCATGACCCCGCTTGCGTACTTCGAGTCCATCGGCGTGCTCGACGTGCCGGTGACCGCGGCGCACTGCGTGTGGGTCGACGACGCCGACATCGAGATCATGGTCAAGCGCGGCGTGTCGGCGGTGAGCAACCCGGCGTCGAACATGAAGCTCGGCAGCGGGTACGCGCCGCTGGCCCAGATGCTCGACGCGGGCGTGAACGTGTGCCTCGGCACCGACGGCATGGCCTCGAACAACAACCACGACATGTTCGCCGACATGTATCTCATGGGCCTCATCTACAAGGGCCACGCGCTCGACCCGGCCATCATCACGCCCAAGCAGGTCATCACCGCCGCCACGCGCGCGGGCATGCTCTCGCAGGGCCGCGAGGACAGCGGGCTTCTCAAGGAGGGCTTCAAGGCCGACCTCTGCGTGCTCGACGTGACGGGCCCGCAGTGGTGCCCCATGACCGACGTGCTCTGCAACGTGGTGTTCGCGGGCTCGGGCTCCGACGTGGTGCTCACCATGTGCGACGGCGAGGTGATCTACCGCGACGGCGCGTTTGCGACCATCGACGTGGAGAAGGCGAAGGCCGAGGTCTCCGCGCGCGCGAAGCGCATCATCGCCGAGCTGTAGCGTCGCTGCGCCGCGCGGCGGGCGGCTGCGGGTGCGCGGCTGGCGCTGGCGGCCGCGCGACGGGGCTGCCCGCATCGGCGCGCTTCCCCATGGCGGGGCTCTCCGAGCCGGGGAGCCCCGCCATGTTGTTCTCTATGAGCGCGATGAACTCGCGCTTCGACTTCACGTGCGCCTTGGCGAAGATGTTGCGCGCGTGGAACTTCACGGTGCTCTCCGTCAGGTACAGGCTCCGCCCGATGGCGGCGTACGTCTCGTCGCGCAGGATGTGCTCGGCCACGACGAGCTCCTGGGGCGTGAGCGCGTAGCGGCCGAGCTCGAGGTCGAGCAGGTGGCGGACGCTCTGCGCGATGCGGCGCGTGTCGAACGCGACGGGCGCCGCATCGCCGGCGGCCGTGGGAGCCGCTGGCTCCGCTGCCGGCTCCGAGCTGCGCCTTGCATCCGCGGGCGCCTTCGGGTCGCGCGCCGCATCCGCATCCGCCTCCCAGGCACGCGCCTCGTCCGCGTCCGACCCCCGGGCGCCCTCTTCGTCTTCCTCTTCTCGTTCTTCTGCCGCCGCGCGGCGCAGGGCGAGCCTCATCCCCACCAGAAGGGCGATCGTCGTCGCCATGCTCAGCGCGCCTACGAATGCGAGCGCGTCGAGCAAGGCGGGGACGGGGGAGGCGGGAGGCGGCTGGCTGCTGAAGGCGCCCGCGACGAAGCCCGCGAAGGCGATGCCGAGCATGCCGAGGAAGAGGCGCGGCGCGGCGAGGCGGCTGCGCTCGGGCGGCGCGGCGAGGCGGCTGCGCTCGATAGGCCTGGCGAGACGGCTGCGCTCGGTCGGCCTGGCGAGGCGAATGCTCATGGCGGACCTCCAGACATCGCGGGCGAAAGCGAAGCGGAACATTACATTATAGCGCGCTCGCCGCATTTTGGGCCGCCTCCCGCCAAGGGGAGCTGCTCGGGGCGTTCATGCTGCTCGCGAGGGCAAACAACCTCAGCTCCCTGCTCACCATTGCCCGCAAGTTGCGCTAAACTTAATGCCGTCGGATGGCGCACACAGGCCATTCGTCGCACTGCCTCAAGTTTGTCTGTGTTAAGGTTCGAGCGGCTCGCGCCTGACGTAGGGAAACGCGAACCGCAAAACACGAAAGTTGGTGGTCACCATGGCAGCTCCTGCTACCGAACATGTGCGTAACGTTGTGCTTGTAGGCCAGGACGGCGCAGGCAAGACCTCGCTCGCCGAGGCCATGCTCTACGTCTCCGGCAAGACCCCGCGTATGGGGACAACGCACGACGGGAAGTCCTACCTCGACTACGACCCTGAGGAGATCAAGCGCAAGTTCACCATCTCCACCTCCATCGCCCCGGTTCCCTACAAGGACTACAAGATCAACGTGCTCGACACCTCAGGGCATCCCGACTTCATCGGCGACACGCTGGCAACCATGCAGGCAGCCGAGATGGCCCTGTTCATGGTCGACGCCGTTGCCGGCCCGCAGGTCATGACCACCAAGCTGTGGCGCGAAGCCGAGAACATGCGCCTGTCGCGCGCCGTGTACATCAACCACATCGACCGCGAGAACGCCAACTTCGACTCCGCCATGGCGCTTCTGCACGCGCGTTTCGGCGCGCGCCTGGGCGCGGTCACCATCCCCATGGGCGTTGACAAGGACTTCAAGGGCGTGATCGACGTCATCCGCATGAAGGCCCGCTACCATGATGCCTCGAGCACCGAGGAGCGCGTCGACGAGATCCCCGCCGAGTACGCCGAGATCGCCCAGGCCGCGCGCGAGAAGCTGTGCGATCTGGTGGCCGAGGCCGACGACGACCTCATGATGAAGTACCTCGACGGCGAGGAGCGCCTCACGCAGGAGGAGCTCGAGTCGCTGCTCGACAAGGCCATCGCGCAGGACCTGATCGTTCCCGTGTTCGTGGGCTCCACCATCATCATGCAGGGCGTCCAGGGCCTCATGGAGGACATCTGCACGTACTTCCCGCACCCGCGCTCCCACGGCCGCTTCCGCCAGATGGCCGACGGCGCCACCATCCCCATCGACGAGACGAAGCGCCCCTCGGCCTTCGTGTTCAAGACCATCTCCGACCCGTTCGTGGGCCGCTTGAGCTTCCTGAAGGTGCTCTCGGGCTACCTGGAGCCGGGCGTCGAGCTCATCAACTCCCGCACGGGCAAGAAGGAGCGCCTGGGCAAGATCCAGGTCATGATGGGCAAGGAGCCCATGGACGTGAAGAGCGCCAAGGCCGGCGACATCGTCGTGGTGCCGAAGCTCACCGAGACGCGCTCGGGCGACACGCTGTCGGTCGCCGGCGACATCGCCATCGAGCCTCTGGCCCTGCCCACGCCGCAGTACCCGGTCGCCATCGAGGCCGTGAACAAGAAGGAGGAGGACAAGCTCGGCACCTTCCTCGCCCGCGCCGCCGAGGCCGACCCCACCATCCGCCTGCGCCGCGACGAGGAGACGCACCAGACCGTCCTCACCGCCATGGGCGACACGCAGGTCGACATGCTGCTCGCGCGCCTGAAGGACCAGAACGGCGTCGAGGTGCGCCTCGTCCCCGTGCGCGTGCCCTATCGCGAGACGATCCGCAAGACCGCCGAAGCCCAGGGCCGCCACAAGAAGCAGACGGGCGGCGCCGGCCAGTTCGGCGACTGCTGGCTGCGCCTCGAGCCCAACCCGGGCGCGGGCTACGAGTTCGTGGACGAGATCAAGGGCGGCGCCATCCCCAACGGCCTGATCCCGGCCGTTGACAAGGGCGTGCAGGACGCCATGAAGGAAGGCTTTTTGGCGGGCTACCCCATGGTCGACCTCAAGTGCGTCGTGTTCGACGGCTCGTACCACTCCGTCGACTCCAACGAGATGGCGTTCAAGACGGCCGCGCGCATCGGCTTCCGCGCTGCGTGCGAGAAGGCCAGCCCCGTGATCCTCGAGCCCATGGCCACCATGGACATCACGGTGGGCGAGGAGTACGCCGGCACCATCATGGGCGACATCTCCACGCGCCGCGGCCGCATCATCGGCACCGACGCCGGCGAGGCGGGCGAGACGGTCATCAAGGTCCGCGTGCCCTACGCCGAGGTTATCAACTACACCAAGGAGCTGCGCTCGCTCACGCGCGGCTCGGGCTCCTACGTGATCTCCGTCGAGGGCTACGAGGACGCGCCGCATGACGTGACCAAGAAGCTCATCGAGGCCTACGAGGCGGCGCGCGCGGCAGGCAACTAGCGGCAACGAGTGGCAGCGAGCGTGCCTGCGGGCGGCCGCCCGCGCTTGGCGCTCGCTCACGCGCGGCCGGGCGTCGCCATTTGGCAGAGAAGTGACTGACGAGGGCTGGAACAGGCAAGTTCCAGCCCTCGTACCGTTATTTCCACCTCGTCAACCACCTGAATCGAACCCTGAGGTTGAGGTCGGAGAGGCTCATCTCCTATAAGCTTGCACGCAGCATGCGCGCGGAGAGCGAAGACGATAGCGCGCGCACGTGGGCCTACGACGCTTGTGCGCCGCGGGCCTTTGCATGTCTGGGCTCATAAGGTTAGGGGATGATCAATGAAGCCATACAAGTCAATCGTCTACGCCTTCTTCATCGGAGGCATGTTCGCGCTCATCGCGCAGGCCATCCTGTCGTTCTGGCAGTTCGCGCTGGCGGGCACTCCCATGGAGTTCTTCATGGGCGGCGCCACGCTCATCTCGATGGGCGTCATCGGCTGCGTGCTCGGCGGCTTCGCCGTCTACCAGTACGTCGAGGAGTGGGGCGACTTCGGCGCGCTGCTCCCGTTCTCCGGCTTCGCCATGGCCGTGGGCATGAAGGCTGTCGGCCCGTGGACCAAGAGCAACGAGAAGTTCGGCAAGTGCGTGTGGAACTGCGTGTGGTTCGTCGTGTGGTTCAACGTGGTGTTCGCCGCCATCTGCATCGTCATCGGCTACCTCTGCGGCATGCTCGGCCTGAACAACCCCGTCATCGTGGTGGAGAAGACCACGGGCGGCATGCTGTTCTTCTGGGCCTTCGTGGTGGGCGGCATCCTGGCCGCCATCTTCCAGCTGCTCTACATCATCGTCCAGAAGATCACGCCGAAGGTCAACCACCTGCACATCCTGATCACGGCATGGATGGTGGGCTGCATCCTGGCCCCGTGCGGCATCTCCACGGCGCTGATGAACTTCTCCGGCGAGGGTTTCGGCGTCATGATCACCGTGGGCGGCTACAACATGTACAACGTGGGCCTCGACCTGTTCATGGGCCATGTTGACGGCGCGCTTCTGCACCTGGGCTCGTTCGCCCTGGCCGTGTGCGGCCTGGCCATCACGGCGCTGTTCACGTTCTTCATCTACAACGCGAAGTACGGCCGCACGCCGCTGCGCGAGGTGCACAAGCAGAAGGCGCTGCACTCCCTCGAGGAGCTCGGCTTCGACGCCGCGCTCACCGACAAGGCCGCTGCCCCCGCGCCCGCGAAGAAGGCTGCCGCCGTCGAGGCGGAGAACCTCGCGACCGCCTAAAGGCGCGCGCCTCCTCAGCTGAACCTTGTGGAAACCTCCTCGGGCCTGCGCCCGGGGAGGTTTTCTCTTCCCGAACTCGACTATACTTATACGCAATAACGCAGTACGAGCGCCTGCGCGCAGGCGGCAAGCGAAAGGACCAGGCATGGGGCATGGCAAGAACAAGAAGCAGCGCATGGTTGCGCAGCTCGACGAGCTCGAGCTGAAGAAGCGCAGCGGCCTCATTCGCGTGCTCGCGGCCATCGTGGTGTTCGTGGTGGTCACGGCGGTGAAGCAGGCGCTCATCCAGCAGGGCGTCGAGCTTGCCTCCCACATGGTGGCGAACATGCTGTTCTACCTCATGGTGCTCGTGCTCGCCGGCGTGGCGGGCTTCGGCGCACGCGACTGGTCGCGGGCGAGCAACGAGATCAGCGCGATCCGCGCCAAGCTGGGCCGCTAGGGCGGACGCGGTGCTTCGGAGGAGCCTATGACGTACGGACTCAAGACTGAGAGCAGCTTCGACGCTGCCCACTTCCTCACCGACTACCACGGCAAGTGCGAGAACCTGCACGGGCATCGCTGGCGCGTGGTGGCCTACCTCGAGCAGGACGAGCTGCAGAAGGCCGGGACCTGCAAGGACATGGTCGTCGACTTCGGCGCGTTCAAGAGCGCCCTGCGCGAGCTCACCGAGGAGCTCGACCACTCGTTCGTGGTGGAGGAGGGCTCGCTTGCGCCTGAGACGCTGGCGTGCCTGGAGAAGGAGGGCTTCGTGCTCTCCATCGTGCCCTTCCGCACCACGGCCGAGAACCTGGCGCGCTACTTCTTCGACAAGCTGGACGCGCGCGGCCTGCCGGTGTCCCAGGTCGACGTGTACGAGACGCCGAACAACTGCGCGATCTACCGTGGGCGCTAGCACGGAGGCGGCCCGCGGGCAGGGCGCGGATGCGTCCCGTGTGCCAGGCGGCGAGCCGTTTGGGCAGGGCGGTGGACTGCATCCGCTGACCATGCCCGTGGCCGAGCGCTTTGTGAGCGTCAACGGCGAGGGCGCGCACGCGGGCCGCCTGGCGACGTTCCTGCGCTTCGCGGGGTGCAACCTCAGCTGCTCGTACTGCGACACCGCCTGGGCGAACGCGCCCGGCTGCCCCGTGGAGCAGCTGAGCGTGGAGGAGCTTGCGGCCTTCGCGCGCGAGGCTGAAACGCCGTGCGTGACGCTCACGGGCGGCGAGCCCCTGCTGCAGCCGCTGCTTTTGCCGCTTCTGCGCGCCCTGCTGGGCGACGCGGCGGCGCCGGCGCGCTTCGTGGAGATCGAGACGAACGGCGCGGTCGACGTGCGGGAGGTCGCGCAGCTGCGCGACGAGCTGGGGCTGCGCGGCGCGGGCGCGCTCGGGCTCACCATGGACTACAAGGGGCCCTCGAGCGGCGAGGAGCCCTCGATGCTCACCGGCAACTTCGCTTATCTGACCTGCGACGACGTGGTGAAGTTCGTCGTGGGGTCAGCGGAGGACCTGCGCGTGATGCAGCAGGTTGTCGAGCGCTTCGGGCTGTGCGAGCGCTGCGCGGTGTACGCAAGCCCGGTGTTCGGCGCGATGGAGCCGGCGGACATCGTCGAGTTCGTGAAGGAACGCAGCCTGACGGGCGTGACGGTGCAGCTGCAGCTGCACAAGATCATCTGGCCCGCGTGCGAGAGGGGCGTGTAGATGGAAGAGGAGCGAGGCGGCGTGACGGCTAGCAGTGGCGCGCAGGCCGGTGGCGACGTGCGGGAAGGCGCGGAGGCGCAGGCCGGCGGCGCGCGGGAGGGTGCGGCGGCGCCCGCGGAGGCGCGCCCGCGGCGCGCGCTCGTGCTGTGCTCGGGCGGCGTGGACTCGACCACGCTTTTGGCCCGCGCGGTGCGCGACTTCGGAGTCGGGAACGTGGTCGCGCTGAGCATTACGTACGGGCAGCGGCACGTGCGCGAGATGGACTCGGCCCGCGCGGTAGCGCGGCACTACGGCGTCGACGCGCGCACGCTCGACCTCGGGGCAATCTTCGCCGACAGCAACTGCTCGCTTCTGGCGCACTCGACCGAGGGCGTCCCGCAGGCGAGCTACGCCGAGCAGCTCGCCTGCGCGAACGGCCCGCTCGTGAGCACGTACGTGCCCTTCCGCAACGGGCTGTTCCTGTCGTCGGCTGCGTCGATAGCGCTTTCGCTCGGGTGCGCGGTGCTGCTCTACGGCGCCCACCACGATGACTGGGCGGGCGACGCCTACCCCGACTGCTCGCCGGCGTTCGTCGATGCCATGCGCCGGGCCGTCGAGGAGGGCACGGGCGGCGAGCTCACGCTCGAGGCGCCGTATGTGGCCTGGTCGAAGGCGGACATCGTGCGGGAGGGCCTCGCGCTCGGCGTGCCGTACGAGCTCACGTGGTCGTGCTACGAGGGCGGCGTTACCCCTTGCGGCACCTGCGGCACCTGCATCGACCGCGCCCGCGCCTTCGCCGCCAACAACGTCCCCGACCCGCTGATCGGCCGCTGAGCCTGATCGCCGAAGGAGCATGACCATGAGCGACGCTGAGAGCCTCACGCTGCTGGGCAACCAGCACGTGGCGTACCCGCACGACTACGACCCCTCCGTGCTCGAGACGTTCGTCAACAAGCACCAGGACGTCGACTACTTCGTGAAGTTCAACTGCCCTGAGTTCACGAGCCTGTGCCCCATCACGGGCCAGCCCGACTTCGCCACCATCTACATCAGCTACGTGCCCGACGTGCGCATGGTGGAGTCGAAGAGCCTGAAGCTGTACCTGTTCAGCTTCCGCAACCACGGGGGCTTCCACGAGGACTGCGTGAACGTGATCATGAAGGACCTGATCCGGCTCATGGACCCCAAGTACATCGAGGTGTGGGGCAAGTTCCTGCCGCGGGGCGGCATCTCCATCGACCCGTACTGCAACTACGGGCGCCCGAACACGCGCTGGGAGGAAGTGGCCTGGCGGCGCCTCTCGGGCCACGACCTGAGCCCCGAGCGCGTCGACAACCGCTGAGGCGCGACCGCGTCGCGCCAAGCGCGCTCGCCAAAGAACGTGCATTTCCTTGCGCGTGTCCTGCCCATGCGCGCTCGTTTTCGCTAAACTGTCTGAACAGGATGGAGGGGGCCTGCCCGCGGGTTCTCTTGCGAGACAGGGAAAGGATGGGCTATGCGACTGCTTGAAGAGCGCATCAGGCGCGACGGCGTGGTGAAGGACAACGACGTGCTGAAGGTCGACTCGTTTCTGAACCACGAGATGGACGTGGCTCTGTTCGACGCCATGGCGAGGGAGTGGTGGAGGCGGTTCTCCGACCGCCCGATCAACAAGATCCTCACCATCGAAGCGTCGGGCATCGGCATCGCCGTCATCACGGCGCAGTGCTTCGGCGTGCCGGCGGTGTTCGCGAAGAAGTCGCAGAGCATCAACCTTGACGGCACCGTGTACGCCACGCGCATCAGGTCGTTCACGCACGGTAAGATGTTCGACGTCATCGTGTCCACGCGCTGTATCGGCCCTGGGGACCACGTGCTCATCATCGACGACTTCCTGGCGAACGGCTGCGCCCTGAACGGCCTCATCGAGATCTGCGAGAACGCGGGCGCGGTGGTCGAGGGCATCGGCGTCGCCATCGAGAAGGGCTTCCAGGGCGGCGGCGACAGCCTGCGCGAGCGCGGCTACGACCTGCAGTCCCTCGCCATCATCGAGTCCATGGATGCTGGAACGGGCGAGATCGTGTTCCGCGCATGAGCGGGAAGATAGACGCCGCGGCGCTCTCGTCGCTTGACGCGAAGATCCCTTTGGCGCGGGCGTTCCCGTACGGGCTCCAGCACGTGCTCGCCATGTTCGTGGCGAACCTCGCGCCCATCGCCATCATCGCGGCGGCTGCGGGCCTCTCCTCCGAGCAGGGCGCGCTGCTCATCCAGAACGCCATGCTTATCGCGGGCATCGGCACGTTCATCCAACTGTTCCCCGTGTGGCGCGCGGGCTCGGGCCTGCCCATCGTCATGGGCATCAGCTTCACGTTCGTGTCGGTGGCCTGCACCATCGCGGCGACGTCCGGCTACGGCGCGCTCATCGGGGCCGTCATCGTGGGCGGCGTCGTCGAGGGCGTGCTCGGCCTGTTCGCGCAGTACTGGCGGCGCATCATCACGCCCATCGTGGCGGCGGTGGTGGTGACGGCCATCGGGTTCTCGCTTCTGGGCGTGGGCGCGGCGTCGTTCGGCGGCGGCTCGGGCGCCGAGGACTTCGGCTCGTGGGAGAACCTGGCGCTCGGCACGGTGTCGCTCGTGGCGTGCCTGGCGTTCCAGGCGCTGGCGAAGGGCACCACCAAGCAGCTCGCCGTGCTGTTCGGCCTGCTCGTGGGCTATGTGGTGGCCATCCCGCTCGGCAAGGTGGACTTCAGCGTGTTCGCGGGCGCCGCTCCCGTCGCGCTGCCGACGCTCATGCCGGTGACGCCCGTGCTCGACCTGGGCGCCATCATCTCCATCACGCTGATCTTTCTGGTGTCGGCTACCGAGACCATCGGCGACGTGTCGGCGCTCACGGCCGTGGCGTTCAAGCGCGCGCCGTCCGACAAGGAGCTTTCCGGCGCCATCGTGGCCGACGGCTTCACGAGCACGTTCTCGGGCTGCTTCGGCTGCTCGCCGGTGACGTCGTTCTCGCAGAACGTGGGGCTGATCGCCATGACGAAGGTGGTGAACCGCCGCGCCATCGCCACGGGCGCGTTCGTGCTCGTGCTCGCCGGGTTCGTGCCGGTGGTGAGCCTGGCGTTCTCGTCGCTGCCCGAGGCGGTGCTCGGCGGGTGCACCATCATGATGTTCGGCAACATCATCTTGAGCGGCTTTCAGATGATCGCGAGCGCCGGCTTCACGCAGCGCAACATCACCATCGCCGCGCTCTCGCTCGCGGTGGGCATCGGGTTCACCCAGATGAGCGACATCTTCGGGGCGTTTCCCGCGCTCGTGCAGAGCGTGTTCGCCACCAACTGCGTGGCCGTGGTGTTCGTGGTGGCCATCGTGCTGTCGCTCGTGCTGCCGAAGGATGCCAAGGTGGAGGGTCCGCTCGTGGTGGAGGACGAGGTTTAGGCGGATGTCCTCGCGCGCTGCCGCATAATTCGAAAAATAGTGCAAATTTCTCTGAACAAATGTTCCCTCTTCGTGCTATACTGTCTACGAAAAAGAACAGGTGTACGAAAATCGAAGAGGTGATCCGCATGTCAGCGCAGTCAGGTGACAACAATCGGCAGTTCTGCTTCGGAGAGCTTGAGGTCAACGCAGATGACGTCATCACGGTGAGGGAGGCGCTGGCGTCGTGCGCCTCGCGCGATCTCCTCGAGGCCGTCCTCGGCGCCGAGGCGGGGTGGCACGTCTCGGTTGAGGCGCTTGACGGGGCCTGCGCGGAGGCGCTCGTCCGCAAGATCGAGGCGTCGCTGCGCTGCATGCTCAACGTGCCGTCGCGTGCGGACGCGCATCCGGAGAGCCTCGTCGTTCCCTGGGAGTGGCTCGAGGTGGTTGACGCGCGGGGCACGCTGCGGCGGCGCGTGGGGGCGGCTGTCCTCGACGGCGCCGACGTGCCCGAGATGGCCGCGCTGCTTGACGGGGGAGCATCCCGCGTGGCGGGGCTCGCGGCGCTGCGAGACGCGGAAGGCGGCGTCGGGCGCGCGTGCGCCGGCAGGCCGTGGGCGTGGAGGCGCCTTGAGCGCTCGGTGCTCCCGCTCGCCTTCGAGCCGTGGTCTGAGACGCTCGGCCGGCGCATGTGGGTTCCGCGGTCGCTGTGCGGCAAGGAGCGCTGCCTCGCGGTGGGAAGCGTCTTCTGGGCCATGACGTACTTCGGGTTCGGCGCGGCGCGGGCGCGCCGGCCTCCTCGCGGGGCGGCCTGGCGCAAGGAGCGCTTCTTGGACGGCCAGGACGGCCTTTCGGGGGAGGTCCTGTTCGCACCGGAGGTACCTGTGGGACGCCTGTCTCCCTCTGACGAGGACTACGTCTTCCGGCTCACGAGGATCGCCGAGCTCTTCAACTACAACAGCTGGATCGACCTGCTCCAGGCCCTGGTTGAGCTTGACGCCTTGAAGACGGCGGCCTGAGCCTCCTTAAGCGCGTGCGGCCTCGCGCGAGCTGCGCGGGGCCGCACGTGAAACAGGATGGAAACGAGGAGCATACGCGCCTGAAACAATAGCCGCCTATGCTGGGTTGACCACAGGATGCAGGCGCCCTGCGCCTCCGTCAACCGCCCCGCTACGCGGGTTCTTTCGACGCGCGAGGCGGTCGCGGCCTCAGGCGCGGGCATGACCTCGGACCTCGTGCTCAGCCGTGGGGTCTGCGGCGGCGGGGGCGCAGGGCGCCTGCATGGCTGGGTTTTTTCCTATTGAGACGAGGAGCATACCCATGCAGAACAGGGAAAGCCTCAGGGAGGGGCGCGTCAGGATACCCTCGGGCTGCGCCATCGCGGGCATCATGGACCGCAGCGGCGAGCGGCACGACGGAAGCGACATCCTGAAGTCGATCGCCCTCATGCATGACCGCGGCAACGGCCTCGGCGGCGGATTCGCGGCGTACGGCATCTACCCTGAGTACCAGGACCTCTACGCGTTCCACATCATGTACGAGAGCCGTGACGCGCGCGCGGAGACGGAAGCCTACCTCGACAAGCACTTCATGAGCGAGAAGCAGGAGCGCATCCCCACGGAGAGCGTCGGCTCCATCAAGAACCCGCCCGACATATGGCGCTACTTCGTGGCGCCGCACCCCATGCGCCTCAACATGAGCGGCTTGGACGAGTCCGAGTACACCATGCAGCACGTGTTTCACATCAACGGCCAGATCGACGGCGCCTTCGTGGCCTCGTCGGGCAAGAACATGGGCGCCTTCAAGGGCGTCGGCTACCCGGAGGACATCGGCGCGTTCTACCGCATCCAGGACTACCGGGCATGGGCATGGACGGCGCACGGGCGCTTTCCCACCAACACGCCCGGCTGGTGGGGCGGCGCGCACCCCTTCACGCTGCTCAACTGGTCGGTGGTGCACAACGGCGAGATCTCCAGCTACGACGCCAACCGCCGCTACGTCGAGCAGTTCGGCTACGACTGCGAGCTCCAGACGGACACCGAGGTCATCACGTATTTGTTCGACCTTTTGTCCCGCCGCCACGGGTTCTCGCAGGAGATGGCGGCGCACATCATGACGGCCAGCTCGTGGGATGACATCGACCGCATGAGCCCCGAGCGCGCCGCCTTCGAGACGGCGCTGCGCGCCACCTACTCGAGCGCCCTCGTGAACGGGCCGTTCTCGGTGATCCTCGGCTCCGACGAGGGGCTGCTCGCCCTCAACGACCGCCTCAAGCTGCGCGCGCTCATGGTGGCCGAGAAGGGCTCCCTGGTGTACCTGGCCAGCGAGCAGGCGGCCATCGAGGTCGTGTGCCCCGACGCCGAGAACGTGCGCTCCATCGACGGCGGCGTGCCGTTCGTGGTCCAGCTCGACGAGGTGGCCCGCCGCAAGCGCGGCGAGTCGGCGGAGAACACGCCGTCGGCCAAGCCGTTCAAGCACGAGGTGGGCGTTCTGCCGCGGAGAAGGAAGGAGGCGTAAGCGCATGCTCGACTACCTGCTTCCCCGCTACAAGGTGGAGCGCGACCGCGACCTGTGCGTCCAGTGCGGCGTGTGCGAGCGCTCGTGCTCAAACCAGGTCCACCGCGTCGACGATGACCTCGGACGCGTGGTGGTGGCCGACTATGCCGCGTGCGTGAACTGCCAGCGCTGCGTGGTCATGTGCCCCACGAAGGCCATCGCCATCACCCGATGGCCTCAAGTTGACAGCGGGTCGGCGAACTGGACGCTCGGCTCCATGCAGGACATCGCCAAGCAGGCGCAGACCGGCGCGGTGCTCCTGTCCTCGATGGGAAACCCCGAGCCGTACCCCATCTACTGGGACCACCTGCTCCTGAACGCGAGCCAGGTCACGAACCCCTCCATCGACCCTCTGCGCGAGCCCATGGAGACTCGCGTGCTTCTGGGCAGCCGCCCGGGCATGCTCAAGGTCAACGAGCGCGAGCACAAGCTCGTCTCCCCGATGCCGCCGCAGATCAAACTCGACGTCCCCCTCATGTTCTCGGCCATGAGCTTCGGCTCCGTCTCGCTCAACACGCAGATGGCGCTCGCCATGGCGGCGCGCGAGCTGGGCACGTACTTCAACACGGGCGAGGGCGGCCTGCACCGCGACCTCGAGCCCTACGCGGCAAACGCCATCGTGCAGGTGGCCTCGGGCCGCTTCGGCGTCGACCCCCATTACCTCGAGGCGGGCGCTGCCATCGAGATCAAGATCGGCCAGGGTGCCAAGCCCGGCATCGGCGGGCACCTGCCCGGCGAGAAGATCAACGCCGAGGTGTCGCGCACGCGCATGATCCCCCAGGGCACCGACGCCATCTCGCCGGCGCCCCACCACGACATCTACTCGATCGAGGACTTGCGCCAGCTCATCTTCTCGCTGAAGGAGGCCACGCGCTACGCCAAGCCCATCCTGGTGAAGATCGCCGCCGTGCACAACGCGGCCGCCATCGCGTCGGGCATGGCGCGCGCAGGGGCTGACATTATCGTGGTCGACGGCTTCCGCGGCGGCACCGGCGCCGCGCCCAAGCGCATCCGCGACAACGTGGGCATCCCCATTGAGCTTGCGCTGGCCGCCGTCGACCAGCGCCTGCGCGACGAGGGCATCCGCTCCACGGTGAGCCTGGTGGCGGCGGGCTCCCTACGCAACTCGGCCGACGTGGTGCGCGCCATCGCGCTCGGCGCCGACGCGGTCTACTGCGCCTCGGCGGCACTCATCGCGCTGGGGTGCCACCAGTGCGGCGACTGCTCGAGCGGCAAGTGCAACTGGGGCATCGCGACGCAGCGCCCCGAGCTCACCCGCCGCCTCAACCCTGAGGTCGCGGCCGAGCGCGTGGTCAACCTGATCCGCGGCTGGAACCACGAGATCCAGGAGATGATGGGCGGCATGGGCATCAACGCCATCGACAGCCTGCGCGGCAACCGCCTCATGCTGCGCGGCGTGGGGCTCAACGAGAAGGAGCTTGAGATCCTCGGCGTGAAATACGCGGGAGAGTGATGACATGAAGCGAACGAAGGAGCGTGCGTAGCCATGGCCCAGGAGCTGACGACGCGGGCATCAGTCGAGCTGGGAACAGCTCACTTCAAGGAGGCCAACGAGCAGGTGCGCGTGGCGCTCGAGCACGCCGACGTGGTGGAGCTGCACTGCGTGTACGCACAGCGCTATCTCGGCTGCGCCATGCCCGCGGGCAAGCGCCTCGAGATCCACGGAACGCCCGGCAACGACATGGCCTGCTATATGGACGGCGGTGCCATCGAGGTGTTCGGCAACGCCCAGGACCAGATCGGCAACACCATGAACGCGGGCAGCGTCGTCATCCACGGGCGCTGCGGCGACGCGGCGGGCTACGCCATGCGCGGCGGCGAGATCTTCGTGCGCGACGGGTGCGGCTGGCGCGTGGGCATCCACATGAAGCAGTACGAGCAGAAGTGCCCCGCCATCGTGATCGGCGGGGACGCGGGGAGCTTTCTCGGCGAGTACATGGCGGGCGGCGTCATCGTGCTTCTGGGCAGGCCGGGCGAGTACCTGGCCACGGGCATGCACGGTGGCGTGATCTACCTGCGCAGCAGGCTGGACGAGCAGGACGTGCCGCAGGGGCTGGTGCTCGAAGAGGTTGACGAGGCGGACAAGGAGCTTTTGCGCGATCTGCTCGGGCGCTACAACGTCGCGTTCGCCGACGAGCTCGGCGCGCCTGTGGCGGATGACGGCGAGGGTTTCTGGCGGCTGCGCCCCGCCTCGTCGCGCCCCTACGCCAGCATGTACGCAAGCTAGCCGCGAGCGCACGAAGACCCCGCATGCTTGAGTATGCGGGGTCTCCTCAAACCGCTCCGATGCGCTCACCGCTTCGCTCGCAGGCGCGTCGCGTCCTGCGGCGCCGCGCCTTCCGCGGGAACGTGCCTTCCGCGTGCGGGCGCGCTACGCCCCTATGACCTCGACCAGCTCGATCTCGAAGTTGAGGGCCTTGCCGGCCATGGGGTGGTTCATGTCGAACGTCACCATGCCGTTCTCGATCTTCACCACCTGAACCGGCACGGGCTGGCCGTTCGGGCCGTGCATGTACACGGTCTGGCCCACGGGCAGCTCGGCGGCGTTGGACACGTTCTCCATGGGCACCTCCTGGATGAGCTCCGCGCGGACCTCGCCGTAGGCGTCCTCGGGCTCGATGCGCACGGTCTTCTTCTCGCCCACCTGCATGTCAACCACGGCCTGGTCGAAGCCGGGGATCATCTGGCCCGCCATGCAGGTGAACTCGATGGGCTCGCCGCGGTCGTAGGACGAGTCGAACTGCTCGCCGTCGTCAAGCGTGCCCCGGTAATGCGCCTTGACGGTCTTTCCCTCGTTGCTCATGAAGCGTCCTTTCGCTTGTCTCTCATGATGCGAGCACTATACCACGCCCGCAGGTCGTGTCCGCTCGCCCCGCCTACGCGCGCACATCTTCCCGACAGGCGAGGCGCGCGAGCGTCGTGCGCTCGGCAGCGAGCTGCGCCAGCGGCTCCAGGTGTGCGCGGTCCTTCTCGGCCAGCCCCGCCTGCGCGATGCGCACCACGTCGTCGACCACCTCGCCCGCGGGGCGCCCGTAGATCGCGCCCTCGTAGCCCGCCTCCATCAGCGACTCCTTCGCGCGCGCGATGTCCGTGGCGCTCACCTGCGCGAACAGCTCGTCGAGCGCGTCGAGGCTGCGCGCGGAGTAGAACAGCCCCTTGATGAGCGCCGCGTAGGCGATCACGTAGGGGACGGGCATGGCGTCGGCCGGCCTGATCTCGATGTAGGTCTTGAGGCGCACGTCGGTGAAGAACATGGACAGCGCGTGCTCGACGTCGGCCTGCCGCATGGGGACCTCGGCGTAGATCTCCCCGAATGTGCGCTCGTCGAAGCGCCACTGCTCGTCGGCGTCGGGGGAGAGGATGGCGGGCGCGTCGAGGATGTAGGCCGCGTAGTCCTCGAGCGCAAATCCGTCCTCCATCACGCGCGGCACCACGCCGCAGCGGTCGGGGTCGCAGAACTTCCAGATCTCGGTGCGCATCAGCTCGTGGGGGCGCGGCGCTCCCTCGAACACGGGCGAATTGTCGCACAGAAGCGACAGCACGGGCGTGAGCGCGAAGGCCAGGCGCAGCTTGCGCAGGCAGTCCTCCGCGGAGGTATAGTCGAGGGACACCTGCGTCGAAGCGCTGCCGCGCATCATGCGCACGCCGAACGGCGAGATGGCGCCCAGATAGCGGTTCATGAGCTCGTAGCGGCGCTTCGGGATGAGCTCGAGCGAGGCGGCGCGGGCGGTGGGGTGGTAGCCGAGCGTGAGCACGCGCACGTCGGTCGGCGCAAGCGCGCGCGCCATGCGCTCCTCGAACTCCTCGAAGCACGCGCGGGCGTCGTCGAGGTCCGCGAAGGGCCCGGCGGAGAGCTCGACCTGCGCCGCCGGCTCGATGGTCACGGCCTGCGGCCCCCGCGCCACGCCGAGAAGGTCGCCCTCGGCATCGCGCGTCTCGACGGTGTAGTGCGCGCTCAGCTGCTCGAGCAGCCATTCGGTGCCGTGCTCCTCGCTGTAGGACACGGCGCGTCCGTCGCGGTGCAGCAGCGTGTGCTCGAGCTCGATGCCGAGCTTCTCGGCGCGGTCCTTGATGCCGCTTTCGAAGAACGAAACGATGGCTTTGATGTTGTCCGTGCGCGCTGGCTGGTCGATCTCGGTCATTATCCGACTCCTGAACTTAAATTTAAGCGCCATGTAACAGAACTTGTGTAAAATACCCTCAAGTTAAGCGCTCATATTAGCACGGCCGACGGTCGTGGGCGCAGAGGGCATCGAAAACGAGGACAGATCGTGGAATTGGACGGCAGAACCCAGATCTTCGCCGGCGCAGGCGCGCTGGCTCCTCGACGACGTCCGTGGCGCAGCAGCCGCACCTGACCCCTCACCAAACGGGGCTTTCAAACGGCGCCTCGCGAGAGTGGGCGCTCTCATCTGGCTGACTGCGCGCCTTCATCACGTATCTTCGCGACGCTTCGCCGCCTCGGCGCGGGGTCGCCTCATCTTCATCTGAATCGAGGACACACCTATGACCTATAAAGCAGGAATTGTCGGCGCGGCGGGCTTCGCGGGCATCGAGCTCGCGCGCCTCGTGCTCGCGCACCCCTCCTTCGAGCTGGTGGCCGCCACGTCCGACGCGCTGGCGGGCACCCCGCTCGCGAAGGCGTACCCCGCCTTCGCAGGCGTGACCGACCTGGCCTTCTCCACGCATGCGGAGGCGAGCCTCAGCGCATGCGACGTCGTCTTCCTCGCCGTGCCCCACACGGCGGCGCTCGGCATGGCGCCCGGGCTCATCGCGCAGGGCGTGACGGTCGTCGACCTCTCGGCTGACTTCCGCCTGAAGGCCCCGCAGACCTACGAGCGCTGGTACAAGACTCCGCACACGGCCGTGGACCTCTTGCAGAAGGCCGCCTTCGGCCTGCCCGAGCTCACCGGCGACGAGCTGGCGCATGCGGCGGCCGAGCGCGCGCGCGGCGGCGCGGCGCTCGTGGGGTGCGCGGGCTGCTATCCCACGGCCACCTCGCTCGCGGCGGCGCCCGCCATCCGCGCGGGGCTCGTCGACGCGCAGGGCGTGGTCGTGGTCGACGCGGTGTCGGGCGTGACCGGCGCGGGCAAGAAGGCCACCGAGCGCACGCACTTCTGCTTCGCCAACGAGAACCTCGAGGCGTACGGCGTGGCGACGCACCGCCACACGCCCGAGATCGAGCAGATCCTCGGGCTGCGCGCAGGTGGGCTGGTGTTCACGCCGCACCTCGCGCCGCTCAACCGCGGGCTGCTCTCCACGGTGACCATGCCGCTCGCGCCGGACTCCCCGCTGCCGAGCACGTCCGAGCTCGTGCAGCTCTACCAGGACTTCTACGCGTCATCCCCGCTCGTCACGGTGATGCCGGAGGGGCAGCTGCCCAAGACGGCGTCGGTGGCGGGGACCAACCGCGCGCACGTGGGCGTGGCCGTGCACGAGGCGGCGCGCATGATCGTGGGCATCGGCGCCATCGACAACATCGGCAAGGGCGCGGCGGGCCAGGCGCTGCAGTGCGCGAACATCGTCTTCGGCTTGCCCGAGACGACGGGCCTCGACTACGTCTCCGTCCCCGTTTAGGAGGTGTCAGATGAGCATCACCAACGACGCTTATGCGCAGCGGTTCGGCTGCGCCTACGTAGAGGACGGCGGCGTCGCCACGGCACGGGGGTTCGCGGCCGCCGGCGTCCACGCGGGGTTCCGCGCCGACCCGGACCGGCTCGACCTCGCGCTCGTGGTAGCCGACGAGCCGAGCGCCGCAGCGGGCGTGTTCACCACCAACGTGTTCTGCGCAGCGCCCGTGCAGGTGTGCCGGGAGCGCCTGTCCGAGGGCGGCGCGGGGGCAGGCGCCTACGGCACCGCGCGCGCCGTGGTCATCAACTCCGGCTGCGCGAACGCGGCAACGGGCGAGATCGGGCGCGAGGCGGCGCGCGAGGCGGCGCGCATCGCGGCCGACGCCGTGGGCTGCACCGCAGACGAGGTGCTCGTGGCCTCCACGGGCGTCATCGGCGTGCACCTGCCGCTCAAGCCGTTCGCCGCGGGCGTGCCGGCGGCCTTCGCGAAGGCCTCGCGCGCGGGCGGCGCCAGCGCGGCGCGGGCCATCATGACCACCGACACGCACCCGAAGGAGTGCGCCGTCACCTTCTCGGGCGCGGGCGTCGGCTACGAGGGCGTCACGTTCACGGTGGGCGGCATGGCGAAGGGCTCGGGCATGATCATGCCGAACATGGCCACCATGATCGCCGTCATCACCACCGACGCGCCCGTCGCGGCGCCTGACCTGCACGCGGCGCTGAGCCGCGCGGTGAACGCGAGCTTCAACAAGATCACGGTGGACTCCGACACGTCCACCAATGACTCGTGCTTCATCCTCGCAAGCGGCGCGGCCGCTCCCGCTGCAGCGCCGCTTGCGCCGGGCAGCGCCGCCTTCGCGCGCTTCGAGGAGGCGCTCGCGCAGGTGTGCGTCACGCTCGCCCGCGCCATGGCCACCGACGGCGAGGGCGCGACGCGCCTGGTCACGGTGAACGTGCGCGGCGCGGCGAGCGAAAAGGACGCCGACGCGGCGGCGCGCACGGTGGCGAACTCGCCGCTCACCAAGACGGCCATCTACGGGCATGACGCCAACTGGGGCCGCATCGCCGCCGCGCTCGGCCGCAGCGGCGCGCGCTTCTCCCAGGAGAACGTCGACATCGACATCATGGGCATGCCGGTGTGCCGCGGCGGGCTGACCGTGGCCTTCGACGAGGACGAGGCGCTTGCGCGCTTCGAGGCGCCCGAGATCGTCGTCGATGCCGACCTGGGGGAGGGCACGTGCGCGACCACGGTGTGGACCTGCGACTTCAGCTATGAATACGTTTCGATCAACGGAGATTACCGCTCATGAACTACGACTCTCAGACGCGCCCCCACGGCGTGTCCAGCATAACCGGCGAGGTCCTCACCGAGGCCATGCCTTGGATCAAGAACGTCACGGGCAAGACCGTGGTCATCAAGTACGGCGGGTCGGCCATGGAGAACGAGGAGCTGCGCGCCGAGGTCATGGCCGACATCGTGCTGCTGAAGATCATCGGCGTGAACCCCGTCATCGTGCACGGCGGCGGCAAGGCCATCACACGCGCCATGAAGCGCTTCGACCTGCCCGTGGAGTTCGTCGACGGCCAGCGCGTGACGACCGAGGAGGCCATGAGCCTCGTGCGCATGGTGCTCACCGGCGAGGTGAACCAGGAGCTCGTGGAGGCCATGAACCAGCACGGCAACATGGCCGTGGGCATCAGCGGCGCCGACGCGGGCGTCATCGTGGCTGAGCAGGCCGACGCGCGCCTCGGCCGCGTGGGCCGCATCACGCGCATCAACAGCGCGCTCATCGAGGACCTGGTGGCCGCCGACTACATCCCGGTGATCGCGTCGGTCGCCATCGGGGAGGACTCGGGCTGCTACAACGTCAACGCCGACGTGGCGGCCGGGCACATCGCCGCCGCCATCGGCGCGCACAAGGTGGTGTTCCTCACTGACGTGGACGGCCTGTACGAGGACTACCCCCGTCGCGAGACGCTCATCTCGAACATGACGCTCGACGAGGCGCGCAGCATGATCGCCTCGGGCACGCTCTCCACGGGCATGATTCCCAAGCTGCGCTCCTGTGTGACGGCGCTTGCGGCAGGCGTCATGCGCGCGCACATCATCAACGGCATCACGCCGCATGCGCTCCTGCTCGAGCTGCTCACCGACAAGGGCATCGGCACCATGATCGCGCGCCCCGGCGTGCCCGACGCGTCGGTGGTGTCACCCGTGGGCAACTTCGCCGCGAAGCTGATCGAGAACAGGGGGCTGTAGCGTTCCGCCCGTCCGCGCAGCCTCACCGGCCTTGATAGACTATATGACTGGCTATACTTGTTTTATCTGCTTTACTTTTCGAAGGGAAGAGAAATGACCTACCAGCAAGAAGCCGAGCTTGAGAGCCGCTACGTGATGCCCACGTTCGGCCGCAAGCCGGTCGAGTTCGTGGAGGGCTCGGGCATGACGCTCGTGGACAGCGAGGGCAAGGAGTACCTCGACTTTCTGTCCGGCATCGGCGTGGTGAGCCTGGGGCACTGCCATCCCGCGCTCGTCGCCGCCGTGAGCGAGCAGGCGGCCAAGCTCATGCACGTGAGCAACTACTACTACATCGAGAAGCGCGGCGAGGTGGCGCGCCTGCTCTCCGACCTGCTGAACGCAGAGGTCGAGCCCGCCGAGCGCAGCGCGTGGAAGACGTTCTTCGCGAACTCGGGCGCCGAGGCCAACGAGTGCGCCATCAAACTCGCGCGCCTCTACGCGCGCAAGCGGGCCGTCGCGGCGGGCAGGCAGGCCGAAGGCGCGCCCCGCCTCATCGTGACCATCGAGCGGAGCTTCCACGGCCGCACGCTCGCCACGCTCGCCGCCACGGCGCAGCCTGCCAAGCAGGAGGCGTTCCAGCCGCTGCCGCAGGGGTTCGTCGCCACGCCCCTCAACGACGTGGCGGCGCTCGAGCAGCTGTTCGCCGAGCGCGGGGATGAGATTTGCGCCGTCATGCTCGAGTGCATCCAGGGCGAGTCGGGCGTGCACCCGTGCACCGCTGACTTCATGGCCGCCGCCCGCCGCCTGACCGCCGAGCGCGGCGCGCTGCTCATCTGCGACGAGGTGCAGTGCGGCATCTACCGCACCGGCAAGCCCTACGGGTTCCAGACCCTCGGCGTCACGCCCGACGTGGTCACCATGGCTAAGGGCATCGCCTCGGGCATCCCCATGGGCGCGTGCGCGGCGCGCGGCGACGTGGCCGACACGTTCGACCCGGGCGACCACGGCTCCACCTTCGGCGGCAGCAACATCGCCATCGCGGCGGCCCACGCCACGCTCACCGAGCTCTCCCGCGAGGGCTTCGGCGCGCACGTGGCCGAGGTGGGCGCCTACCTGCGCGAGCGTCTCGCCGCTCTGCCGCAGGTCACAGACGTGCGCGGAGACGGTCTCATGGTGGGCGCCGACCTGGCACAGGGCGGTCCCTCCGCGGGCGACGTGATGCTCTCCGGCCTTAAGGCGGGCCTCGTGCTGAACGCCCCCGGCCCGCGCACCCTGCGCTTCCTGCCGCCGCTCATCTGCGAGAAGGCCCACGTCGACGCGCTCGTCGAGCGCCTGGGAAAGCTGCTGTAACGCCAGCTTCGGCGCGCAGCGCACGCTGCGCGCCGGCCGTGCCCGTGCCCGCCTGCGCACCTGCCGCGCGTCGCATGCCGACCCCACCCGCCCGCGCCCGTCGCACGCTGCGCGCCTTCCCCTCGTCTGCGCCTTCGCCCGCTTCCGGGAAATTCCGCAAAAAAATTCTTGCATTCCGCTGCTCTTGCGCTACTATATCGAACGATCAATTTTGCTGATCGCGGGTACCCAACCCCGCGGGTTGTACGAGAGGGAATGCTTCACATGCACCAGAGCGTCACGCATATCGCCCACGCGTCCGGCTTCACCGGCGCCATGGCTGACGCTGCCTTCCTCGTGCGACGTACCACGGCCGACGTTCGCGTCGTCAGCCGTCTGCGACGACGTTAAACGAACGTCCATCTGAGAGGGTGCTTTTCCCCTCACCTCGTCTCGCCCCAAGCAGACAGGCCGCTGGCGCATGCCCTGCGCCCGCATCTCAGGAAAAGCCGTGGTGCACAGCAGCTCACTTCGCACATCGTTGTCCCCAAGCCCGCAAACTCGGCCGCGCTCAGTCGCGGGGGTTCGGCGGCAGCGAATCGAAAACAACCTGATGTTCGCCGCGAAAGGGCAGCAAACCGTTCGCATAGCAAGAAAGGCGCACATCATGACGACAAGCACCGCAACTTCCACCGCCACCCCGAAGGACAAGGTCATCCTCGCGTACTCGGGCGGCCTCGACACGTCGGTCTGCATCAAGTGGTTGCAGGAGAAGTACAACCTCGACGTGATCGCCCTCGTGGGCGACTTGGGCCAGGAGCACGACGGCCTCGAGAAGGTCAAGGCCAAGGCGCTCAAGACCGGCGCCCTCGACTGCCTCGTGGTCGACATGCGCGAATCGTTCGCCAACGAGTACCTGAACGTCGCCATGGCCGCCAACGCCCTGTACGAGAACAAGTACCCCCTGGTGAGCGCCCTCTCGCGGCCGCTCATCGCCAAGCATCTGGTTGATGCGGCCCATATGTTCGGCGCGAAGTACATCGCGCACGGCTGCACGGGCAAGGGCAACGACCAGGTGCGCTTCGAGGCGTCCATCCTGATGCTCGACCCCGAGCTCGAGATCATCGCGCCGGTGCGCGAGTGGGACCTGGGCAGCCGCCCCGAGGAGATGGCCTGGGCCGCCGCGCACGGCATCGACGTCCCCACCACCACGGCCTCGCCGTACTCCATCGACGACAACCTCTGGGGGCGCGCCATCGAGTGCGGCGTGCTCGAGGACCCGTGGTGCGAGCCCCCGGCCGACATCTACACCATGACGACCGACCCTGCCTGCGCCCCTGACGTCCCCGCCTACGTCGACGTCACCTTCGAGGGCGGCCTGCCCGTGGCGCTTGACGGGAAGAAGATGAGCTACCTCGAGATCATCTACGCCATGAACAAGATCGCCGGCGAGAACGGCTTCGGCCGCCTCGACATGATCGAGAACCGGCTCGTGGGCGTGAAGAGCCGCGAGTGCTACGAGGTGCCGGGCGCCCTGGCGCTCATCGAGGCGCACAAGGCGCTCGAGGACCTCGTGCTCGAGCGCAGCGTGCTGCACTACAAGCTCGGCATCGAGCAGTCGTGGGCCGAGTGCGTGTACAACGGCCTGTGGTTCTCGCCCCTCAAGGAGGCCCTCGACGCGTTCCTCGCCACCACCCAGCAGTGCGTCACCGGCACCGTCAAGCTGAAGTTCTTCAAGGGCAGCTGCATGGTGGTCGGGCGCAAGAGCGACTACTCGCTCTACGCCTACGAGCTGGCCACCTACGACGCGGGTGACGAGTTCGACCACGCCGCGGCCAAGGGCTTCATCGACCTGCACGCGCTCACCTGCAAGGTGTGGGCGAAGAACCGCCACGCCATGGGCGCGTCCCTCAAGCAGTTCGCGCCGGTGGCCTCCACGGCCGACGAGTTCTCCGCCGCGGGCTCCCAGATGGTGGAGCAGGCCGAGGCGTACATGAAGGGGGCGCACGTCACGGCGTAAGCCGCGCGCCGCGCCGCACTGTGCGGTGGCTCGTCTGCCGCGCATCTGCCGAGCGCCGCACGCTCGGGCATCATATATATAAGCAAGCACGAGGAGAGGGAAGAGACACGCATCATGGCACTGTGGTCAGGACGGTTTGAGGAAGGCGTGAGCGAGTTCACGCAGCGCTTCGGGGCGTCGCTCCCGGTTGACCGGCAGCTCTACGCGCAGGACATCGCGGGCTCGAAGGCGCACGCCGCCATGTTGGCCCGCCAGGGCGTCATCAGCCACGAGGACGCCCTGGACATCGAGGCGGGCCTCACCGAGATCGAGCGGTCCATCGAGGAGGGCGAGTTCACCTTCGACGTGAACGACGAGGACATCCACATGGCCATCGAGGGCGTGCTCACCGCCAACATCGGTGACGCGGGCGCGCGCCTGCACACGGGGCGCAGCCGCAACGACCAGGTGGCCACGGACACGCGCCTGTTCGCGAAGAAGCGCTGCTGCGACCTCATGCGGGCCAACACCACGTTGCGCCACGCGCTCATCAAGCAGGCCCAGGAGCACTTCGACGTGATCCTGCCCGGCTACACGCACATGCAGCACGCCCAGCCGGTGCTCTTCCCCCACCACCTGCTCGCGTACACGTGGATGCTCGCGCGCGACTTCGAGCGCCTGCAGGCGGCGTACGCGGCGGCCGACGCCAACCCGCTCGGCTCGGCGGCGCTCGCGGGCACCACCTACCCGCTCGACCGCTTCCAGACCACGCGCGCGCTCGGGTTCGACCACCCCATCCCCAACTCGCTCGACGCCGTGTCCGACCGCGACTTTTTGCTCGACCTCATCTACGCCTGCAGCGTGTCGTCGATGCACCTGTCGCGCCTGTGCGAGGAGATCATCCTGTGGTCCACTGCCGAGTTCGGCTTCGTCACGCTGTCAGACGCCTACTCCACGGGCTCCTCGATCATGCCGCAGAAGAAGAACCCCGACTTTGCCGAGCTCATCCGCGGCAAGTCGGGCCGCGTCATCGGGGATCTGGTGGCGCTGCTCGTCACGTGCAAGTCGCTTCCGCTCGCCTACAACAAGGACCTGCAGGAGGACAAGGAGGGCGCCATCGACGCAGCGCAGACGCTCGAGGACTGCTATGTGTGCGCGGCCGGCATGATCTCGACCATGACCGTTCACCCCGACGCCATGATGGCGCAGGCGCGCCGCGGCTACCTTGCGGCGACGGACGTGGCCGACTACCTCGCCAAGCGCGGCATGCCGTTCCGCCAGGCGCACGAGGTGGTGGGACATCTGGTACTTTTGTGCGAGAAGCGCGGGTGCGACCTGGAGGACCTCGCGCTCGAGGACTTCAAGGCGGAGAGCGACCTGTTCGAAGCTGACATCACGAGCGCCCTCAACCTCGAGGCCATCGTGGCGGCGCGGACCACCTACGGCGGCACCGGGCATGAGGCCGTGAGGCAGCAGATGCAGGAGGCCGTAGACAAGCTCGGCCAAGACGAGGGCCGCATCCCGCGGCCGTAGCGAAGTGCGCGCCGGGCTTGCGGTGTGCGGCGAAGGCGCGCGGCGGCGTGCCCGGGGCGCATGGCGGCAGCCCCAGGTGGCCCTGATGCGCAGCAGCCCCAAGGCGCGCGGCGGGTCCAGGGCGGCAGCCCCCCGATCCGCGCGGATCGGGGGGCTGCGTCCACTTCGTGAAGAATTCTGCCTTTTGATGTGACCTTTTGTTTTCAAAGTTGACTCTTGAGCGTGGCATATGCGCTCGATGATACAATGAGGCGAGTTTGAACGGAGGTTTCAGTGGGCTCACGCGCGATCAAACGCCGCTATGGCATCAAGAAGAGAAACGGGAAGACCATCCTGCTCGCCGTCGTGTCGGTGATTGCTGCGGCCATCATCGCAGGCGTCGTCGGCGTCGCCGCGCTGTGCCAGACGTGGCTGCAGGACCTTCCCGACTACACCAACGTCGAGGCGCTCAACACCGCCGAGCCCTCGCGCGTCTACGCGACGAACTCCGAGACGGGCGAGCAGGTCCTGCTCGCCGAGTTCCAGGCGGTGAACCGCGAGCCGGTCGAGCTCAGCCAGATCAGCGAGCTCGTGACCAAGGGCACGGTCGCCACCGAGGACGAGCGCTTCTACGCGCACAACGGCGTGGACATCGTCGGCGTCGGTCGCGCGCTGCTGAACAACTTCATGGGTGGCGATCTCGAAGGCGCGTCCACCATCACGCAGCAGTTCGTGCGCAACACCATCCTCTCCGACGAGATGACCGACATCTCGTTCAAGCGCAAGATCCGCGAGATGTACCTCGCCTACAAGCTCGAGGAGATCTACACCAAAGACGAGATCCTCCTCATGTACTTGAACACTATCAACTACGGCGCCGGCGCCTACGGTATCGAGGCGGCGTCCGAGCGCTACTTCTCCAAGCACGCCACCGACCTCACGCTCAACGAGGCCGCCACGCTCATCGGCATCCCGCAGTCGCCCACCTACAACGACCCGCGCCTCAACGAGGACCAGAGCACGAAGCGCCGCAACGTGGTGCTCGACCGCATGGTGTCGAACGGCGTGGTCACCCAGGAGGAGGCTGACGCGGTCAAGGCCGAGCCCATCATGCTCAACGAGAAGGAGCCTTCCGAGACGGGCATCTACGCGCAGCCATACTTCACCTCCTACGTGCGCGAGCAGCTGCTCGACCCTGACGGGCGCTACAAGTTCTCAGTTGACGAGGTGTTCAAGGGCGGGCTCTCCGTGTACACCACGCTCGACCTCCACGCGCAGGAGGCTGCCGAGGCCGCCGCGGAGCGCAAGCTCGACGCGGTGGGGCACAAGTTCGAGGTGTCGCTCGTGGCTCTCGACCCTGACAACGGGCACATCAAGGCCATGATCGGCGGCAAGGACTACAACGCGACGCAGGTGAACATGGCGACGGGCGACGGCACCAACGGGCGCCAGTGCGGCTCGTCGTTCAAATTCTTCACGCTCGTCGCCGCGCTCGAGGCGGGCATCGACCCGAAGACCATGATCGATGCGAGCACGTGGGTTGACGTGCCAGGATCTGAGCGCGTGGCCAATGATAGCTTTACGAACTGGGGCACGATCCCCATCTCCAAGGCGTTCGCCGTGTCCTCGAACACCGCGTTCATCCGCCTCATCATGTCGGTGGGCGTCGACGAGGTGATCGACGTGGCGGAGAAGCTCGGCATGACCGCCGACCTCCCTGAGGTGGCGGGCCTCACGCTCGGCATCGCGTCGGTGACGCCGCTCGAGATGGCGCAGGCGTACGCGGTGGTCGCCAACGGCGGCACGCTCTACAAGGCCGAGTGCATCGAGCGCATCGAGGATGCGAGCGGCAACATAATCGTTGACAACTCCAACCCCTCAGGCGAGCGCGTCCTCTCTCCCGAGGTCTCCCATGCAGCCGTCGAGGTCATGAAGGGCGTCGTCACGAGCGGCACGGGCACGGCTGCGCGCCTGGCGAACGGGCAGGAGGCTGCCGGCAAGACGGGCACCACCGACGAGGAGAAGGACAGCTACTTCTGCGGCATCACGCCCCAGTACTCAGTGGCCCTCTGGCTCGGCGAGCGCGCCGAGCGGTACGAGGACGCGAGCCCCGTCTACAATCCGGTCGCGAGCGTGTTCTCCGACTTCTTGAACCAGGTGCTGAAGGGCGAGCCGCTCGAGAAGTTCCCCAAGGCGGCTGACCCGCCCTACAAGAAGAACTTCGTCGATGAGAAGAACCACATCGGCGGCAGCTATTCGAACGAAACAGGGACTATCTCAAGCTCGAGCTCGAGCGCCGCGAGCTCCGCGGACTCGAGCGCCTCAAGCTCGGCAAGCTCGTCAGATGACGCCACGCCTCCCGCAAGCGGTGATGCAGGCGGAGCTGAGGGCGGCGGCACGGGAGGCGCCGCGGGTGGCGGCGATGCCGGCGGCGGAGCTGGAGGCGGTGGCGCTCCCGCCCCCGATCCTGCTCCTGCACCCGCCTCGGACCAGGGAAGATCAGCCGAGCCGAGTCCGGATCCAAGCAGCTAGCCCCACCGCGCTGAGCTCGCGCAATAAGCAAACATGAGCAATGCAGCCCGCATGCTGCGGCAAACCGATAGGAGAACCATGAAGCACAGCAAGATAGCGCGCCTTTTGGCGCTCACCTGCGTCGGCATCCTCGTGGCGGCGGCGCTCGCGGGCTGCGCGCAGCAGAACAACGCGGCCAACGAGCAGCAGACGAAGAGCCGCCAGTACATGTCCTCGGTGAACCAGACCATGGAGGACCTCTCGAGCAGGTTGGAGAGCTTCGAGGACGCGGTCTCGCGCGGTGATGCCGTCACCATGCGCACCCAGGCCGACAACGCCTTCAAGGCGCTCGACGCACTGGCCGCCATCGAGGTCCCCGAGGGGCTCGGCGACGTGCAGACGGGCTACGTCGACGGGTGCAACAAGCTCAAGGAGGCGCTCAACGCCTACATCGAGCTCTACACCGAGATCGACAGCGCAACCGAGGAACATCCCTTCGACTACGCCACCTACGATGACCGCATCAAGTCCATCCAGGAGCTCTATGACGAAGGCGTGTCCCTGCTTGAGGAAACCGACAAGAAGGCTACTGAGCTGTAAATGAACAACGTTGAGCTTTTGGCCCCCGCCGGCAACGTCACCGCGCTCCACGCGGCGGTGAGCGCAGGGGCAGACGCCGTGTACCTCGGCCTCGAGGCGTTCAACGCGCGCCGCGGGGCCGACAACTTCACCATCGAGACGCTCGAGCAGGCGTGCGCGTACGCGCATCTGCGGGGCGTCAACGTGTATGTGGCCATGAACACCGTGGTGCTCCCGCAGGAGATGCCCGAAGCCCTCGAATGCGCGCGCCAGGCGTACCGCGTCGGGGCCGACGCCTTCATCGTGCAGGACATCGGGTTGGCCGCCGAGCTCACGCGCACGCTGCCCGAGGCGCGCCTGCACGTGTCAACCCAGATGAACACGCACAGCGCCGCGGGCATCAGGGCCGCGGCGCGCCTGGGCGCCGCGCGCGTCACGCTGGCCCGCGAGCTCTCGCTCGGGGAGGTGGAGGAGCTCGCCGCCTGCGCCGCCGCCTACGACATGGAGGTCGAGACGTTCGCGCACGGCGCGCTGTGCGTGTGCTACTCGGGCCAGTGCTTCATGTCGTCCATGATCGGCGGGCGCTCCGCGAACCGCGGCATGTGCGCGCAGGCGTGCCGCCTGCCCTACGAGCTCAAGAACGTGGCGCTCCGCAAAGATCTCCCGTCGCCAGGCGAGCACCTGCTCTCGCCGCAGGATCTCTGCACCGTCGACCTTCTGCCCGACCTCGTGCGCGCGAGCGTGTCCTCGCTCAAGATCGAGGGGCGCATGAAGTCGCCGGAGTACGTGGCGTCCGTGACGGCGGTCTACCGCGGCGTGCTCGACCGCGTCCTCGCCGCCGAGGCGGCGGGGGAGGGCGCCGCAGCCCGCGTCGCCGCCACGAAGGGCGAGCGTGACGAGCTCGCGGCCTCGTTCTCGCGCGGCTTCACGACGGCGTACCTCGAGGGCGAGCGCGGCAACGACATCATGAGCTACCAGCGCCCCAACAACCGCGGCCAGTTCATCGGGCGCGTGAGCGAGGTGAAGGGCGGGTGCGCGCGCGTCGCCTCGAGCTGTCGGCTCGTCGCCGGCGACGTCATCGAGTTCTGGACGAAGAAGGGCCACGTCGCGCTGACGCTCGCCGACACCCCGCCCGTCAAGGACGGCCTCGTGTCGCTCGCGCTTGACGGCAAGACGCGCTCGGTGCGCTCGAGCGACCGCGCGTTTCGCGTGCGCAGCGCCGAAGCGGCCTTCGCCGACGACGCGCTCGAGCCGCGCGTTCCCGTCAGCGGGCGCGTGACGCTGCGCCGGGGCGCGCCGCTCTCCATGGAGTTCACGCTCGCGTCGGGCGAGGGAGAGCTCGCGCGCACCGTGTCCGCCCGCCTCGGCGCGCGCTTCTCCGCCGCGCCCCCTTCCGGCTACGCCGAGGGGCCCCTCGTGGAGGCCGCGCGCACCAAGGCCGTGACTGCCCAGGACGTACGCGCGCACGTCGACCGCCTCGGGTCGACGCCCTTCGTGCTCGAGGACCTCTCCGTCGAGCTTGACGAGGGGGTGGGCATCGGCTTCTCCGCCATCCACCACTGCCGCGCCGCCGCGCTCGAGAGCCTGCAGGACGCGCTGCTCGAGGGCCGCCGTCGCCGCAGCCTTCCGCGTGTGAAGGACCGCGACGTCGCGCGCGTCGATCCCGTCAAGGCGTGCCTCATCGCGGCGTGGGCCACCAACCCGGTGTGCGCGCGGGCGGCGAAGCGCGCCGGCGCCGACGTCGTCTACGTCCCGGCGCTCAACTACCGCCGCGGTGAGGCCGTCATAGCGGGCCAGCTCACGGGCACGGCCGAGCAGGCGGGGTACCCCAAGCAGTGCGTGATCGCCCTGCCCGTGGTCGACCACGACCCGTGCGGCGACGCTCGCGAGGCCCAGGTCGACTTCGATCCCTGGCGCTACGTCAAGCCGGGCAAGCCGGCGCTCGTCGAGAGCCTCGGCGCCCTCCAGCGCGCCGACGAGACAGGCGCGCTCGCCGAGGCGGGCCCGCACCTTCCCGCCGCGAACGAGCTGGCGCTTCACGTGCTGCACGACTTCGGCGCACGCCGCGCGTGGCTGTCGCCCGAGCTCACGCTGCGCCAGATCGAGGACCTGGCGGCAGGCTCGCCCATCGAGCTCGGCGTCACCGTGTCGGGCTCCCAGGAGCTCATGGTCACCGAGCACTGCCTGCTCATGAGCCAGGGCCCCTGCGACCAGCAGTGCGACGCGTGCCCGCGGCGCCGAAGCCCGCATTTCCTGAAGGATCGCAAGGGCTTCGAGTTTCCCGTGGTCACCGACGCCCTCGGGCGCAGCCACCTGTACAACAGCGTGGCGCTCGACGTGGTGCCCGCCATCCCCGACCTTCTGGCGGCCGGCGTCTCGGCGTTTCTGGTCGACACCACGCTCATGAACGGCGAGCAGGCGGCCCAGGCAGTCGGCCGCGCGGTCCGTGCGCTCAAGGTGGCGCAGGCTGATGGCAACACCCTGGCCAAGCTCCCCGACACCACGAGCGGGCACTTGTACCGAGGGGTGAGCTAGCCTCCCGGCTTTTGCGGTATCATGTTGCCGCATCATCGCGAAGAAGGAAGAACAACCATGCTCTCACCAGAAGAACAACTTCACATCATAAAGTCGGGCGCGGCGCAGATCGTCCCCGAGGCGGCCCTGCTCGAGAAGCTCAAGCGCGGACGCCCGCTGAACATCAAGCTCGGCGTCGACCCCACCGCCCCCGACATCCACCTCGGCCATGCGGTGCCGCTGCGCAAGCTGCGCCAGTTCCAGGACCTGGGGCATCACGTCACGCTCATCATCGGCGACGGCACGGCGCTCATCGGCGACCCCTCGGGCCGCAACTCGACGCGCCCCCAGCTCACACGCGAGCAGATCGAGGCCAACGCGCAGACCTACGTCGACCAGGCGTTCAAGGTGCTCGACCCCGAGAAGACCACGCTGCGCTACAACTCCGAGTGGATCCTCTCGCTTGACATGGAGGGCCTGCTCAAGCTCACGGCGCACTTCACCGTGGCGCGCATCCTCGAGCGCGACGACTTCCACAACCGCTACACCTCGAGCCAGCCCATCAGCCTGCACGAGTTCCTCTACCCCGTGATGCAGGCGTACGACTCGGTGGTCATCAAGGCCGACGTCGAGCTCGGCGGCACCGACCAGCTGTTCAACCTGCTCGCCGGGCGCGAGCTCATGGAGAAGATGGGCCTCGAGCCGCAGGTGTGCCTGACGCTGCCCCTGCTCGAGGGCACTGACGGCGTGAAGAAGATGTCGAAGAGCTACGGCAACTACGTCGGGCTCACCGACGAGCCGTCCGACATGTTCGGCAAGGTCATGTCCATCCCCGACGAGCTCATGGTGAAGTACTATCGTCTGGCGTCAACCGCCCCCGTCGAGGAGATCGACGCCATCGAGGCGGGCCTCGCGGCCGACGAGCTGCACCCGAACAAGGTGAAGCGCGCGCTCGCGCGCAACATCGTGGCGGCGTACCACGACGAGGAGGCGGCCGTTGCGGCTGAGGAGCAGTTCGACCTGGTGTTCAAGAAGCACGACATTCCCGACGACGTTCCCGAGTACGCGGCCGACCTCACGCCGAACGCCGAGGGGCTCGTGTATCTGGCCAAGCTCCTCAACGACGCCGGCCTCGCGCAGAGCACGGGCGAGGCGCGCCGCCTGATCGACGGCGGAGGCGTCAAGGTGAACGGGGAGGCGCTGGCGGCGAAAGCGTACAACGTCGAGCCGTCGCTGCTCGCAGGCGCCGTCATCCAGGTGGGGAAGCGCAAGTTCGTCAAGCTGGTGTAAGGCCGAACTCTTCATATTACGACGCATAAGGCGGCGCTCCTCCGGGCGCCGCCGCCTTCTTTTGTGAAGGAAATCTGTATGAATAACTTTACACTTGCGTTACCGTACGTTGAGCGATATTATACAAACCCGCGCTTGAGGAGGGCGCGATTGTTTTCAGAGGGCACAAGACAGCTTCCTGAGATTGCGAAAGAAAAACTTTTCGAAATCGAAAAAAAGTTGTTGACAGTCCGAAGAAACCAGAGTAAAGTATCTCCTTGCGCGTCTCGCGAGAGGCGCGGGCGGGGAGGCCGCGGGGCGGCCTGCCGCGGGACCTTGAGAACCGGATACTGAGGACATGGAACTCGAATCAGAGTGTGATATGTCAGACGGACATTCTCATACCTCGTCAATCCTCGTGATTGGCAAAGAGCAAATGCTTTTAGCGATCAAACGCGGGGCGCTCGACGCGCCCCGCCTCCGAACGGAGAGTTTGATCCTGGCTCAGGATGAACGCTGGCGGCGTGCCTAACACATGCAAGTCGAACGGTTAAGCCAACTTCGGTTGGGT
>NZ_JAAKEC010000020.1 GCF_011038975.1 Adlercreutzia sp. ZJ176 | reverse complement strand
GTGACCATCACCAGGGCCCCGCTCAAGGTGACCACCGAGAGCGCCTCCCGCGAGTACAACGGCCAGCCCCTGACCGCACCCGGCGAGGTTGCCGGCCTCCAGGGCGGCGAGGAGGTCACGTTCAGCGTGACCGGCACCATCACCGAGTTCGGCGAGAAGCCCAACTCCTACACCCTGGCCTTCGACAAGACGGCCAATGAGGCCAACTACGAGGTCGAAGACGAGATCGGCACGCTCAAGATCACCAAGGCCACCAACCGCCCCGACTCCGCCAAGGTTGAGGTCGCCGGCTACAACAAGCCCTACGACGCCGCCTCGCACGGCGTGAGCGTCACCGGCGCGTCCCTGCCCGGCGACGAGGTCTGGTACAGGGCCCCCGGCGGCGACTGGGCCAAGAGCGCCCCGACGTGGAAGAACGTGACCGCGGCCCAGACGGTCGAGGTAGAGGTGCGCAACCCCAACTATGAGACCGCGGCCGGCTCTGCCGACGTGACCATCACCAGGGCCCCGCTCAAGGTGACCACCGAGAGCGCCTCCCGCGAGTACAACGGCCAGCCCCTGACCGCACCCGGCGAGGTTGCCGGCCTCCAGGGCGGCGAGGAGGTCACGTTCAGCGTGACCGGCACCATCACCGAGTTCGGCGAGAAGCCCAACTCCTACACCCTGGCCTTCGACAAGACGGCCAATGAGGCCAACTACGAGGTCGAAGACGAGATCGGCACGCTCAAGATCACCCCGATCGGGCTGACGGTGACTACGCCTGATGCCAGCAAGGTCTACGACGGCATGGCCCTGACCGCCGCTGGCACGATCACCGGCTTCGTCAACGACGAGACGGCGACCTTCATCACCACCGGCACGCAGACCGCGGTCGGCAGCTCCGACAACACCTACAGCCTGGTGTGGAACGGCACCGCCAAGGAGTCCAACTACACCATCGAAGACAGCATCGGCACCCTGACGGTCGTGAAGCAAAGCATTAACCCCGAAGATCCCAAGGATCCGGATCCGGATAATCCTGATCCCAATAAGCCCGTTTACGTTGGTGTCACCGTTAAGGCGCCGAGCGATGTCGTCTACAACGGCTCCGAGCAGAAGCTTGATCCCGTTGTGAAGGACGCTAACAGCAACGACCTGGTCAAGGATCGCGACTACTCGCTCGAGTGGTCCGAGGCTACCAACGTCGGAACCGTTACGGTGACGGTGAAGGGCATCGGCAACTACGGCGGCGAGACAACCGTCACGTACCAGATCACGCCGCGCCCGGTTGTCATCACCGTCAACAACAGCTCCAAGGTGTTCGGCAACGACGATCCTGCGTTCGATGGCTCTATCAGCGCGGCGCAGGTTGATGCCCAGGGCGGCGTGACCAACGACGAGGGGCTTGTGGCCAAGGACATGGTCTCGTTCGGCACCGTGGCCTACTCGCGCATTGACGCTAACAAGAACGTCAACGTGGGTACGTATGCGGATACCTTGACGGCTGCCGTCGAGAACCTGAGCGGTAACTACACCTACACGGTGGTGCCCGGCGACTTCACCATCACCGATTCTAACCAGAACGCTGTGACTATCGACGTTAAAGCTGCCGGCATGAACAAAGTCTACGACGGGCAGCCTTCGCAGATCTCCGCGGCTGCCGCGGTGGCTGGCTCCACGCTGCTGTACGCGATTTCGGCGGACGGCCTGTGGTCCGAGGTCAATCCGAGCTACGTGGATGCCGGCCAGTACACCGTGTACGTAAAGGCCCAGGCTCCTAACTACGCTGAGACGGCCCCGGTCGCCGCGACCATCAGCATCGCGCCTGCGCCCCTGACGGTGACCACGCCTGACGCCAGCAAGATCTACGACGGCGCGGCCCTGACGGCCGAGGGCACGATCACCGGCTTCGTCAACGACGAGACGGCGACCTTCACCACCACCGGCACGCAGACTCTGGTCGGCAGCACTCCGAACTCCTACGAGATCAAGTGGGCTGGCGAGAACGACAGCTCCACCGCCAAGGCGTCCAACTACGCCGTTAACGCGACGGTCGGTGCGCTGACCGTGACGGATGGCGGTTCGGGTGGTGATTCGGGCGATCCTGTCGATCCGGGCAAGGTTGTGACCAAGACGCATGATGAGACTGTCACGTACGGGCTTGGCGATACGGTTACCTTCACCGTCGATGCGACCAACATCTACAATGAGCCCAAGATCATCACGCTTACTGAGGTCGAAGGCGTCACCTTGGCGCAGAGCGTGTTTGGAAATGTGGCGCCTGATGCGACGGTGAGCACGACGGCAACTTACACGATCACCGAGGCTGACATCCTGGCCGGTTCGTTCGTTAACACCATTACCGCAAGCTTCTCGGGCAGCGATAAGACGTTCGAGAACACCGATGTGGTTGATGAGCTGGTCGAGCCGCAGCCGCGCATCACGGTGAGCAAGACTACTGAGAGCACGCCTGCCAACGGGACGGCTTACGCGCTGGGTGAGACCATCGAGTACCGCATCTATGTCGCCAACAACGGCAACGTCACGCTCACGGACGTCATCATGACCGATGAGCTTGAGGGCGTCGAGATTGCCGCTGGCGATGGGTATGAGGTTGACGGGCGGTCCGCCAAGATCGCCAGCCTGGCTCCTGGCCAGAGCGTCACCGTTGAGGCTCAGTACGTGGTTGCCGAGAAGGACGTTCTTGCTGGTGAGGTTGTGAACAGCGCAACAGCCACGGGCACTGACCCCGAGGGCGGCGAGCCCACGGTGACTCCGGGCGAAACGGACGACCCGGTGGTCACGCCGCAACCGAGCATGTTCGTGGCCAAGAACGTGACCAGCACGCCGGCTAATGGTGTGAGCTATGCGCTGGGCGAGGTCATCACGTTCGACGTGACGGTCACCAACAACGGCAACGTGACGCTCGAGAACATCGTACTTGACGACCAGATGCAGAACGCAGCTGGCCAGGCGATGCTTGTTGGCGGCGGCGTTGCCTCCATCGGCACCATCAGCAGCCTTGCGCCGAACGCTTCGGCTACGCTCCAGTATGCGTACATCGTGCAGGCGGCTGACCTGGGCGCTACCAACCTGTACAACAGCGTGACGGCCGTGGCTGACAACCCGGGCGGGCCTGGCGAGCCGGGCGGGCCTGGCGAGCCTGACAACCCGGGCGAGCCGGGTACTCCGGGTGGGCCTGGTGAGCCTGGCGATCCGAGCACCCCGGGCAATCCGGGCGAGGAGGACATTACGGACACCGCGCAGACCGATCCTATCCCGGTCGACCCGGCTCCCACGCCCACCCCGGGTCCTGTCACCCCTGGTCCGACTCCCGCTCCGGGTCCTGTGACGCCGGCGCCGGTTCCGGGCACGGTGCCCGCTGGTCCGCTGGCTCCTGTGGTGACGCCCCTCGTGGACGCGCTTGAGGGCGCGGCCGAGGCTGTCATCGGTGATGGCCAGACGCCGCTCGCCGACATCGGCGACGAGGCCACCCCGCTGGCTGAGCGCCACGTGGGCTGCTGGGTGCACTTCTACATTATCCTTGGCATCGTGGTGACGCTGGTTTATGCTGTTTGTGTTGCCACCCGTCGCGCGCTGTTCTCGCGCCGCCTCAAGGAGTACGAGGACGACCTTGCCGACGGCGGCGACTCCCCCTCGGGATCGCCCGCCCGCCGGGGCGTGAGCTGGTCGCCTGAGGCGGCCGCGCCCGCCGGCGCGACGGCTGTTGCCATGAGCGGCCTGGGCAAGTAGGAAAGGACTGGAGACATGAAGAAGAGCAACGTCATCATCTTCGCCGTTCTGGTGGTTATCTCGGCCTTCCTGCTGTGGCTGTGGTACTTCCTTGGCTTCAACCGCGTGGACAACCCGCTCGACCTGGTGCTTTCCATCCTCTGGTGGGTGATCGTCGCGGCGGCGATCATCGCGATCGCCCGCCTCGAGAAGACGCGCCGGCGCCGCGTGCGCACCGTGTACGTGGGCGACGTGGCCACCTTCAACAGCGAGCGCGGCGTGACGCCGATCGACCCGACGGCGCCCGTGCAGGACTCCGTGGCCGCCGTGCTCGAGGAGCTTGAGTACGACTTCACCCGCGAAGACTTCCCGAAGCCCGAGGACCTGGAGGTGCGCTACTTCATCCGCACCGACGAGTTCGAGCCGGCCGAGCGCTCCGAGAGCGCGCAGGGCGCGACGAGCGGTATGGGGGCTGCGGGCGCTTCCGCTGGCGGGGCCGGCACTTTTGCGGGCGTCGCCAGCACCGGCACTCCCGCTGGCGGGACTGGTGGTGCGGGTGCCGCCTCCGTCGGCGGGGCAGCTTTTGCTGGTGCCGTCGGCGCTTCCGCCGGGGCTGTTAGTGCCGGCACCGGCGCTCCCGCCGCGCGTCGCCCTCGCCCCTCCAAGTGGACGGGCGAGGTGGTGGTGGCCGGCTCTGGCCAGACGCGTTCCTTCGACACCCCCGAGGAGCTCTCCCGCATCCTCGCCACCATCCCCCAGGCGGCCTAAGAACTCAGGGGCTGAGCCAGCTGGCAGCTGCCAGCTGGCGGCCAGTAAGCAAGCGGCCACTCAGCCAGCTACAAGCCAACCAACTAAACGGCGACCCTCCCCCCGGAGGGTCGCCGTGCGTTGGGGCTCATGAAGCAGGGAGGCTCATGATGCAAGGTCGCAAATCATGACCGTCTATCCAGGGTCTATCAAGATTAAGCAGACATGTCGCACGCGGAGCTTCTCACAGCTGGTCTACCAGCCTGAATGTACGGTTTCTGGTCGCGCCTTCTGCGATGATCGCCTTTTCGCTCACCAACTCGGCAAGCAGTTCGCTTGCGCGAGACGCCTGCAACCCGACGGCGCTGGCTATCGCTGCACGTCCCGCAGGGCCGTGGTCCTCTAGGTACGCTATGATGGCGTCCTTGCGTCGTTCGGTTGCTCTTTTACCCGATTCATCCGATTTATTCGTCCGATTATCTTCAGGATTCTCAAAATCGGATGAAACACCGGACGAATTGAGGAAGGGGAGGGTCAGCGTGGTCCGGTCTGGTCCGAATTCCACCTTGTAGGTCGGCTCCGGATACCCAGCCCAGGCCCATCCGCCCATCACCTTGTCCATGCCGCTGCCCGCACGCTCTCCAACGTCCACCAGAGCGAACATGCCCAGCAAGGCCTCGTTGCGGGGGTCAGACTTGCCCGGCTTCATCGCCTCCTCAATAGGCATGCGAAAATCGCCGGGGTTGGCCACTTCTAAGCCGTCCTCGCGCCACACGCATACCACGCCGCGCCGCTCGTACCAGTTCGCATTCGTCAGGCAGTTCGCTATCGCCTCGCGCAGAGCCCTGTGGGCGGGCGTGTCGTCAATGCGGTCGATTCCCTCGATTTGGAAAGGGGTCTTAAGCGCCGCCTTCATCTTGTTGTATGCTCGGAAATAGAAGTCGTAAAGGTTGCCCGTCCAGTCTCCGGAGAAGCTTACCAGACGATCTTCCCAGCGCTCGTTTTCGCCAACTTCCTGTCGATAGTCAAGCAGATAGTGGGGAAACTCGTGCGTAATGTACCTGTGCTCGCCGAACATGAGCAGGCCCGCGCAGGTAGGATGCATCTTCCCATCGTCTCCGGGCGCTACAGCTCCTATGGCCTCCAAGAATTTGAGCTCGTCGAAATCACTCCACACATGGTTGTCGTTCAGCGAGTCGAAGCGCCTGCGGTACTTGGCAACGGTGTCGCGGTTCAGATACTCCATCTTGGCGCTCTTCGCGATCTCGCCGTCTTGGCTGGAAGTTGACGAATCGCGGAGCATCGAAAGCACTTCGTCGTGCGAACACCGATGGTCGCCTGTGTGCGTTCTGCGGAAGGTTCCTCCGAACAGGTCGCCGTTGATGTAAACGGGTCGAACGTGACGGTCGGCCCGCGGCACGCGGATGATCACGACGTCCTTACCGTCGACGGTTTTCTTCGAAACGTTGGAATCCTGCATGAAGCGAGCTGATACCTTGTCGTCGGAAAGCGCTGCGTTCCAGAAGTCATCGATAACCTTGTCAGGTTTCTTGATGCCCACGATGTTGAATGTGTCATCTTCAGGCTCCTCGGCACCAAGAACGATGACGCCGCCAGACGTGTTGGCAAACGCCGAGAGCGTCTCCCAAGCGCTGCGTGGGATGACGCCATTCCCATCGCGCCCTTGTGCCGCCTTCATCTCCAGACGATTGCCCTCCTTGAATTGCGCGAACTCGCTAAGGCCCAACTTCGATAATCCCTTCTCTGCAGCTTCGCCATCTCCGTTACCCACAAGGTCAGTCCATCGGCCTCGTTGAGGATAATCCGACGCCCTCCTTGCTCAGGTTGCGCGCGAGGAGCTGGATCGTCCTCTCGCCAACGGAGCCTCTGTCCAGCGTTTTGAGGGCCTGGATGATGGTGCGGGTCATAGGCGAGCGGTCGATGCGGTTGCGATTCGCGTGGTGCCTGAGCTCAATCTCGTAGGGCCCGTATGCGTAGGTTTTGTGCGGGCCGCTGCTCACGTAGGCTGCCCGCGCCGGAACCTGCGCGTCAAGCCCGAGTGCGTTTAACGCGGTGTCACCAATCGGGGTGACGATCCACTTGCTGGTGCGGGCGATCACGCGGATGACCTCATCAATGCTCGCCGGGACCTCTGCCCCCAAAAGCTCGCTTCTCTTGGGCGCATAATATACCCTTTGCACCACCCGAGCAAGTTCTTCGCGAGCATGCATGTGGCCCAGTACGTTGCCACCGTTGCGCACGAGAAGATTCGGGCATTCGGTCTGCGCCATGTTAGAAGATCGCTGTATATAAATCGTGCAGGCAAGGTCGTCAAGATCAAGTAGGCGTGCTAGTATGCGAGTTGTCAAAGCGTTCGAGCGGTGAGTATTTCACTCAAGTCGGGCGCTTTCGTCATGTGAGCTCCGAGTAGGTGTGCAGGGCATTTGCAGACGAGATCTGACTGTCATCCTGAGCGGAGCGCCCGCAGGGCGCGGAGTCGAAGGATCTGGTTGCGAAAGAGGGGGGCATTCCGCCGGCTGTGCAGGCGTTCTGCTGGGGCGCTGCGGGTGTCGCCCCGCCCCTCCAAGTAGGCAGGCGATGTGGTGGCAGCCAGCTCCGGCAAGACGCTACGCGTTTCGCATATCGGCCATACGGCTCAAGGTAGCGAACGCAGCTGCATCATTCTTGAGGTTTGGTCCGTCGATACTTCTGGAGCCTGCTCTTTGGCTTGTCGGGGATAGTTCGCTCAATGACTCCGGCCTCAAGGGCAGGACGCAGGTAGTTCTTTCTGAAAGTGCTGCGGTCGGAGAACCCCATCGTCTTCATGATCTCAGCGGAGGAGAGCTCTTCGCTGCCAAGCGCCTCAAGAAGCGACTCGACATGTGGTCCGACATGTGACTCAACTTGGGTGCTGACTTGGGTGCTGACTTGGGTGCTGACTTGGGTGCTGACTTGGTCGCTGACTTGGTCGGTCTGCTGGTAAGTCATGTTCCAGAGCGTGACGCGGAAGAACCCGCTAAGCACCTCGAAACATGGCTTGAACTCGGGCCGGTAGGCGTCTTCGGCTGCGGTCGTCGCACATATCTTGCGCAGGCCGGAGCCGCGGCGCTCCATGTAGTGCATGCGGTGAAACACATCGGCTACGGCCGGGTTGCGGCGCTCGCTCGGCACGTACGTGGCCATTATGTCGTTGGGCAGCGGCAAGCCGATCTTGCCGCCGGGAGAGACGATCTCCATGCGGTCGTCGTACATGTCGACGCTCACCTCGCTGCCCAGCTCGAGGTACGAGCGATGTATGAGGGCGTTCACCAGCGCCTCCTCAACGGCGCGCTCGCTGTAGCTGCGGCGATCAAGGCGTCCGCTGGGCAGCTTCTCCCAAGATTCGATGGTGTGCCGCTTGACGAAGGCCTTGCTCTCGCGCAGGAGCAGGAGCAGCCCGCCCTCGTATTCGGCGGTGTCGACGAACTCGTCTTTGAACTTGCCTCCCCAGCGCGTGCAGAACACGCGCGAGTGGCGCAGAAGGGGCTCGTCGGCCATCAGCGCGCCGGCGTTGGTGAGCGTTCCGGCATCGGTGACCAGGCCGAATGAGATGAGGTCGGAGTCGCGGAGGTCGGAGCTCGTGCGCAGGGCGTAGGCTGCCTTGAGCACGGTGAAGCTTGCTCGGCTGACGGGGATGCGCGAGTCGAGGGTATCCCATGTGCGGTTCGTGCCTTTGAGGATGAGCTCGTTCAGCACCTCGGGTGGCGCGATGACGCTCTGGCTCCCAACGCGTACGAACGCTTCGCGCCTTCCGTCGGCGTTGTAGTAGTGGGGCGGGTGGGCGTCGGGGTGGACGTTGACGAGCAGGAGGTCTTTCCTGCTCTCGCGTATCGCCTCAATCTCGAAGCAGGGCAGAGGCTCGATGCGCTCTTTGATCTTCTCGGATATGAAGTCGGCGTCAGCTTGCGCGTCTTCGAGGCCGACCGTCTCATGGTCGCCATCGGACACGCCGAACACGAGCACGCCGCCAGCGGAGTTGGCGAAGGCGCTCACGCTCTTGAGCCAGCTTTTGGGCTTGGCGCGCTCCACCTCGCGCTTGAAGTCGCAGTTCGTCGTTTCGGCTTTGGGACGTACGAGCATATTCGCTCCTAAGAACCTGTTTTGCGACATTGTACACCGTGGAGGGGCGGTGGTGGCCCTCCAGGCAGAGGGCATCTGCTCTCTAATGAAGGGGCTTCTCAGGGATGGTTCGCTCAATGACTTCGGCTTCAAGGGTGGGGCGCAGGTAATTCTTTTGAAAGATGACACGGTTGGAGAACCCCATGAGGTTCATGATTGCAGCTGATGAGAGCTCTTTGCCTCCAAACGCCTCAAGAAGCGACTCGGCAGGTGGCCCGACACGTGGTCCGGCATGAGGCCCGACATGAGGCCGACGTGTGGTCCGACGTGCGGTCCGACTTGGGTGCTGACTTGGTCGGTTACTTGGACGGTTACTTGGGCGGCGACTGGGCTGGTGGCTTGGACGGTTGCTTGGGCGGCGACTGGGCTGGTGGCTTGGACGGTTGCCGGATTGGTGGCTCGGTCGGTTGCTGGGCTGATGACACGATTAGCTATTTGATCGGTCTGCGCGTGACTCATGTTCCGAGGCAGGGCTCCCCTGTGTCATCCTGAGCGGAGCGCCCGCAGGGCGCGGAGTCGAAGGATCTGGCCGCGGCTGAGTACCGCATGCGGGCGCGTCGTGCCCGGGGCCAGATCCTTCGACTCGCTTTGCTCGCTCAGGATGACATAAGGGGGGTACTCGGATGTCATGGGGGGAGGGACGCTCACCTGGGATGGCGCAGGGGAGGGAGGCTCGATCGGGGTGGCATGGGGGAGGAAGGCTCCCGCGGGGCGACGTGGGAGGATGCACAAAAGCCGCCTGTGAAGGCGGCTTTTGATTGAATGCTCTGGAGCGGGCGACGGGAATCGAACCCGCGTTGTAAGCTTGGGAAGCTCATATCTTTCCCGACCTTCCGCGACCCAAATTAACCGTCCGACCTCGCTGTTCTTAAAACTAATACTGCAATATTAGCAAACGTACTGGACAAAATACTGGAAAAACGATTATTTTTCCGACCAATCAGCAATTCTACTTTGAAATACGAAAGTCGCCAAAAGGCGACTTTCAACACGATTTTTATGGAGCGGGCGACGGGAATCGAACCCGCGTTGTAAGCATGGGAAGCTCAAGTTCTACCATTGAACCACGCCCGCACTAACGAATCATTATAGCGCTACCTTCACATATCTCGCCTGTTATTTCAACGAAACCCCATGAGTCTCAGCTTAAACGGCGCCGCGCAGAAAGCTCATATATCTTGATCCGATCCCAATGCCCGTGTTCGGCACATAACCAGCGTACAGGTCAAGGGTGTAGGCAGAGCTTGCATGACCCATAAGCACAGAGACAGTTTTAATGTTCTCTCCATTGGCTAAGTTCAAAGTAGCGAATGTGTGCCTGAGCGAATAAGGCCTTATGCCTTCGAAATCAACCGAGTTGATGAAGCTCTTCCAATCCCTAAGCCAAGATTGGTAGGTGCGAGGAACGATGTCTGGGCTGCACACCAGCATGGACATTGAGGGCTTGAGCCCCATTGCTTTCATTTGGTTCGACTTGATGTCGATCCACGCCTTAACTTCGTCAGCCGTGAAAGCATCGATTGGCACCGATCTTCTCCCTGCATCTGACTTGGGATAGCTTTTTATCGTCTTACCGTCACGATCTAAAGCGCTAACTATATTGATCACAGCTTCAGAGTCATCGAAAGCTATGTCGCCGACATGGATGGCAAGCATCTCTTCTGGACGCATCCCTGTGTTCAAGAGCAGCAATAAGCTCACTTTGAAATAGTCCAGGGGGAGTCTCTCGACTTCATTCAAGAAACGTCCGGCATCGTCGGCCATAAAAGGATCGATCAAAGGCTTACTCTTCTTGAACACGCGGGTAAGAAACTTTGCCTTCGCAACGTTCTTCAGGATGTCATCCTTTTCGAGTGCGTAGTTCATGACTTCGCGGAGGAACTTGAGTATCTTCGACTGCATGTCGGGGCCTGCGACCTTTATGGGCTTGTATGGTTTCTTTAAGGTGCCGTGCTTCTTTGCCCACCTGACTGTTTTACGGTTCTCTTCCCATGTCGCCTGGCGCTCAAGTGCCCACTTCTCGGAAAGCTCGGGGATTTTGAGCAGGCATCTTTCAACGTCTTCTGCTGTAACTTCGCATATTGGGATTTCGCCAATAGTCTCATCTATGTACTTTAGGAACAAGCGCTCATGCTTGATGACGGCATCGGTGACTGACCCGTTGCTGCGAATCTCGATGTAGCGCTCGATGTAGCTCCCTAAAGGTGACATGCATGTGCCGGGCTTGGTCTTTTCGGCGCCACTGCGAGTCCTGCCTCGCAGCTCAAGCGCTCGTTCCAGTTCAGCGTTTTTCGTATCTTCGAACGCTTCGATTTGATCCTTAAGGTCTTCCCTTTTGTTGAGCGCGAAAACGACTTTGGTGAGCTTCTTCTTGCCATCGAAACAAGTGCGGTATTCCTCAGGGATGCGAATGGTCAACTGGTAAGCCGTCGTCCGCGAATCATTGCGACGACGACGTGGTAGACCCTTCTGCTTCCGCGCTTCGTCCAAATCATACGGTTTGTCACACCTGAGCTTCTTCTTCCCCAATTTCGGTTCCAGCCTTTCGATTCTTGTTGAAGTAGTTAAGAAGCCCAAGTTTTGGAATGCACCATTTGATTCCGATCCGGCAGCCCTGAATGTCCCCTCTGTTCAAAAGCTTCCTGATCTCCTGCCCGGTCGAGCCGGTAAAGTCTGCGACTTGGTCCGGAGTCATCATGTATGGATAAGGTTCCAGCATGAAAAGGTAGAGATTGTCGGGGTCGGCATCTCTAAGGCGTTGTTCGTCGTATGAGACTTCTTCTATCTCCTTTTCCATATCAGCCTCCTCTCGCTAAGGTGGCTTGCTGCCACAATCTTTTCTTTTGCTGACATTTGGAGCAATGATGCGAAAACACCGCTCGCATCATTGATGTTTCGGAATTAATCTGCCTCGCGCATGCGAAGTTGATGCGTATTCGAGTATCAAGGTGCTCGACTCGGCGTACGTTTCCCAGATTGCGAAAAAGCAGCGCTGTTTCGTTTCCTGAACACTAGTGAGAAAAGAATCGAAGACTGCAAATATTCACCATGCCGGTGAAATAAATAACTCCGAGGGAGAAACTATCAAACGAGTGCCTGTATCGCCTTTAGCCTAATGAATGCACTTATTGGATTAATGAGAAGGATGCGTTAGGTAAACGAGAATGGAGCTAATCGAGCTAATATCGATAAGGATTGACGAAGTTCGCTCGCAACACGGCCAAGACATTACCGAGCTAGCGAGACGCGCCGGTATTAAAGACAAGACCCTTTGGAAGACCCTTCACGGGACCAGAGAAATGAAGGCTGACGAGCTTATCGCTCTCTGCTACGTCCTCAAGCTCGATTTCAACCATTTCATCGATGAGGAGATCCGAGAAGATCTTGATGCCCGGTGCTGGAAGGCGATTCAAGACCTAAGCACGAATCCTCATAGCTTCAGACGTTGATCGTCCGGTTAGTTAAACAACAACATGAGCAAAAACAATCGCAAGCCATTCCCGCAAGCACTTGCTTTCCCTCGCTATAAAGAAACCGGCGGCGGGGAGATGCAGGTCACCCGAAACACAATTAACTTGAACCCCTTCAGGGCTCGATTCGAAAGACATGCGCCCTGCCGCTCTCGCCAAAGCAGCCGGCCAAGAAGAATCCGAGACGAAGGACCAAAGATGTACAACATGCATCCGGTGACCCCAGAAGAGCAGAAGAGCTTGGAGGAGGCATGCCAGCGAAACGACTGGCTCAAGCACGGCGGATTCGATTGGCAGGACGACCCCTACCTCGAAGAGTACCCCTACGAGTTCGACCGCTGCTTTTCCATCGACGATCTGTCGGACTTCTTCCAAGCCGGGAACTGGGCCATACGCCAGGGCGTCGTCTACGGCGACCTCGCCTTCATCCAGCAGGTAAACGGCGGTGACGAGTGGTGGGCGCTCAAGAAGGCCGGGGATAGCTGGGTCCCCTTCGAATCCGTGAACTTCAAGCCCCTCGCAAAGGACAGATCCGAGCTCGTGCGCCACATCGCGGGAATGCGGCTCGCCACGCCAGAGGAATGTGCGCACCTCAACTACCTGCCGAAAAGGGCGGATCTTACCTGGAGCGGCAACGCATTCCCCTATCTCGACGACGGGTTGGTCGTGGCCCGAGGCGAGAACTTCGTGATGTTGGTCGAGGCGACCCGTACCGGCAAGATGCTCACGTTCAAAGGAGCAGGTCTTGTAGACATCCCCGAACACGACCAGGAGGACATGACGCCCATGCAGACGATCAACGCCCAGATCAGCGCCTATGAGCAGCACATGAGACAGCCGCAGGCGATGACGATCGGGCGCAGGATCAAAGAGGCCGTGCGCGCAGCCAAATCACAAGGCAGAGCCGAGCGCGCGGCAGACCCGCGCGTGAGTGGACGATAGGCAAAGCCTTCGAAGGAGGTAAGAATATGGCAAGCGATTTCGGGGACGAATCGGGAGAGAAGCTCTTCGACTGGTTCTTGCGGCTCGGGCAAGACGCGAGCGAAGACGCCATCCGCGCATCGGCAGAAAAGCTGAAAAGTGCGATACGCAACCTGCGCGGAAGCCTCGACGGAAAAGCACCCGGCCAAGATGTTGCGGTACGCGAGTTCGCACGCCTCAATCTCTCCGAGTTCGAAAAGCTGCCCGACTATGCGAGCTTGCGGGAGATCATCGACGAGAGGCTTACGCAAGCCGCCATCGAACACGACTTCGCGGTAGTGGAAGGACATGACCACCTGGTGTTCCGCGTGGCGGACGCGCCTGAGGTTGACGAGGTCTTCCGCACGCTTGAGAGAGACGTGGATGCCGAGCTTGAACGCGCATGTAAGGCGCGCAAGATTGAGCTCACGAATGCGCGCGATGCGGAGCCGCTCGAGGACAAGGCGCGGGCAGCGCGGGCGGCGAGCAAGGCGGCGCACGAGGTGAAAGACGCTACCCATAAGGTCGAGCGCTTCGAGGTGAAGACGCGATGAGAGGAGAGCTTGCCCTCATCACGGCGCTCTCATCCCTCGCTTTCGCGGCCGGCGACGTCACATGCGGCACGCTTTTGTCAGCTCAAGAGCCGCAAGCGGACATGGCGGCGCTTCTGCTCTCGAACATCGCTTCGGGCAAAGTCTTCTTCCTCGATCCCCTGCCGCTTGCGATAGGGGCTGCGCTCACTTGTGTGGTGTGGCTTGTCTGGGTGCGCTCGTGGGAGCGGCGCGGGCGCTATCGCAGGGGCGAGGAGCACGGAAGCGCGCGCTGGGCGAGCCGCAAGGAGATGGAGGCGTTCTCGGACAGGCACGATGCTGACAACAACATCCTTCTGACCGATCACGCTTCGATCAGGCTCATCGACAAGGCCCACGACCAGAAGACCGAGACCAACAACAACGTGCTCGTCATAGGCGGTCCCGGCACGGGCAAGACCCGCTACTTCGTCAAGCCCAACCTCATGCAGGTTAACGCCAACTACTTCATCACCGACCCCAAAGGAACGCTCATTCACGACATGGGCTGGGTGCTCGAAGACGCCGGATACGAGATCAGGGCCTTCGATACCATCGACTTTGCGCGCTCCCTCCACTTCAACCCCCTGTCCTACGTTGACGGCGAGGCTGACGTCCTTCGCTTCGTCGAGTGCATCATCCGCAACACCACGGGAGACGACCAGCATGCAGGAGACCCCTTCTGGGAGAACGCCGAGAAGCTCCTCTATACAGCCCTCGTCTCGTATCTGCTTTTGCATTGCCCCGAGGAGGACAGAAACGTCCCGGGCCTCCTCGCGCTTTTGGCCCTGGCCGACGCGCGAGAGGACGATGAGGACTACATGAGCCCGCTCGACATGCTCTTCCACGAAATCGAGACCGGCGAGAGGCTCATGAAAGTGGCCGATGCCGCAGGTTATGACGTCTCTTCACGCGAGTTCCAGCCCGCATCGAGCGGGTACGCCTGGGTGAAGGTTGCCTCTCCCATACGACCAGAGGACGACTTCGCACTCGCGAGCTACAAGCAGTTCAAAGTCGCCGCCGGCAAAACGCTCAAGTCCATCATGGTGTCGTGCAACGTGCGCATGAAGCCCTTCGACGTCGCCGAGATGAGAGAGCTGCTCGCTTACGACGAGATGGCGCTCAACCATCTGGGGGACGCAGGCTCCAAAGTCGCCGTCTTCTGCTCGATGTCGGATACCGACTCGACCTTCGACTTCGTGTTCGCGCTTCTCATGCAGCAGGCGCTCGACGCGCTTTGTGAGGTCGCCCTTTCGCGCTTTTCAGGATCGCTGCCGAGATGTGTCCACTTCGTCTTCGACGAGTTCGCAAACATCGGCGTGATACCTGACTTCGAGCGCATGATAACGGTGACGAGGAGCAGAAACATCGCCGTGTCCATGATCTTGCAGTCACTCTCCCAGCTCGACGAGAACTACGGGGAGAACAACGCGGCGACCATCATGAACGCATGCGACACGCTTCTTTTCCTGGGCGGCAAGTCCGCTGACACCAACCAGAAGATCGCAGACATGATCGGCAAGCAGACGGTGGCAAGCGTCTCCGTGAACGACTCGCGAGGGGCGAACCCCTCCTACACGCACAACTACGGCCTTATCGAGCGCGACCTCATGCAGGCATCCGAGGTTTCCCGCATGCCGCGCGATGAGGCGCTCGTGCTCATCAACGGAGCGCAGGCCTTCAAGGACAAGAAGTATCCCTTGGACAAGCATCCGAGACGCATGTTGCTTGACGCCGCACGCAAGCGCGGTGCCTTCGACTTCACGCGCTACCGGGCCCGAAGGGAGGGGTCGCTCATGGATGAGTGAGAAGGCTGCGGCAGGCTCACAACAGCCATCAAAGGCCGGTCGTGATTCCACGCACGCCCGGCCGCCGCAGCCGATCAAGACGCAAAGGAGCGCACGCGCCCTTCGCGTGACCAATTCTACCATCGCCTGCAAGAGCCCCATTCCATTTCAAGGGGCTCATGTGCGCACAACCAAGACGCAAAGGACATGAAGACATGCTCGCAAACATCATCAACCTGGTGTCGGGTTGCGTGACCTTCCTCGGCGGCTTTCTGGTCGTCTGGGGAGCGGTGTCGCTCGGCCTTGCCATCAGGGAGCAGCAAGGAGGCTCGCAGATCGCCTCCGCCATATCCACCATCGCAGGAGGCGCCATCATCATCGCCGCCGCAGTCTATTTCGGGGCGCTCGACACGTCCTGGCTTCCGGCCTAAGGGGGCAGGCATGTCCCTGCAGATCCCCGTTCAGAAGGACATCGGCGAATACGAGGAGAAGATCGTCGGCAAGCTCTCGTTTCGAACGCTTCTGTGCGTGACGGGAGGGTTCGGCTCGGCCATCGCCGCAGCCGCCATGTGGCATTTCTGGGTTGGCATAGAGGTGGCTGATGCGGCCTTCCCCGTCATGTGCGCATCGATCCCGTTTTGGCTCGTCGGCTTCTGGCGGCCCTTCGGAATGCGCGCGGAGAAGTTCATCCCTCTTCTGGCAGCGCATCACATCAAAGACCAACGGCTGCTCTACTCAAGCCCTGCCGCACCAGACCTTAAGCGCATCAAGGCCGGGCGCCCGAGCAGGAAGGCGAGACGCGCAGCGAGAAGGAAAGGAGCTGAGGGCAATGAGCCATCCAGGCAGGAAAACGAAGAAGGAAAGCGAAAGATCCGAGAGAAGGCGTCTTAAGGAGAAGCGAAAAGCGGCACGCGAGAAGGCGAGGTCGCATGCGTCCACTCCAAGTCTTCTCCGTCAGATGATGGGAGCCACGTCCAACGCCGAGCGCTCGAAAAAGGCACACGAGGAGAAGGTGGCGCGCCAGAAGAAAGCTCGCGCCGCTGCCAAGGACATATCGTCGTTCATCGGTTACGACGCGATGTATAAGGACGGCATCGCCCAGGTCGAGGAGGGGCTCTTCTCCCAGACGATCGAGTTCGCAGACATCTCCTACCAGTCGGCTCGACGCGAGAGCCAGCAGAACATATTTTCCGTGCTCTCCTCGCTCTACAACTACTTCGGGGCCGACTCGTGCGTCCAGCTCACCATCGCCAACGTGCCCATCCCCGCAGACGAGATCGGGCACAAGCGCTTCTTTCCCGAGGACGACCCCGACACGTCCAAGTACGCGCGCGAGTACAACCAGATCCTAAACGACAAGATGCGCGAGGGGATCTCAAACCTCACGCGCCACCGATACCTCACCTACATGGTGGGAGCTGACGACGTCACAGACGCCGTGCCGAAGCTATCCCGCATCAAAGGCGACGTCATAGACACGCTCTCGCGCATCCGTTGCGACGCACATGCGCTTGACGGCACCGAGCGCCTGCGTGCCATCCAGTCGCAGCTTCGGCCCCGCGCTCCCTTTACGTTTACATGGGACAAGATAAGTCCCCGCTCAAACGTGCGCACACGCGATCTCATCGCGCCAGCCCTCATCGACTTCAAGCCGAGCGGACGTGCGGACATCTTCAAGATAGACGAGACGTACGGATGCGTGCTCTCGATCCGCACGTTCGGCTCGATGCTTGAGGATAGCTACCTCGCGGCCATCATCGATTTGCCCATGCCGCTGTCGGTGAACCTCCACATCCAGCCCATCGCGCAGTCAGATGCGCTCGCGCTCGTGAAGCGCCAGCTCGACTGGATGGACAAGGAGATCATCGACGAGCAGATGAGCGCCATGAAGAAGGGCTACGACTACACGATCCTGCCTCCCGAGCTTCGCTACTCCAAGGAGGAGGCCGAAGAGCTCCTCGACTTTCTGCGAAACAAAAACGAGCGACTCTTCGTCTACACCGGCCTCATCTACACCTACGCTGATGCGATAGAGACACTTGAGCGCCAGGTGGAGCAGATAATCTCGGTGGGCCAGGGAAACTCCCTTGGGATCGAGCCTCTCTACTACCGCCAGCGCCAAGCCTTGAACTCGGTGCTTCCGCTGGGGGCAAACCACATCGACGTCACCCGCTACCTCACCACCGGCCAGATCGCCATGCAGATGCCCTTCGCCTCCCTTGAGCTCAATCAGGAGGGCGGTGGCTACTACGGGCAGTCCAAGCAGTCCGGCAACCTCGTCATCTGCAACCGTAAGAAGCTCGCAAGCCCCATGGGGTTCGTTTGCGGCAAGCCCGGGTCGGGCAAGTCCTTCTCCGTTAAGCGCGAGATCACCAACACCGTGCTCGCCTACCCCGAAGACGAGATCGTCATCTTCGACCCGGCCGGAGAATACGGAAACCTCATCGAGGCATTAGGCGGTGTGAACGTACGTCTTGCCCCCGACGCTGACACCGCGCTCAACCCCTTCGACCTCGCAGACGTGGAAGGGCGCGCCGACGCCGCACAGCTCGCGTTCAAGATCGATGCGTTTTTGGCCCTTTCAAGCGCAATGATGGCGGAGTCTTCCGAAGGCCTGCCTGAGGCGGACAAGTCAATCATCACGCGCTGCGTGGAGGCGGCATACGCCAGGTGCGCGGATGGTGTCACGACCCCGACCCTCACCGACTTTCATGCGGTGCTGCTCGACCAGCCCGAGGCTGAGGCGCGCGACATCGCGCTTCGCTACGAGCGCTACGTCACAGGCGCGCTCTCGTTTTTCAACCGCCAGTCCAACATAGGCTTTGCCAACCGCATCACCAACATCGACCTTCACGACCTCTCCACCAACATGCGCGTCTTCGGCATGCTCACCGCCCTTGAGACGGTGCGCAACCGGATGTACGCGAACTTCGAGCGAGGGGTAACGACCTGGCTCTACATCGACGAGGTGCAATCCCTCTTCGGCCATCCCACCATCATCGACTACTTCGCCAAGTTCTGGGCGGAGGGGCGCAAGTACGGCATGATCTGCACGGGCATCTCCCAGAACACCTCCCACATGCTCGCCAACGAGCGGGCGCGCACCATGGTCTTGAACTCGGACTTCTGCCTGCTGCACAAGCAGGCATCACAAGACCTCGCCGCATGGGCGGAGATGCTCTCGCTCTCCGCCGCCGAGAAGGAATACATCGATGAGTCCATCAAGGCAGGAGAAGGTCTGCTCGTAGCGGGAGGCGCGCGCGTGCCCATTCGCGATGACTTTCCTAAGGGCGCGCTCTACGACCTTTTCAACACCAAGCCCGAGGAGATCGCACAGCTCAAGCGCGCCAAGGCGTTTTACGACAACGCCAGGAAGAGCATTTAGGCCATGGATGTCGAAAAGCTCGCAGATGAGCACGTCACCATCGCTGATGTCGTCACAGCTGACAAGGTCGATGCGATCTCATCCGGCATCGTGACCGATGAGAAGTCCCGAACGCTTTCCGTCCTCGCCGAGAGGCAAGACGCGCTCGGCGTGCGCCCGGCAAGGAGGGAAGGCGGACGCACAGCGCCTGCGCATGTCAAAAAAGCTGCGAGCTTGAAGCAAGCAGCAGGGGTCGCGCAAGAGCACCGGGCGCAAGGCGTCCGATCCGCAGTGGTGTCCGAAAAGACCCAAGGCGCCCGATCGGCAACAGGAGCCGAGAAAACGCAAGGCGTCCGATCCGCAATGGGGGTCGAGGAGGCACAAGCTTCAGGCAACAAGACCTTGAAGGTCCGCCAGATCGCGATGCGCGAGGTAGTATCCACACTCGACGACACTGACGAGTTCGAGGGGAGCCAAGACGTATACGACGTGAGCCGCGCCGCCAAGCGCACCGCCACCTACGCTCGATCGGGGCGCAAGGGCGATGTTGCGAGCGCGACGGGAGGGGCGCGAGAAAGCGGCAAGCGCGCGGGCGCGCTCGGTGCCAGGAAGTCGGGGGCTGCCAAGATGTCAGCCCGAACGGGTGCCCGTGCCCAGGCCGCCCAGCACACCGCGGCCCAGCATACGGCGAGTCAAGCCACGGGAGCTGTCGCGAAGAGGGCGGCTGCCTCAGGGGGAAGCGCGGCCGTGGCGGGTGCTGTCGGTGGCAGCGGCGCTGCCGTGGCGGCAGGAGTCGTCTGCGGCATCATTGCCTTCGTGCTTGTGACCCTCGTGGTCGGACAGGTGATATCCGCGCTCTTCGGCTTCTGGGACGCCGAGGACCAGCGGCGCTCCATGGAGGGCCTTCCCCCCTACATTACTTATGAGATGGTCGAGGAGGCCATCCGCTGCCAGGAAGAGTACGGACATCCTGCAGGTTGCACCATCGCTCAGATCATCTGCGAGTCCGGGCAGGGAGATTCCATGAGCCAGCTTGCCACCCGCGACCACAACCTCTTCGGCATGAAGTGGTCGAGCGCGTTCGCATCCGCCCCCGAGGTCGCGGGCAAGGCGGGATGGGCGACCAAAGAGGAGTATGCGCCCGGCACGCTTACCACCATCACCGCCTACTTCACCGTGTTCAAGTCGGACGTCGAGTGCATCCGCTTCAGGAGCCGCGTGTTCCTCCAAGCCTCCCACTACCGCAACAACGCCCTCATTAGAGAGGCGATCTCGACCAAGTCATCCGACAGGATGGCAGAGGGCTTAAAAGACGCGGGCTGGGCGACGAGCTCGGCCTACGTGGACACCCTGAAGTCCATCATGGATGCCTACGACCTGCGCCGCTTCGATTCGATGAGCGTGGAGGATCTTGAGAGCGGCGCGCTTTCCAAGGACGCGGTCGTCAATGCAGCCTTAAGCCAGCTCGGCGTGCCTTACATCTGGGGCGGCACTACGCCCGGTGTGGGCCTCGACTGCTCGGGGCTCACGCAGTACTGCTATCGGCAGGCAGGCATCTCGATTCCGCGCAACTCCGAGGAGCAGGCCTCGTTCGGGCGCAAAGTGCCGGTGTCTGAGGCCGTACCCGGCGACATCCTCTGGAGGCCGGGACACGTCGCCATCTACATCGGCGGCGACCAATACATCCACGAGCCCCACCCGGGAGCCGTCTGCTGCATAGCCACCGGCACGTCGTATTTCACAAGCGCGATACAGATCCGTTAGGAAGGAATAAAGATGTCGAAGAAAAACAAGCTTTTGATCGCAGCGGCAGTGATCGCGGTGCTGCTGTTAGTGGCATCGGGCGTGGCGCGCTGCTCGCTTGCCCAGAAGGACGAGCCCCCGGAGGAGCCAGCCATAGAGGCGAAGGCCGAGCAGGCCGAAGAGCAGGCCGCTGTCGAAATCGAAGAAGTGCAGGCCGAAAGCGCGCCTGATGAGGCCAGCGGGCTTGAGGCCCTCGTTGGGACCTCCTGGACGGCAGACGATGGCTCACCCGCAACGCTCTCGATCCTGATGGGCGCTTTCGTCGAGATGACCGAGGGGCAGACATCTGTCACCTATTGGACGATCGACTCCGAGGAGGAAGGAGATGCCGGCATCACCTCTGTGATCCTCGCCTCGAAATCGCCCGCAGAGGCCGCAGCGCCGACCGTCGTGACCATAAGCCGTGACGGAGGTGCGACCGTCATCAAAAGCGATGCGCTCGCGCACCCCTACAAGCAGGTGCAGACAAACGCAAGGGCGCTGTCGTTTTCCGGCGTGACGGGTGATCTGGAAGAGGCCATGGGAGCAGACATCGCCAAGATCGAGGCAGCTGTGTCAGAGCGAGCGGCGGCGGTGTCTCCGAGTGCGACGCGCGCCGTCTGGGACGGTGAAGCGTGGATCGACTACGCCAACGACATGGCTACGACCACCTTCACGCTCGAAGACGGAGCCGCGACCATGGTGTCGGTCACCCGCAAGGCCGATGGCACCATCGAGGCGCTCTGATCGGCATGCGCACGATCAAGACGCTCACAGATAGCAGAGCCTTCGCCTACGCGTTCGTGGTGACGTTCGCCGCGCTCTGCACGCTGCTCCTTCCAATTCAGCCCGCATGGGCGGCGATAGCAGATGACATCAACGCGTGGCTGTGCGGGCTTTTGCGCGACTGCTGCAACTGGATATTTTCGGCGCAGGTCGACGTGCTCAAGTCCATCGGTTACTCGGGCATCCTCGGCGCGGACTTCGATCACATGCTCGAAACGTCGGGGAGCGTGTCGATGAACGACATAGCCTATGCGGTCTGGCAGGTGGCGATACTGCCCATAGGCTGCGGTGTTCTGTCGCTGGTCTTCACGATCAAGCTGATACAGATATCGCAGCGCATGGATGGCAACCAGAGCCTGCCTGGAGTCAAGGAGGTCGTGTTCCTGCTCGTCTTCTTCGCGGTCTTCCTCTTCCTCATCCAAAACTCGTTTGACCTCATGGCGGCGATCTACGAGGTCGTGGGGCTTGCCATCGACCGCGTGGAGGCGCTCTTCGGAACGGGTGGCGCGCTCGATATGGCAGAGGTCTCTGTCGTCACCGCAGACGATGACCTCCCGTCTCTTCTTGCCCTGCTCGTCGTGGCCATCATCAGCTGGCTCGTGGTGCTCATCGCCTACATCGTCGCGCTCGTCGTCTGCTGGGCCCGCGCCATCCAGCTCTACGTCATGGCGGCCTTCTCGCCCATCCCCCTCGCGTTTCTCGGCTTCGACCAGACGCGCCAGATAGGCATCGGGTACCTGAAGAGCTTCGGGGCCGTCTGCATAGCGGGCCTCATCATCTTGGTGCTGCTCATCTCGTTTCCCATCATCTTGGGTGGCCTGGTTTCAGCTAATCCGGGTACGGGAACGCCAATAGATGGGATAGCGAACGGGCTTACCTACGCGCTTCAGTACCTCGCCATGTGTATCCTGCTCATCCTTTCTCTTGTCAAGAGCGGCTCTTGGGCGCGAGAGATCGTAAGCGGGTTCTAAAGATGGATCCGCTGGATAAGGAGGTGGTGCCTATGGGCTGAAAGGTTGCACGCAAGCGCCAGGGCCATTCCACATCAAGGCCCAAGATAAGCCGATCAAGATGCAAAGGAGCAAGACACATGGAAGAGAGAAAGAACGTCTATCTGACGCTTCACCGCAAGTTCGTGCACGAGAACATCATCTACACCGACCGCAAAACAGGAGAGAGCAAGACCTTCCACTCCGTGACGCTGCCCAAAGGCACGATCATCGACGGGGTTGACGTGAGCTACTACCAGTTCAGCCCGATGTTCGTGACCCCGTCCCGCTTCAAGGGCGAGAACTACCGCGACATGCCACTTCTGGCGAGCCGCGAGATTTGGCTCAAGAAAGGGCTTGTGAACCCCGACGGCACACCTATGAGAGACGAGAGCGGTAAAGAAGTGAAAGACGTCGTCAAGGTCATGCCCGCAGCGCTCAAGCAGGCCGTGGACAACTCGCGCAAGGAGTTTTTAGCATCGCTGAGCGACAAGGTAAAGGATGCCCGCGAGGCATCGCAGAACCAAAGCCGCGAGGCCGAGCGCCCTGAGCCTGTGACCCGCTAAGGAGGAACCATGGAAACAACAATCAATGCTGCGCGGCACTCCAAGGTGGTCAGGTGCGTACTCGCTATCCTCATCGCGGCGTCTACGGCTTTCGGAACGCTCGCCCAAGCAACACCGGGTGCCTATGCGGCAGAATCTGCCAACCTCACGGTCGGTGGCATGATCCCCTACGCCGGATACGCCACCAACTGGATGTACGCTGACGGAGAGATGGCCTACTGCGGCAACCCGTCTGCGAGCACGCCTCCTTCCGGCAGCTACGCCAAAAGCACCATAAGCGCGCCCTCGGGGCGTGACAGTGAGGCCATAGCGGACCTCTGGTTTGGCTATGGGAGCCCGGGGTTTGACAAGAGCCTTTGGCCCAGCACCTGGTACGACGGAAGTGCTATGACCGATGCGCGCTACGCGGCACTCACGCACATCCTGCTCTCTGACACGTTCGCGTCAAACGGCCACTATGCGCTTTTTGGTTGCAACGAGTCGTTCAAGTCGTGGTGTCGCCAAAACGTGATAGGCTTCGGCACGAACGGCCAAGAGATCAACCCGAACGCAACGGGGCGTTTGATCTGCGCCCGCCAGGGCGAGGTGCCAGGCAACTTCGAGCCCTTCATGCTCCACACCGGTGCCGGCAACCAGCTTATCCTCTCGTTCAAATACATCCCTTACGGCGCACTTGACCTTATGAAGGTGACTGAGAACCCCTCGATGTGTGAGGGCAACCCCCTCTACTCCCTCGCTGGGGCCGAGTACACCGTCTACAAAAACGAGGGCCTTACCGACAAGGCCGGTGTCATCACAACCGATGCAAATGGCTACGGCAGCCTCGGTGAGCTCGAAGAGGGCGACTACTGGGTCATGGAGACCAAGCAAGCTCCGGGACACGCACTTGACACGACTGTCTATAAGGCCCATGTGACCCCGAACGCGACGACGCGTGTGAACGACCGTGAGGTATCAGACATCGCTCAATCCGACCCCGTGGGCATGCTGCTCGGCAAGATCGACGCGCAGACAGGAAAATCTGCTCCCCAAGGTGACGCCACGCTCGAAGGCGCGCTTTTCACGGTACGCTACTATGCGGGTGATTTTGCAACGGCACAAGATGCAGAAGCCTCTGGCAGCCCTGCCCGCACCTGGGTGTTTGAGACCGATGCGGACGGCTTTGCCTACTACTCTGAAGAATACAAGTACTCAGGGGATGTTCTCTACTACCAGACCAACGGGGATGCCTCCATCCCGCTCGGCACGATTCTCGTGCAGGAGACCCGCGCACCTCGCGGCTACAACCTCGATGACGGGCACGGCGGGGACCCCAAAGTGTTTTGCATCCGCATCACTGAAGACGGGGCAGCTGGCGAGAGCGTCTACACCTACAACTCACCTAAGGTGCCCGATACCGTAAAACATGGCGACTTCCGCCTCGTTAAGGAGGTCCCCACCACCATCTACTCTGATCCGACAGGAGATATGCCCCAGGAGGTCGAGCGCGTGCTTGTGCCAGGAGTTAAGTTCGAGCTCATCAACTCCTCTGCATATCCGGTCGTCTCACCTGAGACCGGAAAGCTCGTTAAGCCGGGAAGCCGCGTCTGCACGATCATCACGGACACAAACGGCCTTGCCACTACCAAAGACGACCATGCGAAGGTAAACGGCTGGAGCAAGCCTTCTGACTGGAGTGGCGCACTGGCGTACGGCACCTACACCGTACATGAGGTGATACCCGACCATGTGGCGAAAGACTTTAAGGAAACGTGGGGCAAGGATCTTCTTCCCGTCCCCGACTGGAAGACGGTCATCTCCGAGGAGGGCCAATACGACCCGCCCCAGCTTGTAAACGACCACATTCCGCAGACACCTCTCAAGATCGAAAAGGTTGACGCAGAGACTAACAAGCACATCCCGCTGCCGTGCAGCTTTAAGCTGCTCGATGCGAATGGCGAGCCTATCACCTACACCTTCCATTACCCGGCAACCGAGACGCTTGACACCTGGACGGCCAATGAGCGCGGAGAGCTCACGTTGCCCATGCTCTTAGAGCAGGGCGACTACACCTTGACGGAGGTCAATGCTCCTTACGGATACGTGAAGGAGCTTGAGGGCAAGACGTTTAGCGTCGGTGCTGACTACAAGGGATGGGACGATCCGCTCGTAATCGAGTTCGCGAACATGCCGCAAAAGGCAACGATCACTGTCGCTAAGACGGATGCCTGGACAGATGAGGCAGTCGATGATTCCGTCTACATCATAAAGGCGGCTGAGACCATCCAAACGCCTGAGGGAACTATCCGGGCGCATGAGGGCGAGATCGTAGCCACGCTTACCACAGGCGAGGACGGCAAGGCGACAAGCCCTGAGCTCTACCTTGGCACCTACACGGTCTATGAAGCGCAGGCCAAGGACGGCTATGCACTCGACGTGACTGAGAAGACCGTGGCGCTCGAATATGCGGGGCAAGATGTTGCGGTCTACGACTACGAGGAAGCCGTGACCGATGAGCCCACGAACCCTGTGATCCTGAAAGTCGATGCACTTGATCATGAAACCGTTGTTCCCGGTGCCGTATTCCACATCTGGAACGACGAGGGCACTTTTGATGAGGAGCTGACCACCGACGAGGAGGGCGTGATATCGCTTGCCTACGCCAAGCACGGAAGCTATCACATCCAAGAGGTTGAGGCACCTGAAGGTTATGCCATCACCGACCTTGACGAGGAAGGAAGCGCTCGTGTCATCGACTTTACGGTAAACGACCAGGGCATGATCGAGTGGGATGAGACAGAGTCTATGGCTCAGACCCATGTGTTTGAGCTTGAGAACACGCCAAAGACCATGAAGACCACGGCAACAGATGCGGCCTCCGGCACTCACGAGGGCCAAGCACGCGATGAGCTTGCCATTGTAGACACAATCGAATACACCGGTCTTATTCCGGGTAACGTCTACACGGCAGCAGGCACCCTCATGGACAAGGCCACCGGTGAGCCCGCACTTGACGACGAGGGCAATCGAATCGAGGCTAAGACCACATTTGAGGCCGAGCAGTCTTGCGGAACGGTCGAGGTGACCTTCACGTTTGCAGGCACAAGCCTTGCGGGCACCTCTCTCGTGGCGTTCGAGACGATGCTCTTCGAAGATACTGAGTATATGGTGCACGCCGACATTGACGACGTTGACCAGACGGTCGCCATCGTTGACATCGCTACCCAGGCACGAGACGGCATCACAAACGCTAGCGAGGGAAGCGTTACGAAAGACGGCAAGCTCATCGACACTGTTGCCTATACAGGCCTTACCCCCGGACATGAGTACCGCATCTTTACCACCCTCATGGACAAGTCTACAAACACTGCTCTTACAGGCGATGACGGGCTTCCGAAGGTGGGTACTACCGTGTTCACACCGAATACTCCTGACGGAACCGTAGACGTCACGGTTGACCTCGACACGACCAAGCTTGCGGGCACGTCAGTTGTCTTCTTTGAGAAGCTCACCGACAAGGACGAGAGCATCATCGCCACGCACGAAGACATCAACGACGAGGGTCAGACGGTAAGCTTTCCGTCCATCCACACGGCAGCAGCAGACGGTGCTGACGGCGACAAGAACGTGATCGCCAATGACAAGGCCATAATTGTAGACACGGTGTCTTACGAAAACCTCACTGTCGGCAAGGAGTACGTGGTAACCGGCACCCTTATGGACAAGGCCACCGGTGAGCCGCTCAAGGACGCCCAGGGCAAAGAGATCACGGCGTCTTCCGTGTTCACGCCCGAGCAACCCAAAGGCGAAGTCGAGGTCACTTTCGAGTTTGACGCCACGGGACTTGAAGAAAAGACCGTGGTTGTATTCGAAACGCTCGTAAAGGACGGCATTGAGGTTGCAACTCATGCAGATATCAATGATGAGGCCCAGACGGTAAACATCGTGTCTGATGAGCCAGCACCTGAGCCGGAACCCACCCCCGGCGAAACGCCTGGGCCTGAGGCTTCCGGCAAGGGATATCCCAAGACTGGTGCTGTCGTCACAGCATGCGCTGTCGGGGCAAGCGCATGCGCGCTTGTTGCGTTTAGCTTAGCAGGGGGCACAAGCGCGTTCCTAAGGCGACGCGAGTGCAGCGCGGCGGAACCCTCCGATGAGAAGTAGGCGCACACACGGCTCTAAGTGTGGAGGCGGGTGTTTTGCCCGCCTCCGCGGCATCGTAGCGCGCCTTTTTCTGATCATCGCGGTTGTATGCCTGCTTGCCTTCGCGCTCTGGCAGACAATCCCGCCTGATGTTTCCCTCGCACCCGCAAAGACGCCTGTTACAGAGACGGAAACCGGATCTGAGGGCGAGATGTCTTGCCCAATCGACTGGGACGCGCTTCCTGAGTCAATCGTCACATGGGTGGAGGTGCCTGGGACAACCATCGATGAGCCCATAGCGCAGGCGACACCGGACTACCCGAACAGATACCTCTACGAGGACGCGCTGGCACAAGGTGCATACGGCACTCCGTATATCGACTGGGAGTGCACGGCGCACTCCCCATTCGTCATGGTCTACGGCCACAACTTAAGCGACGGCACGGTCTTTGCTGACTTTGCAAAGTTCAGCGATCGCGACTACGCGCGGCAGCACGAGGTCATCTACGTTCACACGCGCTCGAATGGCGGGTGCTATGAGCTCAAGGTCAGGGCAGTTGACGTGGTTGACGCACGCCAAGAGATGCTACACACGAGCTTCGCCACAGATGAGGAGCGCGTCGCATACGTCGAAGGCGCCGTAGCCCGAAGCGACCTGGCGCTCGACGGGAGCGTGATCGCAAACGAGGTGGTCTGGGCCTTTGCGACCTGCAGCGATCAGACGGGAAATTATCGCACCGTCGTGTACGCATCCACATCTCAACCTGCTTAATTAAGAGATACGACAGCGCCGCACGAGGCGCGCAAGCGCCACATGCGCCCCAAGCGGTGCTGAGTATCGCTTTCTGCGATTGCGATGCGACATATGAAGGAGGCATCCATGTCAAACGCAACCTACGGGTACGCCCGCGTATCCTCCAAAGACCAAAACCTGGACAGGCAGCTCGACGCCCTTCTAGCCTTCCCGATTGATAAGTCAAACGTGTTCGCAGACAAGGCAAGCGGCAAGGACTTCGAGCGGCCTGAGTACAAGCGGCTCATGGACGTGATGAAGCCGGGTGATGTGATGGTCGTCAAAAGCATCGACCGGCTAGGGCGCAACTACGACGAGATCATCGATGAGTGGAGAAACATCACAAAGCACATGGGATGTGCGATCGTGGTGCTTGACATGCCCCTGCTTGACACCCGGGAGTCCAAGGAAAACGTCACCGGCGTGTTCATCGCCGACATCGTGCTGCAACTTTTGAGCTACGTCGCGCAGATGGAGCGCGAAAACATTCGCCAGCGCCAAGCCGAAGGAATTGCTTCGGCGAAGGCGCGCGGCGTGCGGTTCGGACGTCCGAGCAAGAAGAAGCCTACGAGCTATAAGGCGACAAGGCAGGCGTATTTGGAGGGGCATATCACGCGCGCTGAGGCGGCTGGGAGACTGAAGGTGAGCCTGAGCACGTTTGACAAGTGGTTGCGCGAAGAGCGCAAGGACAAGGCCGCTGGCTAGCGGCATGTGACAACCGCCGCTGAAAAACAAATCCTTAGAAACAACTGAATAAGACCTGTTCAGACCACGTTTTCAACGTCTGAAAAAGTACACCTTTTCACTCACCTGTAATGTCCGGAATTATACACGTTTCTTAAGAATGTTTACCCTGCTCGCATTATTTTCATGCCATTTTTCGCCCCAAAAGGCCCCTTGGTTTTTAAGTGTACTTTTCCAACACCCTCACCGGTAAGGGGCGCAGATCGTCGCTCATAAAAGGGCCGCGGTCACGCCTTGTTTTGACTAAAAGTAGGCAAGGGGGTGGATATGGCCAAACAACCTGCAGGGGTACTAGCCTTCGGGGGCATGCCTGTCGGCAGACGCACGCCTCGCGGCACCAGGCGCTGGTATGTGGTCCATGCCCCTGGGCGCGAGCAGGCCACTTGCGACAAGGTGCGCAAGCTCATGCCTCCTGACCTACTGGAGGATGCCTTCGTGATGCGCAAGGAGCGCTGGCGCAAGTACCACGGTACGTGGAGCCTCTACCCGGTGCCTATGTACCACGAGTACTTCTTCGTCGTGACGAAGGACGTGCTCACGCTCGATAAGGAGCTTAGCAAGCTCTCCTTTCCCGCGCGCATAGCGAAGGCCGACGCCACCCGTCACTTCGCGCCGCTTTCCGCTGCCGCACAGGAGTGGTACGAGGGCGTTCTTGACACAGGGCACGTCATACGCACGAGCACTGCCGTCATTGAGGACAGTGTACTGCGCGTGTGCTCGGGCCCGCTTATGGGCCAGGAGAGCCGCGTAGTCAAGGTTGATCGCCACAAGCGTTTCTGCTTCGTAGATGTGGACGGAGGGTTCGCCGAGTGCGTGCCCATGATCGTCCCCTTCAAAAGCTAGGGGTAGCCATGTGGTTTGCAATCAACGTGAAGCCGGGTTGCGAGGAGCGAGCATTGGCCCTTTTGCAGGAGCAGGCGCTTCTCGATGGTCTTGAGGAATTGTTCGTACCTCGAGCACAGATGGCCTCGCCGCGCGGTGAGTCAGTTCCGCTGGAAGAGCCTTTGGCGGCGGGCCTGCTTGTGGCCGTGGCACCTAGCAAGCGTGAGGTTCGCGCGGCCCTGCGTCACGCACGCGGCATCGACGAACTGCTGTTGGATGGCCCCGGCGCCGCAGAAATGGAGCCGGGTGAGGTCGCGCTTCTAGGTGAACTCACGCGCCCAGGACGCCGCACCGTCGGTTTCTCGGAGGGGCACGTCGGCACGGGTGGCCAGATCGAGGTGGTAAGCGGGCCGCTATGTGGCCGCGAGGGCCTGATCCGTCGCGTAAGACACCGAGGCAAGCGCGCCTACGTGCGCATGACCGTGGCCGGGCAAGAGGTGGACGCCCAAGTGGGCCTGCGCGTCACCTGCAAGCGGAACTCTGTAGGCGCGGCGACGACATAGAAAAGCAAAGCGAAAGAAGAACACTCCCCAATGAGGGGTACCTAGGAGCAAGGAAAGGATACAGGGTTGTCGTACGATCTGGTCGAAGACATGGCGGACGTCATCTGCGCTGAGGCAACGGGAGATCCGGTTGACATTGTAGACGACCCCGCGCTGGCCGAGGCTGTAGGGCAGCTGCGCTCGAGGCGCTTCGGCTACCGCGCTGTCAAGCGTGCCTTCGACGTCGTTTTCAGTTTGTGCATCCTCGTGCTCTTCAGCTGGTTGTTCCTCATTGTCGCCGTCGCCGTCAAGCTCGACGACCCCTCGGGCCCCATCGTTTTCAGGCAAGTCCGTGTTGGAAAGGATGGCCGTGAGTTCACCATGTATAAATTCCGCAGCATGTGCGCCGACGCAGAGGAGCGCCTGACCGAACTCAAGAAGCTCAACGAGAAGACAGGCCCCGTGTTCAAGATGGCGAACGACCCCCGCGTCACGCGCGTGGGCAAGTGGCTGCGCAAGCTGTCGCTCGACGAACTGCCGCAGTTCGTAAACGTGCTGAAGGGTGACCTTTCGGTGGTGGGCCCGCGCCCGGCGCTGCCCTCCGAGGTCGTCTCCTACACGCCACGTCAGCGCGAACGGCTGCTCTGCAAGCAGGGTATCACCTGCTTTTGGCAGACCAGGCGCGATCGCGACTCCATAACCTTCGACGAGTGGGTCGACCTCGACCTGCTCTACATCAAGAAGTGCTCCGTATGGACGGACTTCAAGCTGATCGTCCAGACCGTGGGTTGCATGCTTACCGCACAGGGGAGCTGATTGCAGTGCATAACGTATTCATTATAAGTTCCAAGGGTGTCCCCGTTGCATGGCAAACGAGGCCGTGCAACGACGTCACCTTCGAGAACAACGAGTGCCAGCGCGTTGAGTTCGGTTGCGATGTTCGGCAAGAGAAAGACGGGGCGTAGTGGTGTCTAAGATTCTGCTGCTTGGGCCCTCCTTCTTCGGCTATCGGGACAAGATCGCACAGGCGTTGATAAAAGAGGGTAATGTTGTGGACTGTTTCGTCGACAGGCCAAGCGAATCAATTGCCTTCAAATCGGCAGGTCGGGTAAGCTATAGGCTTGTAGAGCCGTTGGTGACAAAGCATGCACGTGACCTGGAGACAAAGCTCTCCGTAGGGGAGTACGATCGCTTAGTCTATCTTAGCGGCATGTCGTTCTGTTTTTCCCGCAGGCAGTTTTCTCGAATCAGATCCGCCGCGCCGAGGACGAAATATGTGGCGGGACTTTGGGACGCACTTGGGAATTGTCAGCGTTTCGGGGAGTGCCTCGATCTTTTCGATGAGGTCTACTCGTTTGAGCCGGATGACTGCGATAGGTTCAGGCTTAGGCTTCGACCCCTCTTCTACCTCGATGACTACGCGCGTCTGCCGCTGGTACCCGAAGGCGGCTTTACCTACGATGCGTGCTTTATAGGCAGCGTCCACCAAGCGAGCAAGTTCGAGGCTATCTGCAAGATATGCGAAGAGCTGGAGGCACAAGAGCTGTGTGTGTTTAAGTACTTCTTCATACCTTCCAGGTCCGCTGAGCTGTTGAGAAAGATGACTTATTCTGCATATCGGGGGGCACGCCTCGAACATTCTCCCTTGTCTGCCGAAAAAGTTGCAGAAGTTTATGCACGATCGAGGGCGATTATCGATTCACCTCAAGCGGGTCAGCGGGGACTCACCATCAGAACATTAGAGGCTGTCGGAGCGCGTCGCAAGCTCATAACTACCAACCCAGAAGTGCTTCAATACGACTTCTCGCGCTATGGTGACGTTGCCGTTTGGGACAGACCAGGCAGCATCACAAGAGATTTCTTTTCAAAGGATTACCAAGAACTTCCGCCTGATGTCTATAAAAGCTATTCGATCACCTCCTTCGCCGCCACGCTGCTCGGTGAGGGACCTACCTACTCTGGATACAAGAAAGGGGGCGTTGCCTCGTGAGAGGAATCGTGCTTGCGGGGGGATCCGGCACCCGGCTTTACCCTCTCACTATTTCGACCAGCAAGCAGTTACTGCCGATCTATGATAAGCCTATGATCTACTACCCTCTTTCGGTGCTCATGCTCGCTGGCATTCGAGAAGTGCTTGTGATTTCAACTGAGCGTGATGTGCCTGGCTTTAAGGAATTGCTTGGCGATGGCTCGCGTTTTGGCATGAGGATCGAGTATCGGGTGCAACCTAGCCCCAACGGCCTTGCACAGGCGTTCATTATTGGAGAGAACTTTATCGACGGTGAACCGTGCGCTCTCGTTCTTGGTGACAACGTCTTTTACGGGGGTGGGCTTACTGACGCCGTGAGATGTGCGGCCTCAAGGCAGCATGGAGCAACTGTGTTTGCCACTTACGTCGAGGATCCTGAGCGTTTTGGCGTAGTGGAGTTCGATGAGAGGATGCGAGCAATCTCCATTGAAGAGAAGCCGAAGAGACCACGTTCGAACTATGCCGTAACGGGCCTCTATTTCTATGACAGTCGTGTCTGCGAGTTTGCTAAGAAGGTCGAACCCTCCGTGCGTGGAGAGTATGAAATCACCGATCTGAATCGCATGTACCTCGAAGACGGGAAACTTGAGGTAGAGCTGCTGCATCGGGGGTCAGCTTGGCTTGACACTGGCACCATGGAAAGCCTCTACCGTGCTGGCGAGTTTGTTCGCTCGGTAGAGCAGAACCAAGGTCTTAAGATCGCGGCTTTGGAGGAAATCGCCTACCTGTCCGGCTGGATTGGCGAGGATGAGGTTCGAGAGGCTGCACGCCGATTCGGCAAGTCGTCATATGGTGACTACCTTAGCAAGGTGGTCGATATGCGTCTGCATGTATCGAAGGGGTTTGCGAGATGACTTTTAAACCTAAGAACATCATTGTTACGGGGGGTTGCGGTTTCATCGGATCCAATTTTGTGCACTATGTGGTGCGGGAGCACCCTGGCGTCCATGTAACCGTGCTGGACAAACTGACCTATGCCGGCAATTCCGAGAATATCGCAGGGCTACCCGAGGATAGGGTGGAGCTTGTCGTAGGAGATATCTGTGATGCGAAGCTGCTGGATAAACTTGTTCCCGGTCACGACGCAATCGTTCACTACGCCGCCGAGTCCCACAACGACAACTCTATCACCGATCCCGAACCGTTCGTAAGAACGAACATTATAGGCACCTACCGCCTCCTTGAGGTGTGTCGTAGATACGATGTGCGTTACCACCATGTGAGCACCGATGAGGTTTATGGTGACCTTGACCTCGATAATCCTACCCGCTTTACAGAAAAGACGCCCTATCATCCGTCGAGCCCTTACAGCTCTACCAAAGCAGCTTCTGACATGCTTGTGCGAGCTTGGTGTCGCACCTATGGTATTCGCTCCACGATTTCAAACTGTTCGAACAACTATGGTCCTTACCAGCATGTCGAGAAGTTCATCCCAAGGCAGATTACGAATATCATCGACGGCATTCGACCCAAGCTATACGGTGATGGTAAAAACGTCCGTGATTGGATTCATACCGAGGATCACAGTTCTGCTGTTTGGAACATCCTGACTCGCGGGCGTATTGGTGAAACATATCTCATCGGCGCTGATGGCGAGAGGAACAATATCGACATTCTGCATACGATCTTGGCCTTGATGGGAAAGGATCCCGATGATTTCGATTGGGTTTGCGATCGCCCCGGCCACGACCGCCGCTACGCGATCGATGCGACAAAGCTGAGAATGGAGCTTGGCTGGAATCCCCAGCATATCGATTTCGTTGCCGGTCTTGAGGCAACCATTGCCTGGTACCAAGAGAATGAAGCGTGGTGGCGATCAGCTAAGGCTGCGACTGAAGCCAAGTATGCGAAACATGGACGGTAAGGGGAGCTTTATGGCAAAGGGCGACAAAACCACATCCGGCAACTTTACATTTACTCAGACTTCCATCGAGGGCGTTATTCTTGTGGACATAAGGACTTACGGCGACGAACGAGGCCTTTTCTTTGAGACCTACAAACGGCCTGACTTTGCAGCAGGCGGTATCGATGCGGAATTTGTCCAGGATAATCAAAGCGCGAGTACACGTGGGGTACTGCGCGGGTTGCATTTTCAGATCAAGTATCCTCAGAGCAAGCTTGTGCGCGTGCTCTTTGGTGAGGTCTTCGATGTTGCTGTGGATCTGCGGCCCGATAGTCTCACTTTTGGGTGCTGGGAGGGCGCTGTACTCTCGGGAGAAAACCGCCGACAACTATTCATCCCGAAGGGCTTCGCGCATGGCTTTCTTGTGTTGAGCGAGCACGCCATATTCGCCTATAAGTGCGATGACGTGTACCACCCTGACGACGAGGGCGGCCTCATGTGGAATGACCCCGACATCGGAATAGACTGGCCGATTCCTTCGGATGCGTCAATAGGTGGTACGGATCTGATTCTCTCGGAGAAGGATAAGAGACACCCGTTATTTCGCGAGAGGTTTGGAGGCATGAAATGAAGGTGGCCGTCACAGGGGCAAATGGATTTCTCGGTAGAGGAATAGTTGCAGAGCTCGCATCACGCGGCCACGAGGTTGTGGCAGTTGATATGCGTTGTGATCGTGTCGAAGGAGCGACAAGGACAATTGAGCGTAGCGCGTTTGAGATGGAGGATCCGTATACAGAGATGAGCAGTCCTGATTGCGTGCTGCACCTCGCATGGCGAGATGGGTTTAGCCATAACTCTTCGGCTCATATGGAGGACCTTCCGGCTCATGTGAAGTTCATCAGAAAACTAACCGTCTCGTCGTTGTCCCGTTTAGCCGTGATGGGCACCATGCACGAAGTGGGCTACTTCGAGGGAGGTATACGTGCCGAGACGCCCTGCATGCCGCAGAGTATGTACGGCATAGCAAAGAATGCTCTACGACAAGTGGCGAATCTTCTCGCGACAGAATCTGGTACTGAGTTGCTATGGCTGCGCGGATACTACATCGTGGACAATACTCAATATGGTTCCTCCATATTTTCCAAGATATGTCAGGCTGCTGCTGAGGGGAAGCGGACATTCCCCTTTACTATGGGCCAGAACCAGTATGACTTTCTCGACTATGGAGAATTCTGCATGCAGGTGTCTGATATCGTAGCAGGAGCAGATGGCAGTGGCATCTACAATATCTGTTCTGGAAAGCCAGAGAAACTTGCTGACCGAGTTGAACGCTTCATCGTCGAGAACGAACTCAGTATCAATTTAGAATACGGAGCGTTTCCCGACCGCCCTTACGACTCTCCTGCCGTATGGGGGCATCGATGAGGAATCTATCGCAAGGAAACCGGCTTATCGATTCTGGGGAGTTATCTAGCGTGAAATATGTACAGTTGACTGCACGGTCAACTGGATGGGCAGAATCGGTCGTTTTTTCCAAACACTGCGAACTCAGATCTAAAGGTAATGATTCTTGGGTATTCTGGGGTCGCGGCGCACACGAGCAGGACGAGTTCATGCAGAGGATATGCAATCCCCTGAATACCTACCTCGATGCTGTGCTGACTAGGATTGACGACCGCGCTGGTTTTCATTCCCGTATGCCTACACGACGTCTCCTTAAAAGACTTGACGCGATAGATCCTGATATCGTTCATCTGCACATTCTTCATGGCTATTGGATTAACATTGAAATGCTATTCGGCTGGTTAGCCTCGCATAGATGTCGTGTGATTTGGACTCAACACGATTGCTGGGCGTTTACGGGGCACTGCGCAAATTTCATATATGCAAATTGCGCACAGTGGCAGTCTCACTGCGCATATTCCGAGAAGTGTCCACAGCTCAACGCATACCCAAAGACGTTGTTCCAAGGCAACTGCGTTCAGAACTATGCTGATAAAAAGAGAATATTTACAAGCATACCAGCGAGCCGTCTAACGTTGGTCTCTCCTAGCAAATGGCTCGCCGAAATCATCTCCGAGTCATTTTTCGACGATTATCCAATCGAGATTATACCTAATCATATCGATGAGACGGTTTTTAGGCCCGTGCAAAGCAATTGGAGGAAGCGACTTGGCATTGGCAATCGCTTTATGGTCCTTGGTGTGGCTAATCCGTGGACGGAGAGAAAGGGCTTTGGCGATTTCCTCGAGGTTTCGAGAATCATAGGATCAGACGTGGCTATCGTGCTTGTGGGATTGAATAAAAAGCAACTAGAGGGGCTTCCAGAGGGGGTAATCGGGATCGAGCGCACGGCCGATCAACGAGAGCTCGCCGAACTGTATTCCGATGCCGACTTGTTCTGCATACTCAGCTATGAGGAAAATTATCCCACGGTCGCGCTGGAGGCACGGGCCTGTGGAGCCCAGATCATTGCCTACGATGCCGGTGGTACTTCGGAAGCAGTAGGACCAGAAGCGGAAATCGTGGGCGTAGGTGATGTTACAGCGGTATGCGAATCGATCATGAGAAGGAAGAGAGAGAATCGTGAAGAACATCACTAACATCGGGAGAATTCCAGGAAAGCTGTACGTCGGTTTCCTGAAAGTTGTAGGGCATTTCAACATGCCTTGGTACCTTGATCGATACGTGAATTACCTTAAGAGACAAGGCATGGACATTAAAGGGATGCCTCAGTTTATTGCGCCATCGGTGCACTTTGACGGCAAGGATTACTCCATCATTCATATTGGCGATAAGACTGTCATTTCAAAAAATGTCGAATTTCTCACCCATGATTACTCGATAGCACGTGCGCTAGAAGCGATTGGGGAGGATATGACTCTTGAAGCGTACTTTCTGCGAGATATCGTCGTGGGTAACAACTGCTTTGTGGGTCTTGGGTCAATTTTGATGCCCGGATGTACCATAGGTGACAATTGTATCATCGGAGCTGGATCCGTCGTTCGAGGAGATATTCCGTCCAATTCAATCGTTATCGGGAATCCTCAGCAGATTGTAGGCAGCACAATCGAGTGGGCGAGAAAGAAGCAGCAGCAGGGTAATTTCCGCATCAATGTCTCTAGAACGCATTAAGACGATGTAATGGAACAACGATTTCTGAAAGGATCTAGTTAGCGTGGTGGCGCTAGTGTGGGAAATCCCGCTTGTATGGCTTTGGGCGGCGGCGTGTTTGGCGGGGCTGACTGTAAGGCGCTCAAGGTTTGTTGTTTGCCTCTTGGTGTTTGTCGCATCCGTGGTTTTACTCCTGAACACAGACAACAATGATCTAGTGCTGTATCGCGGTTGGTATATCGAAATCCTATATCAGCCATTTAGTAGGGATTGGCTATTCGACGCAATGGAGCTTTTTGCATCGAGAGGAGGTATTCCGTTCGAAGTTTTCAGGACGGTGTTAAATGCATCCGCGCTCACGCTATATGTAGTATCGATCAAGAGAATGAGCGGTGGGGAAATGAGACCGTTCCCCTTTGCCTGCTTTCTGCTTATGTCGCTGTGGCTTGGCACGACCCTCTTTCGTACTTTTTTGGCGGGCTCAGTTGCATCCCTTGCTATTTCGTTTGCCTTTTCAGAGAAAGCAACTAGCAAATCCATTATCTGGTTCGGCATGTTAATCGTCATAGCAGGGTCGATACATTTTGTTTGTTATGTTTTTCTTCTGCTGCTACCCGCAAAGTATCTAAGTGTCAAATCTTGCAAGCTGCTTTTCACGGTTCTGACAGCAGTTCTTGCATTCCTTCTGGTTACCGGTTTGGCAAAGACTGTACTTGCGATGTTAATTGGGGAATACAGGGTCGATTACTATTTTGCTTTACATCTGGGCTTAGGCTGCGTGGTATTTATTATGTGCATTCTCTCGCAAGCGTGGCTGCTCGACCATGCAGGACGAAGCCTTAGAGAAAGGGGCGATTTTGCTTATGGGAGAGTGGTATCTAACATCGGTTTGTGCTTCCTCCCCTTGTGTGCAATTTCCTTATGCAATGTTTCTGAATCGTTCAGAATTATCTGGGTTGCTTTTCCCGTTCTTGCCGCAATAGTTGACAAGTGGTTACGTGAAAGTGTTCCGATTATGCAAGCCAGAATTGGAAATATTGGTATGACAGCCTTATGGCTCCTGCTAGCTTTCACTCTTGCGGCAACTGTGCACAACTTCGATCTTTCATTTGTGCCGGTAATGCTTAACAACACATTTAACGAGGTATTCTCATGAAGACTTTAGTGATCACTTTCGATAACGAAAGTATGCTTTCGGGATACAAGGCATGCCTTCCACCGAGTGTCGATATGTTCAATATATTCAGAAGGGTGTCTAAGATTGCGCAAGCGGTACGGATGGCATTTTCTCGGATTGGGTTTATGCCCTGTTTCTTTCTGGAGTCTTGGGTTGAATCGCTTTCGGATTATTCGTTAATTATAGTTATGGATTCCTCAAGGACGGCTTCGTGTCTGCATAAAGTTCTGAGAAGACTCGGCTATTCGGGTCGAATTTGCTATTACTACTGGAACACTGTAGAAGGCGACAAAAAGGCGGCCAATCCATGGGGTATTGATAGGAAAGAATGCGAGCTTTGGTCGTTTGATCCCCGTGAATGTAGAGAATATAACATGCATTTCAACCCATCTTTCTACTCTCGTATGTTTAGCACAATGGCCAAGTCGTCTAGCATTCGCAAGAGCAGGGAGGGGATCTCTGCTTACTTTATGGGCCTAGAAAAGGGACGACTAGCCAAAATCATGGCAGTTGAGAATGCGCTGATTGCAGCTGGGGTGGAAACAAGGTTTTATGTTGTCAAAGATGAGACATCAAGCGAGGTAACTAGTAGTGATTTCTGTTACTCCGATTCTATTCCCTACAGCGAGAACATATTGAAGGTCGAAGAGTCAGATATACTCGTAGAGATTACCAAACCTAACCAAGAGGGTGTGACGATCCGAACTCTGGAAGCCCTATTCTTTGGGAAGAAACTCATTACCGACAATCGCTCTGTTCGGTGTCTGAATCTTTACAATCACAATAACGTCTACATAATTGACGAACGTTTCCCAGACGGACTCTTTGATTTTATTAAAACGCCCTACGTGGAACCACATGACGAGCTTCTCGATTACTACAGTTTTGAATCTTGGCTGGAAAGGTTCTCTTACCCCTCATCTGTCGATGGGAGTTGCGAATTGCCCATGGCGGATTCGCCACATCAGAGACCTGATGCTAAATCGGAGTACCCCAAAACATACTATGAATCTTACGTCGACAATATTGCAGAGTGGGGCTATTGTGGAAATGCTTGATTCAATTAAACTACGGATTAGACGAATCCAGTGGAGACTGAAAAACCAGCACAACGGAACATGGCAGGAAAATAGATTTCCTCATGATCTTGTTACTGTTGGCAAGGGAACTTATGGCCCAATATATGTAAGTTCGTTTGGTGATGACTATGGAGTCTTGATAGGAGACTACTGCTCTATAGCCCATGGAGTAAAATTCATCGTCAACAATGATCATCCTACTTCTCACTTCTCAACTTTTCCGTTCAAGACAAAACTACTGAGTTTACCCGGCAAGCAGTCCTGCAAGGGCGGCATCGTCGTTGGTGACGACGTTTGGCTTGCCACGGACGCAATCATCTTGTCTAATGTAAATATCGGAAGGGGTGCGATTGTTTGTGCCGGAGCGGTGGTGACAAAGGATGTCCCTCCCTATGCTATTGTCGCCGGGGTGCCGGCAAAGCTAGTGAGATATAGGTTCGACGAAAAAATAATAAAGATCTTATCCGAAGTGGATTTTTCAGCATTGACGCGCGACTACGCAAAAAAGAACCTTAAGCTTCTCTATGAGGACATCGACGAGGAAAAAGCGCTTTTGATCAGGGAATCCTTGAATGGGTAAAGATTCTCGGGGTAATTCTGTAAAACATAATATTTTATTTGCTTATGTGGTTCAGATTGTGTCGATGCTAACAAGCGTCGTTATGTCTTTGATTGTTCCGAAGATGCTCGGAGTCGAGGAGTTTGCCTTTTGGCAACTGTTTATCCTTTACGCTTCATACGTTTCGTTTTCAACTTTGGGCTTACATGATGGAATATACTTAATAAACGGTGGACTAAGCAGAAGTCAGATAAACAAGCGGAGTATCGGATCGCAGCTGGTCTACATGTATTTCTTCCAAGCCATTGTTGGCGGAATAATCATATTGGGATCGCTGTTGCTATTCAGCGGCGGTAGGCGGCTGGTGTTCATTTTACTGGGCGCTTATTTAATTCTGTTTAACATCGATGGTTCACTAAGGGTTTTGTTTCAAGCAATTGATGAGGTCCGTCTTTCTTCGAAAGCACTCTTACTCCTACGTGCTTCATTTCTCTTGTTGCTCGGTTCTCTAGTTCTCTGCAACTGCCAAGACTACTTCATGTATATAGCTGCTTACGTAATAGCTGAGGCCGTTGCCTGCGCGTATTCGGTGTTTCATGCGAGGGACATCTTGTTTTCGGGGCTGCTATCGTTGAAAAGAATAATCCCGGCTATCAAGAATAGTATCGCCGCTGGTTTCAAGCTTATGATGTCAATGCAAATTTCCATGCTCGTTGTCGGCTTGGGCCGTTTTTTCATTGAGTGGTTCTGGCCTCAGTATGTCTTCGGACAGTACTCCTTTGCGATTTCTCTCGTAGCCTTTTTCAATGCATTTATCATACAGGCAGCAATGGTTTTCTTTCCCTTTTTACGTAAGACCAACGAAGAAGCTGTTAGGGTATTCTTCGTTAGTGGGGAAAGAGCGTTGTCGGTGATTATGCCAGTAATCCTGATTTGTATTTTCCCCCTAATGACATTCATAGAGTTATGGCTGCCGCAGTACTATGAAAGTCTGGTTTATTTGGTTCTGTTACTACCAACGTGCATCTTTGACAGCAAGATGGAGATATGCTGCTCGACGCTATTTAAGGTTCGTCGTGAAGAAGCAACTCTCTTGTCGATTAATATTGCTTCTCTTCTAATTGCGATAGTGGGTAGTATATGTGGAATGATGTTGCATTCCTTGGAGGCGATTATCGCTGGCTCGGTTATAGCGGTTGTTGTGCGCTGCTTTGTTTCCGAACGACATCTAGCAAAGTGCTTTTCGAGTCGTGAACCACTCATTCTGTCACTCTATCTTGTTGTCTATTCGGTTGCGTTCATCATTGCGTTCAAATTGTTGTCAACATGGGCGGCAATAGCGGTTTCACTTGCTCTGTACCTGCCGCTGCCAATCTATCTAATAATCATCAAGCAAATGCACAAACAGCATCAGTAGTTTAGCGTTGCTACCCCTTAGCGCAGGCACAAGTCTCATCATATTCTTAAGCGCAGCCGTCGGAGTCAAAAGCAGACAGTATCATACGGTGGTTGCAACCTAGGTACACCCAAGAATACGTCCACACCCCCCTGATTGCTGGGTCCCAAAACGGGTTACTAGCCATTCAAGCCCAAGTTGACCTCAGACGGGCAGATCGCCCGCCTCAAATCACGGAGCGTCATGTTCGAAGTATGCAACGACAGATAAGAAAACCTTCGAGGTTTTGTAGGGCGGAGTCGCGAAAGCGGTTCCGCCTAGGTGCTTTCTAAGAGAGCAAAATGCTGGACACTGCAAAGCGCAAGTCTTACTCCCAATGTCCGCCGACCACCTTGGTTTCCCAGTGGCCTTCTGCTGCATGGCTCACGGTGCTGTAACCGGTGACGATCTGTTTGACCTCGCTGTGATGCCCGGATCCTTCTCCGGCAAGCATGTGTGCCTTGCCATGTGCCGATGTGTTACCAGTGACATCCGCGCCGCACACGTTGCAGATCGAAACCTCCTTGGTGCTGTAAACCGGAACCTGCTCGATCCAGGCTGCCTTGTCCTCGACCCAAACCTCCTGGGCATCCTCGACCCATTTCCTCTGAGGCTGCGGCGGGGTGGGGCTCTCCTCACTTTCCAGAGCACTCGCACCTGACGACGGAACTGCATCTTCTGCCTGTGCAGAGGTGCCCTGAGAAACAGACTGTGCTTCGGCTACGATCGGTTCAGCTCTCTCGGAAGCGGGCTCCCTGCTTGTGTCAACATCTGAGGCCGCCGCCCAAGCGCTATCATCCGCGCTTGAAACCCTCATATCACCGGTCTCGTTGGTCTCTTGCGCGACAGGATTTGCCGCTACAACCTTGCCCGCGTCGGCATCGCTTGCAGCTGTTCCAGCAGAGCACGTTGCAAGCACGACCATGAGGATCACGATCGCAACAACGGCAACGGCAACACTGATACAGATGCCTTGCACCTGTCTGTTCTTCATCGAATCAAAAACGCCCTTCATATCCATCACTCCCTACATAAACCTGAAAACTGCCTTGATGAGCCAGCGAACAAAGCTACCAACCAACCTCATCGAGATCACCCCATTCCTCTTCCTTGCCGTCTTCTTCTGCCTCACTCGCAAGCTTTGTCGCCACGAGCTTCGACACGACGCTCCTCGGCACTCCAGGGACGCAGGGCTCAGCTTCGTCGGTGAGCTTTTGCAGATATGAATACAGCTCGCATATCCGCTCATGCAAGCCCTTCGATGACGAGCCGATGCACTCGTAGGTCTTCTCGTCGAAGCTCTGAAGGTCGATGAGCTCCCCGAGCACGCGCTTCACGATCACCTCGCCATCAACCACGACAAGCTCGACATGCTCAAGCTCTGTAGCCGATGCCAGCAAGAAGCGCCAGCCTTTGGTACGTCTAGCAACGGGAACGTCGTTTTCGGCGGCATCCTTCTTAAAGGTTTCGTCGGCTCGGTAGCTGTGTGCGGTGAGCCAAAGTCCGTCGAATCCCATGTCGTCAAATCGCACCTCGAAGTTGGTGAGCATGTTCTGCTTTCCCAAGGGAAGCGCCGATGTGAACGTGGACGTGTCGAAGACGTCGAGGCGCTTGTCGTCATAGGTTATCTTCACGATCATCTCTCGCCCCTCTCCCGGTAGCGCATGCGCTGCGCTTCCTGGGCACGTTGGCGTTGTGTGTCACCCTGGTTGCCACGCCTTCGGGTTGCCACGGGCTCAGCTGGGTTGCAACGGTCACGCCTTGCCATGAGGCCGTTGTCCGTCACGTAAGCTCGTGCTTCCTGAAGCCGCCTGAACCCCTCGGTGCCCTCGTGTCCACGTCGGGACAAAGTTGCAAGCCTGCGGTTGAAGTCCTCAAGGTAGCGGACGTCGAACTTAGCGCACGTTTCGAGCACAGCCGAGAGGCGGCTTAAGTCTTGCAGGTCGTTGAGCTCGATCGCCTCGATCGCCCTGTGCCTTATCTCTCTGCCCGTCCTTGGCTCAGGCTGGTACGACGCTTGGCGCTCGAAGCGGCTTTTCAGCATCTGCTTTCCGAAGGTGTAGCCGAGCCTCTCGCCGGACACGCGCCTGGTCGGTTGGTCGGCTAACGCGAATATCCAGTCGTCGCGCCTGGCGCTTCGCGAGTTGTCGGAGACCTCGATGCCAAGATGCCCGAGCGCTTCCATGAAGTCGACTTCGCTGCGCGACGTGTTCTTGGCAAGGGCCACCCGTGCGCGGATGTCGCCGACCCACGAGTAGCTGCCCTCGCGCAAAAGCTCTCGCTCGGCTCGGCCGAAGTACACGGCCTGGCGGCTCCGCGGATGCGCCTCATCGTGATCGCGCTCACCGCGCTTGGGCATCACGTTCGAGAGACCTGTTAGCCCTCGCTTTCGCGCCATGTCCTGCAGGTCGCGGTTGAGGTCTTCGGGGTGGTCGGTATGAAGCCTGCGCTCCGTCACGAGGTCCACGTTGTTCACGACGATGTGCGCATGCGGTATGCGGCCCTCGTTGTCGTCATGATAGACGATGGCTATCTCGTGGTTGCCGAAGTGCTTCTTCGCCCAGGCTTGCGAAAGCTCGCGAAGCTTTTGTATATCGATGGCGTCATCGGGGTCGGGTGATATGACGAAGTGCTTGAAGGTTCGAGCTCGCATCCCTCTCCACGGCTCGTCTGTTCCGTATGCCCTTCTTGTCGCGTCCATCTCGGCGTCCCATTCAACGTCAAGCGCCTTGCCATCGCGATCCTCGACCGTCCATTCCTCGAAGGGCAGGTTCAAAAAATCACGCCCCAGGGCACGGCCGCCCTTCTCAAGGTAGTTGCGGATGCCGCCTGTGCTACCATGCCCGGATATGACTTTCAAGATGGGCATGGTCAGTCCTCGACGAGCTGCTTGGCCTGAAGTTCGGCGATCTCATAGACGATTCGCTGAGCGTTGTCGTTCACATCTAAAAGCGCGCACTCGATGCTCTCAGCCTTGCCGTCAAGGATGTCAGAGGTGACCTTTCCGTGCGCGATGTAGTAGTTGATGGAGTTCATCGCATGCACGGCTTGGTTGTAGTGATACCCCCAGCGCGTGAGCTCCTTTGATATCCTGCGCAACGACTTTTTGTCGAGCACGATGCACGGCACGACATCGGCCTGCTCACCTTCGGTGACTATCGGTATGCGAATCAGGTAGCGTAGGTACTTCGACTGGGAAAGCTCCGCCTCGCGGCAACGCTTGGCGAGTCTTTGGTAATCGTCCTCCGCGAGACGAAAGCTCAAGGTGTGGGTCTTGTTGTCGGTTGCCATGGTATTTCTCTCCTAACCATTGAATGTATTCAATCAGGGGCGCGGGGCCTCCCCCGCCGGGTGATGAGCCTCGGATGTCGTCTGCGAGATTTGAGGCTCATCACCCGCATTCCTCGCGCTCTCCGGAGCCGAGCCCTCAAAAATGCTCGGCGACATAACGGTTCAAACGCCTGCGGGGAACAAGTGCCATGGCGATGAAATGAAAATGTAATACGCCATGGGCTACTTGCTGGGTTTCGCGTCTGAGCGCCTATGGCATCCAAGTTGGGCACGTATCCCAAGAATTGCGTTCTGGGCGCTTAGCCGTCGTGTTGGAGAGAGAGTGTTGAGATTCATATGCGAGCATGGAGTCGCCTCGTTCCTTGCGTCTTCGCCGCATCTCCGGATGGTGGAATGAGATGCCGTCTGGTTTGTATTACATTTTCATTGTATACCAAAACCGTACAATTTTGTACGGTTTTGGTATTTGGGTGCTGGCACGTGATTCCGAGCGACGATTGTTCCCCGAAGGCCGCCGAGTCCCATCGACCCGGCGACGCTTGCGGGACTCCTCAAGAGGAGGAAAGGAGGTCTGTTATTCCTCCCCTGGGATATTGCTGCAAGACATCACGTTGATGTGGTGCTTGATGAACGCCCTGTCCGGACTCATGATAAGCAGTCCGATGTGGTCGAAGCGAACGGCGCAATCGGCGTGGCTGCGGTTGTCCTTTAGCCACTTGATTGCGAAGCCTTCGAGCTCCTCTTGGTTCAGATGCTCTGCTGGGAACGAATCGGAGTCCTTGCAGGCTGTGACGGTTGTGAAAACGAGGGCGTCTTTGTCTTTCGCAACAATGCTCACGCGCGAGTCGATGTCGGCTTCCCAGGGCTGCTCAACGATCTCGTATCCTCGGCGATTGAGGTACGCTGCTATTGCCTGGTTCGACTTATTGATGATTTCTTTCATGATGACCTCCTGGCTGTCTTAGGCTCGACCCTTTGCCTTGCCTTGTGACACGGGAGGGCGCACGGGTTCGCGTGCTTTGCAAAGGGGAAAGCGAAGCGGCACATGGAAGGTTGGTTCCTGCCGCGCTAGTTTTCTCATTTGTTTTCAGGGGATTGCGAAGGCGCTTCTTCCATGAAAAGAAATGGGAAAAGTATCGCGACCCTTGTCAAAGCCCGAGCGGTTCCGTGCGAGCGTGCGTGTGATAAGGCAGGAAAGGGCGAGGCGCGCAGGAGGGTATCGGGGGAGAACGTCGGTCGGGCAAGGCGCGCCCCTTCGACAATCCGGTCACACGATTTCGATGGTAACCGACGGCTCGACATGCAGCGTGAGCTCGACGTTGTTACGAGACGCCTGAAACTCGATGTCGTCCCAGCTCTCACCAATGCGGCAGAATTCGTAGGGAAGCCCGCATTCGTCGATCTCGCTGAGTGCGTCTACGACGTTGCTCACGTCGGCGAGAAGGCCCTCGTACCACTTGATGTAGTCCCAGCCGAAGACCACGCATCCATCGCGCTCCTCGAAGAAATCTGGCTTGCAGCAAGATCCCATGAGGGGAAACGTATCCAGGCCGTCGCTGAGGGCATCCACGTACTCGCACATCTGATCGTAGCCCTTGCGGGTCGTGGCAATCTTCACTTCACTTCTGTATCCCATGTTCGTGATCCTTTCTGTCGGAGTTGTTTTCGGGGAAGGAGCTGCCAGCCCGCATGGGGCCGGCAGCTCCCATGGAGACTTACTTGCGCGGCATAATGTAGGCAGTGTCTCCCTGAACGTAGTTGTTGCAGTTCCAGGAGTAGTCGCCGTCGTGGTCGTAGCGCGCGACGTAGGGGACGCCAGTCACATCAGATCCGTTGCGCACGCCCTCGCCGAAGCCGACGACGGGGTATACCTTCCACGCGGACTCGAAATCACGCATGAACACGAGATCGCCGACGCGGATGTCGGATACGGGCACCTCGACGGAATCGAGGAAGGAGCCGAGCCTGAGCTTGGGGGGCATGGCCTTATCGAAGCTTCGCAGCATGTCGTCGAAGTCGTGTTCGTGCTGCTCGCGGGACTCAGGGAACTCATGCCAGCCCGTGACATTGTAGTCGCCGTCGAGCTCCTCTTCGATGCGGCCGACGATCTTCCAGCCGTCAATGACGTAGACGCCGTTGTCTCCCTGGTCGCCGAGTCGGTCGAACCGGTCGATGCCCACGCTTAAGGAGCCACCGAAGAAGTTGCCCATGACCTGCGCCATCCGTGCCCATCCGTAGCTGTCGTAGCTCGGCGGGCGGTACCCCTGAAGCTCGCAGTACTTGAGCAGCGGCTCCACCGTGTCGAGCCCGCCATTCCAGTGCAGGTAGAGCGCCAGATCCTTCTTCGGCGTTGTGATGACTGCCCTGTTTCCCATGATGACCTCCTTGTTCTTTCGGCGGTCGCCCTGTGCCACCGCCTCGTGATCCGGGGCCGTGCGCGGGTTCCGCCTGCGGGGCAAGGAACAAAGCGGGCTTCTTCGCAAAGGTCGTTAAGGCCGCAACCTGCACGAGAGACGTGCGAAGGGAAATCTGCTTGTGCGGGTTTTGCGCAGGAAGGACGCGCCTTGCGACGTCAGGCGGGTTCCATGCAAGAGTTCCTGGATGAGAGGCGGGGCGGGGCGATCGTCCAAGACAAGGAGGCGTGGGGGCGATGCGCTCAGAAGCCGAGGAAAGACTTGCAGCTGTTGCGGCATTTCCGTGAGCGCCGGGGATGCGCTGCCTTTTGCGGCAACCGCACGGTACGGATTTGTACGATAATGACGGATAGAGCAAGACTTGAAGAAAGCGGGCGCGTATGGCAACTGTCGGCGAGAACATAAAGAAGCATCGGAAGGCGCAGGGGTTGAGCATCGTGGGGCTTGCGGAAAAGGTCGGCATGACCGAGGGAGCGATCCGGCACTACGAGAGCGGAATACGCACGCCCGGAGAAGAGCAGCTGGAAATGATCGCGCAAGCCCTCGGCGTGTCACATGGGATGCTCGAAGACCACAAGATCGAAAGCGCAAGGGACCTAGTGCGAGCGCTGCTCCAGCTCGAAGACGAGTTCGGGCTCGTTCCCGACATGTGCGACGACGGCCTCTGTATCGACCCGAAAGCAACGAACGCCCAAAAGACAGACGTCGCACTCAAGGCCTGGGGTGCAGTGCGTCACCGTCTCATCACGGGCGAGATAACGCAGGAGGACTACGAAGACTGGAAGAGTAAGTTTTAAGAGGAAGTCAATCAGCTGGGTTGGGTTGATGTTTAAACTTCCTGGAAAGCACCCGATAAGTTTTCGTTGTCTTTGCACAAATGCGCGGTTCTCGGCGAGCTTTCCGGTTAAAGGCAGGATGAGGCTCTTGGGCGCGTCAAGAGACGGTCGCAACCTTCTCATGCGGCTCGCGAAGTATCGGGGCGCTGGCGTGAACAGAAGAGAGGCGAAGAGGGCCCGCCAACTACAGGGCCGACGGGCTGGGAGTATGGTGTTCTGTCTCGGATGCCTACTCTCGCGGCTTGATGCGGACGAGGTCGCCGTGGACGTAGTTGTTGCAGTTCCACGAGAAGTCGCCGTCATGGCCGTACTGGGCGACGTAGGGCAGGTTGGGATAGGTGACCTTGCGCCTGCCGTTCGGCGCTTCGATCTCGACCGCGATGCGGTTGCTGCTCGGCTGTCCGAAGCCCACGACGGAAAACGACTTCCACTTGTCGCAGACGTTGTCGTAGAGCCACACCTCGTCGCCGAGCCTCACCTCGGATACCGGTACCTCAACCGAATCGAGCACCTCGCCGAGACGCAGGCCCTCCGGCATGGTAGCGTCGAATGCCCGCAGCATGTCGTCGAACTCGTGCCAGTCGTGCTCCTCGGAAGGGTCGAACGAGCGCATCCCGACGGCGTTCCAGTCCTCGTCGTACTCTGTTCGCAGGTGGTCGGCTATCCGCCATCCCTCGATGACGTAGATGCCGTTGTCGCCGGGGTCCATCTGGCGATCGGTGGTGTATTCGCCGATGCCGAGGGATAGAGAACCCCCGAAGAAGTTGCCCATGACCTGGCACATGCGCGCCCATCCGTACTCGTCTTGGCTCGGAGGGCGGTATCCCTGGAGCTCGCAGTATTTGAGTAGCGGCTCCACGGTGTCACGCCCGCCGTTCCAGTGCAGGAAGAGCCCGACCTTGCGCTCGGGCGTTGTGATGACGGCTCTGTTTCCCATGATGACCTCCTAGTGTTCGTGGCGCATCCTTCCTCGAATGCGCCTCCTTGGGAGAAGCGGCCGCCCGTGGGCGCACGCGGAGACAAGGGAGGAAGCGAAAACCGTAGGCCTGAGCTTTCGGTCGCTTTCGTTGGGTATTCAGCGAAAGGTTTTTCGCGGCCCTTGCCGCCGCGTGTGCCCACGGGCAGCTTGGCTCCCAGGACGGGGCACGCAGAGGAGGAGACGCTCACGGCGGAGGTCGTATGAGATATGTGGCGCTCACGGACAGCGCCTAACGGTAACGGGCTGACAGATGGATGCAGCGGAGGTCTAATTCACCTGATTCGATGGATTCGCGGCTGAACATGCAGGCGCATAAGGCCGCTGGGGCGGGGACGCACTAAGGAGGTCGGGCAACGTCTTCGATTTCTATCGGCGCGTCTTCAACAACATGAAGCAGGCCATCAACGTACCCTTTAAGCTCGACGAGAACAGTCAGCGCGTAGACGAGACCGAGGCGCACGATGCCCTGCGCGAAGCCATTGCGAACTGCCTTACGAACGCGGATTATCACGAACGTCGTGGTGTAGTCTTTCTCTGGAGAGAGGACGGTCTTCGCTTCTCGAACCCCGGCGGCTTCCGCATTGGTATAGAGGACGCCTACATCGGCGGCAATTCTGACCCGCGCAACGAGACGATGATGAAGATGTTCACGCTCATCAACATCGGCGAGCGTGCTGGGGGCGGTGTCCCAGACATGGTAAAGAAGTGGACTTACGCGGGTTTTGGGAGACCGGTGCTCAGCGAGCAGGTGAATCCCGAGCGGTCGAGCATCTTTCTGCCACTTGCTGTTGATCCTGTCGGCAATGATGTCGGTAATGTCGGTAATGATGTCGGTAGTGGGGCCGTGGAACACCACACCGGAAAAAACGTAATACGCGCACAGAGCATCGCAGATAGCCTAGGAATGAGCAAGCGGCATATCGAAAGAGTGATAGCGGGTCTTCGCAAAGAAGGCGTTTTGGTCCGCGAGGGTGGCACTCGCGGACGCTGGATAATAGCTAAGAACTGATAGCGGCGCTACTACGGAAAGATTTTCGGAGTAATTTCGGAGTAGGCTGTGAATTGTCGCACGTCATGAGCACAGAAAGACGGTTGACTCGATGGGTGGCATGTGTGAATATAATCGCACGTAAAAAAGCCTTCGAGGCTTTGCAAGGGCCGGTCCTACTGGGACTGGCTCAATTTATATCTGGGCATGTTCCAAGATCGCATCAAGGTCGCTGGCGTAGACTTCCACGACACAGCGGACGGCAGCCAGATCGGCTGCCGTCCGCTGATGTCGGCCTTGTCTTCGAGCGTTGTCAAGAGCAACGCCGTGCCTTCCAGCCTCTATGACGATTAGGCCACAACGTTGACGAGCTCTTTGGTCGGGGCCATACCTTCATTATCGGCCACCACCGAGCGGCTCGGTTCCCCGTCGAAGAACAGCTAGGTAACTCTCGTAGGCGAACACACGGTTGCGCGAAGCGTTAGTGGTTTCCCTTAAGATCCCAAGGTCGCACAGCTTGCGTACCGCCGAAGCAACCGTGTTGTAGCTCAAGGATAATTCCTCCGCGCAACGCCCGATGCTCATGATGGGGCGCTTCTCCACGTACTCGAGCACACTGGAAAGCGATTTTGCCGCACGCTGTGCTGCCACGATCTCCCAGCTCTTCCGGTGCAGATGATCAAGGGCACGCGCCGACTCAAGGGCATCTTGAGCGGCCGCCTTCACGGCCTCTAGGAAGAAGCGAATCCATTGCTCGTAGTTGCCCGATCGCCGCACTTCGCCCATGCGGTCGTAGTACTCAATTTGGTTGCGCTTGAGAAAATAGGATACGTAGAGCACCGGGCTGTGCAACATTCCCCGATCGATGAGGTAAAGCAAGATGAGCATGCGTCCGATCCTGCCGTTGCCGTCAAGGAAAGGGTGGATCGTCTCGAACTGATAGTGTATAAGAGCCGCACGAATAAGCGGATCGATTTCAGGATCAGCGTTGATGTAGCGCTCCAGGTCGGCAAGCGCGTCAATCATGTCGTCGACATTAGGCGGGATGTAACGTGCATCTTTCAGCGTGCATCCCGACGGACCGATCCAATTCTGCGAGCGGCGAAACTCACCCGGATTGCGCTCGGAACCCCGCCCGCTACCGAGCAATTGAGCATGAGCCTCGCGGAGCAAACGGTTACAAAGAGGCATCTCATCGAGACGATCGATCGCATGCCAGAGGCTTTTCGTGTAGCAGACTACATCATCAACATCCAAGTCGGCGTTGCTCTCGACCTCAGGATCGAGCAGGTCGTCGAGCGTACACTGAGTACCTTCGATCTGAGACGAAACAAGCGCCTCTTTGCGCACATACTGCGATACGAAAAGTTGCGCGTTCGGAATGAACTGAGCCATCGTGTCTAACTCTTGCAAACGACGAGAAGCGGCAAGAAGAAGCCGGAGGTCGTCACCATCCAATGAAATTTGAGGTTCTGGAGGAAGCGGCGCCGGCCTAAAAGAACGGTATGCTATCTCGCCATACAAATTGCTCACATATTCGCCCGAACGCCCCATGCCTGCCTCCCTCTTTTTGAAACATGAATCTCAGTATACCCTCTTTATTTCAAAATGTTATAAAAAATTGAAATAAAGAGGTTTTGATGCCTGTTTTGGTGCCACCAATCAGCGAAAGTCGGTATCGACGCCCCTTCCTATAGTCTTCGGCATCGAAGATATCATCTGCCTTTTCGTACCAAGCTCGCAAAGCGTCTTACCGGATGGCTGTTAACGTCAGATAAATTAGCTTCTCAAGTAAGCATTTGGCTGACATTGAGGTTTTGGCTTGGCGAGGACGAAATAAAACCGATCCCACTCAGTATTATGAATTATCCGAAAGGCTGCTTGGTTAAGAGCAGTTAAGAGCAGTTAAGAGCAGTCCATACAAATAATGAGAACCTGGGACGGGGTTGCTCGCATATAAGCCCAAAGTGTCAACTAATCACTATCCACACCCTCCCCGTTGAATAGCTCGAAAAGCTTCAAGTATCTGTCGTATCGTTCCTTGCATCTTGCCAGGCATCGCTGGAATTGTCTGTCCTCGTCGCACGCCTTATCCAACTCCTCTTGCGAAGGTCGCTCTTCCGTGTTGTCGATCATAAGCGAGAGCACGACGCAGCGAGCGCTCCTGAGCTTGTTCCAAAGAGGTGCGAAATCTGGATCAGCATCGGCCAGCTCCTCCATGGTGAGTGGCTTGCCGTCATGTTCAAGAAGGTTCGGAGGTATGGGCTCGTCTGCGAACGTCTCAAGGCCGCCTTCTCCCTCAAGCCAGCGAATGAGGTTCTTCGCGAGCTTCTTGTCATCAGCGTTTCTCACCCAATAGGCCTTCGCATAGGCATCGTAAGCATGGATTATCTGCTCTGGCGTGTATCCGTCTGCGACCTTTCGCTTCCATGCCTTGAAGCAATCGCGTTTGAACTTGAGCGAGGAGACCGGCTTGATAGACATCTCGCATAGCTTCTCGAAAGACTCTGTGAACTCGCCTTTTCTGAAAGCTGCAAAATCGCCCTTCTCCTCTCTGCGGTCTGCCTTTGGTTCTGTTTCGGGGAGACAAGAGAGGGGTTTATCTTCATTAGTCCGTTTATCAGATAAGTAATTTATTGGGTCTTGTTTTCCAGATATGGTTTTCCCAGATACGGGATTTCCAGATACTGATTTTCCCGTTCTGGTGCTGACCTGGGCATTCTTAGGGCCACCTTTTCCCGTAGCGGGAATATCGCTCTTCAGATCGAACTCAACGTTGCTGGTAGGGTCGCGCTTGAATTCGGAGAGAATCGCATATCCCTCCTCCTTCAATTCGGTTGCAACACTCGCATACATTGCCGGGTCATCGAGCGTGATCCACGTGGCTTCCTCGGCTTTGAGGAAACGCCCGTTCTCGCTTCGCCTCCTCGCTCTGATTATGTACCCAGCGCTCTCTAGCTCCTTGAGCCCAGCTGTTACGGCATCAACCCCATCTTTAACAAGCTTTGCGAAGCCACGGATGGTGAACACCCAATCGGGGTTGTTTTCAAGCGAGCGAATCTGACAGTAAATTCCCTTTGCTTTAAGGCTCAGTGTGTGATCGAAGAAGACCGTGTTTTCGACGTGGGTAAACGACCCTTTCCCACGGTGCATCATGTTACCCATCATGCACCTCTTCCTTCGCCAGCCAGTCGCGTTTTGCCTCAGCTGCTTCAAGCAGTTCCAAGGCTTTGATGATGCGCGCGCTCATCTCTTCATTGCTCATGCCCGCTTTGAAGAAGCGCGAGATGTTCTTCTTAGGAATCTTGAATTGCTCGATCTGATTGGGTTTTTCCTCTTCCATGATCGAACTGACAAGGGCCGCTGTTAACGTACCCTCTTCCGAGTAGCGGCGCATCTTCACCGCTTGGGCATGGGACGGCGTGCAGGCTTGAGAGTCAATCGCTTCGAGAAGCCATTGCTGCTCATCTTCTTCGAGATAGCTGACCGCTATCGCTGGCTGCATCTTCATGCGCCCTGCATCCACGAGAGTCAGCAATCCCGGAATGAGATTAGTAAGGCGAATATAGCGTCGGATCATATCCTTGCTAACACCCAATTCTTCAGCCAAGATATCTCTCGACTTCCTGCCGCCCGACTTGTGTGCAAATTGCGCACAAGCAAGGTCGCTGCGGAAACCTTGTCGCTTCATAGCTTCAAGGCGCATCGAATAAGCGAATGCCCGTTCGCTCGGCAGGATGGTCTCCCTCTGAAGATTCGAATCCACCATTGCGATAACAGCTTCATCATCAGTGAGGTCTTTAACGATGCATGGCACATCGGTCAGCCCTACCACCTCAGCTGCGTGCTTTCTTCTATGGCCGCTTATGAGCTCGAATACGCCATCGTTTGCAGCTCGTACGGCTAGGGGTGACAGGATGCCATGCTCTTGGATGCTCTCGACGAGCTGCTCCATATCTTGATCGTCACGCACACCAAAGGGATGTTTGGGAAACGGGACGATCGAAGCTAACGGTAGCAATTGGATGACGCTGCTTCCCTTCGAGTCTCGCTCAACCTGTGAAGTGAAGAGCTCATCTACCGACGGAAGGCTTATGTTCACTTTCTTCTTAGCCATTGCAGATCACCTCATCTGCGAGACTGGTAAAAGCGGACGCAACTTTGCCTCGTTTGTCATAAGTGAAGATGCTTATCCCTGCGGCAGGTGTTTCTGCAGCTGATACAGCCCGAGGGATAATGGAATCGAATACGCGATAGGTCTTCCCGTATTGTTTGCGAATGGTCTCTTCCACCTCACGAGCAAGGTTGTTTCTGGTGTCGAAGAGCGTGATCAATATCCCCTCAACCTCAAGAGAAGGATTGATCTGTCGCTTAACCCTATTGATGGTCTTCAGGAGTTCGGTCATCGCAGATGCCGGTAAGAATTCTGCAGAAACGGGAACAAGGACACTGTCCGATGCGACGAATGCGTTCACAGGCAAGATACCCAGCGTTGGCGCGCAATCAATAAGGACATAATCGTAGTTTTTCTTGATGCTAGAAAGCCAGGAGTTAAGAATCTGCTCACGCGACATCGCCATGAAGATGCTCATCTCCATGCTTGCAAGGTCGATGTTCGCAGGCATGAGATCGACGCCTTCTTTGTGGCTAAGGATTCCCTCATCAGCTTGCATGTCTATGCCGTCAATCACTGCTTGGATATGATTGGCGACGGTGATCTCTAAAGAATCGGGGTTGAACCAGCCGAGCGATTTGGTTAGATCGCCTTGAGGATCCGTATCCACCAGCAATACGCGCTTATCGCGCTTGGACAAAGCAATGCCAAGACTGAGCGTTGTGGCAGTCTTTCCCGTCCCTCCTTTTTGATTCGCTACTGCTATTGTTTTGCACGTCATGGTGCGCCTCCATTTCTGTGGCATGAGCCACATCGTGGAGGTCAGACAGCCCATTCGAAAAATGTGCGAATGGGCCGCACGTTTCACAAAATACTGGAAACGTACTGGAAAATTCGGGGTTGCAGAAATCGAGAAGGAAATCGAAGATGCTCAGAGGTTTCAAAATAATATGCTCTGAACTGGGGATTTAGCGAATGCACATTTCGCGTGTTT